>JAUIFJ010000068.1 GCA_030429345.1 bacterium | reverse complement strand
AGACCCCGGCTGCCGCCAGACCCAGCACAAGCCCGACAACGAGGCCCACCGGATTGGCGGCCATGGCCGCGTTGAGCGCCCACTGTACGCCCGCCCAGGCCTTGGTCGCGGCCACAATGGTGTAGGTTGTGAGCCGGAAAAGCAGGGCACTGCGGTTGGCCCAGGCGTAGGCCAGGGAGGCGCGCATGGCTGCCACACGGGCGACAAGGAACCCGCCGGCCGCGCGGGTCCCGGCCAGCACCGTCTGGGTCGCGAAACCCCACACCGCGGTCGCTGCGCTGGCCAGCAGGGGCCAGGTGAAGGCAACAAGACTAGAAAACAGCAGGCCGCTGACGATCGGGTTGGCCTTCACCAGGTTCCAGGCACGGACCAGGGTGCCGGCCATGAAGCCCAGGCCCCAGGCCACGGCGCCGGCGAAGAGAAGCAGGGGAGCAATCGCCCCACCTGTGTGCTCGGTCCAGCCGGCGAAGAAGGCGCGCACGCGCTCCCCCGCCGTTCCCAGAAGGGTGACCACGCCGCCAAAGAGCCGCTGAATCCCGCCCCAGACCGCGAGGGCCCCGCTTTTGATCGCGAACCACACCTCTTCCACGGTGTCACGAAATCCGAGGAAGTTGGTGTCCCAGGCCTTGACCAGGCCGAAGATCGCGACCCCCACCAGGGCGAAAGGCAGCGCCAGTTTCAGCGCCGCCAGCCCCAGGGCCTTGAGGCTGACGATCAGCGGCACCGCCGCGCTCTGTGTGACACCCATGGAGAACGCGATCTGCCCCAGCCGTGCCGGCACCATCAGGGCCATGCCGCCCAGATGCAGCAACGAGCCGCCTACAAAGAGCAGCATGCCGCCCAGCAGGGAACCCACGGTCGCCACAACCGCCATCGTGGCTCCGATGCGGGTCAGCACCGGGTGCGCCTGCATCCACTCGAAGATGCCGGTTGCAATGCCCGTGATCCCCTCCATGAGCGGGACCACGGTCTTCAGCAGGTTGTCCCCCATCGTCTGGGCCACGCCGTCGATCGCGCTCTTCATCAGGTTGAACACGCCCCAGGGGGTGCGGGTGATGGTCTCCTCGAATCTCTTGGCAGCCCCGTCGCCACTGGCAATGGCATTGCGCATGCCCATCAGCTCCTTGCGCGAGCTGCTCATCAGGATGTTGAAGACCTTGATGCCCTCAGCGCCAAAGATCTCCGTCAGCGTCGTGTTCCGGGCTTCCTCGGACATACTCCGCATGCTGTCCTGGATGTCGCCGAAGACCTGGATGAAGTCCCGCGCCTGGCCCGTACTCTTGTCGTACACATCGACACCCAGGGCCTTGTTCACCTTGGAGGCCTGGGTGTAGACCTTGGTCATGGTCATCGAGAGCCGCGTACCCGCGCGTGCTCCTTTCTCGTTGCGGTTGGCCAGAATGCCCAGGAGCGCCAGGTTGGTCTCGATGGACTGGCCGAAGGCCGCAGAGGTCGACGCCGTGTTCAGCATCGACTCCTGCAGGTCGTAGAACTTCAGGTTGGACTTGGAGAAGCTGGTGGTGAAGAGGTCGGAGAGCCGTGTGGCTTCTCCCAGGGGCTTGTTGTACGCCTTCAAAGTACCGACCAAGAGCGCACCGGACTCCGCCATCTCCACCTGCTGGCCGGCGGCGAAGGTGATCGTGTCGGCCATGATGCCCGTCTTGTTCGACACCATGCCGGCAGTGAGGCCCATGCTCGCGAGCGCGGACTGCCCTTCGGCCACCTGCTGCGCCGTGTAGATGGTGGTCGCGCCCAAGTACTTGGCCGCGTCCCCGATCTGGGTGATCTGCGGAGCCGTGGCCTCCGCGATACCGCCAGTCCGGGCGATCTGGGTCTGCAGCTTCCCCGCCTGGACGATGGGGGCCGCCAGCCCCAGGGCCATGCCGGCACCGACGAGCATGGTCGTCCGGCCCGCCCGCTTCACCCGCTCGGCCGCCTTCTCGAAGTTGCCCGCGAACTTGTTCAGCCGCTTGGACGCATCGTTGAAGGCGCTCAAGTTGCTGGCGCCGAAGACGCTGATGGTGATCGCGCTATTCAGACCCTTCAGCATCGTGTGCTCCACCTGTGTGTTTCAGTGCCGGCGCCGGGAACCTCTGCCGCGGTTCCCTCGTCGGCTGGAAGCCTCAGCCGCTTTCGCTTCCTGCTCCCCGAGCCACTCCGCGCCGGCCACGAGCTCGAAGATCCGCTCCAGGGGCAGGGCGTCCAGACACTCGAAGGTGTAAGCGGAAAAACGGTGGGCAATGAGCGCGCGGGCCTGTTTGTACCACACGGAATCCAGGTCTGCGCGCGCAGCCCTCAGAGCTTTTTTACCGTGATCTCCTTCGAGTAGCCCAGGGTCTCCTGGATCTTCTCGGACAGGGCCATCACCAGGCCGGGCTCCCAGTCGCCAGAAGTGTTGTACTCCAGCTCCTGGGCCGGAATCTCGGGCCAGACGGTAAAGGTCCGGACCAGGTCCATGGCCAGGCGGGACTCGCGTCCCTTGGCCGCCCGCTGCATCTGCTCGAACTCGTCGTAGGACGAGCCGCGCACGATGACGATCCGGCCGTCAACCAGCTGTAGCTGGTACAGGTTGTGCTTCGGATACTTCTCGCGCAGCTGCGCCAGGTCTTCGGCCGTGGGATGGGTCTTCGGGGTGTCCATGGGTGTCTCCGGGGATTGGATAGATTACAAAATGGGGACACTGACGCAGGTACTTGATTCCCCACGCCAGCGTCCCCGAAGAAAACTAGAAGCCGCCCTGCATGCCGGTGGCGAAACCGCTGCACTTGATGTTGATCGCCTCGGCGTCTTCCGCGTCGGCAAAGCCGCCCGAGGCTTCGGTGATGTCCACGCCGCTGAAGGTCTTGGACATCGCGATGTTCGCGCCCGGGTAGGCCAGGACGATCAAGGCATTGCGGATGTCGGTCGGGTCCTCGTAGACCTCGCCGCCGGCCAGGGCACCGGCCGCCAGGATGGCCTTCAGCTCGACGAAGCTGACCAGCATCTCCGTGATCTCGAAGTCCAGCTCGTACATCTTGTGATGCGAGCGTACGGCCCCGTGGGCACCCTTGAAGCCCGCGCCGTGCACGGGTTTCTTGTCCTTCGAGACCTTCCAGTTAAAATTCTGCAGCCCGAAGACCGGCGCGCCGTTGATCAGCATCTTGATCGAGTTGCCGCTGACGCCGTCAGCGAAACTGGGTGTGACAGGCATGGTGATACTCTCCGTTTAGCGAGAGGCCCCCGGGACTAGTCCAGGTAGACCTTCTCCAGAATGACCTCGAAGGCCTTCAGGCTGTTGACGCTGATCCGCACCTCGGCCTCGCCCAAAGCGCGCATCTCCGGGGTCGAGGAAAGCTCGAGCTCGAAGCTGTCGATCTCCCCCTTCTGGACCATCAGATTCAGCGGCTGGCGGATGTCCGTCTCCATCAGCAAGAGGCCCTGGCCGTCCTCGTCGTTGGCCTTGCCCAGGTGGGGCAGGGCGGCCAGCCGGCAGGACTTGCCAGCCGCGTAGACCGCGCGCACCTTCTCCACCCGGTTGTAGGCGCTGCCGACGGGCGGGCGGTTGTTGCTGTTGCCGAAGATCAGCCCCAGGCCCGGCTCAATGCGCATGTGGATCACATTCTCGGTCACCAGCGTGGACTGGCTGCCCGCGTTCCACTCGGGGCTGATGGCGCTCACGTTGGGCGGGGACTTGGCCAGAAGGCTCTCCTGGATCTTGCCCGCGGCGAGCACACCGGACATGGTGCTGGTGATCCGGTTCTGGTAGGTCGTGCCATCCGAAGACAGGAACGTGGCCTCGCCGGCGCAAATGACCGCGTTCTGATCGGCCACCGTGGCGATCAGAGCCGTGATCGTCCCCAGGTAGGTGGTCACTTCCGCCGTCGTGGGCGCCGTGATGTCGACGGCCGAAAGCCGCGGGACATCCAGGAGGGCAAAGCGCTCGCCCAGGTTCGATGTCACCATGGCGTTGCAGCTGGTCAGGATCGCGGTCCAGAGGGTCAGGCTGTCCGCGCCCACGAAGTGGACCCAGTTGACATCCGTGTAGTCCTCGCTGGCCGTGATCCCCGCCGTGTAGTCGCCGTTGGCCAGGGTCAAGCCGTCGTTGCCGCTGGCCAGCGGTGTGGCCGTCATCGCTGCCACCAGAGCCCCGGCGCCGATCGTCGCCACCACCAGGGACTGGCCGGCGTTGATCTTGGAAACCAGGCCGGCATTGCTGGTATCGGTGAAGCTGTAGACCACGTCCGTGTCCGGGTCCACGATGTCGACCGTGCGGTCGCCGCCGTCCTCGGTGACGGTCACCTCCACGCCATTCCACCAGGTGCCTTCGAAGAGGCCGTCCAGGGTGAAGGCCGTGCCCGAGGAGCCGGGCACGTCGAGCGTGGCCTTGGCCTTCGAGGACCCGGCCAAGCGCATGGCGTAGATCAGCGTGCTGCCCGCGTCCAGGCGCTCTTCGATGGCCTGCAGCAGCGGACCTGACTTGAACAAGTCCTGCGCGCTTCGCTTGTCGCTGATGATGTAGCGGGTCAGCGGGGCCCCGCCGCCGGCTGCGCCGGCCACGAACTCCACCGCTGTGGGCAGGGCCGAAAGCCCCGCCTTCCCGGAGAAGTACTCCGTGTATACGTCCTTGATGATCTTGGCCACGGTGCGTGTCCCCCTCTAGTTGGCCGGGGCGGACAGCCAGCTGTCCACCTGCTGCTTGAA
>JAUIFJ010000003.1 GCA_030429345.1 bacterium | reverse complement strand
AATTGGCTTCATGCTGCTGGGCCATGGTTTTCCTCCTTAGTGATTTGGTTATGCACCACTAAAGAAGGCCATGGCCCTTCCTTTTTCAAGGGCTTAGCTGCTTTTGCACAAATCTACGGACTCAACCGAATGTTGGTCAGATATCTCGGGCCCTTATGCGATTGCTTGAGGGCCCGTTTTGCTTGTGGCGGCTTTGATTTCCTCTTGCTTGAACAGCCCGCCGGCCATAGGTTCCGATCCGACCCAGGGCAAAACGCTGTTTCGGCCAGGCAAACCGGACTCTAGTGCTGGATTGCTTGTCTGCTTCTGCTCAACCCGACATGAACAATCTGGAACCGACTTCCGTGCGCACTCTTCTTTCCTGGTCCCTTCTCTGCCTGCTCCTCCTGGCCCCCACCCTGCCGGCGCAGCTTGCACCCGGTTTTGATGCGGAGAACCCGGCGGGAGGGGGCAAATACCCGATCAACGGGATTCATCCCCGCAGCGCCTCGCAGATCCTGCGCGTCGAGACGGATCACGGAGAGGGTTCGCCCCTGGTGCAGCGGCTGTTCAAGGTGGAAACGGAGCAGGACTGCGAGTACATCACTGTGCGGCGCGACGAGAGCTCCTGGAGTGCCACGCAGGCGGTGCCGGAGGATTTCGTCAAGATCTACTCGGATGCGAAGATCATCGTCTACATCAACCCCGAATGCGCCTGCGATCCGCATGGGCAGGAACTCGAACTGCTCTCGGTGGACGCGGCGTCTGGCGCTGAAGTACGGCTGCGACGAGTGCTTGTCCCGGAAAAGGGCGTATACAGCCAGGAACTCTACAACGGAGAAAACCTGCTGGACCTGCCACTCGGCGCGACCAGCCGCATGAACCTGTCCCAGGTTCCGGACAGCACGGAGTTCTCCCTCCAGGCGGAAGCCTGTGATCCGGATTGCACGAATCCGGACAGCTCGCTTGTGATTCAGAGCTACGACTCCCGTGCGATCGTTCTTCTTCATGGTGATAACGTAGAAGAGAAAGCTGTGGCGAAAGGGTTAACACTCGGTCAAGCACAGCAACGCCAGATTGGTGGAGCCGCTCTTGCACCTTATATCGATGTAAACGGAAACATCGACTTTGGTGCTGATGCTGACTACAAGCTTGTCATTGTATACGAGCAAGATGGAATCGATATTACTGATGCTAATTGGGCGTTTGATGACCAGGTGGAAGAGATGATAGCTTGTGGTGGAGTGATGGAGGATACGCCGGCGTCTCCGGTTGTCTTTAACTTAAGGCAAGATGACACTGGAGTTGATGCCTCTTGTTGGAATCTTCAAACTGATGCTTGCACTGATGGGCAGCTTAAAGCCGGCTCAGCTGCAAGCATGACTCATGCCATATACGAAAGGACACTTGCAAAGCTTCAAGTTGCTGCTCCAACTACAATTACTGGCTTAAAAGGTGTCGCCACCAATATCAACGACGATTGGATTAATCTTAATCCTGTACTTAGTGTGTGGAGTTCTGAGAGCGCAGCTGCAATTACTCCATTTGCTGGCGATGTCCACCAAGACGACACTTCTGTTGCTTTGTTATCAACAACTCCACCATTTTTTGGTGGAGTTAGCGGCGGGTCAACTAATTATCCATATAGATATTTAGAGTTTACTTTTACACCATTTCAGTTATTACCTGGAACTTATTGGATAAATATTATGCATGACGGAAACATTCACATGGGGATCGGTGGTCTTTTGTGGTCCCTTACGCTTACTGACCTCAGCAGCGATAGGCTCATTGGCAATCAGTGGCCTGGCCAGTCAATGAGCTTTACTAATGATTTTGGAATAACACCCGGAACTCTTGCTATTGATGTCTACGGATATCAACAATAATTACCCTGTTTGCAGTGGCCGCTCTCTCCACTAGAACGGGTCGAGGTACTCGCCTTGCCCCTTCCCGAAGGTCAAGCCTGCAAATATCTGAAAAAGCCCTCTGGGCATGTAGAAAGCTGCCTTCAGCACGGTTACGAATCACGCCACCGACCAGATCGCCCAAGCCGTCAGCATGCTGCAGCTGGAGTGCACCCTGGAAGAGGTGGCGCGCATGTTCCACGCCCATCCCAGCATGAGCGAGGTGCTCTGGGAGGCGCACCTGGATGCTCTTGGACGGTCGCTGCACAAATAGTGTTTGTGACTCTCGAGGATGTTGGCCTGGCATGCAGCGGATTCGCTGTGTGCGCGCAAGCGCGCACTTTGGGCTTTCGCTTCGCGAAAGTATCGATTCAAGATTCGTGCTGATGTGCCTTGAAACTTTGCATGCCCTTGATCCGGAAGCGTGCCGGACAGCCCACTTTCCCTGCAGCTTCTTTTGCCTTGCGTGCCGCGGTATATTTGCAGTATATACATGCCAATTGCATGAACGCCACAGACCCATCCGGAGCAGCACCCTGGCAATGGATCCAATGGACCTTATCAAGAACTGCACCGGCTTTCAGTGGGATGATGGAAACCTGCTCAAGAACTGGGAGAAACATGGCGTTTCAGGCGCCGAGTGCGAGCAGGTGTTCTTCAATCGGCCACTGCTTGCCCTGCCCGATGCACAGCATTCGCAGAGCGAGCCCCGGTTCTTCGTCCTGGGGCAATCGGACAAGGGACGGCACTTGTTCATTGTCTTCACGGTGCGGGAAAACCGGCTTCGCGTGATTTCGGCGCGTGACATGTCGCGAAAGGAGAGGCTGCGTTATGCCAAAGCCTAGGAAGCGAGTCCCGAAGCATCGGACGGAGGACGCCGAAAGGGCCTTCTGGTCCGAGGCGGATTCAACGGAATACATCGATTGGGCGGAAGGGCGACGGATGGTCCTGCCCAATTTGAAGCCTTCCCTGAAAACCATTTCCCTCCGTCTGCCGGAGCACCTGCTGGAAGAGCTCAAGCTGCTGGCCAACAAGCGGGATGTGCCCTACCAGAGCTTGTTGAAGGTCTTCCTGGCCGAGAGGCTCGAGACCGAAATGCGCAAGAATCGTGCAGGCTAGAGTGCGGGGAATGCCTCAGGTCTTTCGTAGCAGGCAACCAACCAGATCAGGGCACCAGGCCTTTCCTTCCTTGTAGACCTTGGACAGCAGTTCATTCAACGGTTTGCGACACCACATCGCCTTGTACTACAGCTGCCACCAGTAGGCGGCTTCCCGGCCATGCTGCAGCTGGAATGCACTCTCGAAGAGGTGGCGCGCATGGCTTCCTGTCGCCGACGGTTGCCCGTCTTTCATTCTCATTCCAGCGGCCGCAGCTCGCTTCGGATGCGGGTGAAGGCCATGGCATGGATGCCCTCCTTCAAAGGGAAGGACTCCTCCCCTGCGTGGATCACGGTGATACGATCGAGCCCGAGGGACTCCCGGGCACTGTGCATCGATTTCGTCGTGCGCGGTGCAGCCGTGCGCTTGATCTCGAAGCCCAGCCGTTGTGATCCACGCTGCACCAGCAAGTCAAGTTCCGCGCCGCTGTGCGTGGCCCAGAACCAGGCTTCGTCCCGCCGTGCGCCCAGCTGGCGCAGGACCGCATCGATCACGAAGCCTTCCCACGATGCGCCCAGCTTCGGATGGTGTTGCAGCCGATCCGGATCGTCGATGTCGAGCAGGCTGTGCAGCAGGCCGCTGTCCGCGATGTATACCTTGGGAGATTTGACCTGGCGCTTGCGCAGGTTCTCTTGCCAGGGCTGAAGTTGATGCAGCACCAGGGCATCTGTCAGCAGGTCGAGATAGCGTCGGATCGTCGTGTCGTTCATGCCGAAGGAACGGGCGAACTCGTTGGCGTTCCAGACCTGTCCGTGCCAGTGGGCCAACATCGTCCAGAAGCGACGCAGGGTCAGTGCCGGAATGCGTACGCCCAGTTGGGGAAGATCCCGCTCCAGGAAGGTCCGCAGGAACTGTTCGCGCCAGGCGCGCGAGCTCTTCAGCGATGCCGCCAGGAAGGAGCGGGGAAAGCCGCCACGGAACCACAGCCTCTCCGCCTGATCCGGACCCACCTCCTCGAGGGAGAACCCCGACAGTTCGTGATACGCGATTCTGCCGGCCAGGCTTTCGCCCGATTGCTTCAGCAGGGCGGGCGAGGCACTGCCCAACAGCAGGAAGCGCGCTTGCGAGTCCGGACGATCTGCCAGCACCCGCAACAAGGGAAAGAGCTCCGGCATGCGCTGGATTTCGTCCAGGACGATCAGGTCTTCCAGCGGGGACAGCGCCAGGTGCGGTTCCTGCAGACGGGCCAGGGCTTTCGGATCCTCCAGATCAAACCAGGTATGGGGCTGATCCCGGACGAACTGCCGGGCGAGAGTCGTCTTGCCCACCTGTCTGGCACCGAGGATAGCGACGATGGGAAAGGTCTCGAACAAGGCTGCCAGATCTTGGAGATTGTGGGGGCGAGGGATCTCAATCATACTTGAAATATCGGCATAGGGTGAAGAAATTTCAATGAAAAAACTCGTACGGGACTTGGTAGACCCCTTCACGAATTGCCGATTCCAGCCTTTGCCGGGAACAGCCTTCTCGCACGGAGAGCACGGAGGAGACAGAGAGCGCGGAGAATAGGGAATGGGGGTTTGCGGCATTCCTGAATCATGTCAGAGGTTTTGGGCCCTCATGCGATAGTGTGAGGGCCCGTTTTACTTGGGGCGGCTTTGGGGGCTTTCTCAATCCTGTGCGGAATTCTGCCGATTGAGGCAGGGAGTTCCGTATCGGCTTTCCTTGAAGCTGGAGTCGAGGCGGGACCCTGTTGAAAGGCTGCCATGCTGCTGCTCGAACATGAACTGCGCTCCCTGGTCCAGGACGGTGCCGCCGGCAGCGCGGGGGAACTGCCCTCCCTGCGCCGGTTGAACCTGGCGGCCTCGCGCCAACTCCACGATCGCGTCCTGGGAGGCGCGGCGGCACACCTCGTGGGCTTCCTGCTGATCTGGGCCTTCATGGACCTGAGCGCGCCCTTCGCCTTTCACGCCTTGATCGCGGGCCTTCTCCTGCTCCTGACCCTTCTTCGGCTGCGAGTCCTCTCGCAGTGGACGCGCTTTGTCCGCTCGCCTCGCATCTTCAAGCGTTTCCGCTTCTACTCGACGGCCCTGATCGCCGTCTGGGGTGCCTCGGCCTGCGTGCAGCTGGGCCTGGAAGGAGTGACGATCGAGGGGCTCGTCTTCCTTCTTTTCGCGACTGGCGTCGGCTTCGGGCAGCTGGTCGCCTTCACGTCCGTCAAGCGCCAGTGGCTGGCGGGAGTGCTGCTGATCAATCTGCCCATGATGCTGACCCTGCTTCCTGCCGCCTTGAAAGGGGACCAACCGGCCCAGGTCACCTCGCTGCTGATCCTGATCGCCATATTGGTCCAGCTGATGCAGGGGCGGATCCTGCACCGGGAGTTCTGGCAGGGGGTGATCACTCGCTGCAGGCTGGAAGAGGACGGCCGGGAATTGGCGCTGGCTCGGGATCACGCGGAAAATGCCAGCCGCATCAAGAGCGATTTCCTGGCCAACATGAGCCACGAGATCCGCACGCCGATGAACGGCATCATCGGCATGACCGACCTGGCGCTGGAAACGGAGCTGCGCGAGGACCAGCGCGAGTTCCTGAACACCGTGCGCACCAGCGCCGACTCCCTGCTGAAGATCATCAACGACATTCTCGACTTCTCCAAGATCGAGGCCGGCAAGATGGTGCTGGACCCGGCGCTCTTCCGCGTGCGCGAACGACTGGAGGAGTACCTGCGCCCGCTGCAGCTGCGCGCCGAGGGCAACCACCTGCGCTTTGCCTGGCATGTGGGCGCGACGGTGCCCGAGGAGCTGATCGGCGACGAGCTGCGCCTGGGGCAGATCCTGATCAACCTCTGCGGCAACGCCATCAAGTTCACCCGCCAGGGCGAGGTACGCGTGCAGGTCAACACCAGCCGCGACCGGAGCCGGCTGCCCGAACCCCGCCGTCAGCCAGGACAGCGAAGTCCCGTACTGCCGGAGCAGAGCGACCTCTGGCTGTACCTCAGCGTGCGCGACCAGGGCATCGGCATGACGCCCGAACAGCGCGAGAAGATCTTCGAAAGCTTCACCCAGGCGGACGGCAGCACCACGCGGCAGTTCGGCGGCACGGGGCTGGGCCTCAGCATCAGCCACAACCTGGTGCAGCTGATGGGCGGGGAGATCTGGGTCGACAGCCAGCCGGGACAGGGCAGCGTCTTCCACCTGGCGGTACCGATCTCGACAACGACCCGCATGGAGCGCCAGAAGGCGGGCCTGCTCAAGGATCGCAGCGTGATCCTCTGCTACCGCTCGCAGACCAGCCGCGAGAACCTGCTGCAGATCCTGCGCGACTGGGACATGAAGGTCCACCTGGTCTCGCATCCCCGGCGCCTGGGAGAAAGCCTGAGGGAGCATGGCGCGAACTCGCTGCTGCTGCTCGACGCCCTGGTGCTGGACGGGGAGTGGGAAGCCTTCTTCCAGAAGCTGAGGCAGGAGCACGAGACCCTGCCGCCGACCCTGTGCCTGGTCCGTCCCGGGGAAGAGCTGACGGCCCGCGGCCTGCCGATCTGGATCCAGACCCTGGAGCAGCCGGTGCAGCGCAAGGAGCTGCTCGAGGCCATGCTGCAGGTGGAAAGCGAGTTCCGTGATCAGCTGGCGCGCCTGCAGCAGAAGGACGACGAGCCGGACCAGCTGCGGATCCTCGTCGCCGAGGACAATCCGGTCAACCAGGCCCTGGCCCGTCGCCTGCTGGAACGCATGGGACACGTGGTGGCCCTGGCGGAGGATGGCCAGTATGCCCTGGACCTGCTGAAGGCGGGACGCTTCGACCTGATCCTGATGGATCTGAGCATGCCGCGTCTCGACGGCCTGAGCGCCACGCGTCAGATCCGCAGGAATTCGGAGCACAACAGCCTGCCGATCATCGCCCTGACGGCGCACGCCATGAGCGGCGACCGGCAACGCTGTCTGGACGCCGGCATGAACGGCTACCTGAGCAAGCCGATCCGCCGCTCCGAGCTTAGCGGCGAGATCCAGCGCGTGATGAAGGCCTTCCACTCCTCGCCTCGCCGCTTCCACCTGAGGCTGGAAGCGCAGCCCCTGGGGAACTGAGCGCCCCTCGCCCGTCTATATCCCTGTTCCCAAGGGGTCGTGGCCGCCATGCCACGGCCGGCTTGTGTATATTCCCGACTTCAGCGGCCGGAGGGCGAATGCGCCCTCTCCGGCCGTATACAGCACATAGCGGGCCGGCAATGCCGGCAGAGAGGACCGCCCCATGAATACACCCAACCAGGACATGCAGATCGAGCTTCCCCGCTTGAACGGGCCGGGGCTCAAGTACCTGCTGCCGGGCCTGCTGGCCCTGGCCCTGCTGATCAGCTCCTGGGCCCGCATCGGACCGGAGGAGGTCGGCGTGGTCCAGCGCTTCGGCGCCTACAACCGCACGCTGCCCTCCGGGCTGAACTTCAAGCTGCCCTACCCGATCGAGCGTGTGACAAAAGTCCCCGTCGAGCGCCAGCTGAAGGAGGAATTCGGTTTCCGGACCCTGGTCGCCGACGTGCGCACGCGCTATTCCCAGCGCGAATACGGCAGCGAATCCCTGATGATGACCGGCGACCTCAACCTGGCCGACGTGCAGTGGATCGTCCAGTTCCGTATTACGGACCCCTACCTCTATCTCTTCAAGGTGCGCAACGTGCGCAAGACCCTGCGCGACATGACGGAATCGATCATGCGCGAGATCGTCGGCGACCGCAGCGTCAACGAGGTGCTGACCGTCGGCCGCCAGGAGATCGCTTCCGAAGTGGAAGTGCGGCTGCAGGACCTCTGCAACCAGTACGAGAACGGCGTACACATCGAACAGCTGATCCTGCAGGATGTCAACCCGCCCAATCCGGTCAAGCCGGCCTTCAACGAGGTCAACGAGGCCCAGCAGGAACGCGAGAAGCTGATCAACGAGGCCCTGGCCGACTATAACCGCGTGATCCCCCGCGCCCGCGGCGAGGCCGAGCAGAAGCTGCAGCAGGCCGAGGGTTATCGCACGGAACGCGTCAACGAGGCCATCGGCGAGGCCGCGCGCTTCGAGTCCGTGCTCGCCGAGTACCGCAAGGCCCCGCAGGTCACGCGCCAGCGTCTCTACCTGGAGACCATGGAGAGCGTGCTGACCGCATCCGGCAGCAAGCTGATCGTCGACGAGAACGTGGAGAACGTCCTGCCGGTGATGCTCGAGGCGGGCAAGGGCCTTTCGATCGGAGGTGGAAAATGAACAAGGCGAGTATCGGCCTCGTCGGCCTCGTCCTGCTGATCGCCCTGGCCTGGCTTTCATTGTATACGGTGGACGAGACCGAGCAGGTGATCATCCTGCAGTTCGGCAAGCCCGTCGGCAACGCCATCACCGAACCGGGCCTGCATGTCAAGGTCCCCCTGATCCAGCAGCCCGTGCGCCTGGAAAAGCGCTACCTGGAATGGGACGGCGACCCCAACCAGGTGCCGACCCGCGACAAGCGCTTCATCGAGATCGACACCTACGGCCGCTGGCGGATCACGGATCCCCTGTTGTACTACAAACGCCTGCGCGACGAGCGCGGCGCCCAGTCCCGCCTCGACGACATCCTCGACGGCGCCGTGCGCAACGCGGTCGCCCGCTACGACCTGGTGGAGATCGTGCGCAGCAGCAACCGCGAGTTCACCGTGATCGAGGAGAATGTCGGCCGCGACCAGGGCGAGGAGCAGGAAGTCTTCAGCGTCGAGGTCGGCCGGCCGGAGATCGAGCGCGAAGTGCTGGAAAAGTCCCGCGAGGGCGTCGCCGAGCTGGGCATCGAGGTGCTCGATTTCCGCTTCAAGCGCATCAACTATGTGGAAGAAGTCCAGCGCCGCGTCTTCGAGCGCATGATCTCCGAACGCGAGAGAATCGCCGACCTCTACCGCAGCGAGGGCCAGGGCGAGGCCTTCCGCATCAACGGCGAGCGCGAGCGCGAGCTGCTGCGCATCCAGTCGGAGGCCCAGCGCGACTACGAGACCATTCGAGGCCAGGCCGACTCGACGGCCGCCGCCATCTTCAACCTGGCCTACAACCGCGACGCGACGAGCCGCGCCTTCTATTCCTTCCAGAAGACGCTCGAGACCTGGGAGAAGACCTTCGACAAGGAGACCCAGCTGATCCTGGGTACGGGCAGCGAGGTCTTCCGCCTGCTGCAGGACGCCGAAGCGGGGCGCTAGTGCAGCTGCGCCCCGAGGAAGCCCGGCTGCCTGCGTATACGCTGCTCGACAGCGGCGGGGGCTTTCGCCTGGAGCGCTTCGCGGGGCGCCTGCTCAGCCGGCCCGATCCGACGGCCATCTGGAGCCGTCGGCTGCCGGAAGCCGAGTGGCAGGCCGCAGAAGCCCGCTTCGACCCGGAGCGGCGCTACGGCACCAGCCACTGGGAGATCCGCCGCGGCGGGGCCGAGTGGGACTGGCAGCACGATGATCTGCGCCTGCGGCTCAAGCTGACGCCCTTCAAGCACACGGGCCTCTTCCCGGAGCAGGAGGCCAACTGGCGCTGGACGCGCCGGCGTATACGGGACTTCATGCGAAGCGAGGGCAGGCCGCCGCGCCTGCTCTCGCTTTTTGCGTATACCGGAGCCGGCACCCTGTCGATGGCGGCGGAAGGCGCGGAAGTGTGTCATGTGGACGCCTCGAAGGACGTGGTCGCCTGGGCGCGGCGCAACCAGGCCGCCTCCGGCCTGGAGGAGCGGCCGGTGCGCTGGATCGTCGACGACTGCGAGGCCTTCCTCCGGCGCGAGGCGCGCCGCGGACGCGTCTACGACGGAGCCGTGCTCGATCCTCCGGCCTACGGCAGGGACCGCAAGGGCAAGGTCTTCCGCTTCGAGAGCCATGTGCCCGGCCTGCTGGAAGCCCTGGCCGCCGTTTTGTCCCCTTCGCCGCTCTTCCTGGTCTTCAACGCCTATTCCATGGGCTACTCGGCTCCCGTGATCGCCAACCTGCTGCGCGACCGCTTCGACCTGCCCCTGCAGGCCCGCGAACTGCTGCTGCGCGAAGAGCCGCGCGAGGGCCTGCGCCGCTACTCCCTTCCCTGCAGCCTCGTGCTGCGCGCCGGCGCCGGCCTGGAAGACGAGGCGTGACACCCCTCCATGTGATCCACGAGGACAACCATTGCCTGGTGGTCCTCAAGCCCTTCGGCCTGCCCAGCCAGGGCGACAGCAGCGGGGACGCCAGCCTGCTCGATCACTGCAAGGCCTATATCGCGCGGAAGTACGACAAGCCGGGGCGCGTCTTCCTGGGCCTGGTCCACCGCCTGGACCGGCCCGCCGGAGGGCTGATCGTGCTCGCCCGCACCAGCAAGGGCGCCGAGCGCCTCTCGCGGCAGTTCCGGCAGCGCAGCGTGCTGAAGCGCTACCGGCTCTGCGTGCACGGGGCCTGGACGGGCGCGCCGCAGGGCTCGGCCAGGCACTGGCTGTTGAAGGACCGCCGGCGCAACACGGTGAGACGGGTCGAGCAGGGACACCCCGGAGCCCTCGAGGCGCTGCTCGACTACCGGGTGCTCGCCGTATACAAGGACCGCAGCGAGGTCGAGGTCCGCCTGCACAGCGGCCGCCCGCACCAGATCCGGGTTCAGCTGGCGGCCCTGGGGCACCCGCTGCTCGGAGATCTGCGCTACGGCGCGCCCTCGCCGCTTCCGGAGAGGCGGATCGCGCTCTGGTCCTGGCGCCTGGCCTTCGAGGCCCCGGTGGGCGGGGAGCGACTGGACTTCCGCCGCTTGCCGGAACCGGAGGAACTGGGCCTGCCCTCCTTCGGCGCAGGCGGGGACGCGGAATGGAGCTGAGCCCGATCACGCGCGTGCTGCGCCGGGGGGGACGGATCCTGGTCGTCAGCGGCGCCGGCATCAGCGTGGCTTCCGGACTTCCCGTATACAGGGGGCTGGGCGGCCTCTACGGCGACGAGAACCTGCCGGAGGGGATCCGCATCGAAGAGGCCCTTTCCGCGGACTGCATGCGCAGGGACCCCGGCCTCTGCTGGAAGTACATCCGCCAGCTGGTGCTGGCCGGCCTGCAGGCCGAACCCAACGCGGCCCACCGGATCCTGGCCGCCTGGCAGGAGCGGAATCCGGGACTGGTGCTTGTCACACAGAATGTCGACAGCCTGCATGTCCGCGCGGGCAGCGACGCCATCGAGCTCCACGGGCACCTGCGCTGGCTGGACTGCCCCTCCTGCGGGCGCCGCCTGCGGGATCCGGACTGGAAGACCCTGCCGCCGCTGCCGCGCTGCGCGACCTGCAAGGCCGTGATCCGTCCGCCGGTCGTGCTCTTCGACGAGTTCCTGCCGGGCAAGGCGGTCTCCCGCCTGCAGCAGGCCCTGGCGCAACCTTTCGAACTGGGATTGTTCGTGGGCACGAGCGCGCTCTTTCCCTACATTCAGGAGATGCGTGACCGGGTCCGTTCGGCGGGCGGGCTGGCCGTCGAGATCAATCCCGGTGATACAGGGCTCAGCCCCGGCATGGACCTGTGCTGGCGCGAGGATGCCGCGAAGGCCTTTCTTCGGCTCGAGGAAGAGGGCGCAGCAGAGGAAGCACGCGATGAGTGAGGAACCAAGGCCTGCCGCCGAACTGGGCGATTCCGTTTCCCTGAAACCCGGCCCGCGCCAGGCTTCAGGCCCCGGCGTGGAGCTGCGCCTCGACCGGGGCGCCGTGCGTCCGCGCAACGAGGACTGGTGCGCCTGGCAGATCCGCGGCGGCCGCGGGGCCTTCGTCGTCTGCGACGGCATGGGCGGCCTGTCACACGGAGACCGGGCCTCTGCCACCGCCGGCACGCTCTTCCTGCGCCGTCTCTTCCAGGAGAACGAGTGCCTCTGGCCGGCAGGCGGCTGGCCGGATCCCGCCGCGATGGCCGCCGTCCTGGAGGAGGGGCTCGACCGGCTGAAGGAGGAGCTGGGCGAGGCACGCGTCGCCACCACCCTGAGCGGCCTGCTGGTCCAGAAACGCGCCGCCATGCTGCTCCATGTAGGAGACAGCCGGGCCTACCTGCTGCGCGAGAGCCGCATCATCCAGCTCAGCCGTGACCATACCCTGGTCAGCAGCATGCAGCTTTCCGAAGAGGAAAGCCTCAATCACCCCCACAAGCACATTGTCACACGGGGCATCGGGATTACCGTGGGCCTCGAGCTGGATCACCGCAAGTTCCGGCTGGAGGACGGGGACCGCCTGCTGCTCTGCAGCGACGGCCTCTGGAACAGCGGCATGCTGCGCAGGGACATCCTTCGGCTCGCCCTGCGCCACCGCGACGCCGCCGATTTCGCCGACGCCCTGGTCGCCGAAGCCACGCGCCTGGGGGCTCCGGACAACCTGGGCCTGCTCGTCATCGACATGGACCGCCTCCGCCGATGAAGGAAGCGCCCTGGATCCGGGCCGCCGATGCCCGCTACACGGATCGCCGCGAACTGGGCGAGGGCACCACGGCGCGGGTCTTCTCGGCCCTGGACAGCTACACGGGCCGTCGAGTCGTGCTCAAGGCCGCCCGCGACGAGCAGATGGCCGGGCTTTTCCTGGACGAGGTCCGGCTGATGCGGCGCCTGGTCTCGCCGGTCTTCCCCCGCCTGCTGGAGTTCCTGCCCACGGGCAAGGGCATCGGCGTGATCGTGATGGAACACCGCGGCGGCCAGCCCCTGGAGGATCTGCTTCCCGGCCCCTTCAGCGAGGACGCCATTGCCAGCACGGGCCTGCAACTGGCCCAGGGCCTGAGCGAACTGCAGGCCGCGGGCCTGCTGCACGGCGACCTCAGTCCGGGCAACGTGCTGCTCGACGCCGGTCAGGCCTCGCTGCTCGACCTGGGCCTGGCCCGTGAGCTCAGCGAGGCCGGGGCGGATCGCAGCGGCACGCTGATGACCATGCCTCCGGAGCGCATCCAGGAAGGCCAGGTGCACGCGCACTCCGACGTCTGGTCCCTGGGCGTCCTGCTCTGGGCGATGCTTAACGGGCGCCTGCCCTGGCCCGAGGATCCCCAGGCCTGCCTGCAGGCGATTCTCAGCGGTGAGCGTCCGCCTTCCCGCCCCTCGAGCCTGCTGCCCCTCATCGAGGCCTGCCTGGCCAGGCAGCCGGAGCAGCGTCCCGCCCCTCGCCAGGTGATGCACGCCCTGCTGGACGTACAGCCGCAGGAAGGCGCCAAGCTGGTCCCGCTCACCCTGCGCCTGGAAGGGGAGGCGGCCTGGAGCCGCGCCCTATCCGAGGCCCTTGTCCGGGGCGAGAGCGGCATTCTGCACGGCCCGGCCGGGGGCGGCAAGTCGGCCCGGCTGATCGGTCTGCTGGAGGAGTTGCGGCTGGCGGGGCGGCAGCTGCTGCTGATCGATTGTCCGGACCTGGACCTGCAGGCCTGGGCGCGGCGCACGCTGCTCCGGCATCCGGGACTGGATGCGGGCAGCGCCCTGTCCAAGGGCATTCGATCGGCGAAGGGTCTTCCCGCGGATCCCGCGGGCCTGCGGCGCTGGCTCAACCAGCTGCTCGATTTCCTGCCCCGCGCCCTGGGGGCCGAACCGGCGGGGCTGGTGCTGGATGTGCAACACGCGGAGCTGGATCCCGCGGCGCTGCCCGACTGGCTGCAGAGCCTGCGCGCCCTGTGCCGGGAACGCGGCCTGCAGCACTTGCTGGTGACGATCCAGGCGCCCCCTGCGGATGCGGAGGGCCTTTCGGTGGAAGTGCCCCTGCCGACGCGGGAGGTCTACTCGGAGACCCTGGCCCGCGCGCTGCCGGGCATCGATCCCGCGCCCGGGCTGCTGGCGGAGATCGAGGATCTGACGCATGGCCGGCTGGATCTCAGCCTGGACCTCTTGCGCCTCAACTGGCTCGACGGACGCCTGGCCCTGGAAGACGGTGTCCTGCAGGCCCGCGCCGAACTGAAACGACCCGGGGCCGCCGCCGAAGAGGACCTGGCCGGCCTGGACGAAGCGAGCCTGCGGCTGCTGGAAGAGATCCTGGCCTGGAGTCCGCTGGCGGGGCAGTCCCTGTGGATCGATCGCCTGCAGGAATCCGGCCTGCGCCCGGCCCTGCCGCGGCTGCATGCCGAAGCCCTGCTGCGGGATCGCGGGGACGGCGTGCCTTCCGTCGCACCCGGGATCGGCGAGCTGGTGGCTCCGGCACAGCGCCAGCAGGCGCATCTGCGCCTCTTCGACTGGTTCGAGGCCCGGGAAGAAGCCCCGGTCCCCGTGCGACTCGGGCACCTGGCCCATGCGGATCCGGCCGCCATCTCCTGGGAACGCGGGCGGGAGCTGCTGCGCCAGGCGGAGGGCGCCTTTCCGGAGGACCGCAGCCGCCTGATCGAGGCCCTGGCCGCCAAGGACGTGGAAGGACGGGAAGGCAGCGCCGAGTTCTTCACGACCCTGATCCAGGCCTACCTGGACCAGGCGCGCCCCGAAGAGGCCTACCGCAGCATTCGCCGGCTCTTCCGCATGCCGGCGCTGGATGCCGCCGTGCGCCGCAACGCCCTCCTGCAGCTGGCGCACCTCTACCAGGCGCAGGGAAAGCCTCGCCTTGCCCGCCGGGTGTTGAAACTGCTTCTGAGGGAAATCGGCGCGGAGGCCCCCCGGCAGCGGCTGCGCGCGCTCTCCCAGCTGGCGCACCTGCGGGTGCAGCTCGGAGAGAATCCCGAAGCCCTGGAACTGCTGGACGAAAGCGAGCAGATCCTGCGCCAGGTCGAGCGGCCCTGGGATCGACAGATCAGCTACCAGGCCAACCTGATTGCCGCCATCGCCTTTCACCTGGGGCGGCCGGAGCGGGCGGAAAGTCTGTGGAAGGCGCTGCTCGACGAGTCCCAGGCCCGGCCGGATCCCAGCCATCGTCCCCTGCTGCGCATGAACCTGGGGGTCGGGCATCTCAATCGCGGGGAATGGCAGGAGGCGGTCGCCGACCTGCAGCAGGCCGGGCGCGAGGCCTCCGAACTGCATCTGGAAGAGATCCAGGCACAGATCCAGGTCAACCTGGGCTATGCCTTCTACCTGCAGGCCCGCATCGCGGACGCTGAAGGACCGATTCAGGAAGCGCTCGGCCTCTGCCGGCGCACGGGAAATCGCCGCCTGCTGCTGAACGTGCTCTATTCCCTTTCGGAGCTGCAGTATCGCCAGGGCGAGATGGCCGCAGCCCTGGAATCCCTGGCCGAGATGGAAGAGGAGGCCCTGCGCCAGCAGGATCCCCTGGCGCGCCGCGAGGCGATTCACAGCCGGCTGCTCATCGAATGGGACCTGGGCCGGCTGCCGGAAGAGGAGCACTTCGTGGCTCACCTGGAAGCCCTGCAGGAACTGGAAGCGAAAGAGCTGCTGCAGGAATGGCTGGCCCTGGGGCTTGCCGCGCGCATCCCGTGCTCGATCGACGCGGCAGACAGCAGCATGGACGACGATCCGCTCTGCTCCGGGCTTCGTACACTACGGAAGCAGAAGGAAGGCGGGATCGATCCCCGGTCGCTGCAGCTGCTGGAGGACATGCCGAAGGTGATGTGGCCCCTGCGCCAGCGGCTCGAACTGCTCCTGGCCCTGGACCTGCCGCTGGAGGCGGCTCTTGAGCGCCTGCGGCAGTCGCTGCCGGCGAAAGGGCTGGCGCCCCTGCAGCAGGCGGCCCTGGGCACGCTGGCCGGGCAACTGCTGCTGGCCCGCGGAGAGGCGGCCCGGGCTGGGGAACAATTGGGCAAGGCCATCAAAGTGCTGAAGCAGACAGCCGATACCCTGAAGACAGAACAACGCAACTGGCTCGGAAGCATGCCCCTGGCGGGCAGGCTTCGAGCCCTGGCCAGTCAGTGCCAGGATCTGATTCGCAGCAGGCGGAGCTGATGGAAGACTTCTTTGATTCGTTTGACAGCCTGGAGAACCTCGAAGAGGAATCCCGCCGCATGGAGACATCCGGCAGCGGATTCGCCGAAGAGAACCTCCAGCAGATTCTTGAACTCACGCACCAGATCAACCAGGCCGAAGACCCGGACCATGTCTTTGCCGGCTTGCTGAGCGCGGCGATCCGCCTGGTGGACGCCGAATTCGGCGCCATCGTCCTGGAACAGGATGACGGCAGCTACGGCTACGCCCAGGCCCTGGACCGCAAGGGCAAGTCCTACGAGAATCCGGACGAGCTGGTTTCCAGTTCCATTGTGCGCCAGGTGCTCGAGACGGGCGTCAGCGCGCGCAACGAGAACATCCAGGACAACGAGTCCCTGAGCAGCCGCAAGTCGGTGATCAAGCTCGACCTGAAGAGCAGCCTCTGCGTGCCGCTGAAACTGCAGGACCGCATTGTCGGCGCGATCTATGTCCACAACCAGAGCCAGGTCTCGGTCTTCACCAACCAGATGCTGGTGCTGCTGGAAGTCTTCTGCGAGCTGGGCTCGATCATTCTGACGCATATCCATCTGCGCCGCCAGGAGCGCCGCCGCTACAAGGAAGTCCGCGACCTGCAGGCCTATCACCAGAGCATCGTCGATTCGGTGCCGGTGATGCTGCTGGTGATCGACGAGAAGGGGCATGTGCATTTCAGCAACCGGCTGAGCGACGAACTGCTGGACCAGAATCCCTACCTGGAATGGACCGGCAGCGCCTTCTGCATCGAACAGAAGATCATGGACCGCATCCAGTTCACGGGCAGCGCGGGCAAGGAGGCGGGCTTCGATTTCGATCGCCAGGGGCGGGTCTTCCGCCTCTTCCCCTTCCCGCTGCCGGATTCGGAAATGCGCAAGGGCCGCCAGGGCCTGGTGATCAGCGATGTGACGCTGCAGAAGCGCATGGAACAGCAGCTGCTGGAGAAGGAGAAGAGCGACATGCTGGCCCGCATGGCCGGCTCGATCGCCCACGAGATCAAGAACGCGCTGACGCCGGTCAAGGGGCGGCTGGAACTGATGAAGCTCCAGCTGGCCAAGGAGCCCAAGCTGCGCGACAAGCTGGGCGAGGACATGGCGGTGATCAACCAGATGACCGACCGCATCTCGCGCATTGCCAGCAACCTGAACACCCTGTCCAAGCCGCTTTCGATGAAGAAGCAGCCCGTCGACCTGAACCAGGAGGTGGAGGATGTGCTCCAGCTGCTGAAGGAGACCGGCGGCCGGATCAAGAACTTCTACTGCGGCCTCTTCGACGAGGAGGGCGGGAGTATCACGCCGGGGCAGCGCTTCCAGATCGACCTGGAACTGGAGGACGGCCTGCCCCTGCTGGAGGGGGACAAGGACTACATCCAGCAGCTGCTGATGAACCTGGTGATCAACAGCGCGCACGCGGTGGAGGACAAGGGCGAGGGCAAGATCCGCATCGAGACCCGTGTGACAAGCGAGTGGCTCGAGCTCAAGGTCGCCGACACGGGCTGCGGCATTCCGGACGAACTGCTGAAGCGCGTCTGGGACCCCTACTTCTCGACAAAGGAGGACGGCCGCGGCAGCGGCCTGGGCCTGACCCTGGTCCGCATGGTCGTCGAGAAGCACGAGGCCGAAATGGATCTGCAGAGCGAGCCGGGGGAAGGGACCACCTTCGTGATCCGTTTTCCCTACCAGCTGCTCTGAGACGATCCGTATACGAAATCAATGGCCCCGCATCCGCAGGATGCGGGGTTTTCTCTCTTCGTGGAATGGGACGCGGGTGGTGGTTTTGATGGGGCTGCATGTTTCACATGCAGTTGATTCTGGTCGGCCCTTGCAGGGCCGTTTGACTGGAAGGTGTCCGATGAATCAGACCATCGGGCAGAGGTCTGCGATCGTGGCGATTTGCATCACAAACTTTTGGTCCCCTGCCAGTCCCCCTTCAAATGAATCAGCCCTGCAAGGGCTGACCAAAAAACAGCTGCAGGTGAAACCTGCAGATTCTGATTCTGGTCGGCCCTTGCAGGGCCGTTTGACTGGAAGGTGTCCGATGAATCAGACCATCGGGCAGAGGTCTGCGATCGTGGCGATTTGCATCACATACATTTGATCCCCTGCCAGTCCCCCTTCAAATAAATCAGCCCTGCAAGGGCTGACCAAAAAACAGCTGCAGGTGAAACCTGCAGATTCGGTAACCAAACCGGAAGAGGAGTGACCCGCATTTCCGTTGCAAACATTATTCTGCACAACGAGATGCGGAAGCGATGGCATGATCGCAGTGGCACAACTGCATGTGGATTGACTTGACGGGACAGGCACCATGAGCATCCATGACATTCTGGCGGAGTTCCGGGACGCGGCGCTGAACAACCGCGACCTGGGGGACAGGTTCGAGCGACTGATCGTCCGCTACCTGGAAATTGATCCGCAGTACGCGGAACGCTTCTCCAAGGTGTGGCTCTGGAATGAATGGCCCCGCAAGGGGGAGGTCGGCGATATCGGCATCGACATTGTCGCCGAGGAGGAAGCCACCGGGGAAATCGTCGGCATCCAGTGCAAGTTCTTCCTGCCCGAGCATCAGCTGGCCAAGGGGGACATCGATTCCTTCCTGGCGGTGCTTGGCAAGAAGCAGTTCAGTTCGGGCATCATCGTTTCCACCACGGACAAGTGGGGGAAGAATGTAGACCATACGATCAAGGACCAGAGCAAGCCGATCCAGAAGCTCCGCGTGCAGGACCTGGACGCCTCGCCCGTGGACTGGTCCACCTTTTCGCTGAAGGCGATCCACAAGCTCAAGCTCATGAAGAGGCGCGAGCCGCGCCCGCATCAGCTGCAGGCCCTGAAGGATGTGACACAGGGCTTCCGGGAATCCGAGCGGGGCAAGTTGATCATGGCCTGCGGCACCGGGAAGACCTACACCTCGCTGGCGATCGCCGAAGAGATTGCGCTGGGCGGGACGGTCCTCTTCCTGGTTCCTTCCCTGGCCCTGCTCGCCCAGACCCTGCGCGAATGGACCGCCTTTTCCCGCAAACCGATTCATGCCCTGGCGGTGTGCTCCGACGCCAACATCGGACGACGGAAACGCAAGGGTAGCGACACGGCGGAAATCGATCTCTCGGACCTGGCCTTTCCGGCGACGACGCAGACGCGCTCGCTGGTGTTGCAATGGGAAGCCCTGCAGCGCAAGATCCGCAGGCGCAAGCAATCGAAGACCAACCGGGGCACCACGGTTCTCTTTTCGACCTACCAGTCGATCCACGCTGTCCACGAGGCCCAGGCCCGGGGCCTGCCCGACTTCGACCTGGTGATCTGCGACGAGGCGCACCGCACGACCGGCGTGACCCTGTCGGACCAGGACGAGTCGCACTTCGTCCGCATCCACGACGCCGACTACATTCGGGCAGCGAAGCGCCTGTACATGACGGCCACCCCGCGCGTCTACGGGGACGAAACCAAGGGCCGGGCGGAGGACGCCGAAGCCACTCTGTGCTCCATGGACGACGAGGCGCTCTACGGCCCCGAGTTCCACCGCCTGGGCTTCGGCGAGGCGGTCGAGAAGAACCTGCTCACCGACTACAAGGTGCTGGTGCTCGCGGTGGACGAGGCCTATGCCTCGAAGACCTTCCAGAAACAGATCACGGACTCGGACAACTCGCTGACTTTGGACGACGCCGTGCGCGTGACGGGCTGCTGGAACGGGCTGGCGAAGAAGTTCGATCACACGACGGCCGACGAGGCCGAGCTCTACGGGGACCTGGCGCCGATGCGCACGGCGGTCGCCTTTTCCCGCTCGATCAAGGATTCGCAGGCCTTCTGCGAGTACTTCGCCCAGCTGGTGGCGACCTATCGCCGGGAGCACCGCTCCGAGGCCAACCTGTTGTCGGTCGAGCTGGACCATGTAGACGGCACGATGAATGCCCTGACGCGCCACGGCAAGCTGGACTGGCTGAAGGAGCCCGGCCCGGCGGACCGTTGCCGCATTCTCTCCAATGCACGCTGCCTTTCCGAAGGCGTGGATGTGCCGAGCCTGGACGCCGTGCTCTTCCTCAATCCGCGCAACTCGGTGGTGGATGTCGTACAATCCGTCGGCCGCGTGATGCGCAAGGCGCCGGACAAGCAGTACGGCTACATCATCCTGCCGATCGGCATCCCCGCTGGCCTGGCTCCGGAAGAAGCGCTGAAGGACAACCGCAAGTACGCCATCGTCTGGCAGGTGCTGCAGGCGCTGCGCTCCCACGACGACCGCTTCAACGCCACGATCAACCAGATCGAATTGAACAGGAAAGCGCCTTCGCAGATCGGCGTGATCGGCATCGGCGAAGGAGGGCTTCCCGGAACGGAGTCGGATTCGCCCGAGGTGCGCGCGCCGCAGCAGCAGAGTTTCGATTTCTTCCACAACCTGCAGGAGTGGAAGGATGCGCTCTATGCGCGCATTGTCCGGAAATGCGGGGAGCGCCGCTACTGGCACAAGTGGGCCGAGGATGTGGCACGCATCGCGCAGCGGCACACGGACCGCATTCGCCTCCTGCTCGAGCAGGGGCAGCCTCGGCACGCGAAGGCCTTCGAGCAGTTCCTGGGGGGGCTGCGGCGCAACATCAACCCGGCGATCTCCTCTGACGAGGCGATCGAGATGCTGAGCCAACACCTGATCACTCGGCCGGTCTTCGACGCGCTCTTTGCCGACTATGCCTTTTCCGACCTGAATCCGGTGAGCCAGGCCATGCAGTCCATGCTGGACGCCCTGCAGGACCAGGCTCTCGAGAAGGAGACGGCCGGCCTGGAGAAATTCTACGCTTCCGTCCGCACCCGCGCCGCGGGCATCGACAACGCCGAAGGCAAGCAGAAGGTGATCCTCGAGCTTTACGACAAGTTCTTCGCCACGGCCTTCAAGAAGATGGCCGAGCGACTGGGCATCGTCTACACTCCGGTCGAAGTCGTGGACTTCATCCTCCATTCGGTGGAGGATGTGCTCCGCGAGGAGTTCCACTCCTCCCTGAGCGCCAGGGATGTGCACATTATCGACCCTTTCACCGGCACGGGGACCTTCATCACCCGGCTCCTGCAAAGCGGCCTGATCCGCCCCGGGGACCTGGAGCGCAAGTTCTGCGAAGAGCTCCACGCCAACGAGATCGTGCTGCTGGCCTACTACATCGCCGCGATCAACATCGAGGAGACCTTCCACACCCTGCGGCAGGAGGCCCTCGAGGCAGAGCGCAAGGGCAAGGGCTCCCCGCCGGCGATTCCGGAGTACACCCCTTTCGACGGCATCGTGCTGACGGACACCTTCCAGCTCACCGAGGCTGCGGGTTCGCAGGCCGACATGGAAGACGCGATGTTCCCAGTGAACAACGAACGCGTCACACGCCAGAAGAAGGCCCCGATCCGCGTGGTGATCGCCAATCCGCCCTACTCGGTAAACGAGAATCCGGTGCCCTACCCGATCCTCGATCGACGCATCACAGAAACCTACGCTGCCCGATCGACGGCCACACTCAAAAACTCCCTGTACGATTCCTACATCCGCGCCATTCGCTGGGCCAGCGATCGCATTGGAAAGCAAGGCGTCATTGGCTTCGTCACCAATGGAGCATTCATTGACGGGAATGCCAGCGCGGGGCTTCGTTCATGTCTTGCCGATGAGTTCTCGTCCGTATACATCTTCAACTTGCGGGGCAATGCCCGGACTTCGGGTGAGCAGAGGCGCAAAGAGAAAGACAATGTGTTCGGCCAAGGCACGCGCACTCCGGTCGCCATTTCCATTCTCGTTAGAAACCCGGTACACAAAGGTCCCGGGAAGTTGTACTACCACGACATCGGCGACTACCTCAGCCGCGCAGAGAAGCTTGATCTCATTGCCGAAGTGCAAAGTCTGGAAGGGTTGAAGCGCGCAGGGAAATGGCAACGGATTCACCCCAACGCGGAGGCGGACTGGATCAACCAGCGAGACCCCGCGTTTATGAATTTTATTCAACTTGGCGACAAAAAATCAAGTGAGTTGAATTCTGTATTCGAGACTTACTCGAGTGGGCTGAAGACCAATCGAGATGCCTGGTGCTACAATTATTCGGAGTCTTCGCTTTCGGCAAGAATGAAGGCGATGATCGAAGTTTTCAACGCGCAAGTGGAGGCATTCGAAATTGCTGCCAAATCGAGTCCTTCTGCGGAACGAAGAGATCTTGCAAATGGGTTTTATCTGGATGACCCCAAGAGGATTAGTTGGACACATGAGATAAGGGAAGACCTAATCCGTGGGAAGTGTGGGGAGTTTGATGCAGAAGGAATACGGTTGGGAATGTATCGGCCTTTTCAGAAGCAATCGTGCTACTTCAATCAACAGTTCAACAATCGTACCTATCAACTACCCAAGATGTATCCTACAAGCGAACTCGTGAATCTTGTGTTCGCTACAACTGGGATCGGTGCTACAAAAGGATTCTCGGTGCTGATGTCTAGTTCAATTGTGGACCTTGAGTGTATTTCAAAGGGTCAGTGCTTCCCGCTGTATGTCTACGAGAAAGCCACTCCCACCAGTGGGGAACTGGATCTGTCCGTGGAGGAGGAAGGCGTCGAGATTGTCGACGGCTATCGGAGGCGTTCGGGGATAACGGATGGCATCCTGGCCGAGTTTCGGCGGGTGTATGGGGAGGGCGTGGAGAAGGAGGACATCTTCTACTATGTATACGGCATCCTCCATTCGGAGGAGTACCGCCGGCGCTTTGCCGCGGATCTGAAGAAGATGCTGCCGCGGATTCCGCTGACGCAGGAGCGGGCCGACTACGAAGCCTTCATGGAGGCCGGGCGCGAGTTGGCGCGCTGGCATGTGGACTACGAAACGGTGGAGCCGCACCCCGCCGTGGTGGAGGAGAAGCAGCAGCTGGACCTGGATCCCTGGGAGTTCTACCAGGTGAAGAAAATGACCTTCGCCCGGCCGAGCGCCGAGGAGAAGGCGGCCGGCCGCAAGTGGGACAAGACCCGCATCATCTACAACAGCCGGCTGACCCTGAGCGGCATTCCGCTGGAGGCCTACGATTACGTGGTCAACGGAAAGTCCGCCATCGAGTGGATTCTCGAGCGCTACCAGGTGACCGTGGACAAGAAGAGCGGCATCCGCAACGATCCCAATGCCTGGTGCCGCGAACAACAGGACCCGCGCTACATCGTCGACCTGATCCGGAAAGTCGTACGGGTGTCGGTGGAGACCAACCGCATCGTCGCCGGATTGCCGGCATTGAATGAACGAACATCCTGACCAGACCCAATCCGGCGATTGTTCGGGAACCGGTGATCCATGGGTGGATCCGGTGTTGGTTCGGGAACCGGTGGTCCATGGTTGGATCCGGTGTTGGTTCGGGAACCGGTGGTCCATGGGTGGATCCGGTGTTGGTTCGGGAACCGGTGGTCCGTGAATGAATCCGGTGTTGGTTCGGGAACCGGTGATCCATGGTTGGATCCGGTGTTGGTTCGGGAACCGGTGATCCATGGGTGAATCCGGTGTTGGTTCGGGAACCGGTGATCCATGGGTGGATCCGGTGTTGGGTCGTGAACCGGTGATCCATGGGTGAATCCGGTGTTGGGTCGTGAACCGGTGATCCATGGGTGAATCCGGTGTTGGTTCGGGAACCGGTGGTCCATGGGTGGATCCGGTGTTGGTTCGGGAACCGGTGGTCTGCATGTTTCACATGCAGCTGATTCTGGTCGGCCCTTGCAGGGCCGTTTGATTGGAAGGTGTCCGATGAATCAGACCATCGGGCAGAGGTCTGCGATCGTGGCTATCTGCATCACAAACACCGGATCCCTTGCCTGCCAACCTACAAATGAATCAGCCCTGCAAGGGCTGACCAAAAACAGCTGCAGGTGAAACCTGCAGATTCGGTGACCAACCCGATTCGGTGACCAACCCGATTCGGTGACCAACCCGATTCGGTGACCAACCCGATTCGGTGACCAACCCGATTCGGTGACCAACCCGATTCGGTGACCAACCCGATTCGGTGACCCGATCCAATTCGGTAACCAAACCAGATTCGGTAACCAACCCAATTCGGTAATCAAACCAGAAGAGGTCGTCCCCCCGTCGATGAGGGCGCGTCCCCTTTTCCGACAACACGAAATTGCCCCCCCCCGAGAGAAAAGACCCCGCATCCACCGGATGCGGGGCCTTGTTCTTTTTGATCAGATACGGCCTAGTCGTCGGTTTCACCGCCGGGAGGAGGTCCGATGCCGATGACCCACTTCGAGAAGTGGTAGAGGGTCGCCTGCAGGCGGGCCGATCCGTCCTCGTCGAACACCAGGTCGGCGGGCACTTCCTCGAAGTGGCCGTTTTCCATGTCCCAGTAGAGCTTCAGCTGGCTGCCGTCTTCCAGCAGGCCGGCGGCGACGATGGCGTCGACCTTGTAGGAAACCTCGACGCCCTGGCTGAACTGGTAGCCGTCCGGTCCGAAGTCGTAGCCGAAATAGCCGTCTTCGCCCATCCAGTCGGCGTGGATCGCCACATCGGCCTCCGGCAGGCTGCCGGCTTCGGCCTTGAAGCTGAGGAAGCCGTCACTGAAGGTGGACAGACTGGCATTGTCCAGCTCGAAGTCATGCTGGGCATCTGTGGTCAGGTTGCCGCTGGCGATGCGATCGGCCTTGGCCAGCAGGTCGAAGGTATTGACCAGGCGGACCTGGTTCGCGTCGATGGTCGTGCGTTCATCCGTGGGGGCGGTGCCATCCTGCGTCGAGCAGGAAGCCAGCAGTCCAAGACCTAGCGGCAGCAGAAGGAGGCGGGTGAGTGTTTTCAAGGGGTTTTCCTTTCTGTGTACCGGAACCCGGACGCCGGGGGGGCCGGCGCCCGGGTTCCAATTGGCATTCCTGGCAAATGTGAGACACTCTCCAAGGGGGAAGGGGAATGTCCCGCCAGTCCTTTATTATCTGGTCTCCGGCGGTGAGTCGCAAGCCCTTTTGTCATTAGTTGGCATTTACAGGCAAATCCTGGCAAGGGCCTGGCCAGGCCGGGGGAAAGGGCATCGACGAAGGGATCTCAACGGTCTGCAAAGCTGGATTCCCCTGCAAGCGTTCAGAATCGGTCCGCCGGGTGCGAGTTGAAGCAGGATATTCCAGAGTGCGAATGGCAGGAGGCGTCAGCGACAGCCATGAGCGGGGGTTCAGGAGGTCTGAAAAATTCTTGCTGCCCTATGAATAGCGGTGTTCTTCTTCCGGGGGACTGGAAAGGTTCCACTGGCGGGGATCCGTCCGTGGCCGGACGTCGCTTTCAAAGCCGGCGCACTCGGCCGGGAGTTCGGATCAAGGAAGGAGCCGATCAGGATACAGATGTATACGGAAGAATAATTCGCCCGGATCCCGGCGAGGAGGTATGCCGCCTTGTCAGGAACCTCGGGAAGCTGTCGAATAAAAAAGGATCGGGGCGAAGACCTTTCGGCCTTCGCCCCGCAGCACAGGATGAGGATGGGCTTAGCGGTGGCCGTTCCCGCTCGGAGGCGGCCCGATGCCGATGACATACTTCGAGAAGTGATGCAGCATGGCGCGGATGTTACCGCTGCGCAGGTTGCTGGGAATCAGGTTATAGGTGCCGTCCTCGTTGTCCAACAGCAGGACCAGCCGGGAAGGATCGTAGATTCCCAGATCCAGCACCCACTGCACATCGATCGTGAAGCGCACCGGGCGATTGAAGTTCAGCCCGTGGGGCTGCATGTCATAGCCGAAGTGGCCCTCCGGGCCCAGCCAGCGGCCGTCGATCTCCGTGTCCTGCGCCACGCTGTTGCGGGCCGCGTAGAACCCCAGAGCATGCTCTTCAAGGCGCAGGCGATCAGAAGCCTCCAGCAGGAAGCTGACCGTGTAGGGCTGGAAGGGATCGAAGTCGTCGTCGAAGACCGTCGCGGCCTTGTCCTGGGGAAGGGTATCGATCTGCAGCAGATCGATTTCTCCGGCCTGGTAGACCGTCGTTTCGGACTCTTCGACCACCGGGCTTTGCGAGCAGCCGATGAGCAGGGCGATAAGCGTTGTGGCGAACCAGTGAGTTGCGGATTGCCGTTTCATGTATGCCTCTAGTTGATGCTGCGGGAAACGCAGGTATTGTGCCAAAAATTACAGATAAAGTGAAAACAATAGCATAGCCTTGATTGGGCGAAGAGTTTGCTCGGGGGGCTTGGGGGAATTGCGCCGCCAGGGAGTGGAATTGCACCAATTGGGGGCTAGCCTTTCCTGGCAGATGAAACCCTGCAGAAAGAGAGAGGGGCGGCGGCTGCCTGAAAAAGGATCGGGGCGAAGACCTTTCGGCCTTCGCCCCGCAGCACAGGATGAGGATGGGCTTAGTTGTCGCCTTGGCCGCCGGGCGGGGGCCCGATGCCGATGACGTACTTCGAGAAGTGGTTCAGTGTGCCGCGCATGAAGTAGCGCGAATTGTTTTCCGCGGAATCGTAGGGCACGATCTCGGCCTGGACGGGCACGAAGGTGCCGTCCTCGTTGTCGTGGAGCATCAGCAGGCGATCCTGCGGCAGGTCCAGGGCCAGCAGCGGCGACACATCGATCATGAACTGCACGGGCGAATTGAAATTCATTCCGTGCGGGCTCATGTCATAGCCCCAGATGCCGCGTGGCCCGAGCCAGATGCCCTGGATCAAGGTCGGCTGCTCGACCGCGTCTCCCATGGCGCGGAACTTGAAATAGTTCTGGTCGATGCTCGTGTTCTCGCCCGGGTTCAGCATGAAGCGCACGGCGTCCGGCATCCAGGGGAAGAAGACGGCCGGTTCGCCCGAGCCTCCTCCGAAGCGGGATCCGCCCGCCGTCGGCAGGTCCTTGCTGATCTCCATCGGATTGATGAACTCGATCTGGTCCGCGGTATAGGTAATCTCCGTGTCCTGGGGGGCGGTGCCTTCATTGGAACAGCCGATCAGGCTGCCGAGAAGGCCCAGGCCGATCAGAACCAGGAGTTTCCTTTTCTTGTCGCGCATTGTTTGTCCTTCCCGTTGCAGGTTTTGCATTCGGGAAGAGGGATTGCATTTGTCGTGCCAGAAATGTCTATCCAGACAAGATGCTGTTTCTATTGAGCCTTGCGATTCGGAAATCCGTGCAGAGTTTCAGCCGCCGAAGACAGTGGTGGATCTGAGCCGGCCACTCAGGGGCAAATGCCCACATCGAGGGAACACAGACCATGAGCGAGACACTCCTGAAGAAAGGCCGCATTCCTGAAGAGGTGCTGAGGGAACTGGGAAGAAGGGACCCGAAGCTGAAGCCCTGGTTCGCGCGGATCGGCCCGCTGGAGTACCGCCCCCAGCGGCCGCTTTTCCGCGCGCTCTGCCGGGCGATCATTGCCCAGCAGGTCTCGAACAAGGCGGCGGCGAGCATGATCCGCCAGTGCTTCGAGCTCTGCGATGCGCCCGGGCGGCCGAAGCCGCAGGATTTCGATCGGCTGGAAGACGAGGCGCTGCAGGGGGCGGGAATCAGTCGCCAGAAGCGGCGCTACCTGCGCGCCCTGGCCGAGGCCTGGCGGAAGCCGCCGATCAAGGGAATGGTCTTCTCGCGCAGCGGGGAGGAAGAAATTATCCAGGCCCTGACGGCCGTCACCGGCATCGGCCGCTGGACGGCGCAGATGTTCCTGCTTTTCTCGCTGGGGCGGCCGGACATCTTCAGCGGGGACGATCTGGCCCTGCGCGCCGGCCTCTGCCGGGTCGACGGGCGCGAGAGCATCCGTCCGAAAGAGGCGGAGCTGCGCGCCGCGGTCTGGGCCCCCTACCGGAGCGTGGCCAGCCTCTATCTATGGCGCATCAGCCATTGGCAGGACGACTCCGTCGCTTCGAGCAAGTCCTAGGGTTTCCAGCTTGCGGAAGTGTCCCGGTTGCGCTGCCGGGGGCCTGCCGCGGGGCGAAGAATGCGGGCAGGAGGAAGCAGGGCTTCCACGCGATAGAACTGCTGCTCCGTGCAGCAGTCCAGGTCCAGCAGGAGTTCCGTGTCCGTGGTTTCGTGGAAGATCTCGCCCGGCCCGCCATAGGCCTCGGCGCTGTGGTAGAGGCGATAGCCTTCCGCCTGCCAGACCGGCAGCCAGGACAACTCGAGGCGATGGCCGGGAAGCAGGCTCAGCCGCAGTTCGGTGGCCGTCGCCGGGTTCTCCGGAATCTGCGCTCCCAGGCGCAGGGCATCCAGGTAGATGCCTTCGGCGTTGACGCTGCCGTCGGAGACGAAGCCGAAACGCAGCTGGAGGCGGCGCGTGTCTTCCGGAAGCGAGAGGGTCCAGGGCTGCCAGTCCTGCGAGCCGCTGAGCATGGCCTGCGGCCAGTCGAGAACCACGTCGCTGCCGCCGCGCAGGAAATGGGTCCAGCCGGGCAGCAACTCGCAGGTGTCCCATTCGCCCTCTTCCAGCCGTTGCTGGATCACGAGGCCGTCATAGCAGCTGTCGGGCTGGCTGGCGGAGGCCTCCGCGTCCACGCGCAGCAGCACCTGCAGGGCGGGCTCGACCGCGCCCACCGGCACGACCCATTGCGGTGTATACAACCAGCCGCCGGCATCGTCGGCGTAGTTCCCCGCTCCCGTGTCCCCGAACTTCCAGCTGGTCGCGCCGTCCCAGGAGTCCTCCGTGCTCCGGTGCCACTGGTCGATCGCGGTGCCGATGGCTTCGTGCCACAAATCGCCGGGCTCCTCGAAATCCAGCGCCATCAGGTCCTGCAGCACAGTCAGGCTGTATACGGGACTCTGGGCGCTGTTGTCGTTGCCCGACTGGTCGGTGGCCAGAACGCGGTAATACACCGTCATGCCCGCCTCCAGCGCCGGCAGTTCCGCCGTATACAAGGTGCCGCCGGAAAGCTCCATCACGTAGCTCGCCCATTCGACCTCGTCCAGGCTCCACTCCAGCTGCGCCAGCGAGACGCCGGTCTCGTCCTGGATGCGCGCCAGCAGGGTCGGCGGAGTGCCGCCGAAGGCCGCCGGCTGCCGGGGCACGACGATCTCCGGCGGATCCAGGTCGTCGGGCATGCCGCTGACCGCATTGCTCAGGTCGCTGCTGCGGCCCTGGCTGTCCCGCGCGCGAAGGGCCAGGGTGTAGACCTGCCCCAGCTCGAGACCGTCGATCCAGACCAGCCGCGTGCCCGGCCAGCAGAGCTCCTCGTGCACTTCCAGGTCCCGCACTTCCGGCGTCGGGCCGATCACGCTGCCCGTGTCGATCAGCACCTCGTAGCTGCCGAACCAGGTCGAGCGGCTCGGCGTCCAGCCGATGCGCAGGCTGCTGGCGGTGAATCCGCGCAGGGCCAGGTCTTCAGGGGTCGTCGGGCCTTCCAGGTCCTCGAAGACGCCGAGGCTGTCGTGGGCCTCGACCAGGCTCTCGAAGAAGGGCTGGCTGAAGGCCAGGTGGTGGACGAAGTGCTCCCAGACGGCGACGCTGGTGTCACCCAGCGCGTAGAAGGCATCGAAGCCCTCTTCGTGGGCCGGGGTCGGCAGCTCGTCGATTTCCACGTGCAGCGCCCGCTCGACGCCGTTGCATTCCGGATAGTCTTCGCCGCTCTCGGGATAGATGTAATTGAACTGGCAGCTGCCGGGGTGTCCCCAAAGGCTGGCCGAGGTCGGAATGCGGATCAGCGAGTCGGGAATGCCGCCGTCCACGTATACGGGATAGAGCGCGTTGGAGGCCATGTATTCCTGCAGCGGCCATTCCGCGTGCGGCCAGCCCAGGGCGTCGGCGGCAAAGACCGGCTGTCCCAGGTTGCCGAGCAGCCCCTTGCGGCCGCCGCCGGGGTCGAAGAGCGGCGGATTGTGGATGCGGTTGTTGCGGCCGCCTACGACGACCAGGCTCTTCAGGTCGCGGTGGCTGGCGTCGTCGTAGGTGTGCATCTGGATCACGAGCTCATCCTGGCCCAGGTCCTGCCAGAAGTCGACCAGGCTTTCGTGCACGGCCTGGAAGGGGTGCTCGCAGTTGCGGGAAGGGTCCGAGAGACTGGAATTGTTGCTGTAGGCGCCGCTGGCGTTGTGCGCCACCTCGCGCCCCGCGCCGTTGATCATCAGCACGCCGGCGTCCAGGCGCTGGAAGAGCGCCAGGGCAGTATAGGGGCTGGGATAGTCGTCGCAGGGATGCGGCGCCTGGACGATGGCCCGCGGACGCTCGGCCAGGGGCTGGAACACATAGATGCCCCAGCCGTGATCGAAGCTGCCGATCACGTCATCGGCCAGCTGGGGGCTGAGGCCGGGGTCGACATAGTCCGTGTTGAGCCTTTCTCGCAGGATGTAGTACAGCCTGCCGCTCTCGCTGTCGTCGAAGGCCACCAGCTCGTAGGCCATGAAGGGCCCCTCCTGCAGCAGCGTTTCCGCCTCCGCGGCCAGTCCCTGCAGCAGCAGCGGGGCCAGCTCCCGGAAGGTTCCCAGCACCGAATCCCTGCGCGCCTCGTTCTCCAGGACTTCAAAGCTGCCGAAGCCGTTCGTCTGCGGATCGAGCCACTCGGGAGCGTAGGCATTGTAGCCGGGGCGGGCGATGCCCTCGCTGACGTGGCTGATCCAGTTGTCGTAGGCCGTGCCGGGTTCGCTGCCGGCCATGAAGGCGCGCAGGCTGCCGCTTTCCTGCAGGATGTCCGCATGGGCTGTGGCACACAGAAGGAGCAGGATCGCGAGGATCCGTGTCGACGTGGTGGCAGGGTTCATGAGGCGGTTCCGGGATTGTGGGGGCGGCGTGGCCGCCGTTCCTGAAGAGCATACGACTTTCCACTCTCCTTGTCAGCAATGTCCGGCATCGCTGTGGAAAGACTGTCCCGTCATCCATCCTGACAGCTCGGGCGGTCCGGAAGTGTAGTTCTGCCTCTTTTCGGCCCCTTTCCGCTTTGAGTCTCTTCCGCGGAACTGGAGCGATCCTTGCCTTCCTGTCCGGCGACCCCGTTCCCCGGACTAGCATGAGGCATGGACATGAAACACAACACACACGCAGGGTGGCTCGGCGCGCTGCTGCTGGCCTTCCTGGCGGCCTGCGGCGGAGCGGGCGGCGGAGCGGACAGCGCTCCGCCCCTGGCAGCCAGCTCCGAGGCTTCGGAAGCCGGGCCCTGGAAGAGCGAGGCCGCCAATCGGCATCACGCCTGGATGGAGCAGCACTGGGAGCGCATGGAGCAGGCCTGCCGGGAATACCGTCCCCGGGCAGGGCGGCCCTTCGACTACCGGGACCTGCGACGCTGGATTCCCTTGCCGGAAGAAAGCCTGCGCCTGCTCGAGCGCCTGGAGCGCGGCGGACTGCGCGAAGCGGAATGGGAACCCGTCTGGCGTGCCAGCCAAACGCTCCTGCCGCAGATGCGGCAGGGAGTGAGCATCAAGGATGCAACTCGCCACCTGGTCCGCAGCGAGGTGGCCCGGACCTTCCCCGAACACTACGAGATCCTGCTCTCCACCTGGAGCATCGCCGAAGAGCGGCACTCGGACCTGGTGGGGGCCCTGGACAACTCGGCTCTTTCGATTGACCTGATCGCCACCAGCCTCGTCTCGCCCGGCGGCGGAGCGGCCGCTTCGGCGGGCTACCTGGTCGGGCGCTGGCTGCGCGAACGCTATTTCTAGGAGAAAACATGCACCCCCTGATTCACCGAAGCCTGCTGCTGCTCCTGCTGCTGGCAGCTCCGCTTCTGGCACAGAGCCCGCATCCCCACGGCAGCAGCGAAGCCGTCTTCGAGCAGCAGGTCCTGCCGCTGGTCCTCGCGGCGGGACGCGAAGCGCTCGTGGACCATCCACACCTGGACGCGGAAGGCCTGGAGCGCACCCTGCGGGAGGACATCCTGCAGCAGGGTCCCTACAGCAAGGCGATCCTGCAGGAACTGGGCGGACTGGACAGGCTGTCCAGGAACCAGGTCATCGCCCTGTGTTTCGTCGCCGGCCTGGCGGCAGGGTTTCTGTTGATGTAGACACGCGGGGGCGGTCACCGGACCGCCCCCGCCCGTTTCCGGAGGGTTGGATGAATTGGCTGAGAGGATGCAGCTGGCTGGCGCTGGCGCTCTGGCTGCTGCTCGTGAGACTCGGTCCCTGGCAGGACCAGGCCCTGGCCCGGGAGGCCTTCAACGGGCTCTTCGCCCTTCTGCTGCTCGTATACGCCGCACGAGCGCGAAGCGTCCCGGCAGACAAGCCTAGCGCGTCAGCCGGCGATACTTGAGGCGGTGCGGCTGGTCGGCGGCCTCGCCGAGGCGTTCCTTGCGGTTGGCCTCGTACTCCGTGTAGTTGCCGTCGAAGTATACGACCTGGCTGTCGCCCTCGAAGGCCAGGATATGCGTGGCGATGCGGTCGAGGAACCAGCGGTCGTGGCTCACGACGACGGCGCAGCCGGCGAAGTTGAGCAGGCCCTCTTCCAGGGCGCGCAGCGTGTTGACATCCAGGTCGTTGGTCGGCTCGTCGAGCAGCAGCAGGTTGGCGCCCTCGCGCAGGGTGCGGGCCAGGTGGACGCGCCCGCGCTCGCCGCCCGACAGAAGGCCCACCGGCTTCTGCTGGGAGGCGCCGCCGAAATTGAAGCGGCCGACCCAGGCGCGGCTGTTGACGCTGCGCCCGCCGACCTCGATCTGCTCGAGGCCGTCGGTGATCACTTCCCAGACCGTGGCTTCCGGGTCCATGGGCCGGCTCTGGTCGACGAAACCCAGCTGGACAGTGTCGCCGACGGTGAAGCTGCCCTCGTCCGGGGTTTCCTGCCCGGTGATCAGCCTCAGCAGCGTGCTCTTGCCGGCGCCATTGGGGCCGACCACGCCGACGATCCCGCCGGGCGGCAGGTCGAAGTCCAGGCCGTCGAAGAGCAGCTGCTCGCCGTAGGCCTTGCGCAGGCCCTTGGCCTCCAGCACGCTCTTGCCCAGGCGGGGGCCCGGCGGAATGAAGATCTCCATCTCGTCGCGGTACTTCTCGCTGTCCTGCTGCAGCATCTCCTCGTAGGCGCGTAGTCGGGCCTTGCTCTTGGCATGTCGCGCGCGCGGCGCCATGCGCACCCATTCCAGCTCGCGCTTCAGGGTCCGCTGGCGGCGGCTTTCGCTTTTCTCTTCCTGCTCCAGCCGTGTGCGCTTCTGGTCGAGCCAGCTGGAGTAGTTGCCTTCGAAGGGAATGCCTTCGCCGCGATCCAGTTCGAGGATCCAGCCGGCGACATTGTCGAGGAAGTAGCGATCGTGTGTCACGGCGAGCACGGTGCCCGGATAGCGCGCCAGGAACTGTTCGAGCCAGGCCACGCTTTCCGCGTCCAGGTGGTTGGTCGGTTCGTCCAGCAGCAGCACGTCGGGATTGGAAAGCAGCAGCTTGCAGAGCGCCACGCGGCGCTTCTCGCCGCCGCTCAGCGTGTCGACGACCATGTCCCCGGGCGGGCAGCGCAGGGCATCCATCGCCTGTTCGAGCTTGCTGTCGATGTCCCAGGCGTCCATCGAGTCGATCTGCTCCTGCAGTTCGCCCTGCCTGGCCATCAGCGCGTCGAAGTCGGCATCCTCCTCGGCGAAGGCGGCGCTGATCTCGTTGTACTCCTTCATCAGCTCGACGGCCTTGCCCATGCCCTCCTGCACGTTTTGCAGCACGGTGCTGCCCGCCGGCAGCTCCGGTTCCTGGGGCAGGTAGCCGAAGCGCAGGCCGGGGCTGGCCGTGATTTGGCCCTCGTAGTCCTTGTCCTCGCCGGCGATGATGCGCAGCAGGCTGCTCTTGCCGGCGCCGTTCAGGCCGAGCACGCCGATCTTGGCGCCGTAGAAGAAGCTCAGGTAGATGTTGTTCAGCACGCGCTTGTCGGGCTTGTGGATCTTGCCCACGCCGATCATGGAGAAGATGATCTTGTTGTCAGCCATGAATCTGTTGGTCCTTAGATAGAGGGGCAAAGCGGTCGATGATCGTTTCGTCCATGCCCATGCCGCGCAGGCAGAAGCGCAGGGCCAGCCGGATCTGCTCGTCGAAGTCGCAGTCGCTGACCGTGATCGCCGGATCCGGCAGGCGCCAAAGGGTCATGGCGAAGCCGATGTGATCGGTGAACCACAGGGCATGGTTGCCGCACTCGCAGGGAAAGCGCAGGGCGCCGTCGCTGTAGGCGCAGGCCAGGTCCTGGGCCAGGGTCTGTTCGAGCAGATCCTTCACCGCGGCCACCAGGGCGCGGGCGAAGTCCCCGTCTTCCAGCAGGCTCCAGGCCACCATGCGGATCAGCGCGGCTTCGCTGCGTACGACGAAGTTCTTCAGGAAGAGCCGCAGCACGGTGACCAGGCGCTCCGTGGAGGGCGGCTGCTGCAGCCTCTCCTGGATGGTGGCATCCCCCATTTGGGATTGCATGAGGTGTTCCCCGACCGCCTGGTAGAGTTCCTGCTTGCCGGGGAAGTGGCGGTAGAGCAGCGCTTCGGAGACCTGGGCCTGCTCGGCCAGCTCGCGCAGGGTGCCGGCGTGGAAGCCCTTGCGGGAAAAGACGCGGACCGCCGCATTGAGAATGGCGTCCCGTCGTTCTTTCTGGTTGAGTGTGGCTTTTCCTGACATGGCGAAGAATGAAGGAAGTGTTCACTTAGGAACCAAGACCCTGCCCGCGGTTTCTTCTCTCCAGTTCCCGCTTCCCCGCGAACAGGCGCGCGAAGTGTGTTGCAGCACTGCCCTACCTTGTGCCCTTCCATAACCAAAAGGGGGTCCCGATGAGCCCGGAGTACAAGTACGGGGGAGCGCGGGCGCTGGTCCGGCTGCATGAGCGTGAATTGCGTTCCTTCCTGGCCACCTGGAAGGAATGCCAGGCGCGTGGATTGAAGCTGCCGGCCAGCGAGGATCCGGACTATGCCGACCTGGAAAGCCTGCGCCACCACCTGCTGCGCGCCTCGCGAGGCTACCTGGCCTGGTGCTGCCGGCAGCTGCATGAAATCGAGCCGGTCCTGCCTCCGCCTCCCCGGCAGGCGGAGGAGCTTGCCTTGAATGCCTGGATCGAGGAGCTGCTCGCCGAATGGCGCAAGCACTTCCACGAGGCCGACGAGGAGGCTTTCTACACGCCGGCCTATCCCAGCGGCTGGGACACGCCCTACAGCATCGACAGCATGCTCGAGCACGCGGTGATGCACCCGATCCGCCATCGCTACCAGCTGGAAAACCTGATGGCCCGCGCCGAGGATGAACTGGAATGAAACTCCTGCTGCTTGCCCTGCTCTTCGCGCTTCCCCCGGAAGCCCCCTGTGATACGACCTGGGTCCAGACCTTCACCTTCGACTCCATCGAGACGCGCCGCGCCGTCTTCGACTTTCCGCCGCGGCAGGAGTGGCGCAAGGTGCTGGCCCTGTATACACTGAAGTGCGACCCGGCGACTCCCGGCGACCGCTACGACTGCGGGGAATGGGATGTCAACACCTACCTGCGCGTGCATCACCCTACGGGCAAGGTCTACCGAGAGCCGCTCGAGCAGCCCTCCTTCACCGTGCTCGGCGAGGCCCCGGATTCGCTGCGGCTCCGGCTTGAGCCCGTATACGACCGCGTGTCGGGCTGGTCCGGGGCCGGCCCCCGGCAGCGCGACCGCTACCTGCAGTTCCGCGAAGGCGCCTTCGTCGAGGTGCCGCCTTCCGCGCTTGCGCCGGCGGATTCGGCGCTCAGCCTGGCCTTCTGGTCCCGCGGCGCTCCGGACCAGCCGAGCAACGGCAGCATTGTCGAAGCCTGCCTGCAGGGCGGGCGCGTGCTCAACCTGCACCTGCCCTGGGGGACGGGCGTGATCTTCTTCGAGGGCGGCGGCCGCCTGCAGGGCAACAACAACCGCCTGACGAAGCAGGGCGCGCCGGAGGACTGGAAAGGGCGCTGGACCCACTGGTGTTTCACGAGGGAGCTGCGCAGCGGCCGCATGGCGATCTGGCGCGACGGCGAGCTGTGGCACGAGGCGGGGAACATGGTCAAGCCCATCGGCCCCGTGGACTCCTTCATCCTGGGAGGAAACTGCAACGCCAACGGCTCCTGGTACGACGGCGCCATGGACGAACTGCGCGTATACAGCCGCGCGCTCGACGGGGAAGAGATCCGCGCCCTTGCGCAGGGCGGCAGCGTGGACCCGGACGGACTGGAATTGTACTACACCTTCGACGGCGAGGACGGCCGGGCCCGCGACTCCAGCGGCAGCGCCCGGCACGGACGGCTGGTGGGCGAACCGGAACGCCGCTTGTACGGCTTCGGCGGCCAGGCGGACTACCGGCCGGAGAAGGGGGCGCAGGTGGTGCGCGACAGCCTGCGGGCCGCGCCGCTGAGCGTGCTCGTCTACGGGAATCCCGATGCTCCGCGCCAGCCCCTGGACACGCTGCGCGCCTGGGCCGCCGAGGAGCGGCTCTTCGATGCCGACGGCCGCCTGCTGTCGAGCAGGCCGCTTCCGGCAGACACGGTGCTGCACCAGCAGCCCCTGCGCTGGGAAGGGGAAGAGATCATCGAGCGCGAGGTCTTCGAGCTGGCGCGCTATATCACGCCCTACGGCAAGGGCCTGGACCTGGGCGAAGAGGGCTTTCTCTGGCTCTACGAAGTCAGCGACTACGCCGGCCTGCTCAGCGGGAAAGTGGACCTGCAGGCAGGGAACGGCCTGGAGCTGCTCGACCTGCGCTTCGCCTTCATCGAAGGCCCCTCGCCGCGCCCCGTGCTGCGCCTGCGCAACATCTGGCCCGAAGGCAACCACAACTACGGCAGGATCCACCGCGACGAGGTGCTGCGGCCCCGCGTGCTCGACCTGCTGCCGGAGGCGGCGCGCATCGTGCTCCGTTCGCGCATCTCGGGCCATGGCCACTACGGGCCCAACAACTGCTGCGAGTGGACCCCGAAGGAGCACCGCCTGGTGGTCAATGGCACACGGGACTTCCGCTGGACCCTGTGGACCAACTGCGGCGACAATCCGTTGCATCCCCAGGGCGGCACCTGGCAGTTCGATCGCGCCGGCTGGTGCCCGGGCCGCTTCGTCACCACGGTGGATCACGAGCTGGCGCAGGGCGGCGACAGCCTGCTCTCCGTGGACTACGCCATCGAGGAGCCGCTGCCGGACACGGGCGAGGAGGGCGGGGCCTACTACCACAGCCAGCAGATTCTCGAGACCGGCGCCTGGCGCTCCGCGGTGGACCTGGCCGTGGAGGAGATCCTGGCGCCCAGCGGGCGCAAGGAGTTCCGGCGCTTCAATCCGCCCTCCGGCTCTCCCGTGATCCGCCTGCGCAACCTGGGCGGCACTCCCCTCCTGGCGGCCCGCCTGTCCTACGGGCTGGAAGGAGCCGAAGCGCGCGACTGGACCTGGCGCGGACAGCTGGAGCCGGGCGCTGTCGAGGAAGTGCGGCTGCCGCCCTGCGACTGGAGCGCCATGGAGGAGGGCGCGCGCTTTCTTGTCGAGGCCTGGCCGCTCGAGGGCAAGGACGGATGGCCCGGAGACAACCGCCTGGCCAGCGCCTGCCCCGCCCCGCTGCGCATGCCGCGGGACCTCGTGATCCACTTCGACGCGCCGCCCTTCGGCCGCGCCGACGACAACTCCTGGCTGCTGCTCGACGCCGCCGGTCGTTTGCGGCAGTCCCGTGATACCTTCGAGAGCGGCGTCGTCCACCGCGACACCCTGCGCCTGGACCCGGGCGCCTGGGAGCTGCATTTCCTCGACAGCATGGAGGACGGCCTGATCCGCCACTGGTGGCTGCGCGGCAGCGACCCGGAGCGCATCGGCCACAACGGCCGCGTGCTCCTGTGCTCCATCGAAGGCGACACCCTGCAGGACCTGGGCTACGACTTCGCCGAAGGAGCGGTCAGCAGGTTCTTTGTCGAGTGAAGACCTCGCACGGAGAACACGGAGAAGACAGAGGCCACGAAGAAGAATAAATTCTTACTCTGCGGTCTCCGTATTCTCTGTGATCTCCGTGCGAGGTCTTGAATTTCATGACCAGGTACGAAGCCAAAGCGGGGCCGCCCCTCCCCCCGGATGGACGGCCCCTTGTGTTGGCTCACGTGGAGCTATTTCAGCAGGGTCAGGATCTGTGTCTCACGGCCGGCCGGACCGTTGTGGCACAGGAAGTAGTTGCCGCTCGCCAGGCCGCCGGCCTCGAAGACCGTGCTGTGTTCGCCGGCCTCCAGGCGTCCCTCGTGCAGCAGGGCCACGCGCCGCCCAAGGATGTCGAAGACTTCCAGCCGGGAATAGCCCGCCTCGGGCAGCTGCCAGCGCAGGGTCGTGGCCGGATTGAAGGGATTGGGCGTCGCGGGCAGCAGCACCGCCGCGTCGAGCGGGTTCTTGCCCTCCCCGTCGCCGTCGTCTTCCGGCGGTGTGTCGATGAAGTCCAGCGTCAGGGCGAGTGACAAGGGCAGGTCGTCCAGGATCAGGCTTTCGCCGCTTTCCGGGTCTACACCGACGATCCGGGCATGATCGAGGTTGTAGGACAGGGCGGTGTCCAGGTGGAGTACGCCGGGCAGCTCTTCCTCGAAGCGGAAGGCCGCGCCGTCGGTGCAGCAGGGGAACCAGCGGCAGTGGATCCGCCCCTGTTCCGTGTATGGATTATAGGCGTAGCGATCGCCGTGGCTGAACTCGCCGTCATCCTCGACGATCAGGGAAGCGCCCTTCAGGCCGCTCAGGGTGAAGTCGATCTCGCCGTTGCTGCCGTCGCCCGGCTCATCGAAAATGAACACCAGTCCGTTGACGCCGTCCGCCTGTACGACAGGCAGGATCGTCATCACGTTGCTCTGCTCGTAGCCCGTGTTGGCGCTCGAGTGGTTCGGCTCTCCATAGCTGTAGAAACTCTCGATGCTGTCCTTGGGCCCCAGTTCCAGGGGTGCCACCACCGCGCCGCGCAGTCCCAGCTGCAACTGGGCCGCTCCGGCTGTCGCCGTCAGCGCCAGCAGCGCCGTCAGCGTGATCTGTTTCGTGCGATTCATTGTCGCCTCCGTGTCTTGCCCGGCTGCCGCCGGATCTATGTGCGGCGTGTCACGGATCCCCGTGAGCGCCCTGGTTTCTGCGTGGAACTCCTGCCAGCGGCGTGCCAGATGCCCTTTCGGGGACCGGCAGGGCCTTTTCCCGGGATTCGGGTGCGCCCGGTCACGGGTCAGCCACCGCCGCGGCAACCAGAGTGGGGGAGATGAGCCGGAAAAGCCTGTGACAGGGGACACTGTCTGATTTCAGCCGGTCCATCAGCTTGTCGATACAGGGGGACGAATGCCGTATGGAAGCCTGCGGCTGATTCCGGCATCTTGTTGCCCGGATTGTTGGGATTGAGTTAGCTTGATCCCTTCACGCAGTATCAAGCGACAGCAACCAATCAATACATCATGGAGTGACGAATGAAAGCACGCAAGCTTGCGATCCTGTTTCTGGCCGGGCTGTTGACCCTGAGCCTCAATGCCTGTTTTGACGATGATGACGATGACGACAACGGCGGCAGCGGCGGCTCCCTGTCGGGTGTTTGGCAGTACACAATGGCCGGAGTCGAGGAAGAGACGGCCCAGCTTTCCGCCAACGGCGAGTTTCTTGTCGTGGAAGCGGATCTGGTCAACCAGGTCTGCGACCAGTTCGAATCCGGCATGGCCACCTGGTCCAACGACGCCGACAGCATCTATGTGACCATCGAGTTCGAGTTCCAGGGCCAGACCTTCACCGAAACCACCGGAACGGCTTACGCGCTCAACGGCAACAGCATGGTCCTGACCGACGAGGACGGCTCGCGCACCTACAACCGCATCAGCGCGATGATCGATTGCGACCACTACGGTTTCGGTTCGAGTTCGGGCGGCGCCGTGTCCTGCACCGTGGACGGCACGGCCATGGACTTCAGCGACTTCGTCTTCGCGACCCTGGACGGCGGCCTCATTGGCATTACCGCCGTCGGCGGCAGCACCCAGCTCCAGTTGCAGGTGCTAGGGGATTCGGTCGGCAGCTACAGCTTTTCGACCAGCGGCAACCAGGCGACCTTTATCCCGGACAACACCAATCCGCTGGACCTCTTCATGGCGAACTTCGCCATGGGCAGTGGAACCCTGACGGTGGATTCCATTTCCAACGGAACGGTGAGCGGCACCTTTGAATTCACCGCCGTCCGCGCCGCGGACCTGGCCACGGTGACCATCACCGGCGGTACCTTCACGGCCAGCGAGCAGTAGTCCGCGGGACTGCCATCAAGATGTTGACGGGGCGGTCCATTCGGGTCGCCCCGTTCTCTTTTCCCGCCTGGGCGGAATTGCCTGCGGGAAGTCGGGTCCGCAGTGCGAACCAGCCCTCGATCTTCCTTACCTTCCGCCTTTTTCGCCGTCGAACCGCCAGACCATTTCCGAGGACCCCATGAGCGAGGAACGCAAGGCTCCCGAGAAGAGCCTCGACTTCATCCGCGAGATCATCCGCGAGGACCTGTCCAGCGGAAAGCACGCGTCGATCCATACGCGTTTTCCGCCGGAGCCCAACGGGCACCTGCACATCGGCCACGCCAAGTCGATCGCGCTGAATTTCGGCGTCGCCGAGGAATACGGCGGGCTCTGCAACCTGCGCTTCGACGACACCAATCCGATGAAGGAGGACGAAAGCTATGTCCGCGCCATCGAGAACGACGTGCGCTGGCTGGGCTTCGACTGGCAGGAGCGGGAGTATCACGCCTCCGACTATTTCGGGAAGCTCTACGGCTTCGCCCTCGAGCTGATCGACAAGGGCCTGGCCTATGTCTGCTCGCTGAGCGAGGAAGAGATCCGCGCCACCCGCGGGACGGTCACCGAAGCGGGCAGGCCCAGCCCGGACCGCGAGCGCCCGGCGGAGGAGAGCCGCCGCCTGCTGGAGGAGATGCGCCGCGGCGATCACGCGGAAGGCGACTACACCCTGCGCGCGAAGATCGACATGGCGAGCTCCAACATGAAGATGCGAGACCCGCTGATCTACCGCATTCGCCGTGTCTCACACCACCGCAGCGGGAACGCCTGGTCGATCTACCCCATGTACGACTTCGCCCACTGCCTGAGCGACGCCCTCGAAGGGATCACGCATTCGCTCTGCACGCTGGAATTCGAGAACAACCGCGAACTCTACGACTGGTTCGTGGAGCACACCAGTGTCGAGGCCCGGCCGCGGCAGATCGAGTTCGCCCGGCTCAACCTGAACTACACGGTGATGAGCAAGCGCAAGCTGCTCGAGCTCGTGCGCGATGGCCATGTCTCGGGCTGGGACGATCCGCGCATGCCGACCATCGCCGGCCTGCGGCGTCGCGGAGTGCCGCCGACGGCGATCCGCGCCTTCTGCGAGAAGGTCGGCGTGGCCCGTCGCGAAAGCGTGGTCGATGTGGCCCTGCTCGAGTCCGTGATCCGCGAGCAGCTGAACCACGACGCGCCGCGCCACATGGCGGTGCTCGATCCGCTGAAGGTCGTGATCACCAACTACCCGGAGGACGGCGAGGAGGAGCTGGAAGCGGTGATCAATCCGGAACAGCCCGAACTGGGCAAGCGGAAGGTCCCCTTCTCCCGTGAACTCTACATCGAGCGCGAGGACTTCCTGGAGGATCCGCCGAAGAAGTTCTTCCGCCTGGCTCCCGGCCGCGAGGTGCGCCTGCGCTACGCCTACTTCCTGACCTGCGAAGAGGTCGTCAAGGACGCGGAAGGCCGTGTGACAGAGCTGCGCTGCAGCTACGATCCGGCGACACGCGGCGGCGACGCGCCCGACGGCCGCAAGGTCAAGGCCACCCTGCACTGGGTCTCGGCGAAACACGCCCTGCCGGCGACCGTGCGCCTGATCGACCGCCTCTTCCGCGTCGAGAACCCCAACGCGGTCGAAGAGGGCGGCAGCTTTCTGGATCACCTCAACCCGGATGCGCTGCAGGTCCTTGCAGAGGCCCGCGTCGAACCCGCGCTCGCGGGACGCGAACCGGGCTGGCGCTGCCAGTTCGAGCGCCTGGGCTATTTCAGCGTCGACCCGGACAGCGGAGAGAAGCCGGTCTTCAACCGCATTGTTTCCCTGAAGGACAGCTGGGCCCGCGTGAAGAACCAGCGACGCTAGCATTCTCTGTATACGAAATCGATCGGGGGAGCGCATGAAGATCATCCTGGACCTGTGCATCATTCCCATCGGCGTGGGCACGAGCCTCTCGTCCTACGTGGCGGCCTGCGAGACCGTGATCCAGAAGCACGGCCTGAAGCGCGAGCTGCACGCCTACGGCACCAACATCGAGGGCGACTGGGACGCGGTGATGGCCGCGGTCAAGGAGTGTCACGAGGAAATGCTGCGCATGGGCGCGCCGCGTATCACGACCAGCATCCGCCTGGGCACCCGCCAGGACCGCGCGCAGAGCATGCGCGACAAGGTGCGCAGCGTGGAGGAGAAGCTTCCGCCGGCCGCCGGCGGGAAGGCGTGAGCGCAGGCTACCGCAGCGGCCCTTCCCGCGGCAGCGGAATGCCGGGGGGCATTCCCTACATCGTCGGCAACGAGGCCGCGGAGCGTTTCAGCTTCTACGGCATGAAGGCGATCCTCGTCGTCTTCATGACAACCCACCTGCTGGATGCCGCCGGCCGCCCGGCCCCCATGGGGGAAGCGGAAGCGCGGGGCTGGTATCACGCCTTCAATTCCGCGGTCTACTTCACGCCCCTGGCGGGGGCGCTGCTCTCGGACATCCTCTGGGGCAAGTACCGCACGATCCTGCTGCTCTCGCTGGTCTACTGCCTGGGGCATGCCTGCCTGGCGCTGGACGAGACGCGGCTCGGCCTGGGCCTCGGGCTGGGGTTGATTGCCGTGGGCGCCGGCGGCATCAAGCCTTGCGTGTCGGCCCACGTGGGCGACCAGTTCGGCCCCGGCAACCGGCACCGCCTGACAGCGGTTTTCAGCGCCTTCTACTTCGCCATCAACCTGGGCAGCTTTGCCGCGACCCTGCTGACGCCCTGGCTGCTGGCGACGGTCGGCGCCTGGGCCGCCTTCGGCCTGCCGGGCCTGCTGATGGCCCTGGCCACCTGGCTCTTCTGGCTGGGCCGCAAGCGCTTCGTCCACGTTCCGCCGCGCGGCCGGGCCGTATTGCGCGAGGCCCTTTCTGCGGAAGGGCGACGGGCCCTGCTGGGGCTCTGCGGACTGTTTGTCTTCGTAGCCGTCTTCTGGGCGCTCTACGACCAGACCGGCAGCGCCTGGGTCCTGCAGGCCAGGCGAATGGACCTGCAGGTGGCGGGGCTGTCCTTCCTGCCTTCGCAGATCCAGGCCCTGAATCCCGTGCTGATCCTGCTTTTCGTGCCGCTCTTCAGCGTGGCGCTCTATCCCCGTGTGACGAAGCACCTGCCCTTCGGCGCGCTGCGCCGCATCGGGCTGGGCTTCCTGCTTTCGGCGGCGGCCTTCCTGTGGTCGGCGCTCATCGAGTGGCGGCTGACGAGCGTCCAGCTGTCGATCCTCTGGCAGCTGCCGGCCTGGATCCTGATCACTGCCGGCGAGGTGCTGGTCTCGGTGACCTGCCTGGAGTTCAGTTATACGCAGGCACCACGCACGCTCAAGTCGATCGTGATGGCTCTCTTCTTCCTCAGCATCAGCGCGGGGAACCTGCTGGTGGCGGGAATCAATTTCGCCCTGCTCGACGTGACGGGCGCCAGCCGCCTGGACGAGGTCCACTACTACCTCTTCTTCGCCGCCCTGATGGGCCTGGCCCTCCTGTGCTACATCTTCTACGCCAGCCGCTTCCGGGAGCGGGAAGTCCTGCAAGTGCCGGAGTAGGAAGCTCCACTGCCATTCTGTGTTCGTTCTCGCACGGAGAGCACGGAGAAGGCAGAGAGCACGGGGAAGAAATGGTTGGGAGGAATGCTTCCCGCTCCGACACCCCGCCCCACGACTGTCATCCCGTGGCTTGACCACGGGATCCTGATTCGCGTCGCAGACAGGACTGCGAGTCGGCACCCCGCCCCTCAGACAGGACTGCGAGTCTACACCCCTCCATTCCACTTCCTCTGTCCACCCGCAACTCCTTCTTCTCCGTGTTCTCCGTCTTCCCCGTGATCTCCGTGCGAGGTCTTCCCGGATAAACGCCTGCAATGGAAAAAGGGCCGGTCCGCAAAGGCGAACCGTCCCTTTTGTGATCCAATGGGAGACGCGGGCTACTTGACCAGCGTCATGCGAATCGACCGGCTCTGCTCGCCGCTGCTCAGGCGGGCGATGTAGACGCCGCTCGCCAGGCCGGCGGCGTCGAAGAGCCGCGTGTGCTCGCCGCCCTGCAGCAGGCCGCTGTGCAGGGTGCGGACCAGGGCGCCGCGCATGTCATACACGGCCAGGGTGGCGAAGGCCGTTTCCTCCATGCTGAAGCTCAGCAGGGTCGAGGGATTGAAGGGGTTGGGCACATTGTGCTCCAGGCGGAAACCGGTGGGCAGGTCGCTGGCATCCGCGCTTTCCCCGGGGGGCAGCTCGATGGTCGTGATCGCGCCGGCGCCGGGGACGAAATCCTCGCCGACGCCGTCGTCGTCGATGGAGCCGTTGGCCACGTTCACGCCGAAAGCGAAGGCCTCGCCCGGCATGAAGCTGAAGCCGGGCAGCGTGGAGAAGTCGTGGATCGCCAGCTCCAGGTCCGTGGCGCCGGGGTGGGGGCTGGCGAAGGCCGTCACCATGTTGGCCAGCGGCGCGCCGAAAGCGAAGCCGGGAGCGAAGGGCGTGCCGGTGAAGACCGCGGCCTGCAGGTTATTGAAGTTGCCGTTGCCGGGAATGCCGATGATCGGCTCGACTCCGCTGTCCAGCGTACCGTTGGTATTGCTGTCGAAGATCAGCGAGAAGAACTCGGTGCCGCCGTAGTCGGGGTGATCCACGCCGAGGTTGTCCAGGAACCACTGGGCCTCCGTGTCGCCGTCGCCGTCGCCGTCAGCGTCGCCGCAGACCTGGCCGAAGCAGTTCAGGCCGACATACATGATGTCGCTGCCGTGGTCGTAATACATGTGGATGCGGTTGATGTCCCAGCCGGAGATCGTTCCCGCGGGAGCTCCGTTGGGAATGCCGACGTCGTTGCCGTTGGGATCATTGATGGTGAGCAGGCCGGGCAGGCCCATGAAGTCCGCGTCCGCGTCGCCGGTGAAGACAGGCTGCGCCTGCAGAGCGACGGCGAGAGTGCCGAGAGCGAGCCCGGCGTTCAAAAACGTGCCAATGGTCATGGAGAACCTCCTGTGCATCCAGCGCGGCCGAATCGACGAGCCATCCCCTGTCGCTTTGCATGCAAAGCAGCGGCTTCGCTGGAAGAGTCATGGTGTGCGGAAAGAATTTTGCTGACTCAGCTTTGTGCAAAGGTCGTGCCCACTCGGAGAGGCGCTTTCAGACGGGGACAATTGACTGTAGGGACAGGAGTTCGGACCTGCGCAGAGTGTAGGCTTCAGGGAAACCATAACGCGGGTGTTCAACTTCCGGCAGCTTCAGGGGGCAGGCGGGGCGCTCTTTTCCAGCTTGTGCAGCTCCGCATCCAGGACCGAGCGGATCTGTTCGATCTGGCTGGCGCTGATGCGCTGGCCGCTGAGCGAAGCCAGGTAGAGGATCGCGGCCAGCACCAGGCAGAGGGGAAGCGCCAGCAGCACGCTGGGCGCCATGCCCAGGATCCACTGCGAGATCGCGATCAGCACCGCCGCGCCGGCGACGAGGATCAGGACGGCGTACATGGCCAGGTACATGGTCCAGACATTGGGTTGCGGGCCGAAATAGCCGCGCAGCAGCGAGCCGCCCTCTTCCGCGACCACGTCCACATCCAGGCTGGGCGACCAGAAGTGCCGTTCTTCCCTGGGGACGGTCATGCACATGTGCCGGCTGAGCACGCGGCCCTCGACGGGAAGATCCCGCGAGGCCAGGAAGCGGTCCATGTGATCCAGCACGGCCTGCGGGGGCATGGCGCTGTGGATGACGAATTTCGGACGCATCGCGGCGGGTACCATAGGTGATTTCCTTTGTACGTATCGAACGGGTCCGTGCGCCAGGGTTCCACGCGGCGACGCGGAGAAGAAGGGCGCGAATCCATGGATCACGGCGCCGATTCCCGGGTCGCCGTGATCGGCTGAGGGCTATGGTCGTCCCGGCGGGTTCCGCCCCAGCAGGAACTCGAGCGGCTGGTCCAGCCGGGCGCGCCAGGCGGCCTCGCTGTGTTCCGCGCCCGGGAAGCGACGCATCACGAAGTCCCGTCCTTCTTCCAGGCCCCGGGCCAGCAGGTGCTCCCGCAGCCGGGCATGGCTTTCGTGATACAGAAGGTCCGAGCCCTCCGTGCCATAGTCGAAATAGAAGCGGCCGCGGTGGAATGGTAGACGCCCTTGCTCGATGTCCTCCAGCAGGTAGGGCCTGTCGCCGGCCGTGATCTCCTGCCCCAGGCGCCGCTGGTGATAGGCGGGGGAATAGATCGTCGCCGTCGACAGGCAGGCCGCGGCGCCGAAGACCTGCGGGTGGCGCAGCGCCAGGTGCCAGGCCAGCAGCCCGCCCATGGAGCTGCCCATGGCGAAAGTGCTTTCCGGGCCGGGGCGTGTACGGAAAGCCCGGTCGACGGCGGGCTTGAGCTCCTCGAGCAGGAAACGGGCATAGGCCGGCGCCTCGTGCCAGGGACTGTACTCGCTGTAGCGCTGCGCCGTGTTCCAGACGGCGACCACGATCGCCGCCTCGATGCCTCCGGCCTCCGCGCCGGCGACGATCGCCTCGTCGACTCCCCAGTCGACTCCCGTCGGCGAGAGGCGCGGGTCGAAGAGGTTCTGGCCGTCGCTCATGTAGACGACGGGAAAACGGCGCTGCGGATCCCGGTCATACGCGGGAGGCAGCCAGACGGTCACATGCCGTTTCTCGTCCAGGAAGGCCGATGCGCGATCCGGCCAGGTTTCGAGACGCCCGCGGATGCCGCTGCCCCCGGGATCCGCCAGCAGGACCAGGGGATCCGGCTTGAAGCCCGTGATCGCGTGGCGGACCAGGGTGTCCCCGCTCACCTGCAGGCGCTGGTCGGGCCAGGGCGCCATCCTCTCGTCGACGGCCTCCCGCTCCCAGCTGCCCAGGGTGAACTTGTAGGCCAGATCCGTACCGCGGGGCAGGTGCAGCACGAGAGCGCGTTCCGTGCCCACGCCCTCCAGGGCCTGGCCTGCCGGGTCCCAGGGGCCGAGGGCCTCCAGGTTGCCGGGCATGTAGAGGGTCGGAGTGCCTTCCGGCACCTGGACGCGGAATTCGACCCGGCAGGACTGTTCGTGGATCACAGAGTTCGTTCCCTGGGCGAGGACGGGCGCGGCGAGCAGCAGGAGGGCGGCATGGATCACGGCTCAGGCCCTTGGATGGTGGTGCCGGTGCTCCTCCTTGAGGAAGGCCCGGTCCACGTGGGTGTAGATGCGCGTGGTCTCGATGTCGCTGTGTCCCAGCATCTCCTGGACCGCGCGCAGGCTGGCGCCGCCCTCCAGCAGATGCGTGGCGAAACTGTGACGCAGGCTGTGCGGATGCAGCTCCTTCGGCAGGCCGGCCTCGAGCAGCAGCTTGCGCAGCACCTTCCAGAAGCCCATGCGGCTCAAAGGACCGCCGCGCACATTGAGGAAGACGCGGTCCGCGGAAGCCTTTGGATCACGCGCCTTGCGCAGCAGCAGGGAACGCCCCTGCCTGTTCCAGGCCTCCAGGGCCTTCCAGCCCGGCGCCCCGAGCGGCACGATGCGTTCCTTGGCGCCCTTGCCGAAGATGCGCAGCAGGCCTTCGGCCGGCAGCAGGTTGCGCTGTTCCAGTCCCACCAGCTCGCTGACGCGCAGGCCCGCTCCCCAGGCGCACTCGAGCAGGGCCGTGTTGCGCAGGGCCAGTTCGGGCCGGCCCTGTCGCGCGGCCTCCAGCAGGCGCAGCAGCTCCTCGCGGCTGAAGACATCCGGCAGCTCGCGGCTGAGGCGCGGCGAGCGGAGCAGTTCGGCGGGGTCGGCAGGCAGGCGGCCCTCGGCGGCCAGCCAGCCGTGGAAACTGCGCAGGACGCTCAGCGTCCGGCTGCGGCTGCGGGCGGCCAGCCCCAGGTCGCGCAGGTAGGCCAGGTGCTCCCCCAGCAGTTCGCGTGTGACAGAGTGGAGCGGCGTGCTCCTGTCGGACAGCCAGTCCAGGTAGCGCCGCAGGTCGCCGGCGTAGGCGTCCAGGCTGTTGTCGCCCAGGCCGCGGTCGAAGCGGCAGGCCAGCAGGAAGTCCTCGCGCAGGCGCTCGTCGGCCGCGGCGGCTTCCGGCTGCGCGGTCATGCCCGTTCCTCTCCGGAAGGGCGGCTGTCCCTGTAGACGAGCTGCAGGTTGCGGCGACCGTTCCACTCGTTGCTTTCCGGTTCGAAGACCAGGTCGATGCGGGCGCCGTAGGGGAAGTCCTTCGCGCGTCTGCCCTCGTTCCAGCAGACGACCTCCAATGGCTCCCTGCGCGCGCTGTCGGGCGCCTCGACCCAGAGCTTCAGGTGCCGGTCCTCGCTGAAGGTGAATCGGCGTGTGACAGCCGCATCGCGCAGCAGCAGCAGCGGGTAGGGGTTGCCGTTGCCGAAAGGAGCCATGGCGGCGATCTGCTCGACCAGGTCCAGATCCAGTTCGGCGGGCTGCACTTCCGCGTCGATACGCAGTTCGGGAGCGGCTTCCGCGGTGATGGTCTCGCGGGCGTAGGCGGTGAAGCCGTCGATGAAGGCCTGCAGGTTCTCCTCGCGAAGCGTCAGGCCGGCGGCCTCGGCGTGTCCGCCGAAATCCTCCAGCAGGTGCCGCTGGCGGCCGATGGCCTCCGTGATGTCGAAGCCTCCCAGGCTGCGGGCGCTGCCCTTGAGCACGCCGTTGCCGAGCACGCGGGTCAGGGCGATCACGGGACGGTGATACAGGTTGCTGACGCGGCCGGCGATCAGGCCGATCACGCCCAGGTGCCAGTCCTCGCCGATGACGACGATCGCCGGCTCCAGCTCCTGCGTGCGCTTGAGCTCGGCCTCGGTGACGGCCAGGGCCTGCTGCTGGATGTCCTGGCGTCTCACATTGATCGCCTCGAGGCGGCGACCGTACTGGCGAGCCTCTTCGTCGCTTTCCGCCAGCAGGGCCTTGAGCGCAAGATCGGCCTTTTCGAGCCGGCCGGCGCAGTTGATGCGCGGCCCGAGCTGCCAGCCGATGGTCTTGGCCGTGATCGGCCGGCCCTTGAGGCGCATCCACTCCTGCAGGGCGCGGATGCCGGGGCGGGGCCTTTCGTTGAGCACGCGCAGGCCGCGTCTCACAAGCGGACGGTTCTCGCCGCGCAGGGGAGCCATGTCGGCCACGGTGCCGATGGCCACCAGGTCCAGGTAGGAAATGCGGTCCTCGGCCTGCAGGGCCTGCAGCAGCTTGAAGGCCACGCCGACGGCGGCCAGGCCCTTGAAGGGGTAGTCGCATTCGAGGCGGTTGGGATTGAGCACCGCCTCGGCAGGTGGCAGTTCGCCGGTCTGGCGATGGTGGTCGACGACGATGGTGTCGATGCCCGCCTCTGCCGCCCGTTCGAGGGCCGCATTGGCGCTGGTGCCGTTGTCCACCGTGATCAGCAGCTGCGTGCCCTTTCGAATGACGGGATCGATCATCTCCGCCTTCAGGCCGTAGCCGTCGCGCACGCGGTCGGGCAGCTGGAAGCCGACAGCGGCCTTCAGGCCGCGCAGCCAGGAGTAGAGCAGGGCCGTGCCGGTCACGCCGTCGGCGTCGTAGTCGCCGAAGAGCAGGATGCGTTCCCGGTCGCGCAGGGCCTTGCGGATGCGCTCGACGGCGCGGTCCATGTCGAGCATGGCGAAGGGGTCGTGCAGCTGGTCGGGCTCCTCGTCCAGGCCGCGCAGGGCGCGCAGGCGCGTCAGCAGCGGGGCATCGCCCGCGGGATCGGAAAGGATCCAGCGCGGCCTGCGGATGGAGGAGCCGGCGCTCATTCCGCGCTCTCCGGGGGAAGGGCGCTGCCCCGGCGGTAGGCCATGAACCAGTAGAGGGCGATCTGCGTCTTGCCGTCGCGGATCCGCCCGGCGGCCAGCAGGCTGAAGGCCTGTTCCGGGCGCAGGCGCACCGTGTGCAGCCGTTCCCCCTCGTCCAGGCGGCTCTCGCCGGCGCGGAAGTCCTCGCTGTAGTACAAATGCAGGACCTCGTCGGAGAAGCCGACGCAGGTGTATACGCTGTGCATGGGCAGCAGCGTCGCGGCCCGCAGGCCGGTCTCCTCGGCCAGTTCGCGCCGTGCGCAGTCCAGGGGCAGCTCGCCGGCATCCAGCTTGCCGGCGGGAATCTCCAGCAGGACCTTTTCCACCGGGTGACGGTACTGGCGTACGAAAACCAGCTCGTCGGCCCCGCGGTCGTAGGCCAGCACGGCGACCGCTCCCGGATGGCGGGCGATCTCGCGGCGCGCCGGGCTGCCGTCGGCCAGCTCGACCACGTCCTCTTCCAGGCGCACGATGCGGCCTTCGTGCAGCAGGGTGCGCTTCACGCTCTTCTCGAGCAGGTCACGATCGGCGGCCCCGGCTGGCAGGTCCTGCGGACTGCGGTCGCCGAAATCGTTCCACTCGCGGGGATAGAGCTCCATCAGAGCAGCCCTTTCCCGGACAGCAGCGTGCGAAAGCCGCCGGCATCCATGGGATAGCCCTTGATCCACTCCCCGTCGATGACCATGTAGGGAATGCCGCGCTTGCCGGTCTTCTCGATCAGCTCCTTCTCGGCCCGGGCATCGTTCTCGATGTTGATCTCCGTATACGGCACCTTCTCGCTGTCGAGGAAGCGCTTGAGCGCGCGGCAGTCGCCGCACCAGTCGGTGGAGTAGACCTTCAGTTCGGGCATGTCATCCTTTCCCGGCCCGCGGGCCGCGCTGTGGGGCAAGATAGGCAGGTCGAGGCGCAGGCGACAGGATTTTCTCGCCCTTCGCCCCGCCCCTGTGTCACAGTGTCACTCGCGCTGGACATTCAGAGCTCGAGCAGTTCCTCGATCGGGCGCCCGACCACGGCATGGTTCCCCTTCCAGCCGATGGGACGCTGCATCAGTCCGGGGTATTCGCTGAGCAGCGGCACCAGCACGCGGTCGCTTTCGGTGCCCTTCAGCCCCAGGCTGCGGTAGGCTGGATCACGGGGCCGCAGCAGGTCGCGGGCGTGCAGGTCCAGGGCCTTGAGCAGGCGACGGATCTCCGTCGGGCTCAGGGGGTCCTTTTTGTAGTCGCGATACTCGAAGTCGATGCCCTTCTCCTTGAGCAGGGCGACCGCCTTGCGGCAGGTTCCGCAGGTGGCGGTACAGATCAGCTGCATGTGTCCTCCTCTCGTCGTGCGACAGCGAGCAGGGAGACGCCCCAGGGAAAGCTTCCCCGGCGCAGCCAGATCCGTTCGCTGCGGAAGATGGTATACAGAAGGGCGTTGAGCGGCGCCCCGGGAATCTCCATGTCTCCGCCCCGGTCCCCGGTGATCTTCTTGAGCGCGCGCACGGCGAGCACCATGGGAAAGAGCAGGAAGTTGAAATAGCCCAGCCGCTCCACGCGGAAGCCGCTGTCCTCCAGCAGCCGGCGCAGGGCCGGGGCGCGGTAGCGGCGGAAGTGGCCGTGCTCCTCGTCGTGGCGGCTCCAGAGAAAGGAGAAGGCCGGCACAGTGAGCAGCAGGCGGCCGCCGGGAGCCAGGCGGCGTCGCAGCTCGACGAGGGTCGCGCGGTCGTCCTCGATGTGTTCGAGCACGTCGGTCAGCGTGATCAGGTCCTGGCTGTTCTCTTCGAAGGGAATCTGCGCCGGCAGGGAGCCGCTGCGCAGGTCGGCGCTTTCTCCCAGCCTGCGGCGGGCGTGTGACAGGGCGCGCTCGCTGCTGTCCAGTCCGGCCAGGCGGCTGCCCGCCGGAAGGCTCGCCAGCAGCAGGCCGGTGCCGCAGCCCACATCGAGCACGCGCCGTCCGTCTTCGGCGAGCGGCGTCAGCAGGTCCAGCAGGATTTCCGCCCGCGCGCGGAACCAGAAGTGGCGGCGCTGGACCTGTTCCATCTGATCGATGAGTTCGTCGTGCAAAAGGAGATGTCTCTCAGCTGAAAGGCTCGTGCTTCACCGGCTGTCATACCGCGGCTTGACCGCGGAATCCTTGTCCGCGTCGCAGACAGGTGGCTGCGGCAACCTCCTGCACACAGGTTTGCGTTGCCAGCCCTCCGGCCTTCGGCATGGATACCGATCCCGTGGTCAAGCCACGGGATGACGCACGCAAGTGGATACGCTGTTCGATTGCGTGCGCTGAACCAGCCATAAGATAAGGAGAGCCTTCCGCCCCTAGAAATGTCCCACCCCTTGCGAATTTTGCGTCTGTCATCGGGGGAGCGGCGGTTGGCTGATTCCTTCAGATGGTGCTGAACAAAGAGCGAGTTTTGTTCTTGACTCGGGATCAGATGTTCAGTAGAGTGTGAACAAAACAACGGGAGGGCTCATGGGAGCGCAAGCAATTCTGCACCTCAGGCTGCCGCACTTCGGCGCCGCCGTCGAGAGCCGGCTCAATCCTCTGCTCAAGGACAAGTGCTTCGTCATCGCCAGCGGAGAGCACGATCGCAGCCAGCTGCTGGGCGTATCGCCGGCCGCGGCCGAAGAGGGACTGCAGGCCGGCATGCTGCTGGCCCATGCCCGCCGCCGGGCGCCGGAGCTGCTGGTGGTGCGCGGCAGCCAGGAGCGTCAGCGTTCCCTTTCCGACCGGGTGCTGGCCCTGCTGCGCGAGCGGACGCCGGAAGCGGAGCGCCAGGGCCTCTCCCGTTTCCAGATCGACCTGGCGGGCTGCTCCCTGCTGCATCCGGATCCCCTGGCCCTTGGCCGGCGCATTCTCAAGGAACTGGCCGAGCTGCAGCTCGAGGGAGCGATCGGCATTGGCGGCAGCGCGCTGGCGGCTTCCTTCATCGCCCGCCGCGCCACGACCGGGGAGGTCTGCCGCCTCGAACCGCAGGAGGAGGACCGCCTGCTGCGCACCTTCCCCGTTTCCTGGCTGCCCGGGGTCGACACGGCCCTGCGCGAGCGCCTGGGGGAGATGGGCATCCACACCCTTGGCGAGGCCCGCGCGGTGGCGCCCGCTTTCCTGCAGAAGGTCTTCGGCGAAGGCGGCCGGCACCTGGTCCGCGAGCTGAACCGGGTGCGCACGGATTTCCAGGTGCGCGAAAGCGAGAAGCGCCTGGTGGTCGAGCGCCGGCTGGGCCGTGATACCACCGATGAGCGCGCCCTGGCGGCGCAGCTCTTCGAACTGGTGGAAGACGCCGCCGATCGCCTGCGCCAGCGCGGCCGCCGTAGCGGCTATGTCTTCCTGGAACTCTCTTTCAGCGACGGTCGCCGCCTGCTGCGCGGGGAAAAGATCCGCCGCGTTCCCGGCCAACCGGCCCTGCAGGGCATGCGCGCCACGGCGAAGCTGCTGCTGGAGCGCTGCCTGGAAGAGCGCCGCGCCCGTGTCCAGGCCCTGCAGCTGCAGTTCTCGCGCCTCGAGAACCCGGATCCCCAGCTGGATGTCTTCCACGCGGGCCGTATCCTGCGCCAGCACCGCGTGGAGCACAGCCTGGGCGAAGTCAAGCAGCGCTACGGCAACACCAGCGTCCGCGTCGGTTTGACGGGGTAGGAAGAACTCGCACGGGGTGCCCCGCACGGGGTGCCCCGCACGGAGAGCACGGAGGAGACGGAGAACACGGAGAAGAAAGAAGAAGGAGAAGAGGGCAGGGCCATAGTTGTTCGTGCGGCCGCTTTGCTGCCATTCATGTGGCCCTCTCTGCTGTCATCCCGCGGGATGACAGCGGGGGGCGGCGGGCTGACGGCAGTAGGACTGTGTGAGTTCGCTCTTGTCTGAACTCCGTGATCTCCGTCTCCTCCGTGCTCTCCGTGCGAGGCGACGAACGGCCAGTACCAGCGAGAAGTCCAACAGCACCGGTTGATCCCCGGTATTCATGTGTCCGAGACGCCCCTTTGCCGGGGCGTCTCCTGTCTCTGAGGGAAGCCTCATGCCCCTGGAGTGTCACAGCGCCTTCAGTTTCGGCAGCGGGACCCAGTCGCCGGAAGCGCTGGTCCGGCGGGCCGCCGAGCTGGGACACCGCGAGCTGGCGCTGTGCGACAACCGCGGGCTCTACGGCATGGTGGCCTTCCAGAAGGCCTGCCGGCAGCAGGGCATCAAGCCGATCCTCGGCTGCCGCCTGCCGGAGGCCGGCGGGGCCGTGGTGCTGGCCCGCGGCGCCCAGGGCTTCGGCGAGCTGAGTCGCCTGGTAAGCCTGGCCCAGCTGGGGCCGGGCCCCTGGCTGGGATCCTATGCGGGGAGGGCGGTTGGTGGCGACGCTGCCCCCCACGGCCTGGCGGAACGGGCCGGGCGGGGCCGGGAGCGCCGGCTGGCCGCGTCCCAGCAGGCGGGGGGCGAAAGGGACTCCTCGATTCCGCTTTCCTTCGGCGAGCTGCAGCAGCTCTACGGCGAGGGAGCAATCTTTCGTCCGCGGCCCGGTGAGCAGTGGGACTACGCCGCCGGCGAGCCGGCCCTCGACGCCGCCGAGGCCCGCCAGCGCGCGGCCCTGCGCCAGAGCCTGCTCGAGCTGCGCGACTGCTTCCTGATCCTGCCCGATCCGCGGGCCATCGACTTCCTCTTCCATCCCGAGGGCGAGCGCGTTCCCCGGCGACACGCTCTCCGTGATCCGGCGGAGCTGGCGCGCCGGGTGCACATCGGCCTCAGCCCGGCCCTGGACCGCCGCCGCGCCAACCGGCTCTGGCGGCGTTCCCGCGAGCTGGGCCTGCCCTGCGTGCCGCACTACCCGGTGTACTACGATCGCCCGGAGGACCTGCGCCTGCACCAGTGGCTGCGCGCGATCCACGAGAACCGTCACCTGCACGGCCTGAGATACAGCCGCCGCTTCCTCGAGGGCGCCTGGCTGCGCAGTCCGGAAGAAGTGCGCCGCGACTTCGCGAGCCTGCCCGAGGCCCTGCTGCACGACCGGCGCATGCGCGAGGAGTGCGCCCTCGATCTCGAGCTGGGCGGCCTGCGCCTGCCCTCGCCGCGCCTGCCGGAAGGGGTCTCGGACCCGGAGGCCTGGCTCGAGCGCCTCTGCCGCGAGGGCCTTGCGCGGCATTACCCGGAGGGCAGCGCGTCACGCCCGGCCGCCCAGGAGCGCCTGCGCCGAGAGCTGGCGGCGATCCGCGAGCTGGGCTTCACCGGCTATTTCCTCGTGGTCGACGAGATCGTGCGCTACGCCCGCCGCGAGGAGCTGCCGATGATCGGCCGCGGCAGCGCCGCCAACTCGATCGTCTCCTACTGCCTGGGCTTCACGGAAGTCGACCCCATCCAGCACAAACTCTTCTTCGAGCGCTTCCTCAACCCCTGCCGCTCGAGCCCGCCGGATATCGACCTGGACTTCAGCTGGGTCGACCGCGACCGGGTGCTGGCCTTCGTCTACCGCCATTTCGGCCCCGAGCGCGTGGCGATGATCGGCACGGTCAACACCTACGCCCTGCGCGGCGCCGTGCGCGAGGCAGCCAAGATGCTGGGCATCAGCGGGGAGGAGCTGCGCTCGCTGACCCGCCACCTGCCGCACGGCGTCTCGAAGGACTGGGAGACGATGCTGCGCGAGAAGCCGGAGAACTACGGCCTGCACCCGGAGCAGGAGCCGCTGAAGAGCGTGCTGCAGGTGGCGCGGGCACTGGTCGGCCTGCCGCGTCACACGGGGGTGCACGCCGGGGGGATCGTGATCAGTCCCGGGCCGCTGGCCGACCTCTGCCCGCTGGAGCGCGCCGGCAAGGGCCTGGTTGTCACACAGCTGGACATGGGACCGGTGGAGGAGCTGGGGCTGCTGAAGATCGACCTGCTGGCCCAGCGCGGCCTGGGCGTCTACAGCGACCTGCGCCGCCAGCTGAAGCGCGAAGGGCTGGAGGGGCGCATGCCGGAAAGCGTGGAGGAGATCTGCGCCGATCCGCGCGTGGCGGAGATGATGCGCGAGGGCCGCACCATGGGCTGCTTCTACATCGAGAGCCCGGGCATGCAGGCGCTGCTGCGCAAGCTGCAGTGCGCCGACTACGAGCTGCTGGTGGCGGCCAGCAGCATCATTCGCCCCGGTGTCGCCGAGTCGGGCATGATGCAGGCCTTCATCGAAAGGCATCGTGATCCATCGAAAGTGGAGTACGCCCACCCGCTGATGGAGGAGATCCTCCGCGACACCTACGGGGTGATGGTCTACCAGGAGGATGTGATCAAGGTGGCCCACGCCCTGGCCGGCATGAGCCTCGGCGAGGGCGACCTGCTGCGCCGCGCCATGAGCGGCAAGGGCCGCTCCCGCGACGAGATGCTCAAGCTGAAAGAGGGCTTCGCCGCCCGCGCCGTATCACGCGGCATTCCCCGTGACACGGCCGCGGAGGTCTGGCGCCAGATCGAGAGCTTCGCCGGCTACGCCTTCTGCAAGGCCCACAGTGCCAGCTTCGCCGTGCTCTCCTGTCGCGTGGCCTGGCTCAAGGCCTGGTTCCCGGCGCGCTTCATGGCCGCCGTGTTGAGCAACGGCGGCGGCTTCTACAGCGCGGCAGCCTACGTGCAGGAGGCGCGCCGCCTGGGCCTTTCCGTGCTCCCCCCCTGCGTCAACCGCAGCGCCCGCGAGTACACGGGCCGCGGCGGCGAGCTGCGCGTCGGCCTGCTGGCCATCGCCGGCCTCTCCGGCGCGACCCTGCACCGCCTGCTCGATAGCCGCCGCGAGGACGGCCCCTTCCGCAGCTTCCGCGACCTGCGCCGCCGCATCCATGCCGACAAGGAGGAGCTGGAAGCCCTGGTCCAGTGCGGCGCCTGCGATACCTTCGGCTATTCGCGGCCCCAGCTGCTCTGGGCGATCCAGCTGGCTTCGCCTTCGGGCCGGGCGGGGCGCGCCCCCGGTACGGGCGGCCTGCGGCCGCCCTCGGCGCGGGCGGGGAGGGATTCCTCCGCGTCCAGCGGGAGGGCGCCCGCGGGGCGCCCCTGCGGGGGGGTGATGGCACAGGATGCCTTGTTCGAGGATTTGCCGGAGGAACCGCCCTCCGGCATCGAGGATTACGGCTGGCTGGAACGCTGGCTTCACGAACGGCGGGTGCTCGGTTTCAGCCCGCGTTTCCACCCGATGGAACTCTACAACTTCGGCGGCCTGGAAAAGGAATGCATCCGCGGGGCCGACCTGGGGGCCAGGCTGGGCGGCCGCGCCCGCATGCTGGGCTGGAAGTTCAGCGACAAGACCATCCGCACCCGCAAGGAGCGCCGCTGGATGAAGTTCTTAAGCCTGGAGGACACCACGGGCACCTGGGAGGCGGTGCTCTTCCCGGACATCTACGAACGCTTCGTCCTGCTCAGCCGCGAGCGCGGCCCCTTTCTGCTGGAAGGCCGCGTCGAGCTGGAGGCGGAAGTCCCGATGCTGCAGGTGGAGCACATGGAACGCGCGGGGACGCTGGATGCGCTGAAGGCGAGAGAGGCGGGGCTGGCGGGGGTGCAGGTCTCACAGAAAGAGCATGCCCCGTCAAAGTCGGCATGATCGGCCGGCCGGCTAGAGCTGGAACGCGCCTGGGAAGAACAGGTGTACGACGGCGTGGTAGCGAAGGCTACTTCTTGACGACGGTCTCGCGGAATTGCAGGTGGGAAGCGTGTCCGACATTGATCTTGCCGTTGTTCTCGGCGAAAGGCCAGTAGCCGGGACGAGGAGCATTGGGAATCTGGAAACGGGTGCCTTGCGCGAGGCCCCGGTCCTGAGTCAACACCATGTAGTAGCTGTTTGCCGGGTTGAAGTCGATGAGCCACTTCAATGGGGGATCGAGAGTCCGCAGGCCGCTGACGGCGTCGACCTTTGAAGTGTGCAGGAGGGTACCGTTCTCGTAGAATTCGAGCTTGATGTGATCCCGGCCGAACCAGGAATCCGAATCGACGCGGAAGTCGTTGCCGCTGAGCTGCACGCTGCTCATTTCAAGGATGTAGGACTGTGCGTGTTTCGGGCGAAGGGCGTTTCCACTGGAGCATGCAAAGCTGATCAGGGCAATCATGGTGAATAGAAGGGCAGTCTTCTTCATGTGAAACTCCTGGAACAGAGGACTTTCAATCAGTCTAGCAATTGCCGCAGGAAAGTGAATGCTCACTGGAATGCAGTTCAACGTGATACATTCGAATCAGTTTCCCTGTCCCACCGCTAATACCGCTCCTCCACAAAGGTCTGATCATCCATCGGCGGTCTCACATAAGCCTGTTCGTCCTGCCTCGGCGGCAGCTCGACGGGGGCCGGGGTCAGGTCCTCGTAGGGAATCAGGCTCAGCAGGTGGTGGATGCAGTTCAGCCGCGCCCGCTTCTTGCTGTCGGCGTTGACCACGTACCAGGGGGCTTGCTTGATGTCCGTATACTTGAACATCTCGTCCTTGGCGCGGGAGTACTCGACCCAGCGGCTGCGGGATTCCAGGTCCATCGGGCTCAGTTTCCAGCGCTTGGTGGGATCGTCGATGCGGGCCTGGAAGCGGCGCTCCTGCTCCTCGTCGGAGACGGAGAACCAGTACTTGACCAGCAGGATGCCGCTGCGGATCAGCATGCGCTCGAACTCCGGGCAGCTGCGCATGAATTCCGTGTACTGCTTGTCCGTGCAGAAACCCATCACGCGCTCGACGCCGGCGCGGTTGTACCAGCTGCGGTCGAAGAGCACCATTTCCCCCGCCGCCGGCAGGTGGGGTACGTAGCGCTGGAAGTACCACTGGGTCTTCTCCCGTTCGCTTGGCGTGCCCAGGGCGACGATGCGGCAGACGCGCGGATTGAGGCGCTCCGTGATCCGCTTGATCACGCCGCCCTTGCCGGCGGCGTCGCGGCCCTCGAAGAGCACGACCACCTTCAGCCCCTTGGCCTTGATCCATTCCTGCAGCTTGACCAGTTCCACCTGCAGGCGGATCATTTCCTCCTCGTAGAGTCGGCGGCTGATCTTGCGCTTGTCGCGTTTTTGCGGTTCGATGACACGGGTGGGCTGAGGGTCGCTCATGGGGCTTCCTGTCTGGATTGGATGCCTGCAAGATAGAAATGCTCGAAAGCAGGGCCTAGCCTGTCTATCGGCGATCCGGACAGAAGAGTTCACGCGGAGACGCAGGGTCGCAGAGGCGCTGTGTTCTTTTTGACCCGGAAGGATGGCCAGTTCCTGAATCGATTTCCCCGCGTCTCTGCTCCTCTGCGTCTCCGCGCGAGAACCCGTACTGCCCGGCCATGAGAAAGAAGCGCCCCGGCAATCGACTCGCCGGGGCGCGGGATTCGTCGAGAATGTGCGACGCTACTTCACCAGCAGCATACGCTTCGTGATACGCTCTTCGCCGGTCTCGAGGCTGTAGAGGTAGGTGCCGCTGCTCAGGCCGCTGGCGTCGAAGGGCATCGTGTGCGCTCCGGCGGAAAGCAGCCCGCTGTGCAGCTGGCGCACGAGCTCGCCCCGCAGGTTGTATACGCCGAGTTCCACCGCACCAGTCTCCGGGATCCGGAAGCGAATGCTGGTGGTCGGATTGAAGGGATTCGGGTAGTTGTCCAGGGCGAAGAGACTCGGCAGGTCTTCCGTGTCCGAAGTGGACTGCCCGCAGGTGCCGAGGGCATACTCGGCCAGGGCGCGCCAGAGCTGTACGGGGCCGTCGGGGCCGAACCAGCAGCTGCTGCCGGTCATGCCGTACTCGGCGCGAATCCCGGTGGCCAGCACTTCGCCCGCGCCGATGCTGTAGGACACGGTGACCGCCGGAGCGCCGCCGTAGCTGCCGGTGCTCAGGGTTTGTGTGCCGGGAGGAAGATTGTCCAGCGCATGGGTGCTGAAGGACGAGCAGTTGGCCGGCAGGAATCCGGGCAGGCCCTGCGTTGCCGGATGTCCGGGAAGAACGAAGTTTTCCCAGTCCATGAAGTCGAAGGTTGTCACACCGCCGGGAAGGGTATACTGTGCGCCATTGCTGCCGGTCTCGTAGAACAGCAGCCCGCCGCCCTGCACGTAGCTTTCCAGATGCCCGGCGGCGGCATTCAGGGTCGTCTCGACCGCATCGCCGGACTGGCTGTCAATGCCAGTCACGTAGACCACGCAATAGGGGGAAAGGGCCGTGTCGAGCAGGAGGGATGTCGGTATCTCGCTGACGGTGGCTCCCAGGTCGACGAATTCCTGGACGGCGTCGCCCCCATTGGGCAGGAAGTCGCGGACGACCAGGACATTCTGGGCGAGTGCGCTGGACGCACATACGGCCATCAGGCCGCTGAGGGTCAGAATCGTTGCGGTGTTCATGGTTCTCCTCCTTTTTGCCTGACGGGCGTGATTCAACTGTACGCAACAGTCGTGGGCGGATGCGGGATCGATGAATCGATGTCTTCCCTGCTTCGCGAACTGTTGCCGGCTCAGCGAGTCCCAATCAGGGATTCCTGTTCGGGGAAATCCATACGGCATCCGTCCCACGCCGGATCGCGGGCCACTCCATTGCTTCTTCGAAGGAAGGAGTTTCTAATAGCGCAAATGCCGTATATGCGATGCGCCACACTGGGGGGATCTTGGGGCCAAAACGGAGGGACCCATGCGCACCACCATGCAATCCATACGCGACATCCTGCTCAGTCTTGCCGGCTTCTGCCTGCTGTTGGCCTTTGCCGGATCGGCCCGGGCCGAATGGGAGTATGTGACTCCGCCCTCGATCTACTACGGAGTCAACAACCTGGTCAGTCATGGAGGCGAGCTCTACGCTGTGTCCAATGGCGGTTTGTATCGCACCGCCAACGGCGGCGATTCCTGGACGGACATGACCGAGGGCTTCATTCTCAATCCGGGTAATGCCAACTACGATGTGGTCTTTCATGGAGAGAACATCTTCATTTCGAGCTCGCTGATGGCCGTCTACATGTCTCCGGATGGCGGCGACAGCTGGCAGGTGGATTCGACGGGCATGGAATCCTCCTATGCCGCCAACCTGCTGTTCCAGGACGATGACCGCCTGTACGCCAGCATGGCCTGGCCCACCTACGGCCTGTATACGAAGTCTGCCGCGGCTGGCCCGTGGTCTCGTATCGAAGGTCCGCTGGGATCGGCCCATGGCGATCAGGTCACGGGCATGTGTTCGCACGGAGGAGTGCTCTATGCCGCTACCCTTAGCCAGGGAGTGCATGCGACGAGCGATGACGGCGCCAGCTGGCAGACGCCGGCCAATGAGGGGTATCCGGCGGAGGTGGCCGGGTGGGTGACAAACCGCCTGTGCAGCGACGGCAGCGCGCTGTTCGTTGCCAGCAGCAACGGCGTATTCCGCAGTGCCGACGGCGGCGATAGCTGGCAGCGCGTCGACTCGGGCTTCGCCACCTGGAACCAGTTCAATGTGACACCGATCATGACCATCGACACCTATGGCGGCAGCCTCTTCGCCTCGACGGCCCAGGACGATTCGGCCTATGTCTCCGATGACAGCGGCAGCAGCTGGAGCGATATCAGCGACGGCGAGCCCCTTGCACACTGGGTGAAGAGCTTCTGCGTGCACGAGGGCCAGCTCTACGCCGCCCAGTGGGACACGGACTCGGCCCTTGTACGCCGCGATCTGCAGGTGGACGTGGCCGAACGGCCCGGCATGCCCGCCGAGTTCCGCCTGCTGCCCAACGCGCCGAACCCCTTCAATCCGGTGACGACCATCCGCTACTCCCTGCCGGTTGCCGGATCGGCTGCAGGGCATCCCGTGCGTCTCGCCGTCTACAACATGCTGGGCCAGCATGTGACGACGCTCGTCGAGGGTCGCCAACCCCCGGGCGAACACCAGGTCACTTTCCTTGCCGAGGATCTTCCCAGCGGGCTCTATGTATACAGCCTGCAGAGCGGCAACTTCCGCCAGGAACGGACCATGCTGCTGGTGAAATAGGGCAAATCTGTGTGACAAGCCGACGACCGCCGGGATCGATCCTGATCGTTTCCGGCGGTTCGTCTTGGTTCAGTGCCAAGGACTGTCCCTGGCACCGTCCCTGGCACCGTGCGTGGCACCGTCCTTGGCACCGTGCGTGGCACCGTCCCTGGCACCGTCCGTGGCACTGTCCCTGGCACTGTCCCTGGCACCGTGCGTGGCACCGTCCTTGGCACTGTCCCTGGCACCGTCCCTGGCACCGTCCCTGGCACCGTGCGTGGCACCGTCCCTGGCACCCTCCTTCTCGCGGACACAAAAAACCCCGGCACAGGGGAGCACCGGGGTCCGGATGGGAAGTATGTCCAGGGGCGCCAAATCGGATTTGGTTCCAGACAAAGAGAAGACGAAAGAAATGAAATGGGGCCTGCGAGTGCTGACAATGGGTTCCGGCAAAGTCAGTCTCCAGACCAGGCCCCGATTCCAGTAACCTGAACTCGATTCTGGAATAGGCAAGGCCTGTGCCAGTTTTTGGCGCTTGATAAACGGGATCTCGTAAAAAGATTAATATCAAGAAGATAGGGGCTGCCGGCCTGCTGCCCTTTGTGCCACGAGGCCACCTTCCTTGTTAAGAAATCCTGGACGAACAGGCCATGAGCCGCAGGAACAAACAGCGGGTTAACTTTTTCACACAGGATCTTTGGAAAGGCGCAGCCGCGGCATACATTATGCGTGAAATCCCGTGATCCAACGAACACGCGCCCTGTTTCCATGCACCTTCAGCCATGTTTTGACCCGCTGACACACAATGCGCTGCCATGTATTCGCACCAGCCGGGAATCGGAAGGCATTGCCAGCGCTGCTTTATTGATGTATGGATCTTGTCCTTCCGTCGCTTCCGGAAGCTCTTTCGGGAGACCAGAGCCTGTGCAGCTTTGATCCTGTCGGAATCCCTCGGCAGCCATGAGAAATTTGCTTTCATGGCCTGCCACGGAAGAGCCATTTTCTCCTGTCCGAATTCGGACGGCGAACGAAACCCATTCCCACGGCCCCGGTCTATGGGGCAGATCCGATTCATGCGCGATCAGGTTCCGAACAGCAATACACCGGAGTATCCTCATGTCCATCCCCTTCAACGGGTCTGTCCGTCGACCCTGGACCCGCCGCTGGCCCGTGGCGCTGCTGTCGGCCCTGTTCCTGGCCATCCTTGTCGGCTGCAGCGCCGACGCCAAGCAGGAGGGCTCGGAAGACAAGGCCGAAGGCGAGAAAAAGGACAGTCTTTCCAGCCGCCTGGTGCCCGTGGAAATCACTCCCGTCAGCCGGGGGCGCATTCATGACTACATCCGCCTGGACGGGGTCGTGGCCACCGAATCCCAGATCGAGGTCTACTCGCTGGTCAGCGGCCACGTGGCCGAGCTGCGGGTCGAGGCCGGCGACCGGGTCTCCGCCGGGGATACTTTGCTGGTGTTGGCCGATGAGGAGATCGTGCTCGAGGTCGAGCGGACCTCCCTCGAGATGCAGCAGGCCGAACGCGACTGGGAGCGCCTGCAGCAGCTGGCGGACAAGGGGCTCGTCAGTCCCCAGGAGCTGGACCAGTCCCGCACGGCCCTTGATCGCGCGACGCTGAACTGGAAGACCGCCCGCCTGGCCTTCGAGCGCAGCCGCATCACCGCGCCGATCGCCGGCGTGGTCAGCGAGCGCCTTGTGAGCATCGGAGCCTGGATCCAGCGGTCCAATCCCCTTTTCCGGCTGCTCGACGATCGCGAACTGATCGCCGAACTGGATCTGCCGGAGAAGGACCTGGCCCGCATCCGTCCCAACCTGCCGGTCGAGGTCGAGGCCCGGGCCGCCGGCGAGGATCCCTTCCGCGGCTGGATCAAGCGCATCAGCCCGGTTGTCGATCCGACCAGCGGAACGATCCGTGTCACCGTCGGCATCGAGGATCCGCAGACCCGCCTGCGCAGCGGCATGTACGCCAGTTTCGCCATCGTCGCCGGCACGCGTGAGAACGCGGTGCTGATTCCCAAGCGAAGCCTGCTCTACGAACGCAACCGGGTCGTCGCCTTCGTGGTGGACGATGAGGACAAGGCCCACCGGCGTGTGCTTCAGCGCGGTTTCGAGGACGAGGAGCGCATCGAGGTGCTGAGCGGCATCGACGAGGGCGAGCAGCTGGTGCTTGTGGGACAGAACAGCCTCAAGGACAAGAGCCCGGTCCGCGTGATCAACGAGGATCCGGCTTCCGGGCTTGCGGACGCGAAGGCCCCCGAAGCAGGGACTGAAACCGCGGATGCCGGAAACACGGATTCCGCCGAATGACCGCCGCCCGCCGCGGTCCGCAGGAACCGCCCGAGGAAGGCCGCTGGGGCTTCTACCGCTTCGTGGTCAACCGTCCCGTCGCGGTCACGATGCTGGTGCTGGCCGTGCTGGTCTTCGGCCTGATCTCCTTCAACCGCCTGCCCCTGACGCTGATGCCCGACATCAGCTACCCCAGTATCACGCTGCGCAGCGAGTTCGAGGGCGCCGCCCCGGAGGAAGTGGAACAGTATGTGACACGCCCCCTGGAGCAGGCCCTCGCCGTCATCGGCAACATGGTCAGCATGTCCAGCGCCAGCCGTGCCGGGCAGAGCGAGCTGATGATCGAGTTCGCCTGGGACACGGACATGGACCAGGCGATCCAGGAAGTGCGCGAGAAGCTGGACAATGTCTGGCTGCCCGTCGAGGTCGAACGGCCGCTGATCCTGCGCTACGATCCCAGCCTCGATCCCGTGATGCGCATCGGTGTGACCAGCGAAAGCATGGACCTGGAAGAGCTGCGCATTCTCTGCGAGGACGTGGTCAAGCGCGAGCTGGAAAAGACCGGCGGAGTGGCCGCTGTCAAGGTCCAGGGCGGCCTGGAGGAGGAGATCCGTGTCGAGCTGGTCGAGAAGGAGATCAGCCTGCGCGGGCTGGACCTGCAGAACATCTCCCGCCAGCTCTCCGCGGAGAACGTCAACCTGGCCGGCGGCAACCTGAAGGAGGGGCGCACCGAATACGTGGTGCGCGTACTCAGCGAATACAAGTCCGTCGAGGAGATCGCCGACACGCGCATCCGCACCGGCAGCGACAGCTGGGTCCGGCTGGGGGACATCGGCCGCGTATACCGCGGAGCCCGTGATCCGGACGTGATCACCCGCGTAGACGGGGTTCCCTCGGTGGAGATCGAGGTCCACAAGGAGGCCGACGCCAACGTGGTCCGCGTCGCCGAGAGCGTGAGACAGCGCCTCTTCGGCCCGAGCGGACAGCCGCCGCAGCCGCCGCAGCCGGGTCCGGCCGTCGCCGAGGCCGACAGCAGCGCCGCCGCCGATTCAAGCGGTGCCGCCGTGGCGCAGGCCGGCGGGGGAGGCCACGGCAACTGGAAGCCCTGGTGGCTCAGCGCGGTGCTGGCCGAACGGGGCATCCAGACCCACCTGCTGGCCGACCAGAGCACTTTCATCCAGGGCGCCATCGACGAGCTGAAGGGCACGGCGCTCTTCGGCGGGCTCTTCGCCGTGCTGGTGCTCTTCCTCTTCCTGCGCAGCGCGTATACGACGCTGATCGTCGCCCTGGCGATTCCGCTCTCCGTGGTCGCCGCCTTCGGGCCGATGCAGCTCTCCGCCCTGAGCCTCAACATCATGAGCCTCGGCGGACTGGCCCTGGGCATCGGCATGCTGGTCGACAACGCGATCGTCGTGCTGGAGAGCATTTTCCGCTGCCGGGAAGAAGGGGATGATGTCGTACAGGCCGCCATCCGCGGCACCGGCGAGGTCGGCGGGGCGGTCTTCGCCTCGACCCTGACCACGATCGCCGTCTTCTTCCCGATGGTCTTCGTCGAGGGCATTGCCGGCCAGATCTTCGGCGACCTGAGCCGCGTCGTCGTATACAGCCTGACCGCCTCGCTGATCCTCGCGCTGAGCTTCATTCCCATGCTGGCGGCCCTGCACATGAAAACCGGCCGCGCGTCCAGCGTGGAGAAGCCGGCGCCCTTCCACCGCGCCTTTCTGCTGCAGCCCCTCAAGGCGATGCGCGTCTTCCGCGCCCTCTTCCGGGGCCCGGTCGGCTGGTGCGCTGCGGGCAGCGGTGTTACCGGCCTGCTGCGCTGGCCCCTGCTGCCGCTGCTGCTCGTGATCCAGCTGCTGCGCGCGCTGCTGCTGCTAGTCGTCGAGCTGGTCCTGCGCCTTGCCGGGGCCCTGGCCTACCTGGTGATGGGGCTCTTCGGCCTGCTGGCCTTCCTGCTGGTGCGTGCGACAAACGGACTCGGCGCCCTGCTGGGACGATCGGGCCGTAGCCTCGGCGGACTGGGAACCGTCTATCCGCGCCTCCTGGGCCGCTGCCTGCGTCACCGCACCGAAGTGATGGCCTTCGTGGTGCTGGCCTTCGCGGTCTGCGTCTGGCAGGTGCTGCCGCGCCTCGGCCAGGAACTGATGCCCGTGGTACACCAGGGCGAGTTCCACCTGGACATGGTCTACCCTGTCGGCACGCCCATCGAACGCACGGCGGAGTCCCTGCGTCCCATCGAGGACTTCCTGGAGCAGCAGCCCCAGGTCGCCAGCCTGGCCACGGTCGTCGGCGGGGACGACCGGGCGGCAATGGACCGCGAGATCGGCGAGCACATTGCACGGATCACCGTGAGACTCCACGAGAGCGACGACCCCGAGCAGAGCGAGCAGACCGTGCTCGCCCGCCTGCGCCCCTTCCTGGATCGCCTGCCGGAGCTGGAAAGCCGCGTCAGCTACCCCGTGCTCTTCAGTTTCCGCACGCCGATCGAGATCCAGCTGCGCGGCTACGAGCTGCACGACCTGGCGCAAGCCAACGAGCAGACCCTGGCCGCCCTGCGCTCGGTGCCCGGCCTGGCAGACCTCAACAGCAGCCTGCGGCCCGGAAATCCGGAACTGAAGATCAGCTACCGCCGAGAGGCCCTGAATCGCCTGCAGCTGGACCTGCAGCAGGTTGCCGAGCTGGTGCGGGCCAAGATCCTGGGCAATGTGGACACGGAGTTCCGCGACGAGGACCGCCGTGTCGACGTGCGCGTCAAGCTGCGTGATCCGGACCTGCTCGGCGTCGACGCCATTCGCGGCCTGGTGATCAATCCCGGCCAGCCGGTGCCCGTGCCCCTGTCGGCGGTGGCGGACGTGAGCCTGGCCGAGGGGCCGAGCGAGGTCCGCCGCGAGGACCAGGAACGCAGCGCCGTGATCCGCGCCAACCTGGCCGACCGCGACCTGGGCAGCGCGATCATCGACATCCGTCGCACGCTGGACGGCCTGGTGCTGCCGGAGGGCATCCGGACCCAGGTCGTCGGCCAGTCCCAGGAAATGGCCCGCAGCATGAACAGCCTCTACATGGCGCTGATGCTGGCGATCTTCCTTGTATACGTGGTCATGGCCAGCCAGTTCGAAAGCCTGCTGCACCCGCTGGTGATCCTCTTCTCGGTGCCGCTGGCCTTCGTCGGCGTGATGCTCGCTCTCTGGGCCTTCAACATGCCGCTCTCCGTGGTGGTCTTCCTGGGGGCGATCCTGCTGGTGGGCATCGTGGTCAACAACGCGATCATCCTGGTGGACACGATCAACCTCAAGCGCAGCCAGGGCGAGCCGACGGTGCAGGCGATCATCCATGCCGGCAGCCTGCGCCTGCGGCCGATCCTGATGACCACCGGCACCACCGTGCTCGGCCTGCTGCCGATGGCGCTCGGCGCCGGGGAGGCCAGCGAGATGCGGGCGCCGATGGCGATCACGGTCATTGTCGGCCTGTTGTCGAGCACGTTGCTGACCCTGCTCGTCGTGCCCACCTTGTACTCCCTGCTCGAAGTGAGACAGGAAGAGCTGGAGGCGCTGGACGAGGCCGCAGCCGAAGTGGAGGGCACCCTGCGTGAAGCTTGATCGCCTGCTCCCCGCCTTCAGTCTCAAGCGACCGGTCACGGTGCTGATGCTCTTCATCGCCCTGGTCGTCACCGGGGCCGTCGCCCTGACCAAGGTGCCGCTGGAAATGATGCCCTCGGGCTTCAAGTCCCCGTGGATGGGCTTCTGGGTCTCCTACCCCAATTCGACGCCGGAGGAGATCGAGGAGTTGATCTCCCGACCCTTCGAGGAACACCTGCGCACAGTCGGCGGGCTGAAGTACCTGGAGTCCTACAGCCAGAGCCACGGCGTCTGGTTCTGGCTGCAGATCCGCAACGGAGTGGACACGGACGTCGCCTGGAACGAACTGCGCGACCGCATCGACCGCGCGATCGCCGAAGTCGACCTGGGCATCGAGCGCGTGAGACTCCGGCGCATGGGCATGGGGGAGACGATCTACTTCCTGGGGGCCTCGAGCGAACTGGACCCCGGGGAAGCGCACTATCTTGTAGACGAGTTCCTGCGCAAGCCCATCGAGCAGGTGGACGGCGTGGCAAAGGTCGACTTCTGGGGCGGCGACCACCAGGAGCTGCTGATCGACCTGAACCTGGAGAACCTGGCGCGCTACGGCTTGAGCGCCTGGCAGGTGGTGGAACAGCTGCGCAGCGAGAACTTCGCCCTGACCAACGGCGAGATCCTCGACGGCGGCCGGCGTCTCACGGTGCGCAGCGACGCGGTCTGGCGCGGCGTGGAAGAGGTGCGCGAGATCCCGATCCGCGGCAGCCCCCTGCGGCTGAAGGACATTGCCGACGTGCACATCGACGCGCCGGAGCGCAACTGGATTATGCGCGTCGACCGCGAACTGGGCATGCTGCTGGCCATCGCCAAGGAGAGCACGGCCAACACGGAACAGGTCTGCCGCGACGTGGATGCCGTGCTACAGCGCGTCTCGCAGGATCCGCGCATGGAGAGCATCAATTTCAACAAGCTCTTCAGCCGCGGCGACTTCATTCGCGATTCCATCGACAACCTGAAGGAAAGCGCTCTCTGGGGCGGGATCTTCGCCATCGGCGTGATCTTCTTCTTCCTGCGTCGCTGGCGGATGACGATGATCATCACCGCGGCGATTCCCTTCTCGATCTTCATCACGATCACGGGGATCTACTTCATCGGCTGGAGCCTCAACATCATCACGATGATGGGGCTGATGCTCAGCGTGGGCATGGTGGTGGACAACGCCATCGTGGTCATGGAGAGCATCCAGTCCGAAAGGGAACACACGCAGGATCCGCGCAAGGCCAGCGTGGCCGGCGCGGCGGAAGTGGGCCTGGCGGTCACCGTGGCCACGCTGACCTCGATCGTGGTCTTCCTGCCGCTGATGCTGATGTCGGACGACGTCGGCTTCTCCTTCTACATGACGCGCATCGGCATGCCGGTCGTGATCTCCCTGCTGGCCTCGCTGCTGGTGGCTCTGCTCTTCCTGCCCCTGCTGGCCAGCAAGATGAAGACGATCCGCGACGTGCGCGAAAGCCGGCTGATCACGAAGAGCAGCGCCGCTGTCACACATCTGCTCGACATCGCCCTGCGCCGGCGCTTCGACACGGCGCTGGTCGTGCTCGGCATCTTCCTGCTGATCGCCATTCCGCAGAACCTGGTCAAGCAGTCGGCGGAAGGCGACGGCAACATCAACAATTTCGAGTTGTACTTCAGCATGCCGCCTTCCTACTCCTTCGCCGACGCCGACAGCCTGGTGCTGCGGGTGGAGGACGGGATCCGCGCCAAGGCCGATGTATACAACATCAAGACCATCACCTCGCGCCACTCGAACACCTGGGGCGAGCTGGAGGTCTTCCTGCACAGCGAGGGGCAGGCCAGCTGGTATGTCCACCTGGGGCGCACCCTGGGGCAGAAGCTGGGCCTCTACAAGACCTCGACGATGACCCGCGAGGAGGTGATCGAGGACATCGAGGCCAACCTGCCGGAGGTGCCGGGCGTCGACCTCTTCATCGGCTGGGGCAACAACGGCAACGACGAGAACGCGATCACGGTGGCGATCAACGGGCGTGATACAACGGTCCTCAAGGCCCTGGCCGAGGAGGCGCGCCGCCGCCTCGAGCTGATGCCCAACATCATCTCCACCGAGCTCGACGTGGAGCAGGGCGACCCGGAACTGCGCGTGCTCGCCGACCGCGCGGCCCTCGACCGCAACGGCATCCAGGCCAGCACCCTGGCCGGCACGGTGCGCTACGCCCTCGCCGGCAACGAACTGCCCGACCTGCGCCAGCGCGGCCGCGAGCTCGACGCCAGCGTCAGGCTGGCCAAGGAGGACCGGGACCAGCTGAGCGAACTCAAGCAGCTGGAGATCCCCTCCGCCAGCGGGCGCCTGGTGCCCCTGGACGAACTGGTGGAAGTGAAGCACGAAACGGCGCTGGGCACGATCCGTCGCAGTTCGGGCAAGAGCTTCATGCGGCTGAAGATCGTCGGGGATACGAAAGACCAGGACGGCGTCAACGAGTCGATCCGCCAGGTGATGGACGGCCTGGATTTCCCGGCGGGCTACGACTGGAGCTTCGGGCGCTTCTTCGACCGCCTGCGCGAGCAGCAGAACAGCCAGCAGCTGGCGCTCCTGCTGGCGGTCAGCTTCGTCTTCCTGCTGATGGGCGTGCTCTTCGAGTCCTTCATGCTGCCCCTGACCATCCTGGCCAGCCTGCCCTTCGCCTTCTGGGGCGCGCAATGGGCCCTTTTGATTACAGGGAGCAGTTTCGACATGATGGCCGGCATCGGGGTCGTGATCCTGATGGGTATCGTGGTCAACAACGCCATTGTGCTGATCGACCTTGTCGTACGCCTGCAGCGCGGCGGCATGCCGCGCCACGAGGCCCTGCTGACCGCCAACCGCCAGCGCTTCCGCCCCGTGATGATGACCGCCGCCACCACCGTCTGCGGCCTGATCCCGATGGCCGTCGGCAACGCCGCCCTGATCGGCATGCCCTACGCCCCCATGGGCCGCGCCATGATGGGCGGCCTGCTGGTGAGCACGCTCTCGACCCTGATCGTGATCCCGTTGGTGTATACACTCGTCGACGACCTGGGCAATTTCCTGCGCGACCTGCGCGGCAGGCTCATGAGCCGGCGCGTCAAGGCTGCGGGAGCGCCGGCGCCTTCGATGCAGAGGGAGTAGGGTGTTCTTGCTATTAGATGTCCGCGGGATTCACCCGCGGCTTTAGGCAGCGACCGCTACGCGGTCGTGCGTCTTCGACATGTTTTCCGCTATCCATTTATAGTTGTCATGCCAGAGGACCGCATCGCGGTCCTTGCATATAGCCGCACGATCATCGTGCGGAGAATAGATTCACGCACGATCTTCGTGTATGAAGAAAAATCTTTGTTCCAGTAGTCTGTCCAAGTTTGTGGACATGATCCTCAGATACATCACAATTCTCGAAATAGCGCTTGATTGAGTTCGACGAATTCGATTTCATGGTCTCCAGAAGGGCAATGCATGTAGCACGACTGGAGGAATTTTGGGCTCGTTTACGAATGTGATCGTACACCTGGTGTTCGGAACACGGCGTCGCCGTCCCTGGATCCAATCCGGGTTGCGTGGGCGGATGCATGAATATATGGGTGGCGTGCTCCGCGCAAACGGGTGGAAAGCGATCGAGATCGGGGGTGTCGAGGACCATGTACACCTGCTGGTACGCATGCCGGCGGATGGATCCTTCGGTACCATCGTGCGGGAGCTGAAACTCTCGAGCTTGTCCTGGACGAAAAAGTGTTATCCGGAAATCGGGAAACCACGATGGCAAGGGGGGTATTCCGCTTTTAGCGTCAACAGCAAAAAGCTCGACGGCATCAGGAACTACATCCGCAACCAGGAGGTGCATCACAGGAGCCGCAGCTTTCGCGAGGAATACGAGTCATTGCTGAAATCAAACGGCATCGAATACGACCCCCGCCACCTCTTCGACAGGGAGAATCCGGATGATGCGGATGATTGATCTCCGTTTGAATGGGGATTCGCTCTTGAGTCCGCGGGATTCACCCGCGGCTTTATGCAGCGACCGCTACGCGGTCGTTTGTCTTCGACATGGTTTCCGCTGTCCATTCAAGGTGGTCATGCCAGAGGACCGCATCGCGGTCCTTGCATATAGCCGCACGATCATCGTGCGGAGAATAGATTCACGCACGATCCTCGTGCGGAGAATAGAATCACGCACGATCATCGTTCGAAGAAGCTGTCCCATGCCCCCCGGCCCTTCCTTTGCCCCCCTAGGCATCTTCCATTACCTTAAAGGGTTGCCCCGGCTGGAAGTTGCCTGCCGGGATCCGTCGTCCAGCACAGTGGAATCCCCTATGACCCCCATCCCCCTGTTGTCTGCCCTGATCGCGCCCTCCGCGGGTGCGGCGCCGGCAGCCCTGGGGCAGCAGGCCTTCCTGCTGGAACCCGGCCGCCTGACCGTGCTGCTGGTGATTCTGGCGATGACGGCCCTGCTGTTCTACTTCTACGACCGCATCAGGAAGAAGCCCGACTCGCTTTTCGTCCGCCGCATCGCCGGCATCGACGCCATCGAGGAGGCCATCGGCCGCTGCACGGAAATGGGGCGGCCGCTGCTCTATGTGCCGGGCATCGAGGACATGCAGGACATCCAGACCATTGCCAGTATGCTGATCCTGGGCAAGGTCTCGGAGACGACGGCGCGCTACAAGAGCGAGATCTACGTTCCCTGCCGCGTGCCCTTCGTGATGAGCGTGGCGGAGGAGATGGTCCGCCAGGGCTTCTACAATGCCGGCCTGCCCGAAGATCACCGGCCGGAAAACGTCAGCTTCATTTCCGATGAGCAGTTCGCCTTCACCGCCGGCGTCAACGGCATCATGCTGCGCGAGCGTCCGGCGGCCAACCTCTTCCTCGGCCGCTTCTTCGCCGAGTCGCTGATCCTATCCGAGACCGGCTTCCAGGCCAAGGCGATCCAGGTGGCGGGCACGGCGGAGGTGACACAGCTGCCCTTCTTCATCGCCGCCTGCGACTACACGCTGATCGGAGAGGAGCTCTTCGCCGCCTCGGCCTACCTGAGCCGTGATCCGAAACTGCTCAGCAACCTGAAGGCCACCGACTGGTTCAAGGTGATCTGCATCGCGCTGATCCTGATCGGCAGCCTGGCCCTGACGCTGGACAACATGGGGCTGCACACCGAAAGCTTCCAGCCGAAGAACTTCCTCAACTGGTTCCACATCTAGGCAGGACACGAACGGATGAAAAAGGAAATCCCCCTGATCATCACCTTCCTGCTGGGAGCGTGGATGATCTTCGAGAACTTCGCCGGCGGGATCCCGTGGGTGCGGGAAAGCCGTGAGACATTGTTCAACGGCGGCATCATCATCATGGCCTTCACCTACATCCTGGGCCTCTACAGCGTGATCTTCGTCAACCTGAAGAAGATCCGCCGCGGGCAGGATGTGATCCACAAAGTGGCCCTGCTGGCCAGCCTGACGCTGATGATCGTGCTCGGCTTCTGGGGTGTCACACCGGGCACGCCCTTCGACTGGATGTATCTCAAGCTCTACGTGCCGCTGCAGGCGACCATGTTCAGCCTGCTGGCCTTCTACATTGCCAGTGCCGCCTTCCGCGCCTTCCGCGCCCGCAGCATGGAAGCGACGCTGCTGCTGGTCTGCGCCTCCTTCGTGATGATGGGCCGCATTCCGCTGGGCGAATCGATCTGGGGCGCCTTTCCCGACATCAGCGACTGGATCATGAACTTTCCCAACCTGGCCGGCAAGCGCGCGATCCTGATCGGCGCCGCGCTGGGAGCCATCTCGACCGGCCTGCGCGTGATCCTCGGTCTGGAACGCAGCTACCTGGGAGGGGACAACTAGATGTGGCACGCGATTCTGCGGTTCCTCAACCGCATCCTCACCCTGGACCGCCGCTGGATCTTCTCCTTCATGGCGATCTGCATCCTGGTCCCCCTGCTGCTGGACCAGAGCCTGCCCTTCACCACGGACCCTGCCGTCGAGGCGATCTACGAGGCCATCGAGGATCTGGACGCCGGCGACAACGTGATCGTCAGCTGCGACTACGACCCGGGCAGCAAGCCCGAGCTGCAGCCCTTCACCGAAGCGCTCTTCCAGCACCTCTTCCGCAAGGACATCAACGTGGTGATCAGCTGCCTCTGGCCGGCGGCGCCGCCGCTGGTCGGACAGGCGATCACCCTGGCCCTCGAGCAGGAGGGCATTCGCGACATGGGGCTCGAGCAGGGCATCGACTATGTCAACCTGGGCTACAAGGATGGCCGCCAGCTGGTGATGCTCAGCATGGGCGAGAACATCCATTCGACCTTTCCCGTGACCTATGACGGCACGCCCATCGGCCAGGTGCCGCTGATGCGCCAGCTGAAGAAGCTGGGCGATTTCGACCTCTTCATCAACGTGAGCGGCGGCAGCCCGGGCACCAAGGAGTGGGTGGAGACGGCCCAGGGCCGTTTCGGCCTGACCATGGCCGCCTCCTGCACCGCGGTGATGGCGCCGGACAACATTCCGTACTACGAAAGCGGACAGCTGATCGGCCTGGCCGGCGGCATGAAGGGCAGCGCCGACTACGAGACCCTGGTCGGCATCGAGGGCGGCGCGGCGACGAAGGGCATGGCGGCCCAGAGCTTCGGCCACCTGTTGATCATCCTCTTCATTTTCCTGGGCAATGTGGCCTATTTCGGCACACGCAAGCGGGGGGGCAAGTAGTGTTCAGCCTCGACATCATTGGGGCGCTGCTGATCTGCGCCTCCACGCTGATGATCTTCAGCTTCCTCTACCGCGACAATCCGCTCTACAAGTTCGCCGAGCATGTCTTCGTCGGCGTCAGCGCCGGCTATGGCGTGGTCATGGTCTGGACGCAGGTGCTGACTCCCAACCTGTGGGACCGGCTGTGGATCCCGGAGAGCGTGCTCATCCAGCGCATGTTCCTGGCGGGGGAAATCAGCCCGGCCGAGTACACGAGCTACGATCCCGGTTTCGCCGACCAGCTGGGCTACACCCACTGGATCTACCTGCTTTTTCTGGTGCTGGGCATCATGATGCTCTTCAAGGTCACCAAGCGCCTGCACTGGGTCAGCCGCTGGCCGCTGGCCTATGTGATCGGCGCCTTCGCCGGCATCCAGGTGATCCAGGCGGCCCAGGGCAGCCTGGTCCCGCAGCTGCAGGCGACCATGAAGGACTTCAGCGGCCGGGAGATCGTCGAGGAGCTGCTGACGAAAAGCGATGCCTTTCCGGCCCTCGAAATGGAAGCCCGGCGCGTGGAGCTCCAGCAGCACTTCAGCGCCTGGTATGGGGATCGCGCAGGCACGGCCCTCATGCCCTGGGTCGAAGAGGAGCTGTTGGCCGACGCGGGCAACAGTCGTCTGTTCCGCGACATGCCGCGGGCCTTCTTTCGCGAGCTGGGGCCGCGCGTGGCCCAGGTGGTCGAGGACGCGCGGAGCTTCGAGATGCAGCTCTGCAACTCCCTCGGCGGTGAATCCCTGGACCGGGCGCTGCTGACGCGTCTCGGCGGAATGGATCCCGCGGATCCCATGCCCCTGCCCTCCTTCGATGAATGGCTCGGCGCCGACGGCGCGCAGGTTCCCCTGCCCCTGCCCGCCCTGGAGCTGCCGGCCTGGCAGGACGAGCTCTACGGGCTGCTGCTGCGTGTACACGTGGAAAACCTGCCGGCGGAGACGGCCCTTGCGAAGCGGCTGCAGGAAAACGGCCTGTCCGCGGAGCAGGCCCGCGACGCGGCCGACGCCCTGACACGCCCTGCCGGCCGCAGCCATTTCTGGGAACTCTACAAGGCCGGCGCCTTCGCGCCGGGCACCACCCTGGACTGGAACGACCAGCGTACGGTTGTCGTGGTCGACAGCCTGCTCAAATCGCGCAATCCGCGTCCCGAGCAGCTGCGCAACTGGACCTCGGAGCAGGTGGAAGACCTGCGCGCGCGGCTGGATGCGGCGGGCCAGGGCCGAAGCCTGCAGGAAGAGCTGGAGCTGCGCCTGGGCTCGCTGGACGCCCTGCTGCTCGGCGAGTATCACCTGGGCGAAGACCAGAGGCTTTCCCTGCAGCGCCTGGTGCTGGCCGGTTGGCTGAGCGACCTGCCGCGGCAGGCGCTGGGACTGCATCGCCGCGTGCTGTCCGACGGCGCTGCGCTCTTCACCGGCAGCAAGCTGCTGACCTCCTACAGCGACGAGGAGATCCGCGCCTTCCGTGCGGAACCCTTTGACATGCCGGCCCTCGTCGAAGGCCTGGAGGACGGCACGGCCAGCCGCTTCGGCCGCTTCAGCCAGGGACTGCTGGGGCTGGTGGGCATGGACCTGCAGAATCCGTCTCACAACCTGGGGCTGCGCATCTTCATCGAGATCCTCAGCAACCTGCTGGTGGTCGTCGGTGTCTGCACCGGTGTCTTCTACTTCTTCTTCTCGAAGAAGCAGACCGGCGGCCTGGGCGTGGTCTCGAAGATCGGCATCGCCTTCCTGATGATGAGCTTCGGAGCCAGCTTCGGCTACACGGTCATGGGACGCATCAGCCTGGCCATCGGCCGCATGCAGGACCTGCTGATCTATCCGAAGATCGCGGTCGGCGCCCTGGTGGTGATCATCCTGGCCCTGGCGGTCCAGGGACGACGCGAACAGAGGTCCTCGTGAGACTGCTGGTAACGGGCGGCGCCGGCTTCATCGGCGCCAACTTCGTGCTGCGCATGCTTCAGCGCCTGCCGGAGCTCGAGCTGATCAACCTGGACGCCCTGACCTATGCCGGCTGCCGGGAAAGCCTGGCCTCGCTGGATGCCGACCCGCGGCACACCTTCGTCCATGGAGACATTCTGGACGAGTCCCTTGTCGGCGAGCTGGTGGCCCGCGTGGAAGGCGTGATCAATTTCGCCGCCGAGAGCCACGTGGACCGCAGCATCGAGGACCCGGACGTCTTCCTGCGCACCAACATCCTTGGCGTGCGCGTGCTGCTGGATGCCGTGAGACAGGAAGAGAAGAAGCACGGCCGCAAGCTGCGCTTCCACCAGGTCTCCACCGACGAGGTCTACGGGGACCTGGGCGACAGCGGCGACTACTTCCGCGAGGACACGCCGCTGGCGCCCTCCAGCCCCTACAGCGCCTCGAAGACTTCCGCCGACCTGCTGGTCGGGGCCTGGCGCAGGACCTTCGGGCTGGACACGGTGATCACGCGCTGCAGCAACAACTACGGCCCCTACCAGTTTCCCGAGAAGCTGATTCCGCTGATGATCTGGAAAGCCCGCCGGGGCGAGAAGCTTCCCGTATACGGCAAGGGGCTCAACGTGCGCGACTGGCTGCACGTGGAGGACCATGTCGACGCGATCTGGGAAGTGTATACGAAGGCCGGGAGCGGCGCCGTCTACAACGTGGGCGGCAGCAACGAGTGGCGCAACATCGACATCGTCAAGCGCATCCTGGCGGAGACGGGGCAGCCCGAGGAGCTGATCTCCTATGTCGCCGACAGGCCCGGACACGACCTGCGCTACGCCATCGACGCCGGCCGCATTCGACGCGAGCTGGGCTGGGAACCGTCCTACACCTTCGAGGACGGCCTGAAACACACGATCCAATGGTACAAGGAACACGACGCATGGGTGGACGCTCTGCGCGCACGCGTGGAATCCTGATCGGGCTGCTCCTGCTGCTGCCCCTGTTGGCGCAGGCGCAGTCGCGCGACCTGCCGCGAGGCATCGAGGACCTGCTGGGCGTCCGCCCGGAAGAGCCGGGGGAAAGGGGCCTGGAAGCGCCCGGCGCTTCCCAGGCCTGGGAACAGCCCCTGGATCCCCGCGAATACCAGGTGGGACCGGGAGACCGGCTGGGCCTGCTGCTCTACAATACGACCCGCACCCAGCGCAGCCTGAGCGTCGGCTCCGACGGCTGGCTGACGCTTCCTCCCATGGGGCGCTTCGACGCCCGCGGACACAACCTGGTCGAGCTGGAAAAGGCCCTCGAGCCCCTGATGGCGGAAGTCTTCGAGGCGGACAGCCTGGATCTCTGGCTCGAGCGGCCGCGCCGCATCAAGGTCTACGCCAGCGGCGCGATCCAGCGGCCGGCGGTGCTCGCCCTGGAGTTTCCCGCACGCCTGAGCGAAGTGCTCTCCCGCGTGAGACTGGTCACGCCCCTGCCGGACCAGCCGCCGGTGTCCCGACGCAACCTGCTGCTGCTGCGCCAGGAGGACAGCCTGCGCTTCGACATGCTGCGCTTCTTCCATTCCGGCGACCTTTCGCAGAACCCGCTGCTGCAGGGCGGAGACCGGGTCGTGATTCCCTTCGCGGGGCCGGAAGTCTACGTGGACGGCCCCTTCGGCCAGCCCCTGGAAGTGGTCGAGTTCCGCCAGGGGGACACGCCGGCAACCCTGCTGGCGGCGCTGGGCGGCCTGCAGCCCGGCACGGAGGGCGGCACCTTCGAGCTGCATCGCCAGGACCTGCTGGGCAATCCGGTGCAGAGCTGGACCTTCCGCATGGAGGACACGGCGATGCATGAACTGCGCATCGCTCCGGGCGACCAGTTCAGCTACCGCCACGATGCGGGCGACATCTTCATCAGCCGGGTCCGAGTGGAGGGCGAAGTGCTGCACCCCGGCAGCTACGCCATCGAGGCGGGCGTGACGACCCTGGGCTGGCTGCTCGAGCAGGCCGGGCCCCACGCCAAGCGCGCCGACCTGGGCGCGATCCGCATCTACCGCGAGCACCTGCACGACCCGGAACTGGCCTACGTGCGCAGCGAGGAGGCGGCCCTGATCGGCCTGGACCCGATCGAGACGAGCTACCTCAAGTCCCGTGTGACAGGGAGCGGCGGGCGCATCTCGATCTACTACGACAGCGCGCTGCAGGACATGGAATCCCTGGTGCTGGAGGACGGCGACCAGGTGCTTGTCACACGGCGCAGCGAGGACGTCGAGCTCGTCGGCGCCGTCGGCAACCAGGGGCGCATGGTGCACCGGGACGACTGGAGCATCCGCGACTACCTGGACGCTGTCGGCGGCAAGATCCGCGGCGCGCAGACCTCGCGCATTCGCGTGCGCACAAGGGACTCGGACCAGTTCGTGCCCGTGCGCTCGAGCTACCGGCCCTCGCCGGGCGACGTGATCTTCGTGCCCTACGAGGAGCCGCTCACCGCCTACGAGATCTTCAAGGAGTCCCTGACCATCGCCACCCAGATCCTGACGATCGTGCTGGTCACTCAGGGTCTCTAGCCTTCCGGCAAGGCATGAGATGACACGCAGACTCGACAGCGAGCGCTTCTTCCTGCTGCTGGCGGATGCCGCCAGCATCACCTCGGCGACAATGCTCAGCTGGTGGCTGCGCTATCGCTCGGGCCTCTTCGACGACCCCGAGCCCTTCAGCATGCCGATGCAGGTCCACGGACTGCTGCTGGCCTTCTGGCTGGCGATCTTCGCCCTGCGCGGCCTCTACCGCAAACTCTACCACGTGAGCCGTTTCCGCAGCCTGCAGCAGGTGGGCGCCAGCGTCTTCACCGGCATGGTCCTGCTCTTCGTGATCACCTTCGATCCGCAGAGCGGGCTTCTAAGCGCCGGACGGGGGAACCTGCTCGTCTACGGCGGCGTGGTCTTCCTGGGCGCCGGCGCGGGGAGGGTGCTCTTCCGCACGGCGCAGAAGCGACTGCTCGAGCGCGGCCACGGCCTGCGCCCCTGCCTGGTCATCGGCGCCGGGGAGAGGGGCCGCGACCTGGCGCGGCAGTTCCGCCGCCACCCGGGCATGGGCTATGGCCTGCTGGGGCTTCTGCGCCTGCCGGAGAACGACGAGGTCCCGGAGAGCGATGAAGCCCCCGTGCTCGGCGGGTTGCAGGACCTGGAAGAGCTGGCCGACCGGCTGCCGGTCAAGGAGTGCATCGTCGCCACGGGGAACCGCGAGGTGCTGTATCACGTCATCTCGGTCTGCGTGAGACGGGGGATCGAGGTCCAGATCGTGCCCGACCTGCAGGAGCTGGTGCTGGGCAGCCACAAGTCACAGGACATCTGGGGCCTGCCGCTGATCCGCGTCTTCCCGCACCTGATGGCCCCCTGGCAGTTCCTGCTCAAACGCCTGCTCGACCTGGGCGTCTCGGCGGTGCTGCTGGTGCTCGGGCTGCCCCTGTTCCTGATCTGGCCGCTCGTCCTGCGGCGGGTCTCGCCGGGCGGCGGCGTGATCCATCGCCAGCGCCGTACGGGGCGGGGGGACCGGGATTTCACGCTCTACAAGTTCCGCACCATGGTGCCGGACGCCGATGACCGCGGCGCGCCCTGCGCCGGGGACGAGGATCCGCGGATCCTGGCGCCGGGGCGCTGGATGCGCCGCTACCGTCTCGACGAGTGGCCGCAGTTCCTCAACATCCTGCTGGGGCAGATGAGCCTGGTCGGCCCGCGCCCCGAACGCCGCGAGTTCGTCGAGGACTACATTCGCCGCTGGCCGCTCTACGCGCGCCGCCACAATGTCCGCCCGGGACTGACGGGCTGGGCCCAGGTCAAGCAGCACTACGACCAGAGCGTGAGACAGATCGAGGACAAGCTGCGGCTGGACCTCTTCTACCTGGAGAACATGAGCATCGGCCTGGACCTGAAGATCCTGCTCTTCACCCTGCGGACCGTGGTGCGGGGCCTGGGACGATGAGCGACGCAGCCTGCATCACGCGGCGCCGCATGCTGCGGCTGCTGGCCGGCGGCCTGGGGCTGGCGCTGCTGCCTCCGCTGCCCCCGCCCCTTCTGCCGCGACCCGCCCCGACACGCCGTTGCCTGCTGGCGGGCACGACCCTTCTGCTGGAAGAGGACCTGAAGCTGCTCGGCGAGGACCGGCCGCGGGCAAGGGAGCGCTTCCTGTGATACGACGCCTGCGGGATCTTCGGCCGGGGGAGCTGGAGGGGCGCGAGTGGCCCCTGGTGATCGCCGGCGCGGGCATGGCGGGCATCACCCTGGCGGCCTCTCTTCCCGAAGACCTGCCGGTGCTGCTGCTGGAGGGCGGCGGGGAGCACTACGACCCGCGTTCGCAGGATGTATACGCCGGCCGGATCGACGGGCACCCCTATTTCCCCCTGGTCCAGACGCGCCTGCGCTTCCTGGGCGGGAGTTCCAACCACTGGGCCGGCTGGTGCCGGCCCCTGGACGCGGAGGATTTCGACGCCCCGCCGTCGGGCGAGCTGCCCGGCTGGCCCTTCGGCATTCAGGAGCTGGAGCCCTGGGCCGAGAAGGCCTCGGAGATCCTCGAGCTTCCCGCCCTTGCGGAAACGCCTCCTGCCGCGCGGGCCTGGGAAGAGCTCTTTGCCGGATTGCCTTCCTTCGGAAACGCTCCTTTCCGCTTCAGCCCGCCGACCCGGTTTGCCGCGCGCTTCGCGGACCTGCTGCGCGACCGAAGCGCGCTGCAGGTCCTGCTGGGCGCCAACCTGGTCGGACTGGACTTCGAGCGCTCCCGTGTATCCCATCTGCGCGTGAGGGCTTTCGGACAGGCGCCCCGCAAGCTGAAGGCCCGCGCGCTGGTTCTGGCCATGGGCGGCATCGAGAACCCGCGCTTCCTGCTCAACCAGAGCCTGCCCGCCGGCGGCGCGCCCGGCGACCAGGGCGGGCTGCTGGGGGCCTGTTTCAGCGAGCACCCGCATTTCGTGCTCGGCGCCTTCGTGCTGGAGGACCACGCCCTGCGCGCCCTGCGCCAGGCTCGGCAGGCCCTGGATCCGCTGGCCTGCCACCGCTATCTGGCGCCCCTGCCGGGGGAGGCGCGACAGGCGGGAGCCATCGGCCTGCGCTTCGAGGCCTGGGATCCCGCGAACAGCGACACCTTCCGCGGCCGCCTGAAACGGCTGCTCTGCGCCCGGGACTGGAGCCGCGACCTGGTGGAGAACCTGCGAGGCGAAGCCCTGCATTGCGGCGACGGCGTGCTGAAGGGAGCGGCGGAACAGCCCCAGCGCCCGCAGAGCCGCGTCCGCCTGGGCAGCGAGGTGGACGAGTTGGGACTGCGCCGTCCCACGCTGGACTGGAAGCTGCAGCGGGAAGACAAGGACCTGCTGCGCCGCCAGGCCCTGCGCATGGGCCAGGAGCTGGCCCTCTGCGGCATCGCCCGCCTGCGGCTCCCGGAATGGCTGCTGGAGGAGGATGACCACTTTCCCCTCTTTCCGCAGGAGGAGCTGGCTGGGCATCATCATATGGGCACCACCCGCATCAGCCAGGATCCCATGGTGGGAGTCTGTGATCCGCAGGGGCGCGTGCACGGGCTGGACAATCTCTTCGTTGCCGGCAGCAGCCTGTTTCCCCGCTGCGGCTACGCCAATCCGAGCTTCACCATTGTCCAGCTGGCCCTGCGCCAGGCGCAGTTCCTGCGGCCCTGCCTGCTGTAACCCCCACTCCCCTCTGGGGTCAAAAGAGCCTTTTCCTTCAAAGGAAATAGGCAAACGCAGCAGAAACAAGAGAGTAGCGCTGAGTACTTTTTCCCGAAGACTCTTTTCCAAGGATCAATTCTCCCCGCCTTCCTGACGATGATAGAACCAGTCAAAGGAGATCCTGTTCATGCTCGGTCCGGAACGACTGTCTGTCCTGTATGTGGAAGACGACGAAGACGACGTGCTGCTGCTTCAGCAGATGGTGGAAGACGCCGGCATGCACTGGCTGGAATTGTCCTCCGAGCAGGATCCCCAGGCGGCCCTGCTGAGGGCCAAGACTGGCAGTCACGACCTGTACATTCTCGATTACAACCTGGGCAGCATCAAGGGCCTGGACCTGCTGCAGCGGATCCGCAAGGCCGGCGTGGACGCGCCGGTGATCTTCCTGACCGGCGCTTCCATGGAGGACCTGGACATGAAGGTGCTGGAGGAAGGGGCCAGCGACTTCATCGAGAAGGCCCGGCTGAATCCCCAGCAGCTGCGCCGCAGCGTGCTCTACGCCTGGTCCAATCATCAGAACGCGGTCAAGAACCGACAGATCCAGAGCCTGGAAGAGGTCCGGCGCCTGGCGGGCAGCATCGCCCACGAGTTCTCCCAGCCGCTGCAGATCCTGCAGATCTCACTGGAGATCCAGGAACGCCTGCACCCGGACCAGGAATGGCTGATGAACGCCGGCAACGCCCTGGAGCGCCTGCGCACCCTGACCGGACAGATCCGCAAACTGACCCAGCTGCGCTCCAAGCCCTACCTCAACACCCGCATCCTGGACCTGGACCAGTCCAGTTCCGGGCAGAAATCGGCCTGATCCCCCGGCCACTCGCGCAGAGCCTCTTTCTTGCCGGACTCGTTTTGCCTTCTTGCCGAAGACGAACCGCTGCAGGTTGCAACGGATCGAGACTTCCTCAAGCAAGGAGAAGCCCCTCATGCGAATCGCCGCCCTTCTTCTGTTTCTTGTCTCTCTTGCCCGGGCCCAGTGGCCCGACGACAGCTCCCAGAATCTTCCCCTCGCGACGGGCGGCGGAGAGCAGGTGACTCCCCGGGTCGCGGCCACCGCCGACGGTGGAGCCTATGTGCTGTGGTACGACAACGCCGGCGGGAACTACGACGTCCGGCTGCAGCGGCTGGACGCGGCCGGTGTTCCCCAGTGGGAGGCCAATGGCCTGCTGCTCAGCAATCACCCCATGACCTCCTTCGTCACCGAGTGGGACCTGGCCGTCGATACGGCGGATCACGCCCTGGTGGCGACCAATGACATCCGGGACGGGGGCGACTGGGACATCCACGCCTATCGTGTATCACCGGATGGCGAGGCGGTCTGGGGAAACGACGGCCTGCCGCTGGATCCCAATGACGGCGACGATGTCGGGCAGCAGATCGAGCCCCTTGCCAACGGGGACATCCTCTTCGCCTGGCAGTATGTTCCGCCCGAGGCCACAGCCGGCGTGATCCAGCTGGTCCTCGTCGATGCCGCCGGGACACCGGTCTGGGACTCGCCCCTGCAGGTGTCGGACACCTACAGCGTCTCGATCCCGCGCATGGCGGCGACGGCGGACGGAGGCTTCCTGCTTTCGGTCGTTGTCTCACAGGGGAGCAGCTTCGGTTCGCCGCGTCATCTCTACCTGCACCGCTACACCGCGGAGGGGGAGATGCTCTGGAGCGCGCCGCTGAACACGACGGGGGGCATCGGCATCCAGATGCGGCCGGAAGTGCTGAACGACGGCGCGGGCGGCGCGATCTGCTGGTGGTACGACAGCCACCTGGCCAACCAGCTGCACGCCTTCGTCCAGCGCGTCTCGGCGACAGGGGAGGTGCTGTGGCCTGCGGGAGGAGTGCAGGTCGGCCCGGCCGGGGAGCAGCAGGGTACGCCGACTCTGTGTCACGACGTCCTCAGCGACCAGTTGACGGTGGCCTGGGAGTCCGCCAACGCGGGGCAGACCGCCCTGGGCATGGCGGCGCAGCGACTCGATGCCCAGGGACAGCCCCTCTGGAACGGGGACGCGGGCGTGACGCTCGTGGCGCTGGGCGGCGAGCAGTGTTCGCATCTCGCGCTGCACGACCTGCCCGGCGGCAGCAGTATGCTGTGTTACCAGCAGGCGGACCCGGGCGGGGGGCTTGCCGCTTCCGTCCGCGCGCTTGCCCTGGACGCCCAGGGCGCGGTGACCTGGACCCGCGCCTTGACCACCGCGCCGGCGGCTCGCGGCCATCTGCATACCGCGCGGAGCCCTTCCGGCATGCTGCTGGCCGTTTTCGAGGACGAGCGCAACGGGAACGCGGACCTCTACCTGCAGAATGTCCACCCGGACGGCAGTCTGGGAGCGCCCGCCGAACCGGGGCTCGAACTCATTGCTCCCGCCGCCGGGGATACCCTGGCCTTCCGAGAACTGGCGGTCCATGCCCGTGTGACAGGGTTCGCGCTCGCCGCCGAGGGGGGCGACGGCCTGCTGCGCGCCCGGCTGGCCGGCCCCGTCGACACCCTGACGCAGACCTTCTCCGACAGCCTGTTCCAGCTGGCACTCTCGGCGCCGGGCGCCTGGCATCTGGAGCTGGAACTGGTGGACTACGAGGGCCAGGCGCTGGAGCCGCCCGTGATGCAGGAAGCCGGCGGCCAGTGGATCCAGCCCCTGCTGGAGATCACCTCCCCGGAACAGGGCGCGACGATCGAGTCTCCCCCCTACGAGGTGTGGTTCAGCCTGGAGGGCCTGACGCCCGCGCCGCAGGTCGGCGGACTGGAGGTCTGGGTCGATGGGGTATACAGCGGCGAGCACTTCGATCCCGGGCCCGTTGTCCTGGACCCGGCCCCGGGTCCGGAGGAACACACCGTGCGCCTCGTCCTGCTGAACGGGGCGGGACTTCCCGCTCTTCCCGAGGTGGCGGACAGCGTGGGCTTCTTCCTGGGCGGCACCTTCGTGGATGAGGGTGAGACAGACCCCGGCGGATTCCGGCTGGGCGCGCCATGGCCCAACCCCTTCAACCCTGCGACGAGCATCGAGCTGCGGCTGCCCCGGGCGGGAGCCGTTTCCCTTTCCGTATACGACCTGCAGGGGAGGCGCGTGCGGATCCTGCACGAGGGCCGGCTGGCGGCAGGATCGCATGTGATCCACTGGCGGGCCGAGGACCTTCCGAGCGGCTGCTACCTGCTGAGGGCGAAGGCGGAAGGCGGTCACTCGGCCGCGAGAAAGGCGCTCCTGCTTCGCTGAGCGGGCAGCTGGATCTGGCTGCCGAGCGCTTCTCAGGTCTCCGCCGGCGCGCTCCCTTTCTGGCTCAGGGGCAGCAGCAGGACGAAGGTGCTGCCCTGCCACTCGTTGCCCTCGATGCGGATCTCCCCGCCATGGCGTGACACGATTCTCTGCACGATCGCCAGTCCGATCCCGGTACCGCTGTACTCGTTGCGGCCGTGCAGTCGGCGGAAGACTCCGAAAACAGCTTCCCGGTACTGTTTCTCGATGCCGATGCCGTTGTCCGCGACGCGCAGTTCGATGGCCGCTTCCCCCATGCGCGTCCTGGCCGGATTCGCGGAGAGAAGGATCCGGGGACTCCGGTCCGCGCGCCGGTACTTCAGCGCGTTGCTCAGCAGATTGCGCAGAACCTGCTCCAGCAGGACCGGATCCGCGTCCACGACGGGCAGGTCCTGCCATTCGATGCGCGCCTCCGGATCGCCGGCATCCTCCAGCAGGTCGCGGTGGATGTTCTCCACCAGCAGTCCCAGGTCGACCAGACGCGGATGAAAGTGTGTCGTGTTGATCCGCGAATAGCTGAGCAGGTGGGAGATCAGGTCGCTCATCCGTTCCGAGGCGCTGATCATGCGCGAAAGGTAGTCCTGCTCCTTCTGCGGCAGGATCTCGCGGCTCCGCTCCAGGTAGCTCCCGAAGGCCTGGATCTTGCGCAGGGGTTCCTGCAGGTCGTGGCTCGCCGTGTAGGCGAAGCTTTCCAGTTCGCGGTTGGAGCGGTGCAGCTGGTCGTTCTTCTCTTCCAGTTCCGCCAGCAGGCGCTGCCGCGAGCCGTGCGCGGCTTCGAGCGCGCGGAAGCTCGTATACATGGCCAGCAGCAGGGCCACCAGCAGCACGATGTAGGCGCAGAGCTTGAGCAGGTGCCCTGCGAGAAAGGCCTGGTCGAAGAGTGTCAGCGACCAGGGCACCAGAAATCCTTGTGTGACGAAGAGCAGGCCGATCACGATCAGCAGGGAGAAATCCATCAGGTCCTTCCGCCAGCCGCCATTGCGCAATAGATAGCCCAGGGACAGGGCATAGACCAGGGCGCTTGGCAGGTTGCCGGGCTGGGGCAGATGCATCCAGGGCAGACGCAGGTGCGGCAGGTCGACGAAGTTGAAGACGGCCAACGCGCTCAGGACGAAGACGCCGGTCAGCAGGTAGACGCGCCGTTCGTGGAGGGACAGGTCTTCATGGCCATGCGGAAAGCGCTTGCGGAAGAGGAAGCTGCCCAGCAGCATGCAGGCAAGAAAGGTCTGGGTCACGATCCAGTCCCAGGGCAGCAGCCGGTCATTGGTCATGGGCAGGTCGAGCAGGAACCAGTAGGCGCCGGCCAGCAGCTGGAAGCTTTCCAGCAGGAAGACCCCCAGAAAGCCCGCGCCCAGGACCAGGTAGAGGAAATCCTTGCGGCTGTAGTAGCGCAGCAGGGCCATCAGGCTGATCATCAGCGAGAAGGCGCTGGCCAGGGCCTGCAGCAGCGTGAAACTGAGAGAGTTGCCCGGCAGCCCGCTTGTCAGAATGCCGACGGCGGGAATCATTGGCAACAGGCAGGCCAGCGAGACCATCAGACGGCTGCGCAGAAGCCGGTTGGCGTCGCTTCGCTCCCGTCGTGGCACCGGAAGTGCTTCCGGATGCATTCGCTGTTCCATGCTCAAGCTGCTCAAGGGATTTCTGCCGGTTTCAGTCTGACGATCTTCCTGAATCTATCGGCAGAAGCATACAGCTGATGGAGCGGAAGGTGGTTTCCGCGGGTTGGGCATCGATTGGCGCGCGGGCAAGCTTGACATCTTCCTGCAGCCTTGCTACAATCGTCGTCTTGCAGACTGCGGGCGATTAGCTCAGTTGGTTAGAGTGCTTGTATGACACGCAAGAGGTCACTGGTTCGATTCCAGTATCGCCCATCGCCGGGGCCTGAAGGTCCCCCTGCGACCGCCTGAGCGCGGTCGCGTCTGTTGAAAGGGTGCCGCGTTCAGCGCACGTCGCGCCCGGCCCGTTGAAGACGGGCTTTGACGGAATGCCTTCGGGCAGTCCTGTCGCTGCGGGCAACTGCCCGCACGACCCCTGGGACCAGGTCCCGGAAAGACGCACTTCATGCATCCTTCCGAGCCCTCTCTCCCTTTTTCATTTTTTAAAGCAGGAAGCAGGATCCCATGATCACGCTGACCTTCCCCGATGGCGCCACGCGCAGCGTGGAGCCGGGACAGACCGCACTTGAACTGGCCGGAGCGATCAGCCGCTCCCTGGCCAAGGCAGCTCTTGCCGTCAAGGTCGATGGGGTCACCTGCTCGCTGACCACGGTCGTGGACAAGGATTGCCGCTTCCAGGTGCTGACCTGGGACGATGCCGAGGGCCGCGCGGTCTACTGGCACACCAGCGCCCACGTGCTGGCCCAGGCGGTTCAGGAACTCTGGCCCGAGGCCAAGCTGGACGACGGCCCGCCGGAGGAGACCGGCTTCTACTACGACATTCTTTTTCCCGAGCCGATCAACGAGGAGGACTTCCCGAAGATCGAGGCCAAGGCGGCCGAGATTCTCAAACGGGGGAATGCCCTGACGCGTCGCGAACTGGACGGCGAGGAGGCGCGCGCCTTTTTCCGCGCCAAGGGCGAGGATTTCAAGATCGACCTGATCGAGGCCATCGAGCAGCGCGGCGAGGCGATCAGCGTCTACGACCAGGGCGACTGGACCGACCTCTGCCGCGGACCGCACCTGCCGGACACGAAGAAGATCAAGAACCTGAAGGTCATGTCGGTGGCCGGCGCCTACCTGCGCGGCGACCAGGAGAACCAGCAGCTGACGCGCGTCCGCGCCGTCACCTTCCCCAAGCAGCAGATGCTGGAAGACTACCTGCACATGCTCGAAGAAGCGAAGAAGCGGGATCACCGCCGCCTGGGCAAGGAGCTGGATCTCTTCAGTTTCCACGATGTCGGTCCGGGATTCCCCTTCTGGCATCCCAACGGCATGATCGTCTTCGAGGAGCTGGCCCGTTTCTGGCGCGAACTGCACCGCGAGGACGGCTACACGGAGATCAAGACCCCGATCCTCCTGAACGAGCAGCTCTGGCACCGCAGCGGGCACTGGCAGAACTACCACGAGAACATGTATTTCAGCGAGATCGACGAGCAGACCTTCGCCGTAAAGCCGATGAACTGCCCGGGTTGTCTCACCGTATACAACAGCAATCCGCACAGCTACCGCGAGCTGCCGATCCGCATGGGCGAGCTGGGCCTGGTCCACCGCCACGAGAAGAGCGGCGTGCTCCACGGCCTGATGCGCGTGCGGCAGTTCACACAGGACGACGCGCACATCTTCTGCACGCCGGAGCAGATCAAGGAAGAGATCGTCGGCGTGATCCGCCTGATCGACCGCATCTATTCGACCTTCGGCTTCGAGTTCAGCATGGAGCTTTCCACGCGGCCCGAAGAGAAGTACATCGGCGGGATCGAGGTCTGGGACCGCGCGGAAGGTGCGCTCAAGGAGGCCCTGGAGGCCTGGGGCGCCGACTACCGCGTCAATCCCGGCGACGGCGCCTTCTACGGCCCGAAGATCGATTTCCACATTCGCGACAGCCTGAAGCGCAGCTGGCAGTGCGCCACGATCCAGCTGGATTTCAGCATGCCCGAGCGCTTCGAGCTGGAATACGTGGGCGAGGACGGCGAGAAGCATCGCCCGGTGATGATCCACCGCGCGATCTACGGCAGTTTCGAGCGCTTCATCGGCATCCTGATCGAGCACTTCGCCGGCAATTTCCCGACCTGGCTGGCTCCGGTGCAGGTGGCCGTGCTGCCGCTGACGGAAGGCCAGCTGGAGTCCTGCCGCGAAGTGCACCAGGCCCTGGAGGAGGCGGGCATCCGCTCCTGGCTCGAAGAACGCAACGAGAAAATCGGATACAAGATCCGCATGGCCGAAATGCGCAAGATCCCCTACATGCTGGTGATCGGCGCGCGCGAGGCCGAAGCGGGTCTGGTCGCCGTCCGGCGGCACGGCCAGGGGGACATCGGACAGATGTCCCTTGACGACGTGATCCGGCGCATCACGGAAGAGACCCGCGAGCGCCGGCTGGACGACGCGGAAACACGGTAGCAGGAGGCTCCACTTATCGCCAGAGGCAGATTTCGTCCCAAGCCTGTACCGCAGGCACCCAAGAACAACATCAACGAGCGTATACGCGCTCCCCGCGTGCGTCTGATCGATCACGAGGGGGAACAGCGCGGAGTCGTCGAGACGGCCACGGCCGTGGAGATGGCGCGCGAGGCCGGTGCCGACCTGGTCGAGGTAGCGCCCAACGCCGATCCCCCGGTCTGCAAGATCATGGACTACGGGAAGTTCCTGTACCAGCAGGCCAAGCGGGAAAAGGCGGCCAAGGCCAAACAGCACACGATCACCGTGAAGGGCATTCGCCTTTCGCCGATGATCAACGGCCATGACATGGACACGAAGGTCAACCACGCCCGCGAGTTCATCGGGGAGGGCAACAAGGTCAAGGTGACCGTGCTCTTCCGCGGGCGCATGATCACGCACAAGGAGCTGGGCTTCGAGATGCTGCAGAAATTCATCGAGTCCCTCGGCGACGAGGTCACGGTGGAGCAGGCGCCGACCATGGAAGGTCCGCGCAACCTGACCATGCTGCTCAGCCCCAGCAAGAAAAAGTAGACAACCAGGAGGGCAAAATGCCGAAAATGAAATCCCACCGGGGCGCCTCCAAGCGCTTCCGTCTCACGGGCCGCGGCAAGGTGCGCCGCAACAAGGCCTATGGCGCTCACATCCTGACCAAGAAGAGCCCCGACCGCAAGCGCGGCCTGCGTCACGCGGGCCTGGTGGCCGAGGCCGACGAGCGTCGCGTCAAGACCATGCTGGCCGGATAAGGAGGACGAATCATGCCGAGAGCAACCAACAATCCCGCCAGCAAGCAGCGCCGCAAGCGCATCTTCAAGGCCGCCAAGGGCTTCCGCGGAGGCCGCCGCAACCTGCTGCGCCAGAGCATCGAGGCCGTCGAGCGCTCGATGGCCTTTTCCACGGCGCACCGCAAGCGCCGCCGCGGCGATTTCCGCAAGCTGTGGATCACGCGCATCAACGCCGCCGCGCGCCAGCACGGCATGGGCTATTCGCGCTTCATCCACCTGCTGGGCGAAAAGGGCATCGACCTGGATCGCCGCCAGCTGGCGGACATGGCCGTGCGCAACCCCGAAGCTTTTGCCGAGCTGGTCAAGGCCGTCCAGTAGCGCGCCGTGTCACAGCCGACAGGAAGAACCGAAATGTCCTCGTCCAGCGGGGACATTTCTGCTCCAGAACCCTTCGGCAAATAATCGCTATCGGGATCGCTATCGACATCGTGATCGATACCACGCGCCAAGCCGACCCCGCTAGCCGGATGGATCACGAAACACTGTAACACACCCCTTTCCGGAATCGAGACCCATGCAGGAACAACTGGACCAGCTGCGCACCGCCTTCGCCGAAGCGCTCGAAGCGGCCACCGACACCGGGGCCCTGGCGGCGGTGCATCACCGCTGGCTGGGCGCAAAGGGCGAGCTGCGCACGCTCTTCGGCCAGATGAAGCAGCTGCCGGCGGAGCAGCGTCCGGCCTTCGGCCAGGCGGTCAATGCTCTGCGGGGAGACCTGGAACAGGCCTTTTTCGCCAAGCAGGAAAGCCTGCGCGCCTCCGTCAGCGCCGACGCCATCGACCTGAGCCGTCCCGGACCGCGGCTGCACACGGGCGGCCTGCACCCGCTGGCCCAGGTGCAGGACCGGATCATCGAGGTCTTCACCTCGATGGGCTTCACGGTCAACGAGGGCCCGGAAGTCGAGACCGAGTACTACAACTTCGACGCGCTCAACACGCCCTTCTGGCACCCGGCGCGCCGCGACAGCGACAGCCTCTACATCGAAGACGGACACATGCTGCGCACGGAGACCAGCCCGGTGCAGATCCGCACCATGCAGAAACGCCGTCCGCCGCTGCGGATGATCGCCCCGGGCCGCGTCTACCGCAACGACAAGCCCGACGCGACGCACAGCCCGATGTTCATGCAGGTCGAGGGCCTGGCTGTCGGACACGGCCTGACCTTCGCCGAGTTGAAGGGCACGCTGCTCGAGTTCTACCGCCGGCTCTTCGGTCGTGATACGAAGCTGCGCTTCCGGCCGCACTTCTTCCCCTTCACCGAGCCCTCGGCGGAAGTCGACGTCAGCTGCGTCTTCTGCCGCGGCGCCGGCTGCCGCGTCTGCAAGCAGAGCGGCTGGCTGGAGATGGGCGGCAGCGGCATGGTCGACCCGGAAGTGCTCAAGGAAGTCGCCATCGACCCGGAGGAGTATACTGGCTACGCCTTCGGCCTGGGCATCGAGCGCATGGCGATGCTGCTCTACGGCGTGGACGACATCCGCCTGTTCTACGAGAACGACCTGCGCTTCCTGCGGCAGTTCTAGGGTTCGTCCGGAGCGGACGGCTCCAGGGTTTGCGCAGGAAGCACTTCGGCGGGGGACAAGGATCCCGCGGTCAAGCCGCGGGATGACACATGGCAAGGAGCCTGTGTCTCAAGAGAAGCGGAAGAACACACCATGAAGATCAGCCTCAACTGGCTCAACGATTTCCTTCCCGTATCACAGGAAGAGGCCGCGGTCGAGGCCCTCGTCCACGACCTGGCCATGCTCGGTTTCGAGGTCGAGAGCCGCGAAAGCGTGAGACGCGACCTCTCCGGCGTGATCGCCGCCCGCATCACCGGCATCGAGCCCCACCCGGACGCGGACAAGCTGCGCCTGGTGACCGTCGACCGCGGGGAAGAGGGACCGCAGACCGTGGTCTGCGGGGCGCCCAACGTGGCCCTCGGCAAACGCGTGCCCTACGCTTGCCTGGGGGCGAAGCTGCCCGGCCTGGACAAGCCGCTGAAGAAGGCGAAGATCCGCGGGGTGGTTTCCGAAGGCATGCTCTGCAGCGACGTGGAGCTGGGCCTTTCAGAGGACCACAGCGGCCTGCTCGAGCTGGACGACTCCTGGAAGGCCGGCGAGTGCCTGGACGAGCGCCTGGGCCTGTGTGACACCATGCTCGACATCGACATCACGCAGAACCGCGGCGACGCCTTTTCCATTGTCGGCATCGCCCGCGAGCTGGCGGCCCTGCGCGGCGTGGAGCTCAAGGAGCAGCCCCGCGAGCTGCCGGAGCCTTCCGGGGAGGAGGCGGTCAAGGTCTCCATCGAGCAAGGCTGCGCGCAGACAGGCGCCCCGCGCTACGCCGGACTGGTGTTGTCGCACATCACGGTCGGCGACAGCCCGCGCTGGCTGCGCGACCGCCTGGAGGCCGTCGGCCTGCGCGCGATCAACAACGTGGTCGACATCACCAACTACGTGATGTGGGAAACGGGGCATCCGGTCCATGCCTTCGATCGCCGCGAGATCCGCGGCAACGAGATCCGCGTGCGCTTCGCGAAAGCCGGAGAGGCCTTCACCACCCTGGACGGCCAGCAGCACGAGCTGGACGGCGAGCATGTGCTGATCTGCGACGGCGAGCGCCCCGTGGCCCTGGGCGGCATCATGGGCGGCGAGAACTCGATGGTCGCCGAGGATACGAGCGAGGTGCTGCTCGAGTGCGCCTGCTTCGACCCGGTCAACATCCGCATGGGCTCGCGGCGCGCCGGCATCCAGAGCGACAGCGCGCGGCGTTTCGAGCGCGGCGTCGACATGGACAACGTGCCGGAGGTGCTGCAGCGCATGGCCCGCCTGATGATCGACTGCTGCGGAGCGCAGGTCGCCGGGCCGATCGTCGACGAGTACGCCGCGCCCCGCCAACGGCCGGAGATCGCCCTGCGGCCAGCCCGTGTGACAGCCCTGCTGGGCCTGGATGTCCCGAAGGAGCGCATCGTGACACACCTGCGCTCCCTGGGCATCGAGGTGCGCGAGGGAGAGGGCGACACCCTGCTGGCCCGTTCCCCTTCCTGGCGCTTCGACCTGGAGCGCGAAGTGGACCTGATCGAGGAAGTGGTGCGCATGGAAGGCTACGACCAGGTGCCCGACCAGCTGCTGGCGGGCATCCCCCTGGACCAGCCGGCCAATGCCTCGCTGGCCCTGCGCAACCGTGTGCGGGACGCCCTGGTCCGCCTGGGTTTCCGCCAGCAGTGCAGCTATTCGATGGTCTCGCCGGATCTGCTCGAGCGTTTTCACCCCGAGCGCCCGGCCCTGCGCATCCGCAATCCCCTGGCCGCAGAAATGAGCGTGATGCGTCACAGCCTCCTGCCTTCGCTGGTGGAGTGCGCCGTCTACAACCTGAACCGCAGCCAGGAGCACGTGGCGCTCTTCGAGATCGACCGCGAGTTCCACCCCGACGGCCAGTCGGAAACCGGCTGCCGCGAGGGCATGATGCTTTGCGCCGTGCTCGCCGGCCGCCAGCGCGGCGCCGACTGGCAGGACACCGAGCGCCGCTTCGGATTCCACGACCTGAAGGCCCGCGCGGAAGAACTGTTGCGCGAGCTGGCCCTTAAGGACCTGGAATGGAGCGAGGGCGGCGAGGGCCCCTGGTCGGCGAACACGCTGAGCGCCTCCCGCAAGGGGCGCCTCCTGCTGCAGGTCGGCCAGATCGAGCCCCGTGTCCTGGCGGCCCAGGGCTGCGAGGAAGAGCTCTTCGCCCTGCAGCTGGACCTGGAAGCGCTGGAGGAAATCGGCGCGGGCCTGCCCCAGTACCGGGCCTTCTCGCGCCAGCCGCTGCTGTTGCGTGATCTGAGTCTGCTGGTCGAAGACCGTCATTCGGCGGGCGCGGTTCGCGAAGTCCTTGAGCAAGGCCTGCGAAAACTCTTGAGCGATTTGCGTCTCTTCGATATCTACCGGGGGGAGGGGGTGCCCGAGGGCAGGCACAGCCAAAGCTGGAGCCTCAGCTTCTGCGCCCCGGACCGCAACCTGCGCGACAAGGACGTGGATCCGCTGATCAAGAAGACTCTTGCCCGGCTCAAGAAGGAGCTGGGCGTGGAACTGAGAGGATGAATGTCATGGGCAGCACCGCAAGCAGAACGCGACGGGGCACGGGCACCGTCCGAAGCCTGGCCATCGCGGCCCTCGTGTTCTGCGGAGCGACGGTCGCTGCCGGGCAGGTCAACCTGGTCGCCAACGGAGAGTTCGAGGATCCTGTCGTCATCGATTATTCCATCATGCCCACGCTCCCGCACTGGGAATCCAGCGAGGACGCCTTCGAGATCTGGGAAGAGGCCTTCCTGGGCTCGCCGGCCCTGGGCAGCGACGGGCAGGCCACCGGCCAGCACATGGAAATGGACGTCAACGATTTTCCCGTGCTCAGCCAGACCGTGACCGTGCCCTTGCTGGAGAACCCGCAGGCCACCTTCCGCTTCGACGCCTGGCTGCGATCGGCGGGCAACAGCCAGTGCCGTGTCACAGGATCCGAATCGGGAGTGCTGCTGGCCCTGACTCCGATCCAGTGCAACGGCTTCAGCTGGACGGAGAACCTGTTCAGCTTCGAGGTCCAGTCCGGCGAGCAGCTGAGCATTGACTTCGTGCAGGGGACCAACAGCGGAGCCAGCGGCGCCCACGTCGACCAGGTCGAACTGTGGGTCGAGGCGGCCGCACCCTTCATCGTCGAGATCGACCTGGTGGAGGGCGGCGCGCAGCTCTCGTGGTTCGGCGAGACGGATTTGTATTACCGCATCGACACGGCTCCTGAATGGAACGGCCCCTGGACTCCGCAGGTCCAGCTCTTCGCGGGCAGCGGCGTCCTGCTCTACAGCCCCTTCTACCCGATCGACACCCATCACCGCTTCTTCCGCGTCCGCCGCGGAACGGCGAGCATGCTGCCCTAGGACGCATTCCGTGACACATCAATCCCGGAGAATGAGGCCCGGCCGATGAATGAACGCTTCCTGACGCAGCTGGAAGAGCGTCTCGAGAGCCTGCTTTCCCTGGTGGCCGACTTGCGCCAGGAACGGGATCAACTGCGCGCGGAAACCCGGGAACTGGGAGCCCGCCTGCAGGACTGCCAGGCCGAACTCGCCACCTGCCAGGAAACCCTTTCCGCGACCCGCAAGCAGAAGGCGGCTCCGGATCCCAACCAGCAGACCCTGGCCGAGATCCGCCGTCGCGTCACCGAAATGATCCGCCGCCTGGAGGCCGAAGGGGAATCACCGGTTCCGGGAGAGAAGGACGAGGTGGAAGAGTCGCGGTGACTTGGTGGGGGGGGATGGGAGGATTCGAGTTGGTGTCAGGTTTCGGGTCGATGGGTTGTTGGGGGTCGGTATGTTGAAATCACGTGTCTGCATGCGAAGCATGCAGCTTGGATGCTCAGCCGTGTTCACGGCTGGTTTTTCTGTTGTTTGCCAACGCGGCACCACCAGCCCTGAAGGGGCTGAGGATTCCAGCTGCATGCTTCGCATGCAGATTCGGTGAGAACCTTCCATCCCCTCCCCACCCCCTCCTTCCCCATCCCTTCATTCCGATTCCGATCCCCTCACCAATCGAACAATCCAAGGGATCGAAGGAGAGTCGGTGGACGGATCCACAGGCCATCCTTCCTCCACGGAGTCACTCTCCCTTCCAGGAACTCGAGGAGCGCGCGGGGAATGGATGGAAGAGAGCGGCCGGAATCCTACATTGCGCGCGGTTGCCGGGACGAGCCGGCGCCCCGCGCCTGGTGCGCGGTTACCTGGCAGGGAAGCATCGAGTGTCGGAAAACCGTTTGCAGCTGCTCTCGATCTTCGGTCGTGAAATCCCGATACGCACTCAGGAGCGGGCGGAGGAAGTGAGCGAGATCGCCGCCTCCGTCGATGCCCGCATGCGGGAAATGGCGGAAGCCGCGAGGATCAAGGATCCCCTGCGCATCGCCATTTTGACCTCGCTGAACTACGCGGGGGAGGCCCACAGCCAGCGCCGCGAGGCCCTGGCGCGGGAAGAACGACTGAAGGATCTGGTGCGCCGCATCGACCGATGCCTGGCGGAAGAAAGGACGCCGCAAGCGTCCGCGAACGAAGGAACAAAACAAGTCCCTGCAGACTGACGCCTTATTTAAGAACCTAACATTGAATTTATAGGGAGTTAGCTCTCAAGGATGCCGATGGCAGGCCGCGACCGGGAAACCGGTGAACCTGGTTCCAGCGGACGGCAGACGCATCCAGGCGACGCCCACCGTGCATGATAGGGTTACGGTTCTTGACAGCCGCGGTTTGCAGGGATCTTTTCATCCTCTTCCTTCGACTCTGCGCCGGTCACTCCGCGTGATCGCTCCCCCTGCCCTTAAATAGAAAGGAAGACCGGCACCCCGCCGGCCTTCCAAGGGACCCCATGGAACCCTTGTCCTTGCTGATCGCGGGCGCCGCCCTGCTGCTGGGCGTGCTCGCCGGAGCCCTGGTCGGATTCCGTCTGGCCATGCGCGGCGCGGACTCGCATTACGCCCTGCGGCAGAAGGAAGCGGAAGACCTGCTTTCCGAAGCCCGCAACGAAAGCGAGACCCTGCGCCACGAAGCGCGCCTGGAGATCGAGGAAGAGAAATCCCGTCAGCGCGACCAGCTGGAGGACGAGCGCACCCAGGCCGAAGGACGGCTCAAGGATCGCGCCAACGAACTCCACGAGCAGGAACTGACCCTCAAGAAGCTGCAGGAACGGATCCAGGGCCGCGAGCTGGATCACAAGCACAAGCAGCAGCTGCTCGAAAGCCGCGAGGAGAAGCTCGAGAAGAGCCAGGCCCGCGTCGACGAGATCATCGACGAGCAGACGGCGAAGCTCGAGACCATTGCCGCGATGACCCGCGAGGAAGCCCGCCAGCACCTCTTCGACAACCTGAAGAAACGCGTGCAACGCGAATCCCAGCAGCACCTGAACGAGATCCGTGAGAACGCCCGCCTCTACGCCACGCAGGAAGCGCGCCAGATCCTGCTCAATGCCATGGAACGCACCTGCCTCGATGTGAGCCGCCAGGGCACGGTGACCCAGGTCAAGCTGGCCTCGGACGAGATCAAGGGCCGCATCATCGGCCGCGAAGGCCGCAACATCCGCTCCTTCGAGACCGTGACCGGCGTCGAGCTGCTGGTGGACGACACGCCGCAGATGATCGTGCTCTCCAGTTTCGATCCCCTGCGCCGCGAGACGGCCCGCATCACCCTGGAGCGCCTGCTCAACGACGGCCGCATCCACCCCGCCCGCATCGAGGAAGTCTACGCCACCACGGTGGAGGAAATGGACGACGCGGTCCGCGAGATCGGCGAACAGGCCATGCTCGACCTGGGTGTCCACGGCCTGCACCCGGAACTGGTGCTCTGCCTGGGCCGCCTGGCCTTCAAGAATTCCTGGGGCCAGAACGTGCTGACCCATTGCAAGGAAGTGGCGACCATCGCCGGCATCCTGGCCACCGAGCTGGGCGCCGACCCGCGCCAGGTGCGCCGCGCCGGCCTTCTGCACGCTGTCGGCATGTCCGTCGACGGCTATGCGGAGAAGAAGAGCACGGAACTGGGCGCCGACCTGGTGCGCAAGTACGGCGAAAGCCCGGTCATCGAGGAGGCGATCCGCAGCCTGGGCGCCGGCCATTCCCGTGATACAGTTTTGGCCAGCCTGCTGCAGATCGCGGTGCAGGTCTCGACCGCCCGCCCCGGCGTGCGCGACGAGGAGATCCACAGCTACGTGCAGCGCCTGGAAGAGATCGAGGCCATTGCCACCGGCGTCGAAGGCGTCGAGCGGGCCTATGTGCTCCAGGCGGGGCGCGAACTGCGCGTGGTCGTCTCCCACACCCTGCTCGAAGACGAGGACCTGGACGAGCTGGCGCACGGCATCGCCCAGCGCATCCAGCGCGAAGTGCTCTATCCCGGACAGATCCGTGTCAGCGCCGTGCGCGAATTCCGCAGCATCGAGCTGGCGCACTGATGCCCTTGACCCTGCTGTTCATCGCGGACGTGGTCGGGGCCCCGGGAATGGAGGCCGTCGAGAGCCACCTGCCGGACCTGAAGCACGACTGCAGCGCCGATTTCTGCATTGTCAACGGCGAGAACGCCTGGGGCGGGAAGAGCCTCAACCAGGGACTGCTCGAGCGCCTGCGCAAGGCGGGAGCGGATGTGATCACCGGCGGCAACCATACCTGGGACCGCTACCAGATCCACCCCCTGCTCAAGCAGGAGCAGGACCTGCTGCGCCCCTTCAACTATCCGCCCGGCTGCAGCGGCCGCGGAAGCCTGGTCAAGATGGCGCCGGGCGGAGTGCGCGTCGCCGTGCTCAACCTGCAGGGCCGCGTCTACCTGCCGACCATCGATTGCCCCTTCCGCGCCGCGGCGCAGGAAGTCGATCGCCTGCGGAAGGAAGCGGAGAGCAAGGGCTGGCCGCTGGTGATCTTCGTCGATTTTCACGCCGAGGCCACCGCGGAGAAGATGGCCCTGGCCTGGCACCTGGAAGGCAAGGTGGCGGCGGTGATCGGCACGCATACCCACACCCAGACGGCCGACGAGCGCCTGCTGCCCGGCGGCACGGCCTTTCTGACCGACGCCGGCATGACCGGCTGCCACGAGAGCGTGATCGGCATGAAGACGGAAGTCGCCCTGCGCCGCTTCCTCTACCAGACGCCGCACAAGTACGAAGAGGCCCAGGGGCAGCCGCGCATCCAGGGCGCTGTGATCCAGGTGGATCCGGACAGCGGCAGGGCCTTGTCGATCCGCCGCATCAGTCGTCCCGATTTCGATCGAGGAGAATGACCATGGCTTCCTTCCTGCTGCACAACTGCCTTGCCTTCGACCCCCGTTCGGGAAAGCGCATCGAAGACGCGCTGGTCCACGTGGCCGGGGGCGTGATCCAGTCGGTCGCCAGCGGCCGGCTGCCGGAAGGCGGCGAGCTGCCGACCGTCGACTGCGAAGGCGGCTTCCTGATGCCGGCCTTCCATGACGCCCACACCCATACCTGGATGGGCGGCGAGTTCCTCGACTACCTGGACGCATCGGACCTGGATCACAAGGACGACCTGCTCGAGCGGATCGCGGCGCAGGCCGCCCGCGTCCGGCAGCGGGGCGGACCGGACCAGCGCAGCGGCTGGGTGCTGGGCTACGGCGTTCATGTCACACGATACAAGCCCCTGCCCACCGCGGAGGAGATCCGCGACGCGGCGCAGGGCACTCCCGTATACATCGACACCAACGACCTGCACAGCGTGCTGGTGGACAGCGACCTGCTCAAGCGCGCCGGCATCGACGCTTCCACGCCGGATCCGCCGGGCGGCAGCATCGACCGCGATGCCGCCGGGAATCCCACAGGCCTGTTGCGGGAGAACGCCGCCGGCCTGGTCAGTTCCCTGAAACCCGCACCGACGACGGAAGAGATCAAGGCCGGCATTCTGCGCGCCCAGGAACATGCCTTCAGCCTGGGCGTGACGGCGACGGACGAGAACATTCGCCTCAACCTTTTTCCGGCCTACCGGGAACTGGTGCAGGAAGGGCGGCTGAAGCTGGCGATCCACGGCTGGCTGATCGACATGAAGAACCTGGGCGAGAGCGTCTTCGGCTACGATCCCATCGACGAGCCCCGTTTTCGCATGGACACGCTCAAGCTCTTCAGCGACGGCGCGCTGGGCAGCAGCACGGCGGCGATCCATGGCCGCTATCTCTCCGGCGGGCAGGGTACCCTGGTGGCGGAGATTCCCGTCATGGAGGCCTTCATGCGCCGCGGCGCCGAGGCCGGCTGGCGCCTGGCGGTCCATGCCATCGGCGACCGCGCGGTGCGCGAGATGCTGGACATCTACGAGCGCATGGATCGCGACGGCCTGCCGGTCAAGGGCCGCCGCCACCGCATCGAGCACGCGCAGATGGTCCGCCGGGAGGACATTCCGCGTTTCGCCGAACTGGGCATCCTGCCCAGTCTGCAGCCGGTGCATTGCGCCGGCGACCAGGACGGTTTCGAGGCGCGCTTCACCCGCGAGGACCAGCTGCTCAATTTCATCTGGGGCAGCTTCGACCGCCTGGGACTCTGCCTGCCCCTGGGCTCCGACTGGCCGGTGGAGAAACTGGATCCGCGTCTCACATTGTATTACGGCTCGACCCAGCTCAGCTATGGCGGGCTGAAGCTGCTGGATCCGCAGGAAGCGCTCGGCGTAGACCGCCTGCTGCGCGGCCTGACGACGGACGCCGCGGAAGCTGCCTGCTGGGAAGACCGCCGCGGTTCCCTGGCCGCCGGCATGGACGCCGACCTGGTGCTGCTGGGCGCGGATCCCGCCGCTCTCAAGCCGGAGCAGCTGCTGAGCCTGCCGATTCGGCGCACTTGGGCCGCCGGGGAAGAGGTCTACCGGGCCTGAGCCTCGGCCATCACCACTGCCAGACGACGCTTCCGACCAGCCAGCGCGCCTCGCCCTCGCGGCGCAGTTCGATGGCCTGGCCCTGGCTGTTGCCCAGGCGCAGCGACCAACAGCGCAGGCCCTGCGAGGTCCATTCCCCTTCGCCTTCCAGCAGGATCGACTTCCGTTCCAGGCGCAGCGCCAGTCCGGCTTCGCCTTCCTGCGGCCGGACAAGGTCCAGGTCGACGGTGAGGTGTCCTGCCCTCCAACCGATGCCCGCGCCGGCCCCAAGATCCTGCGGGCCGCGCAGCGGGTGATGCCCGAGCAGCGCGCCGCTGAGGCGCAGATCCGCCCCTTCCCGGTCCCGCTGCAGCCGCAACCGATAGCGTGATACAGCGCCTTCCTTCGGCAGGGCCCGCAGGGAGAAGCGATCCCTTAACACGGGCCCGCGACGCAGCCCCAGCTCGAGGAACTCGTCCTCCAGGCGCGGCCGCTTCTCCAGCTGCAGGGCGGATGCGAGGCGCAGCTTCCAGGGGCCGCTGCGGCCGCGCAAGCCCAGGGTGCCCTCCTGCAGGGCGCTGCCGCCGAGGCTCAGGCTGGCGCTGCCCTCTCGCCAGGCGGGCTGGAGCAGAAGGCCGGCCAGCCTGTCCCCGGCCCGGTCCTCGAGCGAAACCTCGTAGAGCGAGGCGCCGGGCGCGAGCGCGAGGCGGCCGCTCAGCAGTCGCTCGGCGGGACGCTCGCGGACCCAGCGACCGGACAGCGAGAGGCGGCCGATTCCCTGTCCCCGGCTGCCCGCCAGCCCAAGGCTCCACCGTCCCGGCGCGTTCTCGCCCAGGGAAGCCTCCAGCCGTTGTGCTCCCTGCCAGCGGCTCCAGGCCGTGCGGTGCCGGCCCGAGCTTTCCCCGTGTGAGACAAGCTGCGTCAGGCGATGCTCCTCCCGCCTCTCGAGCCTCAGGGCGGCCGCGTCCGGGCCTGGCTGGCTGTGATACTCGACGCTGGCGTAGTCGTTCCCGTCCTCCAGCTCGAGCCGTGTGTGCTCTTCGCCTTTCTGCAGCTGCTCGAAGGACAGACGCTGCCGCCGTGCGCCCTGCGCGCGCGTGAGACGGGAGTCGACGACCTGGTTGTGCCCCGGGCCGAGACGCAGGCCCAGGTCGAGCTCCAGGCCGCCCTCCCGGCCGAGGGGCCTGCGCCAGCGCAGCGGCAGGCGCAGCTGCGCGGCATCCCCGGCGTCATACTGCTGGCCCAGCAGGGCGGTGCCCAGCTTCAGGGCCTGCAGGGCGTCCAGGCTGTCGCCGAGGGAGTGGCCGGCGAGCCACTGCTCGCCGGCCCCGGTGAAGGCCTCGATGGCCTCGGCCTGCGCCTCTGCCTGCAGCTCCGTGCCGGGAGGAATGCCGCCCTCCCGAAGGCGGGCCAGCCTGCGCAGCGCCGCCGCGGGATCCTTTTCCGCAGCGTGTCTCACACGGATCCCGGGAGGGCGCATGCCGCGGATACTCTCGCGAAAGCCGCTGGGCGGGCCAGCCGCCCCCGCGTCTTCGAAGGGCGCATCCATCCGCCAGGTGCCGCCGGAGTCTTTGATCCAAATGCGTGTGTCACCGCTTTCCAGTCCGGCGAGGAACACGCTGCTCCGCCCCTGAAGCTCTTGCCAGCAGAGCAGCAGGGACGGCTCCCTGGCCGCCGCGAGCAGCTCCAGCACCAGCTCATCGGACAGCTGCGGCAGGGTCTGCCTGAGCGCCGCCATGTTCAGGGCGCCGGCGGAGGAGTGCAGGATCCAGCCCTCGCCCTCTGCGGACTGCAGGCGCCAGCGGGCGAGGCCCGGACCCTCCGGCCCCTCGCGCAGGCGGAGACCTGCGCCCCCTGCATCTCGCGGGAGGAAGAGCACAGGCAGGCTGCCGCCTTCGCGGACCGGCTGCTCCAGCTCGACCACCTCCTGCCGCTCCCAGGAGAACCAGTCCCGGCTGCCGAGTTCCCGGCGTTCCCGCAGACGGGCCGGCCTGGGCAAGAGTTGATGCAGCTGGAGCCGCCGCCCCTTGCGGCGCCATTCGCCGCTGCGCTCATCCAGCCTGTGCCAGTCGCCCCGGCCGCGCCAGCGCTGGCCAAGGGGGCCGTCCTCCGGCGCGGCGGAGGGATGGCGGTCCAGCACCAGCACGGCCTGCCCGGCGATCTGTACTACATCGCGCCGCAGGCTCTGCCCGCGGATCGTCGCCAAGGCCGAGCTCCAGTCCAGGGAGGGGCTGTCCAGGGCCAGCAGGCCGCGCGCTCCCTCGGGGTCGCCGTATACGGGATTGGGATCCGGCCCTTTGCCGTCGAGCAGCGGGACATTCTGCGCGCGGGGCCGGGTCAGGGATTCGTGGCGCGTGTTGCGGCTGCCCCCGCGGCCGTAGCCGGGAGCGACGATCCAGTTTTCGCCTGCCGCCGACAGCGTCAGGCCCAGGGCATCCTGGTGCTCGTGGTAGCCTGCCAGCCTGTCGGCGGGTTCGGCCTGGAAAAGAGCGTACAGTCCTTCGGGACTCCAGTCGCTCCGCAACACGACGCTGCCGCTTCGTGGATAGGCGGCGAAGGGAGGGCGTCGAGGAGCACGCGGAGCCGCCGGTCGGGCCGCGAGCAGGACCTCCGGCAGGTTGTCGGAGTCGCTCCAGGTCGCCGCGCGCTCGAGCATGCGCCAGCTGATCTCGGCGCCGCTTTCCGGGCGATCGGCGAGCAGCCAGGGCCACAGGGAGGGCTCGATCCAGCCGTCATCCGTCAAGGGGGCCGTGCCGTCGGGTCGCATCAGGTCGAGCATCCAGCGGATCCAGAGCGGAAACACTCCGCCGGCGAGCACATCGACTCCCAGGGCGTGGCGCACCACTGCCAGGACCGGCACCAGGTCACGGGCCAGGAAGTCGGAGTAGTAGGGGCCCTCGCGGTAGGATCCGTCCCGGTCCAGCATGGCCAGGCCCCGGCGGATGGCCTCGCTGCCGCTCTCCAGCCAATCCGCGGGTGTGCTGCCATGCCGTCCGTTGTCCTGGGACAGGGTGAGGGCCGCGACAATCAGCGCCCCGCCGATGATGCTGGCGTGATTGTTGGGAGTGGCCAGCGGCAGCCAGCGATGCATCTGGTGGGCCATGGCGCCGAGCTGCCCTTCGATGGCCGCCCGCTCCCCGGAAGACAGGCTTTCCCGCAGCAGGTCGTAGGCCAGGCAATAGTTGCGCAGCACGCCGGAAGCGGCGATCCAGTCTCCCCAGTCGCTGTCCCGGGCGCCTTCCGGACCGCTGACGCGGGCCGGGGGAGGAATCGCCAGCAGGTAGGCCCGCGCGGCGTCGAGATCCCGCGCCTCCCCGCGTATCCGCCAGCGGAGCGCCAGGCTTTCGGCCCCGGAGCTGCGTTCCTTGCCGCTCATCACCTGCTGCAGGGGGTCCCGCTCCCGGGCGCGGAGGGCGCGCTCGTCCAGCAGGGGCAGCAGGTCGTTTCTCAGTTCCAGGCGAGTACCGCTCGCCCACCGCGTCCAGCGGGGCAGGAGGCGCGGAGCATCGTCCGGCCAGTTCGAAGGAAGCCGCAAGGCGGGAAAATGCCCTGGACGGGGAAACAGGTCCTGCAGGTCCGCCCCCGGGACTTCCGCCTTGCGCAAGCCCTCCACCAGAAGAGAGAGGCTCTCATGGCCCCAGTCCTCCGGATCGGCTGTCCAGGCGGGTCCCGATGCCGCCAGCAGTGCCAGCCACAGTCCGAGGGTGGTTGAGCGGCGGATACCCGACACCAGGAGCTTCCTTTTGCGGCAATGCTTTTTCCTTGCCAGGGCAAGGGGACCAATGTATCCTTGATTCACCCAACCCTTGACCCGATCAGCCGGATTCTTCTAGCGACCCTTCGCGAAGGGGCGAAGACTCCGCAGGGCAGGCAGACACGTTCACCCATTGAGCATTGTAAAGCGAGGAGTTCCATGAAAAAGTTCCTGATGCCCCTTCTGGTCCTGGGCCTGGCTGCCGGAGGCACTGCCCTGCAGCGCGCCGTCAGCGACCAGGAGATGGTCGACCTGTCGCAGGAGATCGTCTACGCCAGCGTGCAGGAGATCACCTACGTCTACGACCACCCGACCTACCCCGTGATGACGCAGGCCCGCCTGTCCATCGAGGACCGCTACAAGGGCTCCGCCCCCGGCGAGCTGCTGGTGACCTGGCCCGGCGGGATCAAGGGCGAGTACACCATGAAGGTCAGCGACACGCCCGCGCTGGAGCCCGGCGACGAGGGGCTGTTCTTCCTGTACGACAAGGAAGGAACCGAGGCCCTCTGGCTGACAGGCTGGGAGTACGGGGCGATCACCGTCGAGAATGGCATGGCGCACAGCCACACCTTCGCCGTGGATCACGACGATCACCACCACCACCTGCCCTACGGCACCGTGCTCGCGCGCCTGGAGAACCTGATCAGCGGAGAGGAGCGATAAGATGAAGAAGACGATCCTCTTCCTGGGCGCGAGCCTGGTGGCCTCCCAGGCCATGGCCTACGCCCTACTAGGCAACAACTGGAACTACCTTCCCGCCCCGCGCGTGGTCGATTTCACTGTGAACACCTCCACCCTGCCCGCCGCGCGCATCGATGCGGCGGCCAGTACCTGGAGCGTCATCGACGGCAGCTGCTTCGCCTGGAACAATGCCGGCACCAACAGCAAGACCGCGCTGGACGACCTGTCGGGGATGCCCGCCGACGGCAACGACATCTTCCGCGCCGGATCGGACCTCACGGCGCTGGCCGTGACCCAGAGCTGGTACCTGACCAGCGCTCCCGGCGAGACCATCGAATGGAACATGCAGGTCTTCGATAACTATGTCTGGAACGACCTGGCCGGCGCGCCGCCTTCGGGCAGCTACGACCTGCAGAGCGTCGTGCTCCACGAGCTGGGACACGCCCTGGGCCTGGGTCATTCCGGCATCACCGCCGCGGTCATGTTTGCCACCATCGGCGACGGGGTCAGCAAGCGCGTGTTGCATTCGGACGACCTCGAGGGCTTCGAGGCGATCTACGACTGCGTGGACGACGGCAACTGCGATACCTTCGCCTACTGGCAGAGCCAGGGCGGCATCACCTTCTACGCGACCTTCCCTGTCATCGACGCGGTCAACGAAGTGGAAATCCGCCGGGTGGCGCATTTCATCACTCCCGCCGCCGACGGGGACGTCGAGACCATGCGCGCGCAGTACTACAACGCCAACGCCACGCCCGCCATTGCCCATGACGGCACCCTGCGCACCTGGATCTACAGCGATCTCGCGGGCGAGCCCGACGCCATCCTGGCCGGCCCGCTGGATGTCACGACGGACGGTTTCGCCGCTGCCTTCGGCGCCTACGACGTCGTCGACCTTACGCCGCTCAACTACAGCTGCTCGGCCGGCGTTCCCTTCCACATCGTCTGGGAATTCCTGCCGGACACGGAAGGCACGGATGAGCTGGCGATCCTGGGCACCTCTGGCGTTTCCGTCGGATCCCAGATGTACAACGAGTACCCGGAAGCCTGGGGCTGGTGGTTCACCGGCCGCGGCGACCAGGTGCTGGAAGTCGACATCTGCTACACGGAGACTCCTCCCGGGAACATCGTCGTCGTACCGACCTTCCAGGACCTGGGACGGATCGAGAACGGCATGGATGTGAGCGGCACCTTCCACGCCATCAACACCGGCCAGCTGGACGCCACGGTCAACAGCGTTGCCGTCGGCAATCCGGCGCACTACAGCGCCAGCGCTGCCGGCCTGCCCGCGGTGGTCGCGCCCGGCGACAGCGTCGAGATCACGGTCACTTTCAATTCCATGGCCGACACGGTCTTCCGTGATACGACCACGGTCTTCGTCGACTGGGACCAGGCGGCGCGCCTGACCACCGAGTTCGGCGTGATCGCCGGGAGCAGCGAGTGCGAGTTCCTGACCAACGACTGGGTCGGCGCTCCCGACGAGCTGGACTGGTTCGTCGAGGCCACCGGTGACACCAACATTCTGGGCGGCAGCTGGTTCTTCTTCAGCGGCGGCTTTGATCGTCCGACGCCCTTCGTCGGCCATCCCTACACCGCCGAAGGGGACACGGCGGCTTCCGAGCTCTACACCTTCGTCGACAATGCCGGCCTGGACAACCTGCAGTGGGGCTTCGCCAACACCCAGTCCTTCCCCGCCGACACTCGCGAGCACTTCCTGCTCGTATACGGCGTCGAGGAGGACACCCTGGACTTCCTCTATGGTTTTGACATCAGCGACACGCTGTTCTGGGAAACCGCCCCGGCCTGGGGCCATATCACGGCCGATCTGGACAGCCTGCCCGATTCCGTGGCCGTCAGCTTCTTCTACGGCGGCGAGAACGGCGACACCTGGTACATCGACGACGTCGAGATCTGTCGCACGCCGGGACCCTGCGATCCCATCGAGATCACGGCAACCAAGCTGCCCGGCAACCAGGTGCGGATCTCCTGGGATCCCTTCGGGGGTGCCGAGGTCTCGATCTACGAGTCCGACATGGCCTACGACTTCGGCGGCGGCACGCTTCTCGCCACGGTCGATTCCAGCGTCGGCGAGTACATCGTGGCCACGGTGACGAATGACGGTCGCTTCCATCGCGCCGAAGTGGATTGTTTCCCGACGGCGCGCGCGACGGGACCGGCGAAGATCCGCGAGCACCCGCGCCAGCAGGACCGCCTGCCCGTGTCGAGCTTGCGCGGACTGGAGGCCGTACAGTCCTCCCGTGACATGATGGGACCTGTGATGCCCGCCAAGACCACCCCCAGCGGGATCTCGCGAACGCGCTAGCCGACAGAAGCGGGATCACGCAAGGGATCAACTACAGGACGCCCGTTCCGCCAGGAGCGGGCGTCCTTTCTTGGGAGCCAGCATGTATACGACTCTTCCGGGTCTCCTGTGCTTCGCGGTCGTCGCTTCGGCGGGGCACATCGACGCGACGGGACCCATCGACCCTTCCGTGCTGCCCGGTTGGGCCGAACAGCCCGGCAAGGCCCCGCCCTGGGTCCGCGACCGGATCCTGCTGCGCCTGCGCGGGGAAGCGGCAGCCAGTCTTGCCGACCGGCCGGCCCTTGAGGCCCGCGCCGGGAAGCGCGTGATCCATTCGCGCAGCCTGTTGCGAGATCCGCGCGGAGCCGAAGGCAGCGGCCTCGAACGGGACCTGGTGCTGGAACTGGCGCCGGGGAGCGACCTGGAGAAGGAGCTGGCCTGGTGGCAGAGCCAGCCGGAAGTGGAAGTGGCCGAGCCGGACTGGCTGGTGGAGATCCAGCTCAGTCCGCAGGACCCGGACTACTCCCTGCAGTGGGGGCTGCACAATACCGGCCAGTGGCCCGGACAGGGGCAGCCCGGTGTCGACATCAACGCCGAGGCGGCCTGGGAGCTGAGCACGGGCGCCGAGTGGCTCACGATTGCCATTCTCGACACGGGCATCGACCTGGATCACCCCGACCTGGCGGCCAAGCTCGTGCCGGGCATCGACCTGGTCAACGACGACGCCCTTGCCGACGACGACCACGACCACGGAACGGCCTGCGCCTCGCTGGCCGCGGCCCTGAGCGACAATCCGGAAGGATCCGCCGGCGTCGACTGGCAGGCGCGCCTGATGCCGGTCAAGGTGATGGCCGCTTCCGGCCAGGGCAGCACGAGCGACATCATCGACGGCGTCTGGTGGGCGATGAATCACGGCGCGGACGTGATCAGCATGAGCCTCGGCGGAGGAGGATACACCACGGCCTTCGACACCGTGATCCGGCTGGCCCACGACACGGGCACGGCAGTCTTCGCCGCCGCCGGCAACGACGACCTGGGCGTCGTCAACTACCCGGCGCGCTACCCGGAGGCCTTCGCCGTGGGAGCGCTCAGCCCCTGCAACGAGCGCAAGTCGCCCACGAGCTGCGACGGCGAATGGTGGTGGGGCAGCAACTACGGCAGCGACCTGGACCTGATGGCGCCGGGCTGCAAGCTGCGCAGCGCGGTGGTCGGCGGGTATACGAACTCGATGGGCGGCACCAGCGGGGCCACGCCCCACGCGGCGGGAGTGGCAGGGCTGATCAAGTCGCTGAATCCCGGGCTGGACACGGGCGCGCTCTACCAGCTGCTGCGTGATACGGCCGTCGACATGGGGCCGCAGGGCTTCGACACGCAGACCGGATACGGGCGGCTGGACGCCGGCGCCGCGCTGGCGGCCGTTCCCGAACCGGTGGGCTGCGACCTGGACCAGGAGGCCCCCCGGATCGTCCATGATCCGCTGGCGGACACGGCCGTGTCCGACGCCCCCTACGAGGTCGCGTGTCGCCTGCTCGACGACTGCGGCATCCTGCTGGCCGTATTGCGCTACCGGGTCGACGAGGGCGCCGCGCTCGAGCTCTCGCTGGCGGCCGGGGCCAACGACTGGTATACGGCGGAGATCCCCGCCCAGCCGCTGGGCAGCGTGATCGACTACGAGATCCTGGCCCTGGATTCAAGCGACTTCTTCAACGAGAGCCGGGCGGAGTACCGCTTCCATGTCACACAGGATGCGCCCCTTGCGGCGCCTCTGCTGCAGATCGCCCGGCTGCCGGACGGCGGATTGCGGCTCCACTGGGATGCCGTCGCCGGCGCTTCGCAGTACGAGCTGCTGTGTTCCACGGACGGCGACGCCTTCCTGCCCTGCCAGGTGACGGCCCAGACGGAGCTTGTCCTGCCCGCGCCGGCAGAAGGCTTCGGCGCCTTCCGTGTGACGGCCTTGCGGTAGGGGTCGATCGCGATCGACCCTTACGAGGGTCCGGCCCGTTTGACGCGATCGCGGATCACGATTTCACGCGGAAAAGAAAAGGCCCCCGCGGCGTGCGGGGGCCTTTCGTATACGCGGGAGTCATCGTAGGGGTCGATCGCGATCGACCCTTACGGTCAAAGGTCGAATTTTATTCCTTGCGCAAGAGCGGTCTCACCACTCCAGTTCATCGTGTTCGTCTGGCGACGCATGTAGAGCTTCCAGGCGTCGCTGCCGGACTCGCGGCCGCCGCCGGTCTCCTTCTCGCCGCCGAAGGCCAGGCCGATCTCGGCGCCGGAAGTGCCCAGGTTGACATTGGCGATGCCGCAGTCGCTGCCCATGTGGGACAGGAAGGTCTCCGTCTCGATCATGTTGTTGCTGAAGATCGAGCTCGACAGGCCCTGGGGCACGTCGTTGTGCAGGGCCAGCGCCTCGTCCAGCGTGTCGTAGGACATGACATAGAGCAGGGGCGCGAAGGTCTCTTCCTGGACGATGGCGAACTCGTTCTTCACCCGGGCGATGGCCGGTGTGACAAAACAGCCGCTCTCGTAGCCCGGGCCGTCCAGCACCTCGCCGCCGCAGACCATCTCGCCGCCTTCTTCGCCGACGCGCTTGATGGCGTTCTGCATATCCTGCACCGCGCCCTTGTCGATGAGCGGACCCATCAGCGTGCTCTCGTCCAGGGGATCGCCGATCTTCACCGTGGCGTAGGCCGCCTTCAGCTTGTCGACCAGGCTGTCGACGATGCTCGAATGGGCGATGATGCGGCGCGTCGAGGTGCAGCGCTGGCCGGCGGTGCCCACGGCGCCGAAGGCGATGTTGGGGATCGCCAGGCTCATGTCGGCGTCCGGTGTGACAATGATCGCGTTGTTGCCGCCCAGCTCGAGGATCGCGCGGCCCAGGCGTCCGCCGACGATGGCGCCGAGCTTCTTGCCCATGGGGGTCGAGCCCGTAGCGCTGATCAGCGGCAGGCGCGGGTCATGGGACATGCGGTCGCCGATGGTCGCGCCGCGGCCGATCACCAGGTTGCTGATGCCTTCGGGATAGCCGTTGGCGCGGATCACGTCGGCGGCGATCTTCTGGCAGGCCACGGCGGTCAGCGGGGTCTTGCTGGAGGGCTTCCAGACGACCGTGTCCCCGCAGACCAGAGCCAGCATGGTGTTCCAGGCCCAGACGGCGACGGGGAAGTTGAAGGCCGAGATCACGCCGACGATGCCCAGCGGGTGCCACTGCTCGTACATGCGGTGCTTCGCGCGCTCGCTGTGGGTCGTCAGGCCGTGCAGCTGGCGGGACATGCCGACGGCCAGGTCGCAGATGTCGATCATCTCCTGGACCTCGCCCAGGCCTTCCTGCTTGATCTTGCCCATCTCCAGCGAGACCAGCGCGCCCAGGTCTTCCTTGTGACGGCGCAGGGCGTCACCGATCTGGCGCACCACCTCGCCGCGCACCGGGGCGGGCACCATGCGCCATTCCTTGAAGGCGGAGGCGGCGGCCTCCATCACTTTCTCGTATTCGTCGACTTCGCACTGGGTCACGGTGGCGATTTTCCGGCCGCTGGCGGGGGAAAAGCTGTCGAGGGCGGTGCCGCTGCAGTCGAGCCATTCGGCTCCGGTGGAAGCGCCCGGGTTGATCTCCTTGATCCCCAGGTTCGCAAGAATCTGCTGCATGGTCTGCAAGTCTCCTGTTATGGCATTCGTGATCAGGGCGAAGTAGGCAGAATGGCCGAACAAAGGCAAGAGGAGGGACTGTTGCGCACCCTGGAGTGGACCCTGACTCTCCGGCAACCACGGACCCAGACACGCCGCGCCCCAAGTCCGCCGCTCACGCTTCCCGCACCGTCATCCCTGCAAAAGCGGGGATCACGAGGATTCAACCAGCATCCTTTCCGCACCCCCGTTTCAGTCGCCCCCGCGCAGGCGGGGGCCCATCTTTCCGAAGGCACCAGGCTAGAGCCGTGTGGCGATTGGTCGCTTCGTTGAACGGTCAAGTTGGACTGGAAGGGGAGCCGTGCCAAGATAGGCCCCCGCCTGCGCGGGGGCGACGGAGTCGAGGGTGCGCTGGCGACGGAATCGAGGGTGCACTGGCGGCGGAATCGAGGGTGCGCTGGCGACGGAATCGAGGGTGCACTGGCGGCGGAATCGAGGGTGTACTGGCGACGGAATCGAGGGTGTACTGGCGACGGAATCGAGGGTGCGCTGGCGACGGAATCGAGGGTGCGCTGGCGACGGAATCGAGGGTGCGCTGGCGACGGAATCGAGGGTGTACTGGCGACGGAGTCGAGGGTGCGCTGTCGTTGGAATCGTTACGCACTCTCGACCTAAGAGGCTTTTTCTCCAAGATTCCGCCGAATTGAGACTGCGGGTTCCTTGCATGTCCAAAGGCTCTGTGTTAATCTTGGGGCTTGCAAATTTTGGAGGGCAGAAGTGCCGACGATCAGCCAGTTGGTCCGCCAGGGCCGGAAGAAAGCCGTAGCCAAGCAGAACAGCCCCGCGCTCAAGCGTTGTCCGCAGCGTCGCGGCGTCTGCACCCAGGTCAAGACCACCACCCCCAAGAAGCCCAATTCGGCTTTGCGGAAGATTGCCCGTGTGCGCCTGACCAGCGGCATCGAAGTCACGGCCTACATTCCCGGCGAAGGGCACAACCTGCAGGAGCACAGCATCGTGCTGGTGCGCGGCGGGCGTGTCAAGGATCTTCCCGGTGTCCGCTACCACATCGTCCGCGGTTCCCTGGACGCCAGCGGCGTGGACGGCCGCAAGCAGGGCCGCAGCAAGTACGGCACCAAGAAGCCCAAGTAAGTCAAGCAAGCCCCAGGGCTTTTAAGGAACGCAGGAAGCACCTATGCGCAGACGTCGACCCCCGAAGCGAGTGATTCTACCTGATCCCAAGTTCAGCTCCACGCTGGCCACCAAGTTCATCAACGCCATGATGTACGGCGGCAAGAAGAGCGTCGCCGAACGGCAGTTCTACAGCGCCATCGACATGGTCAAGGACAAGATGGGCGAAGAGGGAATCGAGGTCTTCACCCAGGCCATCCGCAACGTGGAGCCTGTGCTGGAGGTCAAGAGTCGCCGCGTCGGTGGCAGCACCTACCAGGTGCCCGTCGAGATTCGCCCCGCCCGCAAGACGGCGCTGGCGATTCGCTGGGTCATCAGCTACGCCCGCGAGCGTGGCGACAAGAATTTTTCCCATCGTCTCGCCAACGAGCTGATGGCTGCCGCCAAGAAAGAGGGCGGCGCCTTCCGTAAGCGTGAAGATGTCCATCGCATGGCCGAAGCCAACAAGGCTTTTGCCCACTTCCGCTGGTAACGGCGGTCATAGAAAGGTCTTGAGCTCGAAATGAGTTTCCAGGAAACCCTCAAATCCACCCGCAACATCGGCATCATGGCTCACATCGATGCCGGCAAGACCACGACCAGTGAGCGTATCCTGTATTACACGGGGCGCGTGCACAAGATGGGTGAGGTCCATGAAGGCGGCGCCGTCATGGACTGGATGGAGCAGGAGAAGTCCCGTGGTATCACGATTACCTCGGCGGCCATCAGCACCTCCTGGAATGACCACCATATCAATATCATCGATACCCCGGGTCACGTCGACTTCACTGCCGAAGTCGAGCGCAGCCTGCGAATCCTGGACGGTGCCGTCGCGCTCTTCTGCGCCGTCGGCGGCGTCGAGCCCCAGTCCGAGACGGTCTGGCGCCAGGCGGACAAGTACAATGTCCCCCGCATCGCCTTCGTCAACAAGATGGACCGCACCGGCGCCGACTACTATGCCGTGCTCGATGCCATGCGTCGTCGCCTGGGCGCCAATCCCGTGGCGATCACCATTCCCATCGGCGCCGGAGACATCTTCACCGGCATTGTCGACCTGATCAGCATGCGCGCCGTGCTCTACAACGAGCAGAGCATGGGCAGCCTTTTCGAGGAAGTCGAGATTCCCGACGACATGCGGGAGATTGCCGACGAGTACCGCGAGAAGCTGATGGAGGCGGTCGCCGACTACGACGACCAGCTGATGGAGAAATTCCTCGGTGGCGAGGAGATCCCCGAAGACGAGATCCGCGCCGCCATTCGCGCCGCCACGGTGGACATGAGCATTGTCCCCGCCATGTGCGGCAGCGCCTTCAAGAACAAGGGTGTGCAGCGCCTGCTGGACGCCATCTGCTACTACCTGCCCAGTCCGCTGGATGTGCCTTCGGTGGAGGGCCACCATCCGGACACGGACGAGCCCGAGACCCGCGAGTGCGACGAGAACGCGCCCTTCGCGGCCCTGGCCTTCAAGATCCAGACCGATCCCTTCGTCGGCAAGCTGACCTATTTCCGGGTCTATTCCGGCAAGATCAAGACCGGCGACTCGATCCTCAATGTGGCCACCGGCCGCAAGGAGCGCATGGGTCGCCTGCTGCAGATGTCCGCCAACAAGCGCGAGGACATCGAAGAGGTCAAGTGCGGGGACATTGCCGCCGCCATCGGCCTGAAGAAGATCCATACCGGGGACAGCCTCTGCGACGTGCAGAAGCCGGTCGTGCTGGAGAAGATCACCTTCCCCGAGCCTGTCATTGCCATTGCCGTCGAGCCCAAGTCCAAGGGCGACCAGGAAAAGCTGGGCGTGGCGCTGGAGAAGCTGGCCGAAGAGGATCCCACCTTCCAGGTGCGCACGGATCCGGATACGGCCCAGACCACCATCTCCGGCATGGGCGAGCTGCACCTTGAAATCCTCATCGATCGCATGAAGAAGGAATTCAAGGTCGAGTGCAATGTGGGCGCCCCCCAGGTGGCCTATAAGGAATGCATCACCAAGATGGTCGAGCAGGATCAGCGCTTCGTCCGCCAGACGGGCGGCCATGGCCAGTTCGCCCATGTGAAGATCCGCCTGGAGCCCAATGAGCCGGGCAAGGGCTTCGAGTTCGTCAACGAGATCGTCGGCGGCACGATTCCCAAGGAATTCATCAATCCTACCTCGGCCGGCATCCAGGACGCCATGAAGAATGGCGTGCTGGCGGGCTATCCGATGGAAGACATCAAGGTCACGCTCTATGACGGCGGCTTCCACGAAGTCGACTCGAGCGAAATGGCCTTCAAGACTGCCGGCTCGATCGCCTTCAAGGAAGGCGCCCGCAAGGCCGCTCCGGTCATCATGGAGCCGATCATGCGCGTGGAGGTCGTCGTTCCCGACGACTACATGGGCGACGTGATGGGCAATCTCAACTCGCGTCGCGGCCGGATCAACGGTATGGATCCCCGTCGCGACGCCCAGGTGATCCGCGCCAATGTGCCGCTGTCCGAAATGTTCGGATACGCCACCACCTTGCGTTCGATCACTCAGGGACGCGCCGTTTTCTCGATGGAATTCTCCCATTACGAGGAAGCGCCGAAGAGCGTCTCGGAAGCGATTCTGGAAAAAGCCCAGGGCTAGTCCCCGGGTTGACTTATCGGAACGTGCACTGTGCGCGCCGGCCCTGGGGGCCGATGACGCACCACTGCGCGGAGCGTCGAAGCCCGGACATGGGGTCGGCGCGTCACCCGAACTGACAACAGAGAGATCCGCGAAAGTCCGCGTCTGTCGGAAAGGACAGGCGTCGCTTTGTGCGCGGGGGCATGTGGCCCGGTTTTCGGGCAGATAGGGAGTATGCGATGGCCAAGCAGAAATTCGAGCGGACCAAACCGCACGTAAACGTGGGCACCATCGGTCACGTCGACCACGGAAAGACCACGCTGACCGCTGCGATCACCCAGGCCCTCAGCGAGGGCGGCCTGGCGGAGATGCGCAGCTTCGATTCCATCGACAACGCCCCCGAGGAGCGGGAGCGCGGCATTACGATCGCCACGGCGCACGTCGAGTACCAGACCGACAATCGGCACTACGCCCACGTGGACTGCCCGGGCCACGCCGACTATGTGAAGAACATGATCACCGGCGCCGCCCAGATGGACGGCGCGATCCTGGTGGTCGCCGCCACGGACGGCCCCATGCCGCAGACCCGTGAGCATATCCTGCTGGCCCGCCAGGTGGGCGTGCCCCGCATCGTGGTCTTCATGAACAAGTGCGACGCCGTCGACGATCCGGAACTTCTGGATCTGGTCGAGATGGAGCTGCGCGACCTGCTGAACGAGTACGAATTCCCCGGCGACGACATTCCGATCATCCAGGGCAGCGCCCTGGAGGCCCTGTCGAATCCCGGCAATGCCGACAAGCAGAAGAGCATCCTGGAGCTGATGGCTGCGGTCGACGACTACATTCCGACCCCGGAGCGTGATCGCGACAAGCCCTTCCTGATGCCGGTCGAGGACGTCTTCTCGATCACCGGTCGCGGCACGGTGGCCACGGGCCGTATCGAGCGTGGCGTGGTGAACGTGGGCGACGAGCTGGAGCTGGTCGGCCTGAACAGTGACATCAAGACGGTCTGCACGGGCGTGGAGATGTTCCGCAAGCTGCTGGACACGGGCGAGGCCGGTGACAACGTCGGCCTGCTGTTGCGCGGCGTGGACAAGAAGGCGATCATTCGCGGCATGTGCCTGGTGAAGCCGGGCAGCGTGACGCCGCATACGAAGTTCCAGGGCAAGGTCTACGTGCTGTCGAAGGACGAAGGCGGCCGCCACAAGCCCTTCTTCACGGGCTACCGTCCGCAGTTCTACTTCCGCACGACGGACGTGACGGGCGTGGTGACGCTTCCGGACGACGTGCAGATGGTGAAGCCGGGCGACACGGTCGAAATGTCCGTGGACCTGATCGCGCCCATCGCCATGGAGCAGGACCTGCGCTTCGCCATTCGCGAAGGCGGCCGCACCATCGGCGCCGGCGTCGTGACCAAGATCATCGAGTAAGACATGAGGCCGGACGCCTTCCCGACGGAAGGCGCCCGGCCCTTTCATTTCGCGGCTCCAGGGCCGCGTCGAAGCGGAAACCACAGGCCAGTAGCTCGAATTGGTAGAGCAACGGACTCCAAATCCGTGGGTTGGGGGTTCGAGTCCCTCCTGGCCTGCTATCTTATGAGTAAAGTGACGCAATACTTCCAAGAAGTCTCGGAAGAGATGAAGAAGGTCCAGTGGCCTACCTGGGAAGTCCTGAAGGAATCCACCCAGGTGGTGCTCTTCGTGACCTTCGTGCTGGCCGCGATCATCTACGTCTTCGACTGGGTGCTGTCCAAGGCCATCGGCCTGTTGCTGTAGCACGGCCGAGTGAGAGGAGAAGCCATGGAAGAGCAGCAGCAGGTCCTTCCGGAGGAGACCGGACCCCGTCCCCTGTGGTACACCATGCAGGTGTATACCGGCCAGGAGGAGAAGGTCAAGCGCTACATGCTCGAGGAGTCCGCCCGCGAGGGTCTCGAGGACGCGATCCTCAACGTCCACATTCCGACCGAGAAGAAGGTCGAGATGCGGGGCGGCAAGCGGAAAGTCAAGGAAGTGGTCAACTTCCCGGGCTACATGTTCATCGAAATGGTGCTGACTCCGCACAGCCGCCATTTCGTGCTGGAAGCTCCCAGCGTGCTCAACTTCGTCGGTCCCGACAACAATCCGCACCCGCTTTCGGAAGCGGAGGTCAAGCGGATCATCGGACGGACCACCGGCGAAGAAGAGCCGGAGATCCAGATCAGTTTCAAGGTCGGCGACACGGTCAAGGTGACCGACGGCCCCTTCAACGATTTCACCGGCCTGGTGCAGGAAATCAACGAGGAGAAGAAGCGGCTCAAGGTGACCGTTTCCATCTTCGGCCGCAGCACCCCGGTGGAGCTGGGCTTCGCCCAGGTGGAGAGCATAGAATAACACGAAGGCGCCCTGCGTCTACGTGTATCCGGATTACGCCCGTGCCGCAGTCGTGTCACGGGCGTAATGCCGCTTCATAGCAGGCGTTTTTTGTGTGACGGCTGCAGGAAGAGAAAACACAAATCCGCGCCTTCGAGCGTTGTCAAACAGGACGAGTCATGAAGAAAATTGCCGGTTACATCAAGCTGCAGCTGCCCGCGGGCGGCGCCACGCCCGCCCCGCCCGTCGGTCCCGCCCTCGGCCAGCACGGCGTGAACATCATGGACTTCTGCAAGCAGTACAACGCCAAGACGCAGGACCAGCGCGGCATGGTGATCCCCGTGGTGATCACCGTATACGCCGACCGCAGCTTCTCCTTCGTCACCAAGACCCCGCCCGCCTCGGCGCTGCTCAAGAAAGCGGCGAACATCGACAAGGGCAGCGCGGTTCCCAACCGCGACAAGGTGGCCAAGGTCACCTGGGAGCAGTGCAAGGAAATTGCCGAGATCAAGAAAAGCGACCTCAACGCCAATGACCTCGAAGCCGGAGCCGCGATCATCGCGGGGACGGCCCGGGCAATGGGCATCGAAGTCGATCGATAGACAGACAGATAGGTTAGCCAGGAAAGCCCAATGAAAAGGTCCAAGCGCTTCAATGCGGCTCATTCGAAGGTCGACCGACTGAAGCACTACGCCATTGGTGAGGCATGCAGCCTCGTCAAGGAGTGTGCGACGGCGAAATTCGATGAGACGGTTGAAGTGACCATGAACCTCGGCGTCGATCCGCGTCACGCGGACCAGATCGTGCGAGGGACAGTATCGTTGCCACACGGTACTGGCAAACCGGTCCGGGTGCTCGTGCTTGCCAAGTCGGACAAGGCCAAGGAGGCCATCGACGCGGGAGCCGATTTCGCCGGGCTGGAGGACCAGGTCCAGAAGATCAAGGACGGCTGGCTCGATTTTGATTCCGTGATTGCCACACCGGACGTCATGGGAGAAGTCGGCAAGCTTGGTCGAGTTCTGGGTCCTCGTGGTCTCATGCCCAACCCCAAGGTGGGGACTGTGACCATGGATGTTGCCAAGGCCGTGAACGAGGTGAAGGCAGGACGCATCGACTTCCGGGTCGACAAGTACGGCATCCTCCACGTGGGGGTGGGTCGCGCGTCCTTTGATCTGGAAAAGCTGCAGGAGAACGTCGAGGCATTCGTCAAGACCGTAATCCGGCTGAAGCCTTCCGGAGCGAAGGGCACGTACGTCAAGGGGATCACCCTTGGCTCGACGATGGGTCCCGGAATCAAGATTGACAAGGCCGACGCGTTGGCCGTTGTCGGCAACTAGGAGGACCCCATGCCTACACCCGAAAAAATCGCCACGGTCAAGGAGGTCGGCGAAAAGCTGGATCGTTCCAGCGTGGTCTACGTCTCCGGCTATGCCGGCATGGACGTGGAGACGCTGACCGACCTGCGCCGCCGCCTGCGCGGAGCCGATGCCGAGTTCAAGGTTGTCAAGAACAACCTGATTCGCCTGGCCCTGGACGAGACCCCCTGGAAAGATGCCGGCCAGGATCTGAATGGCCCAACGGCCCTGACCTTCGCCTATGGCGAAGCAGCCGCGGCGGCCAAGATCCTGCGTGACTTCGCCAAGGAGCACGACGGCAAGCCGGAAATGAAGAAGATCGGCTACGAGACCGAGGTCTTCGACGGGGAGTATCTCAAGACCCTGGCAAGCCTGCCCACCCGCGAGGAAGCTCTGGGCATGCTTGCCGGTGCGCTCAACGCCATCCCCGCTTCCTTCGCCCGCGTGCTGAACGCCCTGAAGGAGAAGATGGAAGAGCAGGGTGCCGAGACCGCCGCGGCCGTGGCGGAAGGCGGCTCCCCGGCGGAAGAGAAGGCGGATGCGCCCGCGGCCGATGCCGCCGGCGAGAGTGCGGAAGAAGGCGGCAGCGAAGAAAAGCCCGCCGAATAGAACTGCGTAACAAACGAAGCAAGGAGCAATACAATGGCCGAGTTCGATACCCAGGCTTTCCTGGATCAGGTCAAGGAAATGACGGTGGTGCAGCTTTCCGAGCTGGTCAAGTCCATCGAGGATGAGTTCGGTGTTTCTGCCGCGGCCCCCGTGGCGGTAATGGCCGGCGGCGGCGGCGAGGGCGGCGGTGCCGCGGTCCAGACCGAGTTCGACGTGATCCTGGAGTCCGCGGGCGCCAAGAAGATCGCCGTGATCAAGGTGATCAAGGAGATCACGGGCCTGGGCCTCAAGGAGTCCAAGGCCTTCGTGGACGAATGCCCCAAGGCCGTCAAGGAGAAGATCTCCGAGGACGAGGCCAACGAGCTCAAGGAAAAGCTCGAAGCCGAAGGCGCCACCGTCGAGATCAAGTAGTTCCTTTCCCGTGGGCATGCGGGAGTACCCGCATGCCTTTGAATTCTTCGTTTCACGAAGTCAACGGGCAAGGGGCTGCATCATCGCCGGACACGACGCAAAAGCATACCAGGGATCGGCCGGATAGAGCGGCTTTGCAGCGCTCTATCCGGCCAGCTCTGTCTCCGGTGAAACAGCAGCACAGATCGCACAGCTCGCACAGCAGAACCGGGAGCCCAAGAGCTCCTGAACCCGGGGCATACTCCATGCCTGCGGGATCTTCAAGCAGGGAGGACCTTCCTTGAACAAGAACAACCTGATCCAGCGCCACAATTTCTCGCGGATCGCCAAGCTGGTCGACATGCCCGACCTGCTGGGCATTCAGCTGGACTCCTACAACCGCTTCCTGCAGGCGGAGGTCAAGCACAGCGAGCGCGAGAAGGTCGGCCTGGCCGCTGTCTTCCTGAGTGTCTTCCCCATCATCGACAACCGGGAAGAGCACATCCTGGAATTCATGGACTACGCGCTGGATCACCCGAAGTACACGGTGGAGGAGTGCAAGGAGCGCGGCGTGACCTATGCCGCTCCCCTGAAGGCCCGCCTGCGCCTGTCCCGCAAAAGCGACGGGGACGAGGGCTTCGGAGATACCATTGAAAGCGAAGTCTACCTGGGCACCCTGCCGCTGATGACGGGCACCGGCACCTTCATCATCAACGGCAGCGAGCGCGTGGTGGTCAGCCAGCTGCACCGCAGCCCCGGCGTCTTCTTCGGCATCAACTACCACCAGAACGGCACCGAACTCTACAGCGCCCGCATCATTCCCTTCCGGGGAAGCTGGGTCGAGTTCACCACGGACATCAACAATGTCCTGCATGTATACATCGATCGCCGCAAGCGCTTCCCGGTGACCACCCTGCTGCGCGCCATCGGCCATTCGACCAACATGCAGATCATGTCGCTCTTCGGCTTCAGCGAGGAGATCAGCCTCAACTCGAAGTACATCGAGCGCTACATGGGCCGCCAGCTGGTCGACGACGTGGTCGACCAGGAGACCGGCGAGATCCTGCTCGAGCGCGGCGAGGAGCTGACGGAAGAGAACGTGGCCAGCCTCAAGGAGGCGGGCCAGGGCCGCGTCTGCCTGCTGAAGCACGACGAGGGCGCGGTCGGCTACGACATCATGGTCAACACCCTGGCCAAGGATCCGACCCGCAACCAGGAAGACGCCCTGCTGCACCTCTACCGCGAGCTGCGCAATGCGGAGGCGCCGGACCTGGACACGGCGAAGGGCCTGCTGGAGCGCCTCTTCTTCGACGACCGCCGCTACGACCTGGGCGCCGTCGGCCGCTACCGCATGAATTCCAAGCTGGAAATGAATGTCCCGCTGGATGTTACCGTGCTGACCCTGCAGGACATCGTCTCCATTCTGCGCTATGTGCTCGAGCTGCGCGAAGGCCAGCGTTCGACGGACGACATCGATCACCTGGGCAATCGCCGCATCCGCACCGTGGGCGAGCAGCTGGCCAACCAGTTCAGCGTCGCCCTGACCCGCATGGCCCGCACCATCAAGGAGCGGATGAACCTCAACGAGTCCGAGCGGATGACGCCCCAGGAGCTGATCAACGTCCGCACCATCACCAGCGTGATCAACACCTTCTTCGGCACCAACCAGTTGAGCCAGTTCATGGACCAGGTCAATCCCCTGACCGAACTGACTCACAAGCGTCGCATTTCGGCCCTCGGCCCCGGCGGCCTGACCCGCGAGCGCGCCGGCTTCGAGGTGCGCGACGTGCACTACACGCACTACGGCCGCCTCTGCCCCATCGAGACTCCGGAAGGCCCGAACATCGGCCTGATCTCGAGCCTTTGCACCTTCGCCCGCATCAACGAGCTGGGCTTCGTCGAGACGCCCTACCGCAAGGTGAAGGACGGGCGCGTGCTGAAGAGCATCGAGTACCTGAGCGCCGACGACGAGGACCGCTACACCATCGCCCAGGCCAACGCGCCGCTGGACGAGAAGAGCTATTTCGAGCGCAATGTGATCAAGGCGCGGAACCGCGCCGAGTATCCGGTGGTCGGCCCCTCCGACGTGGAGTACATGGACGTCAGCCCGGAGCAGATCGTTTCCGTGGCCGCCAGCCTGATTCCCTTCCTGGAGCACGACGACGCCAACCGCGCGTTGATGGGCTCCAACATGCAGCGCCAGGCCGTCCCCCTGCTGACGCCCTCGGCCCCGATCGTGGGCACGGGCATGGAGCGCCGCGCCGCCGTCGACAGCCGCGCCGTGATCAAGGCCGACGTGGCCGGCGAGGTGAGCTATGTCAGCTCGACCCGCATCGAACTGAAGCCGATCCTGCGCAAGCAGTTCAAGAGCCGCCTGGCCAGCCGCACGCGCGTGTATCACCTGCAGAAGTTCGTGCGCACCAACCAGAACACCTGCATCAACCACAAGCCTCTGGTCAGCGTGGGCGAGAAGGTCAAGAAGGGCGATGTGCTCGCCGACGGCTGCGCCACGGAAAACGGCGACCTGGCCCTGGGCCGCAACGTGCTCGTGGCCTTCATGCCCTGGAACGGCTACAACTTCGAGGATTCGATCATCCTCAGCGAGAAGCTGGTGGCCGAGGACGTCTTCACCTCGATCCATATCAATGAAGAGGTGCTCGAGGTTCGCGAGACCAAGCGCGGCGAGGAGGAGCTGACGGCGGAAATCCCCAATGTCAGCGAGGAAGCCACCAAGGACCTGGATGAGAACGGCATCATCCGCATCGGCGCCAAGGTCAAGCCGGGCAGCATCATCATCGGCAAGGTCACGCCGAAGGGCGAGATGGAGTCGAGCCCGGAAGACAAGCTGCTCAAGGCAATTTTCGGCGACAAGGCCGGCGACGTCAAGGACGCCTCCAAGACCGCCGGCCCCGGCGAGTACGGCGTGATTATCGACAGCAAGCTCTTCAGCCGCAAGAAAAAGGACATCCGCTCCAAGCGCGAGGAGAAGCGCCTGATCGACGAGGTCGATGTCCAGCTCAAGCAGGACAAGGAAGCCCTGCGCATGCAGTTCGGCGAGGACCTGCGCGACCTGCTGCTCGGCCGCAACAGCGGCGGCATCACCATGAAGGCCACCGGCCGCACGGCGATCAAGGAAGGCCGCGAGATCGACGAGAAGGCCATCGGCAAGCTGGACCTGGACGCCCTGGATCCGGAATGCAACTGGACCGACGACGCCGAGTACAACACCCAGGTCGAGAGCGTCTACACCAACTACCTGGTGCAGAAGGACATTCTCGAGACCGAGGCCCGCAACCAGCGCCACAAGATCGAGATCGGCGACGAGCTGCCGGCGGGCATCGTCCAGGTGGCGAAGGTCTATGTGGCCAAGAAGCGCAAGATCCAGATCGGCGACAAGATGGCCGGCCGCCACGGCAACAAGGGCGTGGTCGGGCGCATCGTTCCCATGGAGGACATGCCCTTCCTCGCCGACGGCCAGCCCGTCGACATCGTGCTCAATCCGCTGGGCGTGCCCAGCCGCATGAACCTGGGCCAGATCTTCGAGACGGCCCTCGGCTGGGCCGGTTCCAAGCTGGGCAAGCACTACGCCACCCCGGTCTTCGACGGCGCCGCCCTGGAAGACGTGGAAGCCGAGCTGCGCGAGGCGGGCCTGCCCGAAAGCGGCAAGGTCCAGCTCTTCGACGGCAAGAGCGGCCAGGCCTTCGATCAGCCGGTGACGGTGGGCCAGATCTACATGATCAAGCTCAACCACCTGGTCGACGACAAGATCCATGCCCGCTCCATCGGCCCCTACAGCCTGATCACGCAGCAGCCCCTGGGCGGCAAGGCCCAGTTCGGCGGCCAGCGTTTCGGAGAGATGGAAGTCTGGGCGCTGGAAGCCTACGGCGCCTCGAACATCCTGCAGGAGATCCTGACCATCAAGTCGGACGACGTCGCCGGACGCGCCGCGGCCTACGAGTCGATCGTCAAGGGCATGAACCTGCCCCGTCCGGGCATGCCGGAATCCTTCAACGTGCTGATCCACGAACTGAAGGGTCTGGGCCTGCATATCCCCGAGTTCACCAAGACCAAGTTCTTCTTCTAGGTCGCGTGAAACGGGCGGGAGCACAAGGCGTATACACACCCGGCCGCAAGGCCGTTCAGGACTGAGGAGGACATCTTGCAGCAGCCGCAAGAGATGAACCGCGCCGCGAAACTGACGATCACCCTGGCTTCGCCGGACATGATCATGGCCGAGAGCCGCGGCGAGGTGACGAAGCCGGAGACCATCAACTACCGCTCCTACAAGCCGGAGAAGGACGGTCTCTTCTGCGAGAAGATCTTTGGCCCGGTCAAGGACTGGGAATGCCATTGCGGGAAGTACAAGGGCCGTCGCTACAAGGGCATTGTCTGCGACCGCTGCGGTGTGGAGATCACCAAGAAGGACGTGCGCCGCGAGCGCATGGGGCACATCACCCTTGCCGTGCCCGTCGTCCACATCTGGTTCTTCCGCAGCCTGCCCTCGAAGATCGGCTACTTCCTGGGCATGACCGTCAAGAACCTGGAAAAGGTGATCTACTACGAGAGCAATGTCTGCATCACGGCCGGCACCAGCACCTTCAAGCCGGGGCAGCTGGTCAGCGACGAGGAGATCGCCACCTTCAACGAGGAGAATCCGGGCAACCGGGAACTTCCCAACGACGATCCGGAAAAGTTCACCTGGAACATCGGCGCCGTCGCCATCAAGGAACTGCTGACGCGCACGGACGTGGACGCGGTTTCCGTGGCCCTGCGTCACCAGGTCAAGAACGAGACCAGCGTCCAGCGCAAGCACGAGGCCCTGAAGCGCCTGCGCGTGATCGAGGCCTTCAAGCGCGGCGCCAAGTTCACCGACGTGCCCAACGATCCCGAGTGGATGGTGATGGACATCGTGCCGGTGATCCCGCCGGACCTGCGTCCGCTGGTGCCGCTGGAAGGCGGCCGCTTCGCCACCAGCGACCTGAACGACCTCTACCGCCGCGTGATCATTCGCAACAACCGCCTGAAGCGCCTCATCGAGATCAAGGCGCCGGAAGTGATCCTGCGCAACGAGAAGCGCATGCTGCAGGAAGCGGTGGACAGCCTTTTCGACAACGGCCGCCGCAGCGTGGCCGTGCGCTCCGACGGCAACCGTCCGCTCAAATCCCTGTCGGACGTGCTCAAGGGCAAGCAGGGCCGCTTCCGCCAGAACCTGCTGGGCAAGCGCGTCGACTATTCGGGCCGTTCGGTGATTACGGTCGGTCCCGACCTGCGCCTGCACCAGTGCGGCCTGCCCAAGTACATGGCCATCGAGCTCTTCAAGCCCTTCATCATCCGGCGCCTGCTGGACCAGATGAAGGCCCCCACGGTCAAGAAGGCCAAGCGCCTGATCGAGGAAGGCCCGAGCTATGTCTGGGAGATCCTGGAAGAGGTGGTGCAGAATCATCCGATCCTGCTCAACCGCGCGCCGACCTTGCACCGCCTGGGCATCCAGGCCTTCCAGCCGCTGCTGGTCGAGGGCAAGTCGATCCAGCTGCATCCGCTGGTTTGCAGCGCCTTCAACGCCGACTTCGACGGCGACCAGATGGCCGTCCACCTTCCGCTGAGCTTCGAGGCCCAGCTGGAAGCCAAGTACCTGATGATGGCCAACCAGAACATTCTGCACCCGGCCAGCGGTCGACCGATCACCGTGCCTTCGCAGGACATGGTGCTGGGCTGCTATTACATGACCAAGTTCCGCCCGAAGCAGAAGGGCGAGGGCCGCAATTTCGCTTCGCTGGCCGAACTGCGCGCCGGGCTGGACCACGGCTTTGTCGCCCTGCACGCGGAGATCGGCTATCGCCTGCCGAACGGCACGCGGATCAAGACCACGCCGGGGCGCGTGCTCTTCAACGAGATCATTCCCGCGAAGATGCGCGAGAAGACCTTCGTCAACGAGACCATGAGCAAGAAGGCCCTCGAGAAGCTGATCTTCACCGTCTTCCACACGGTGGGGCACCGGATCACGGCCAACTTCCTGGACGACCTGAAGCACCTCGGTTTCGGCGAGGCCACGCAGAGCGGCGCCTCGATCGGCCTGAGCAACATCCTCATTCCGGAAGAGAAGAACGAGATCATCGAGGAGGCGCAGGCCGAGGTCGAGAACATCCAGGAAGCCTTCCAGAACGGCTTCATGCGTGACGGCGAGCGCTACAACAAGGTCATCGACACCTGGAACCATGCCTCGATCCGCCTGTCGAAGGTGCTCAACCGCAAGCTGAAGGATGATGCCGACGGCTTCAATCCCATGTTCATGATGGCCGATTCCGGCGCCCGTGGCAGCAACGACCAGATCAAGCAGCTGGCCGGCATGCGCGGCCTGATGGCCAAGCCCCAGAAGCGCCTGACCGGCGGCAAGGGCGAGATCATCGAAAGCCCGATCACGGCCAACTTCAAGGAAGGCCTGTCGGTGCTCGAGTACTTCATTTCGACGCACGGCGCCCGCAAGGGTCTGGCGGACACGGCGCTGAAGACCGCCGACGCCGGTTACCTGACCCGCCGCCTGGTGGACGTGGCGCAGGACGTGATCATTCGCGCCCACGATTGCGGCACGATCCTCGGCATTGAGGTCGAGGCGCTCACGGAAGGCGAAGAAGTCACCGAGAAGCTGCACGACCGCATCTTGGGCCGCGTGCTGGCCGAGGACCTGACCGATCCCAGCAGCGGAGAGCTGGTGGCGGAGGCCAACACCATGGTCGACGAGCAGCTGGCCGACCGCATCAGCGAAATGGTGATCGACCGGGTGCGCATCCGCAGCGTGTTGACCTGCGAACTGGAAAGCGGCGTCTGCGCTCAGTGCTACGGCCGCAACCTGACCACCAACAGCCTGGTCCACGTCGGCGAGGCCGTCGGCGTCATGGCCGCCCAGTCGATCGGCGAGCCCGGCACCCAGCTGACCCTGCGCACCTTCCACATCGGCGGTGCCGCGGCCCTGGATTCCGCCGAGGCCAGGATCAAGAGCCGCCACGTGGGAACGGTCTGTTTCGACGACATCCACACCACGGACCGCGACGACGGCGTGCGTGTGACAAATCGCCGCAACGGCGCCATGTCGATCGAGGGCGCGGACGGCAGCAAGCTGCAGCGCCTGAGCGTGCCCTACGGCGCGGAGATCGTCGTCAAGGACGGACAGAAGGTCAAGGAGGGCGACACCGTATACGAGTGGGACCCCCACAACGTGGTCATCCTTTCGCCGGCCTCCGGCAAGGTCGAGTTCGAGAACATGATTCCGGAAAAGACCTGCCGGGAGGAGATCGACGAGGTCAGCGAGAAGAAGACCCTCGTCATCATCGAGTCCAAGGACCGCAAACTGCATCCGACCGTCTACATCGTGGACGAGAAGGGCAAGCGTCTCGGCACGCAGATCCCGCCGGTGGGCAGCCACCTGATGGTCAAGGAAGGCGAGATGGTCAGCCAGGGCGCGGCGCTGATCAAGAAGCCGCGCGACAGCGCCAAGAACCGCGACATCACCGGCGGCCTGCCCCGCGTGGCCGAGCTCTTCGAGGCCCGCAAGCCCAAGGAGCCGGCGGTGATCACGGAGATCGACGGTGTCGTCCGCACGGGCGAGATCAAGTCCAACAACCGCGAGATCCACGTGGAGCCGGAATTCGGCGACATTAAGACCTACAAGGTGCCGGCCTCGCGCCACGTGGAAGTCCACGACGGCGAACACGTGGAAGCCGGCGACGCGCTCAGCGAGGGCAACTCGGTGCCGCAGGACATCCTGCGCATTCAGGGCCCGAAGAAGGTGCAGGAACACCTGCTGGACAACATCCAGGATGTCTACCGGACACAGGGCGTGCGCATCAACGACAAGCACATCGAGGTCATCATCCGCCAGATGATGCAGAAGGTGCGGATCACGGATCCGGGCGACACCGAGTACCTCGAGAACGACATGGTCGACAAGCACTCCTTCAACATCCGCAACCAGGAAATCCACAACATGGTGGTGGTCGAGGAGCCGGCCGGCACCGAGCTCAAGGTGGGCGATGTCATCACCCGCGAGCAGCTTGCCGACATCCAGCACCAGGTGGCCGAGGCGGGCGGGGAAGAGCCTGTCACACGCCCGGCGGAACCGGCGATCTACGAACCGGTGCTGATGGGCATCACGCAGGCGGCGCTGAACACGGAAAGCTTCGTCAGCGCGGCCTCCTTCCAGGAGACGACCCGCGTGCTGACAGAGGCCGCCATCCACGGCAAGTCGGATCACCTGATCGGCCTGAAGGAGAACGTGATCATGGGGCACCTGATCCCGGCCGGCACCGGCCTGTCGACCTACGAGCGCCTGCACGTGGAAGACCCGGACCTGCGCCGCAAGATGGAAGAGGCCGCCGCCGAGCGCGCCCGCATCGAGGCCCTGGCCGCCGAGGCCGAGGCCGCCGGCAGCGCCGACGACGAGGACTAGGCGCGGCACACCGTGTACCACATGAACTGCCCGCGCCCCTGCGCGGGCAGTTCTTTTTCCGGGATGGGCGATGAATCTGCATGCTTCACATGCGGAGTGTGTCTGCAAGTGAAACATGAGAGATCTATCTGCATGCTTCACATGCAGGTGTTTTTGGTCGGCCGTTGCACGGCCGGTTGATTGGAAGGAGATCGGCGTGGTGAGGGCAAGACCTTCGCATTGGCGTGTGGCTGCGGCCTCGTGATACTTGAGTGTTCCGCCATCCCCGCCACCGTGTCGCCTGCCTCGCAGGCGACAAACGACCGCATCGCGGTCGCTGCATAAAACCGCGGGTGAATCCCGCGGAGGACAAGATGATCCAAATCTCCGCAGCTGAATCCCGCGGAGAACAAATGAATCACGCATGAAGCTCAACCCACGCATCACGATTCCCGGCAGCATCCTGGTGCTGGCTTCGCTGCTCTGGATCGACAACTGGTGGCTGCTGCTGGCCGGGCTGGGGCTGCTGCCGGCGGGCCTGCGGCTGGCCGGTATGCGTGGCCGCGAGCTCCGTTCCACCCTGCGCCCCTTCCTGTGGCTGATCGTCCTCAATTTCCTGCTCCTGCTGGTCATGCCGCTGTTCGGGGGAGCGCAGCCGGATGCCGAATGGTTGCATCGCGCGCTGCTCTTCAGCGGCCGCCTGGGCCTGATCCTTTCCCTGAGCCTGCTCTTCGTGCGCCTGGCCGGTCCGGAAGAGATGCTGGACTGCCTGAGTGCCCTGGCGGAGTTCCCGGCCCGTCTGGGTCTCCCGGCGAGGCGCTGGGTCTTCACCCTGAGCCTGACCTGGCGCCTCCTGCCCGTGGTGCGGGAAGACAGCCGCTGGATTCATTACAATCTTGGGCTCGATGAGCCGCAGGCCAAGGCCGGCAGAATGAGGCGGCTGAAGCGGGAAGTCCGCGTCCTGGTTCCCCTTCTGCTGAACACCTTCGAGCGGGCCGAAGACCTGCAGACGGCACTGATCTGCCGGGGATGCCTGCCCGCACAGCGCCCCGTGGCGCTGCAGGAAAGCCGATTCGGTGTCGGCGAGGCGCGTTTCCTGGCCGGCATGGGGCTTTGGTTCCTGCTGGTCCAGCAACTGCACCGGGGAGTTCCCTTCTTGTGAGTACCTTGCGCCTGCTGGCCCTGGAGCTGGCCTACCGCGGCAGCGATTTCCACGGCTGGCAGCGTCAGCCCGGCGAACGCACCGTGCAGGGCGAAGTCGAGCGCTGGTGCCGCCGGCTCTGCAACGAGGAGCTGGGCGTGGTCACCGCGGGCCGGACGGACAGCGGCGTGCACGCACGGGCCAGCCTCTGCACCTTCCGGACGACCTCGACCCTTTCGGGCGAGCGACTGCTGCGGGGTCTGCGCAAGGTCCTGCCCGCGGATATCCGGGCGATTCGCCTGCATGGTTTCGAGGACCTCGAGTTCAGCGCGCGCTTCAGCGCCCGTTGGCGACGCTACGGCTACCGCATCTGCGAAGTGCCGGACCCCTTCCGCGCGCCGACCGCCTGGTGTCTGGAGGGCAGGCTGGATCACGAGCGCATGGAACAGGCCCTGAAGCCCCTTTCCGGGCGGACCGACTGCCGGGCTTTCTGTGTCACGCAGAGCCTGCCGGAGGCGGCGATCTGCTGGTTCCATTCCGCGGGGATCACGCGGGAAGGCGAGGAATGGGTGCTGCGCCTGCAGGCGGACCGCTTCCTGCACAGCCAGGTACGCTCGACGGCGGGCACGCTGGTGGCGATCGGCCAGGGCAAGGTGCCTGTCACACGGATTGCGGAGCTGCTGCAGAGCGGGGAACGGGCGAAGGTCGGTCCGACAGCGCCGCCGCAGGGACTGTTCCTCGAGGCCGTCGGTTATCCGCGCTTCCGCACGGGACTTCCGCTGACGTCCCACGGCATGGACGAGCGCGTGATGCAGGAAGGCGAGACGGCCGGCGTGGACGAGCCCCTGCCGGCATTGGTCCACTGGAAAGGCCCCAGCCACGGCACCCGCGAGCAAGCCATCGAGGCCGCCCGCCAGGCGTCCGGAGGTGTGGAATCGCCAAAACACCGCCGGTAGGGACGGCCCGAGGCCGCCCATCCGGGAGCAATTTGTAACACAACCATAAAAGGACCCCCCATGAAGTTCTTCATCGACACGGCGGACATCGACGAGATCCGCGAGGCCAACAGCCTGGGCATGCTGGCCGGCGTGACCACCAACCCCAGCCTGATCGCCCGCACGGGCCGTCCCTTCCGCGAGGTGATTCTCGAGATCTGCGACGTGGTCGACGGGCCGGTCAACGCGGAGGTGGTCAGTCTGGACGCGGAGGGCATGATCCGCGAGGGCAAGGAGCTGGCTCCGCTGCACAAGAACATCTGCGTCAAGATCCCGATGACCACCGAAGGACTGAAGGCCGTACACGCCCTCAGCAAGGAAGGTATCCGGACCAATGTCACCCTGGTTTTCAATCCGCTGCAGGCCCTGATGGCGGCCCGCGCCGGAGCGAGCTACGTCAGCCCCTTCGTCGGGCGCCTCGACGACATCGGCCAGGAAGGCATGGCCATGGTCCAGGACATTCGCGTCATCTTCGACGCCTATGGCATCGAGACCGAGATCATCGTCGCCAGCATCCGCCATTCGGTGCATGTGCTCGACAGCGCCCGCATGGGGGCCGACATCGCGACCATTCCCTTCAAGGTGATCCGTCAGCTGGCGGCCCACCCCCTGACCGACAAGGGAATCGAGCAGTTCCTCAGGGACTGGGAAAAGGTTCCCGGGGCATAGAGCTATCCTTTTCGTAAGGGCGGCCTGCGGCCGCCCCTTCTTCCGCGAGCATCGGGCGGATCCAGGGCGGATCCGTGTGACCGCAGATCGCGCGTGGGCTATATTTAGAGGTTCCAGTGCCAGGGCGACCGCAGGTCGCCCATACTAGGTGGTTGATTCTATTGTGAAGTGGCTGAACCGTCTTCTCGAGGGCTTCGTCCTGGCGCTGGGCCTGGCCATCGGCCTGTGGCTGCTGCGCGCCGTGCTGCCGGAGCTCTTTGTGCTCGACACCGCGGACCGTCCGGCAAACGGCCTTTCCGACAGCCTGCGCGTGAACCCTTCCCCGGTTGTCAGCACGGTGATCACGGAAGCCGTGCGCAAGGTGGAGCCGGCGGTGGTCGGCATCAATGTGACACAGGTGCGCCGGACCCTCGAGCCCAGTCCCTACCGCGATCCCTTCCTGCGCCTCTTCTACCCGGATCGCGTGGTGGAGAAGCCCGTCGAGAACATCGGCACCGGTTTCGTGCTCACCGAGGACGGCATCGTCGTCACCAACGAGCATGTCGTACAGAACGCGACCCAGATCCTCGTCTCCCTGCCCGACGGCCGCATCGAGGAGGCCGACCTGCTGGTCAGCGACCATCTCTCCGACCTGGCCGTGCTGCGCATGAAGCAGGGCCCCTACCCGACCGTGGCCCTGGGCAACAGCGACAGCCTGACCATCGGGGAATGGGTCATTGCCCTGGGCAATCCCTACGGCCTCTTCAGCGACAGCAGTCCCAGCGTGACCGTCGGCGTGGTCAGCGCCCTGGGCCGCGATTTCGGCCTGGGCGAGAACAACCGCATCTACAAGGACATGATCCAGACCGATGCGGCGATCAATCCCGGCAATTCGGGCGGCCCGCTGGTCAACGCGCGCGGCGAGGTGATCGCCGTCAACACCATGATCTATTCCGAGAACGGCGGCAGCGTCGGGCTGGGCTTCGCCATTCCGGTGAACCGCATCGTCAACATCGTCAAGGACCTGCTGACCCAGGGCTATGTCAACCGGGACATCTGGACCGGGATCAACATCATCGACCTGCGCAGCGCCGATCGCGAACGGCTGGGCTTCCAGGGCCAGGGCGTGCGCGTGGTCAGCCTGGTCGAGAACAGCCCGGCGGACCTGGCGGGGCTGCTCAAGGACGACATTCTGCTGCGCATCAACGGGCGGCCCGTCTCCGACGTGAATTCGGCCCGACAGATCCTTGTCGAAGAGGACATCACCGTGGGAGACGCGATTACCCTGGACGTCTTCCGCCAGCAGGATGTGCTGACCATCCGCCTGGCCACCGCGGCGGGGCCGGTGAACCGGGACTAGGCCTTGTCCTCTTCCGCGATTCCGTTTTCCTCTTGCCTTTTTGCGGGAGCATGTTTTTCCCTGTGATGCAGAACGCAATTCGGATTCACGGGTTTCGATTGTGATTCACAACCCGCTTTGACTATTCTCCTGCGGATCCCTATTTTTCGTGCGCTGACGCAGCTTGATCCGGGTCCGCGAAATCCCCGCCTGCCTGGACCGGATCACAGGGAACCAGTACGCCGGAAATCGCGGAGGGCCTTTCGTGGCCAAAGCTGAACGAATCGCTGAAGGCGCGACCAAGTGCCTGAGTGCGGATGGCGAGGCCAACTCCGTCCTGATGGAGTTCGCCGATACGGTCCAGACTCCCACGGGCCGCCGCAAGGCGACCTTCGAGGGCAAAGGCGGTATTTGCGCCCAGGTCTGCGCCAAGGTGTTCCAGTATCTGGACGGCTACAACATTCCGACCCACTTCATGGATGTCGCCGGAGCCAACTGCCTGCGCGTCAAGCGCCTGGAAATGGTGCCGCTGATCCTGCACATCCGCAATGTGGCCACCGCCGACCTCAGCGAACGCTTCGACATTCCCGAAGGCACAATTCTCGATTACCCCGTGCTGGAATTCTACCGCAAGCAGAGCGGCACTCCCGTCATGGTCAACGACAGCCATTGCCTCGCCTTCCAGCTGGCGACCCTGGAAGAGATCCGTGCCATGCACCGCCTGGCCAGCAAGGCCAACGCCATTCTGCGCAGCTTCTTTGATCGCCGCAGCCTTCTGCTGGTCGACCTGCGGCTGGAATTCGGCAAAGTCGGCGGTCAGCTGATCATCGGCGACGAGATCAGCCCGGACACCTGCCGCATCTGGGACCGCAAGACCCGCAAGAAGCTGGACTTCGATAGCCAGAAACAAGGCACCGCTGTCTTCGAGGAAAGTTACCGGCACCTGGAGGAGCGGGTTCTTGCCTGATGCCTCCGCGTCGCGCATTTGGCGACGCCATGCCCGGGTTCCGCAGGGCGCCTGCCTGGCCCTGCTTCTGCTGGCCGCCGGCGCGTCCCTTTTCTGGAAGCCCCTGCTGCTCCCGGCCGTCCTCGGCGGCGTGGGCCTGCTCTTCTTCCTCTGGTTCTTCCGCGATCCGGAACGCAGCGGACCGAAAGATCCCTCGCTGATTCTCTCCGGAGCGGATGGCAAGGTGCTGGAAGTGAAGCAGCTGGAGCGCTGCGAGTGGTTCGAAGGGCCGGCCTGGCAGGTCAGCGTCTTCATGAGTCCCTTCAATGTGCACGTCAACCGCGCCAGCATGCCGGGAACTGTCCGCGAGATTCGCTATCGTCCCGGAAAGTACCTGATGGCCTTTCACGAGAAGTCATCGGAACTGAACGAGGCCTCGACGCTGGTGCTGAGCGGAACGGGGCCCGCGGAAGGGCGTACCATTGCCCAGACGCAGATCGCCGGATTCCTGGCGCGGCGCATTGTCGGCTGGACCTCCCCCGGAGACAGCCTGGATCGCGGACAGCGCTATGGCGGCATCAAGCTCGGGTCGCGCATGGATCATTTCCTGCCGGCCGCAACGCGCATCACGGTCGAGCCCGGACAGAAGGTCCTGGCCGGGGTGACCGTAATCGGAGAATGGACATGAAACTGGCCGCATCCCTGCCCAGCCTGATCACCTTCGCCAACATCCTCTTCGGCTTCGCCTCGGTGACCGCCCTGCTGAGGGCGGCCGAAGGCGCTTCCTTCGGAGTGGCGCAGGCGGCCTGGTTCATCATTATTGCGGCCTTTCTGGACAGCCTCGACGGAAAACTGGCGCGCAAGATGAACCGCCAGAGCCGCTTCGGCATGGAACTGGACAGCCTGGCCGACGTGGTCAGTTTCGGGCTGGCGCCCAGCGTGCTGATCTACCATGTGCATTTCAGCGGCTGGTTCGAGCGCGGCACCTTCTGGGGCTGGCTGGGCATCGGCATCAGCGCCCTGCCCCTGCTGCTGGGCAGCTATCGCCTGGCGCGCTTCAATACGGAAAGCGCGGAGGAAAGCGGCGACAAGGGCATGTTCAGCGGCATGCCGATTCCCGTCAACGCCGGCCTGCTGGCCAGTTTCGTGCTCTTCAACCTGGCCTACTGGAACCAAATGCAGCTGACCCTGCTGATCCTGCCTCTCGTGCTGGTGGGCAGTCTGCTGATGGTCAGCCGGATCCCGGTGGACCCCATGCCGCGCCTCAGCTTCCGCGAGAGCGGGCGCAACAAGGTGCTGCTGCTGCTGCTCCTGCTGACCCTCGCCGCGGTGGTCGTTTTGCAGGCCCGCGTGATGTTCCCCATCGCCATGGCCTATGTGCTCTACTGCGTGATCCGCCACATGGCGCACAGCTTCCGCAAGAGCGAGGACGAATCCGAAGACCTTCCCGACCACAGCGCCTTCTAGGCCTTTTCACCGGAGGACACAGCCAATGATCCGGGCGCGCATTCGCGTGACGCTCAAGAGCGGCATCCTGGACCCGCAGGGCCAGACCGTCTCCCACGCCATGGAGAACATGGGTTTCCGCGCGGCCGAGAGCTGCCGCATGGGCAAGTACATCGAACTGGATTATCCCGGCGATTCGGATCCTCAGGCCCTGGAAGCCGAGGTGCGCCGGGTCTGCGAGCGCCTGCTGGTCAATCCCAACACGGAAAGCTACGAGCTGAGTCTCGAGCGCCTCCAGGACACGGCCCGATGAAGGCGGTCGTGCTGGTCTTCCCCGGCAGCAACTGCGACCGTGACACGGAGCACGTGCTTTCCCGGGTGGCGGGCTGCGAGACGCGCCTGCTGTGGCACAAGGAAGCGGAGCTTGGCGAGGCCGACCTGGTGGTCGTCCCCGGCGGATTCTCCTACGGCGACTACCTGCGCACGGGCGCCATCGCGCGCTTCAGTCCCGTGATGCAGGCCGTCGAGCGATTCGCCGCCGAAGGGGGGCGGGTGCTCGGCATCTGCAACGGTTTCCAGATCCTCTGCGAGGCCGGCCTGCTGCCGGGCACGCTGATGACCAACCGGGACCTGCGCTTCCTCTGCAAGGATGTCCACCTGCGCGTGGAACACGCGGAGTCGCCCTTCACCGGAGCCTGCCGGGAAGGCGAGGTGCTGCGCATGCCTGTTGCGCATCACGGCGGCAGCTTTTTCGCCCGGCCGGAGACGCTGACTGCCCTGGAGGAGAACCGCCAGGTGCTTCTTCGCTACTGCGACGGGCAGGGGCGTGTCACGGACGAGGCCAATCCCAACGGCAGCCTGAACAACATTGCCGGCATCCGCAATGCCGCCGGCAACGTGATGGGTTTGATGCCGCATCCGGAGCGCAACGCCGAGTCGGCGCTGGGCAACGCCCAGGGACTGAAGCTCTTCGAGAGCCTGCTGCAGGCGGCCGGGGAAGCCCTGCCGGTCTAGAAGAAGAGCTCGCACGGAGAGCACGGGGTAGACAGAGGGCACGGAGAAGAGAAGAAGTGATTCCTGTGTCATCCTTGGCCCTTTTGCACCGAACTCGAAGTCAATGGATGCCAGCGTACTCCACTGACCTTGTACCACAGCCTTCTGGCGGACAGACTGTGATCCGTTCAGGGAGGAGAGTCTCGTGAGTCGGGATTCTGCCACCGGCGAGGGCATGACCTTCTGGGACCACCTGGAGGAGCTGCGGGGAACCCTTTTCCGCATCCTGCTCACCGTCGGCATCGGCATGATCGGCTGCTTCTTCGCCTCCGAGTGGATCCGCGAATTCCTGATCCTGCCCTTCCACCGCGCGGCGGGGCAGATCGGCGAGAACGCGGGATCTCTGGTGCTGCTCAAGCCGACGGAAGGCTTTGTCGTACAACTGAAGATCGCCCTCTTCGCCGGGCTGATCGCCACTGCCCCTGTCACTTTCTACCATGTCTGGCGCTTCGTCGCCCCGGGGCTGCACCAGCACGAGCGCGGCGCGGCCCTGCCCTTCATCAGCGTGGCCACGCTGCTCTTCCTGGTGGGGGCGGCCTTCGGCTACAACGTGCTGGCCTTCGCGACGCAGTTCTTCCTCAAGTTCAGTTCCACGGAAATCGCCAACTCCTGGAGCCTGAGCGCCTACATCGGCTTTGTCACACGCATGGTGCTGGCCTTCGGCATCGTCTTCGAGCTGCCGCTGGCGATCTACGTGCTCGCCCGCATGGGCATCGTCGACAAGGACACGCTGAAACGCTTCCGCCGCCATGCCGCCGTCGGCATTCTGGCCCTGGCGGCCGTGCTCACTCCCCCGGATCCCGTCAGCCAGCTTACCCTGGCCCTGCCCGTCTACCTGCTCTACGAGATCTCGCTGATTGTCTGCCACTTCACCCTGAAGGGCAAGGCGAGGCGCGAAGAAGAAGAGGAACGGCAGCGGAAGGAAGAGTCCTCGATGCCCGTATCACAGAGTGCAGACCGCGCGGATTCCGGCGCGGACGAGGCTGCCGGCGAGGATACCGATACTCGCAGGGGATAGAGGAGAACCGTACGGATTCGTGTCCGTGTGGTGAGTCCGGTGTTTGTGGTGTTTTGTTCATGGCTGCAGGTGAAACCTGCAGCTAGGGGATGGTCGGCCCTTGCAGGGCCGGTTGATTGGATTTCCTGGCAGAGTGGGCCACTCTGATTTCGGCGGAACGGAAAACGGCCGTGCAAGGGCCGACCAATCCTGGCTGCATGCTTCGCATGCAGCCAGGAAGGTTGCCGATCAAGATTGCAGGGCCTTGACGATCTCGTTGCTTGTGAAGACCGGCAGGCTGGAGTTGACGAAGTCCTTCGTGTTCCGTGTGACGATTGCTTCCGCGCCGGAGGCCTGGGCGGCTTCGTGGATCACGCCGTCCTCGTAGTCCCCGAAGCCGTTGTGCAGGGCCCCTTCCAGGACACGCCGAGTGACCGGGGCGATCTCCACCAGCTGCAGCAGATGTGTTACAAGATCCCTTGCCTTGCCGCTTGTCGTTGCCTTCTGACACAAGTAGTGAATGGTCGTCATGGATGTCGCTGCCGCCAGCAAGAGAATCTCTCCGCGCTCCCCGCGCGAGAACAGTTCTTCCGCCGCGTCCGCAAAGGGGGCCCGGTCCAGGAGCAGGTCCAGGATGACATCCGTATCCACCAGCACCTTCATCGGTACTTCTTCTCCAGGTGCCTGCGGTAGTCCTTCCGGTCAACCGCCTTTCCCTTGAGTGCGCCGCGCAGAGAGCGGGCAATGGGCGCGCTCTCGATGGCGACGGTTTCCTCGACTACCCCCGGCAGAACGGCAAAGTAGTCGGCGACAAGCCGTGACAGGGAGCGCCCGGACTGCCGGGCATAGGCCTTGGCCTTGCGGATCAGCTCCTCGTCCAGGCGCAGGGTGAGTTTGCTTTGCATGGGAGTGTCCAGACTGGTTGACGTATTGATTGGTTCCGATTGTACGTCAACTAGAAAGATGAATCAAGGGAAAACGCGCCTGGATCCGAAAGAGGGTATGGACTGTCCAGGATGGGGGACGGTGGAAGGGTTCGGGGTAGGATCCAGGGCTGCAGGTGAAACCTGCAGCTAGGGGTTGGTCGGCCCTTGCAGGGCCGGTTGATTGGAATCCCTGGCAGGGGCGGCCACTCTGATTTCGGCGGAACGGAAAACGGCCGTGCAACGGCCGACCAATCCCTAGCTGCATGCTTCGCATGCAGTCAGGGAAACCGTTCGTGCGACAAACTCACGGTCCGTTCCGGTACCTCTCATCGTCTCACCCTGAACCTGGGACCGAATCCCCGGTTCATTAGATCCCCCTTTCCAACTCGGTCGCGACAGAGGTGGATCCGCTACAACTGTTCCCGGATTCTGCGTACCCACTGAGTGAGTCTTTCGCGCCGATCTTCTTCCAATGGCATGAGGGCAATTCTCGACATGAGGATTTCAGGACGTACCAGTCGCTCCAGCAGAAGCGTGGAGACGAACACGCGATCCTTGTCCCGGAATGCGGCCAGTTTGCTGGCTGCCAGGTCGTGGGCCTCCAGGCAATGCCCTGTACATCCGCGGGTCTTGACAGGATCGCATACGTCAACGGTCCGATCCTGCCAGCCGACTGGAAGGCAGGCTGCCTCGATGGAAAGGCCGTGCACGTAGAATCCATGGGTTTTGTGGAAGAGAGACAGCTCACCCAGGGCCCCGTCGATGGCTTCCGTCCGCTCGGGGAAGTTCCTGGCCTGTACATCCACTTCGACGGAAGCGCGCAGTTGCTCGCTTGCCTCCGGATACGAACCGAGAATCGCCTGTGATCCAAAGATGATCAGGGCCTTGTCCTGTGCCACATCGCAGGCGGCGCGGATTGCGTGCTCGAGCTGGTCTCGTGTCACATGTTCTCCTCGAGCTGCCGCAGGAGGTCTTCCCGTTCTTCGTGATTCAATACGGCAAAGAAGGGCATGCTTCGTCGCAGGCGCTCGGAGCGCGACGAGTCCGCTGTGATCAGTTCGCCGAGTCGCCTGGTCGAATAGGCATTCAGAAGCTGCTCCCATTCCGCCAGATCGCCGCGTGCGGTGCCCTGGTCTTCCTGCAACAACCGGGCGATGTGACGTTTGGCCCGTTCCCTGAGGGTCGGATCCCGTTGCAGCATCGTGGAAATGGCTTTGGCCAGATGGTGGGATCTCTCCGGATTCCGCCTGCGGGACGGCTTCTGCTCGGCGGCGTGCCCCCAAAGGTGCAGCGCGTCCTTTGATAGTGGAGGCGCATCGGCGCGGGTGCAGGGAATGACCTCTACGATTTGATCGTAGGCAGATTCGAACTCGAGAAGACGCTTGCGAATTTCCGAATCGATCCAGGGAAGGGCATGGAGCTCTGCAACCACGACCATCTCGATCGGCACCCCGTCTTCCTGTAATACGTTCCGAAGCCAGGCGTGTTCGACTTCGGGCAGGCTGGCGGCTTGTCGCAATCCATTGACGAAGTCCGAGAAGCGGTTTTCTTCGCTCTCGAAGAGAGTGGCGAGCTCATGCCGCAAAGGATGATGACGGTTGGATTGATATAGGGCGAAGTTCGCGTCTCCGGAGCGTTCGATGATTCCGGCGTCTACAAGTTTCTGCAGGGCATTCCTGGTTCCATAGGGCGAAAGTCCGCCCAGGCGCTGTACGGCACTTGCCGAAAGGGCTTCCTGTGATTCGTACAACAGCACTCGGAGAATGCGAATCTGTGCCTGGGATCCCAGCACCCGGTCCAGTGGATAGCGAAGGGGGCTGCGTTTTGTCTTCAGTGATCTCATGTGGAATAAAAAGCAAATAGTTTTATTAATAGCCAAATAGCATTTATAAAATCAGGCGCAAAGAACCGACGCCAGCCTCCCTTCCCGCGAGAGGGAATGACCGGATCCTTTCCAATTCGGCCGCGGCAGAGCTACCTTACGGGATTCGTCCGGCGGGACCCTCCCGCCTTCGCCAGAGAGGAAATTGAATAGTCTATGTACCTGTCCCGTCTTGAGTTACTGGGATTCAAATCCTTCGCCCAGAAAACCCTGGTCGACTTCAACAGCGGGGTGACCTGCGTGGTCGGCCCCAACGGTTGCGGCAAGACCAATATTCTCGACGCCATCCGCTGGGTGCTGGGCGAGCAGAAGAGCTCGACCCTGCGTTCGGACAAGATGGAGAACGTGATTTTCAACGGATCACGGCACCGCAAGCCCATGGGCATGGCGGAAGTCAGCCTGACCATCGAGAACAGCCGTTCGATCCTGCCCGTCGAGTACAGCGAGATCACCCTCACCCGCCGTCTCTACCGCTCGGGGGAAAGCGAATACCTGATGAACCGGATGCCCTGCCGGCTGAAGGACATCACCGACCTCTTCATGGATACCGGCATGGGAGCCAATTCCTATTCGGTGATCGAGCTGAAGATGGTCGAGGAGCTGCTTTCCGAAAAGCCCGACGAGCGCCGCCACCTCTTCGAGGAGGCCGCCGGCATCACCAAGTACAAGCACCGCCGCCGCGCCGCCCTGCGCAAGCTGGATGAGACGCGCCAGGACATGCTGCGCCTCGAGGACATCGTCAGCGAGGCCGAGCGCAGCGTCAATTCGCTCAAGCGGCAGATGAAGCGCACCGAGCGCTACCGCGCCCTCACCGGCGAACTGCGCGACAAGGACCTGCTGCTGGCCCGCGCCGAGTTCAACCAGCTCAGCCTGCGCCGCGAACCCCTGCTCGAGTCCGTCGCCGAGACGCGCAAGAGCCTGCGGGAGGCCGATCGCGACCTGGCCGAGGCGGGCAGCCGGGACACGGAACTGGACAAGCGCGTGCTGGAAAGCGAGACCGCGCGCGACACAGCCGAAGAGGCCCTGCAGAAGCGCATGGCCGCCATCCGCCTGGCGGAGCAGGAACAGCTGGTCGGCGGCGAGCGCCGGCGCAGCCTGGAAGAAAGCCTGGAACGGATCCACGGGCAGCAGGAAAGCCTGGGCCGCGAACTGCAGGAAAGCCGCGGGCTGCGCGAGGAGCTGGCGGAAAGACTGGAAGCCGCGCGCAGCGGCGGCGGCGACCTGATCCAGCTGCAGCAGGATGCCGAGCTGCGCAGCCGCGAAAGCGCCGAGCGCCTGCTGGAACTGCGGCGCCAGGGCGACAGCGCCCGCGCCGGCATCCTTTCCAACATGGAGGAGCTGAGCCGCAGGCAGAGCGAGCTGGCCCGCGTCAGCGCCAACGTGGACAGCCTGCAGCAGCGTGTCGAGGACATCGAGGAGGAAGAGCGCCTGGCGCGCCTCGATTCGGGCATGCGAGGCGAACGGCGCGAGGAGCTCTCCGGCGCACTGAACCAGGCCGTGTCCGGTCGCGTCGCCCGCGAGGCGGCCCTCGAAGAGGCCCGCGTGGAGCTGGCCTCCGCGGAGCGCGTGCTGCGCGAGAACGAGAAGGACTGCGACGCCCTGCGCAACGAGCTGCGGGGAGCGAAGAGCCGGCGCGGCTTCCTGGAAGGCATTCTGCAGCGTTTCGAGGGGCTGCCCGGAGGCGCCAAGGCCGTCCTGCAGGCGGACCTGCCCGGCGTGATCGACACCCTGGGCAACCAGGTCCATGCCGGGGAAGGCGTGATCCGCGCCCTGGAAGCGGCCATGGGCCCAACAGCCTCGCATGTGGTCGTGCGCGATCGCGCCGCCCTCGAAGAGGCCGCGGGCTGGCTGGAGAAAAACGGCGGCGGCGCCTGCACCTTCCTGGTGCTGGATGGCTGCCAGGACCCGGGCCTGGCCGATCCTCCCGCCGCCGGCCTGCGCTCCCTGGCCGGGGAGATCCGCTGCGCGCCCGAGTATACGGCCCTGCTGCGCACCCTGCTGCGCGAGGCCTGGCTGTGTGACAACCTGGAAGAGCTCGACACGGCCGCCCTGCCCGCCGGCACGCTGGTGCTGGACGGGGAAGGCCGCTGGTTCCTGGCGCCGCGCACCTGGCACCGGGGCCGCGAGAGCGAGAAGGACCAGAGCCACCTGGGCCTGGGCGTGCAGCTGGACCAGCTGGCGGAGGAGATCGCAGAGCTCGAGAAGCGCCTGGCGGAAGGCGAGGAGGCGATCGCCGTATCACGGGGCAAGCTGGAGGCCGCCCGCGGCGGCGTGAGCCAGACCGAGGCGGACCTGAACGAGCACGGCCGGCGCCTGCGGGAGCTGGAAAGCTCGATCTCGCAGCTGGATTTCGCCGAGGAGAGCTACCGCCGCGACCAGGAGATCAGCGCCCGCAGCCGCGAGGAGCTGCGCGAGCGCACACGGGGCGAGGCGGACCGCGAACGGGCGCTCAAGGAGCAGATCGAGGAGCTCCTGGACAAGAAGGATGCCGACGAGGGCGAGGCCAACGCCATCTTCCGGCGTCTGGAAGAGGCCGAGGAGGAGAACCGCAAGCGCAGCGAGACGGCGGCCTCCGCCCGGCTGCAGGCGACGGAGCACAAACTGCGCGTCGAGAACCTGGAGCAGGAACTGGCCTCCCGCGAGCGCTTCCTGGAGGAAGGCGGCAGCCGCCTGGAGCGCCTGGGCGAGGAAGAGGCGGCGGCGCGCGGGGAAGCGGAGGAGCTGCGCCGGCGCGGCGAGGAGCTGGAGTCGGAACTGGTCCTCCTGGGCGAGGCGCGCAGCCGTGACCAGCAGGAGCTGGACCAGCGCCGCGAGGAGCTGCGCGAGCTCGTGAGACAGCAGAAGGAGAAGCACCGTCAGCAGGACGAGCTGCACAAGACCAAGGAGAGTCTCACGGCGGGGCTGCACAAGGCGGAACTGGAACTGTCGGAAATCGACCTGAGGCTGCAGGCCCTGCAGGAACGGGCGCTCCAGGAGCTGGAAGCCGAACTGGGCCGCGCCGAAGACGAGCAGGAACTGGCCCGCCTGCTGGACCTGGATGCGGAGCGCACACGCCGCGAGATCGAGGAGCTGCGCGAGCAGATCCGCCGCCTGGGACCGGTCAACCTACTGGCCATCGAGGAGTACGACACGGAGAAGAGCCGCCTGGACTTCCTGCAGAAGCAGCTCGGCGACCTGCTGGAGGCGGAGGCGATGCTCAAGGAGACCATCACCCGCATCAATCGTGTTGCAACGGAACTCTTCACGGAGGCCTTCAGCAAGATCCAGGGCAACTTCGACTACCTCTTCAAGAAGCTCTTCAAGACCGGCAAGGCGACCATCGAGCTGGACGGCAGCGATCCGCTCGAGGCGAAGATCAACATCAGCGCCACGCCCTCCGGCAAGCGCATCCAGGCCCTGACCCTGATGAGCGGCGGCGAGAAGACCCTGACCGCCATCGCCCTGCTCTTCGCGATCTACATGGTCAAGCCCAGCCCCTTCTGCATTCTCGACGAGGTCGACGCGCCCCTCGACGACCACAACATCGGGCGCTTCAATTCGATCATCCAGGAATTCGCCCAGATGACCCAGTTCATCATCATCACGCACAACAAGAAGACCATGGGCTACGGCCAGTCGCTCTACGGCGTGACCATGGCCGAACCGGGCGTGAGCTCGCTGGTGGCGGTGCAGTTCGGGGAGGCGGGACAACTGGCGCAGGCATGAGCAGGCTTCGCTTCATCTGGATCACGGCATGGGTCCTGTGTTCACTGGCTTGCCCGGAGGCGAGAGCCCGGGAGCAGGCGGGCCTGCGCTGGAGTCTCGATACCTCCGTGTTCCAGGGCGAGGACCAGGCCCTGCTCGACGTGATGCTGCTCGTCGACCGGCTGAGCCTGACCTGGGCGCCCCTGGACAGCGGCTACGCGGCCGCCCTTTCGGCGCGTATACGCCTGCAGCGGGACCTGGAGACCTTCCGTGACACGACTCTCAGCCTGGGAGACTACATCGCGGATCCACGGACGATCGGCGGCGGACAGAAGATCCCCGTGCTGGCACGGCTGCCTGTGAGCGCCGGCGCCCTGCGCGTGCGTCTCGACCTGGCCGACGAGGTGGCGGGCACGGTCGAGCGCAAGGACCGCCGCCTGCGTGTTCCATCCCGCGAGGGGCGGCCTTCCCTTTCCAGCATCCGGCTTTCCGCCTCCGCGCCGACGCCGGCCAGTGAAGGCGCTTTCGTGCACGGCGGCTGGTTCTGCCTGCCCTACGCCGACGCGCTCTTCAACGCCGACCTGCCCGACGCCCATGGCCTGATCGATGTATACGATCTGCCGGAGAACACGACCGCCGAGCTGGCCCTGCGCCTGCTGGATGACACACAGTACCTGGTGCGCGAGGAGATCCTGCCCCTGGAGGCGGCCGAACGGCAGACCCTGCCCCTGCGCTGGCGCATGGGCGACCTGCCCTCCGGGGCCTGGTTCTGCGAGGTCCAATTGCGCGGCGGCGGGGCCGAAGTCTGGAGCAGTTCCCGCAAGAGCGTTTACACGATCAATCCGGAGGCGCAGGACCTGCCCGGACGCATTCGCGAGAGCGAGTTCGATCACATGGATCCCCTGGAGCTGGCCGCCTTCTGGCAGCAGTGCGCGCTGCTGGCGGAAGCGGAGGAGGAGCGCCGCTGGCAGGACGCCGGCACCAGCGAGCGGCGGGAGCTGCTGAAGGAGTTCTGGCAGCGGCGGGATCCGGATCCGCGCACGCGCGCCAACGAGCGGCTGGCCGAGTTCCGTCGCCACATCCGGGAAGCCGAGGGCTGGGCCTGGCAGAAGACGCCGGGCTGGCAGACGGACCGCGGGCGCGTGCTCGTCCGCTACGGCGAACCGGGGGAAAAGGACGATCGCCGCAGCGGCCTGTCCTGGGACCGGCTTTTCCGCTACGGCATCGACGTGGAGCTGCGCTCGAACCGCGGCTTCGACTCTTTCAGCGATCCCGCCCCCGGCGAGCGCCTGGCGGACGACCAGCCCGGCAGCGACTTCGAGGTCTGGTATTATCCCCGCTCCGGCGGCGGAAGCATTTTCGTCTTCATGGACCGGGAAGGCTTCGGGGAGTTCGAGCTGATCCACAGCACACAGGCGGGAGAGTATTTCGATCCGGACTGGCTGGATCGGCTCTTCGGCAACACCTTCTTCGACAGGCGGTAGCATGATTGAAGTCCAGGGGCTGGCCCGCGCCTTCGGGCAGGGCAGCAAGAAGGTCCAGGCCGTCAGCCGTGTCGACTTCAGCGCAAGGCCCGGCCGGGTCTTCGGCCTGCTGGGGCCAAACGGCGCCGGCAAGACGACGACCCTCCGCGTGATCGCCACCCTGCTCAAGCCGGACGCCGGCACGGTAACCGTTGCCGGGCATGATGTTGTCACACAGGCCGACGGCGTGCGCTCGCGGCTGGGCTTCCTGACCGGCGACACGCAGCTCTACGCCCGCTTGACCGCCCGCGAGACCCTGCAGTACTTCGGACGCCTGCAGGGCCTGCAGGAGCAGGAGATCGAGTCCCGCATTTCCGAGCTGGCCCGCCTGCTGGAAATGGAGGACTTCCTGGAACGGCGCGTCGGCAAATGCAGCACGGGGCAGAAGCAGAAGTGCTCGATCGCCCGCGCCGTGATCCACAGCCCGGAGGTCATCGTGCTCGACGAGCCCACCTCCGGCCTGGATGTGCTCTCGAGCCGCAGCGTGGTCGAGTTCATCCGCCGCAGCTCGGAGGAGGGACGCACGGTGCTCTTCTCGACGCACATTCTTTCCGAAGCCGAGAACCTGTGTTCCGACCTGGCCTTCGTCCACAAGGGCAGCGTGGTCGAGAGCGGAGCGCTTGAAGAGATCGAGGAGCGCCACGGCACCCGCGACCTGAACCGGATCTTCCTCGATGTCGTACGGGATCCCTCGTGACAGGCCCGGATTCCGGCGGGAAGCGCGGAAAGACGATCCGCGAGCTGGCCCGGCGCCCGGAGGCGCTCTTCGTCGAAACGCTCAAGCTGCTGCTTTCCAGCATCGGGCTCTTCTTCCGCCGCGGCGGTCTGACGCGCTCCGCCTCGCTGGCCTTCACCACGCTGATCTCGCTGATCCCCCTGCTGGGCCTGGTGGTCGTGCTCTTCAAGGCCTTCGACGGCTTCGACTGGCTGCAGGTGCAGCTGCGGCCCCTGCTTTCGCAGTTCCTCACGCCCAGTGGCTCCGAATCCGTCAGCCGTGTGCTCTTTTCCGTCTTCGACGACCTCAACCTGAAGACCCTGGGCCTCTTCGGCACGGTCTTCCTTTTCATCGGCGGCTATTCGCTGATCGCGAGCATCGAAAAGGACTTCAACAGCATCTGGAAGGTGCGCCGCCACCGCAGCCTGCTGCAGCGTGTGACACGCTACGGCATGCTGATGGGCCTGCTGCCCGTGCTCTCGGGCATCGCCATCTACCTGAGCGGGCAGGCCAATGTCAGTTCGCTGCTCTCGACCCTGCCGGCCTGGATGAAGGACGGCAGCGGCCACCTGCTGCCGATCTGCGTGCAGTTCGCCGGCTTCTGGTTCCTTTTCTGGGCCTTGCCCAATACCTCCGTCCGGCCGCTGCCGGCCGCCGGCGGGGCGCTCTTCGCGGCTCTCTCCTGGGAACTGGCCAAGTTCGGCTTCGCCTTCTACACCCTGCGCAGCAGCGGCTACAATCTCGTCTACGGCTCCCTGGCCGCCCTGCCGCTGCTGATGGTCTGGGTCTACCTGTCGTGGATCCTGACCCTGGTCGGCGCGCAGATGACCTTCGTGCTGCAGAACCGGCACTCCCTGCTGCGGCTGCGCAACTACCGCAGCAGCGTCGACCTGCCGCCCTACCTGATCGCCGTGGCGGTGATGAACGAGGTGGCCTGCGCCTTCCGCCAGGGCGCGGAACTGACGGTGGACACGCTCGTCGAGTCCCTCGACATTCCGACGGATGTGCTGCGGCCGGTGCTCGAGGTGCTCGAGGACCAGGGCGAGCTGCGCCGTGCCACAAGGGAGGACGACGAGCTCCTGCTGCCCGCGCGTCCCCTGGAGGGTCTGGACATGGAGCGCCTGCTGCGCCCCTTCCTGCCCGGTCCCGGCGAGCTGGCCGCCTTCCTGGAATCTCCCCGGCTGCGCGGGGCCCTGCAGGCCATGGAAGAGAATCACGAACAGTGGATGCGCCTGCTGCGCGAACACACCTTCGACAAGGACCTGGTCAATGGCAACTGACACGCGCCTTTCCCGGCAAAGCCTGGTTGTGGCACGCAAGGAGCTGCTCGAGCTCCTGCGCGATCGCCGCACCCTGATCTCGACCATCCTGATCCCCGTGCTCGCCATGCCCCTGCTGCTGGGCGGCATGGCCTGGATGGCGCGCAACCAGATCAGCCGCCTGCAGGAGAGCACGGTGGACATGGTGCTGCGCGGCAGCGAACACGCCGCCGGCCTCGAGCAGGTGGTGCAGTCCATCGAGCGCCTCGCTCCGGTGGCGGATCCGGACCCCGCGCTGCCCGTGGACAGCCTGCTGCTGGGGCAGGGGATCCCCCTGGTCATCGAGTTCCAGCCCGGCCTTCCCGGCGCTTTCGAGCGCCTGGAGGAAGAGCAGGACGAGGCGGAAGAGGTGCCTTCCGTCGTGATCCATTACAAGAGCACCGACGACGAGGCCCAGCTGGCCCTCGACGAGTTGACGCGGACCCTGACCGATCACCGGGCGGAGCAGGTCAGCGAGTGGCTCCGTGTCCGCGGCATCCGCCCGGACGCCGTCCGCCCCTGGACCGTGTTGCGCAGCGATCGCGCCCCGGAAGAGCAGCGGCGCGCCGAGATGCTGGCCCGCTTCCTGCCCTACATGATCCTGCTGCTTGTCGTACAAAGCCTGACCTACCCGGCCATGGAGCTGACGGCGGGCGAGAAGGAGCGGCACACCATCGAGACCCTGCTGGTCAATCCCGTCTCGCGCAGCAGCCTGGCCCTGGGCAAGTTCATGGCCATTGCCGCCATGGGCGTCGGCAGCGCCTTGATCACGCTGGGCAGCCAGCTCGGCTTCGTGATGCTGCTCGCCGATCGCATGGGCCTGCGCGAGCAGATCCGGATCGAGCTGGATCCGGCGGCGGCGGCCCTGACCCTGGTCTTCCTGCTGCCCTTCACCTTCTTCTTCGCCGGCCTGATGCTGGTGGTCTGCCTGCACGCGCGCAGCATGAAGGAGGCCCAGAGCTACGTGGCGCCGATGATCATGCTGGTGATCTTTCCCTCGATGATGTCGCTGATCCCCGGCCTGGAACTGGACTGGAAGGGCGCGCTGATCCCCGTCTACAACATGACCCTGGTGATGCGCGATGTGCTGATGCAGGATGGCGCCGGCACCGGCACCATGGCCCTGGTCTTCCTTGCCAACACGGTCTACGCCGGCCTGGCCCTGGCGGCGGCCTCGTGGATGTTCCGCCGCGAAGGCGTGATCTTCCGCAGCTGAACCGGGCGCCGGGCTTTTGTACCTTTCGACGGTCTCCCCGCGCGGGGAATAGAGTACAGGGTGCGCCATGCATCGCAGGATCTTCCAGGAAATCGTCCAGAGCCGGGACCGGGTGGGCATGCGCTCGATCCAGTTCTATGCCTATCATGGCTTCCATCAGGAAGAGAACCGGCTTGGCCAGCGCTTCCTGCTGCATGTGGACGCCTGGCTGGACCTGGAGCCGGCGGGAATCAGCGATTCCCTGGATGAGACGCTGAACTACCACAGCCTGCACACCCTGATCCATGACTGGGTGACCCGGCACCGCTTCCGGCTGCTGGAACGCCTGGCCGAGGGATTGGCCGCCGAGATCTTCCGCCGGCACGGGGAAGTCGACGCGCTGCGGCTCTGCGTCGTCAAGCCCCAGCCGCCGATTCCGGATTTCCATGGCCAGGTCGAGGTGGAGCTGACCCGCGTGCATCCGCGGCTGCTGGAAGCGGATGCCTGAAGCACTGCGCGCATGGATCGCCCTGGGGGCGAACATGGGAGAGCGCCGGGAGGCCTTCCGGCAAGCGCTGAAAGGGCTGGCGGCGAAGGGCTGCCGCGTCGAGGCCTGCTCGAGCCTGTATCACAGCGCCGCCGTCGGGCCGGGCGTGCAGGAGGACTACCTGAACGCCGTGATCCGCCTGCGCTGGAGCGGGAGCCCGCGGAAGCTGCTCGCCCTGTGCAAGCAGCTGGAAGGGGCGGCCGGGCGTATAGCCGGCGAACGCTGGGGACCCCGTCCGCTGGACCTGGACCTGCTCTTCCTGCAGCAGGCCGACGGCCGGGAGAGACGCTGCCGGGAAGAGGGCCTGCAGGTGCCGCACCCCGGGCTGCTTGAGCGGACCTTCGTCCTGGCCCCGCTGGTGGAGATCGACCCGGACCTGGAACTGGCGAGCGGCCGCGCGGCGGAGTGCCTGCGCAGGCTGGCGGGGCGAGAGCCGCATGTAACACAAATGCCTGAAAGTACGCCATGGTACCGACTTCCATCCGATCCATTGCCGTAGAAGGCGTGATCGGCGCCGGCAAGACCAGCCTCGCGACCCTGCTCAGCGAAGAGTGGGAAGGGCGGCTGGTGCTCGAGGAGCCGCACAAGAACCCCTTCCTGGAGGATTTCTACAAGGATCCCCGGCACTGGGCCTTCCAGGTGCAGCTGAACTTCCTCTTCGCGCGCTACAACCAGATGCTCAAGGCGACCCAGCTGAGCCTCTTCGAGTCCGTGCTGGTCAGCGACTATCTCTTCGACAAGGACCGCATTTTCGCCAGCCTCAACCTGGACGAGCGCGAACGGGTGCTCTACGACCGCATTGCCGGTTTCCTCGAGCGCGAGATCCCGGCTCCCGACCTGGTGGTCTACCTGCAGAGCAGCGTCGATAGGCTGATGCAGCACATCCGCATTCGCAACCGCAGCTACGAGCGCAACATGGACCGCGAGTACATCCGCTCGCTCTCGGAGGCCTACAACCGCTTCTTCCTCGGCTACAAGCGCTCGCCGTTGCTGATCGTCAACGCCAACGAGATCGACTTCGTCAACAATCCGGAACACCGCCGCGATCTGCTGCGCCGCATCGAGCAGCCGGTGATCGGCACCATGTACTACAACCCCGGCGTCTAGGAGGTCCTGTGCTCGGTTTCCTGATCAAGGGACTGATCCTGCTGCTTGTCGTACGGCTGGTCGCGCGCTCCCTGCGCGGCCTGCTGGCGGGAGGCGCATCGCCCGCCAACCGGCGAAGGGGACCCGAACCGCCGGAAAGGGGCGACTACACGGTGGAGGACGACAAGCCTGAGTGAGCCCACCCACCCGATGATCGAGCGCGAGATCGTCATCAACAGCACTCCCCGCGAAACGCGGGTCGCGATCCTCGAGGAAGGGCGCCTGGTCGAACTCTACGTGGAACGGCCGGAAAAGGACCGCATTCTCGGCGACATCATCGCCGGGCGCGTGGCCAAGGTGGTGCCCGCCATGCAGGCCGCCTTCGTGCAGATCGGCCTGGATGCCGACGGCTTCCTGCCCTATTCCGACGTGCGCGAGAACGCCCTGGCCTGGCGCGAGGGCGAGCCCCTGGACAACAACCTGCGCACGCGGCGCAGCCACGAGAATCCCGGCCTGCGCGACGGCATGCCGCTGGCCGTGCAGCTGATCAAGGAGCCGATCGCCAACAAGGGCGCCCGGCTGACGACCCAGCTCAGCCTGCCCGGCCGCTTCATGGTCCTGCTGCCCAACGAGCGCGTGGTCGGCGTCAGCCGCCGCATTTCCAGCCGCCGCGAACGCCTGCGGCTGAAGAACATCGCCCGCGATCTGCGGCCGAAAGGCGCGGGGCTGATCATCCGCACGGTTGCCGAGGGCCGCCAGGAGGAGGACCTGGCCCAGGACCTGGCCGAACTGCTCGAACTTTGGCGCGAGGTCGAGCAGAAGCTGCACGCGGCGAATGGCGTCGAGTGCGTGCACAAGGATGTGGGCATGGTCTCGGGCATCATGCGCGACCTCTTCACGCGGGATGTGAGCCAGGTGCTGGTCGACGACCGCAAGCTGCACCGCAACATTCGCGACTACATCCGCGAGGTGCAGCCGGCCCTGCTGCCCCAGCTGCATCTGCACGAGAGCAAGACCCCGATCTTCGACAGTCATCACATCGAGAGCGACATCGAGAAGGGGCTCGAGCACCGCGTGCCGGTCAAGGGCGGCGGCTATCTCTTCATCGAGCAGACCGAGGCGATGATCTCGATCGATGTCAACTCCGGTCGTTTCACGCGCAAGCGGAACCTGGAAGACAACGCCCTGCGCGTCAACATGGAAGCGATGAAGGAGATCTGTCGCCAGCTGAGGCTGCGCGACATCGGCGGGCTGGTGGTGATCGATTTCATCGACATGATGAAGGAGGAGAACCGCCGCGCCCTCAACCAGGCGATGACGCGGGAACTGAAGAAGGACCGCGCGCAGACGGACACGGCGCCGCTTTCCCGCTTCGGCCTGCTGGAGATGACACGCGAACGGGTGCGCCCGGCGCTGATCCACACCTTCCACAAGGAGTGCTCCAACTGCCGCGGCACGGGCCTGGTGCCCACTCCGGAGACCCTGCTCAGCGAGCTCGAGCGCTGGATCCGCCGCTTCCGCGCCCGCAGCGGCGAGCGCCGCCTGCAGCTGACGCTCAATCCCGCCGTATACGAAATGGCGACGCAGGGTTTCCGCAGCTTCCTGCGCGAGATGATGTGGCGCAACTTCCTCCACATTCGCGCGGAGGCGGATCCGCAGCTCAAGGACCACGAGTTCCGCTGCTGGTCGCCCCGCCAGGAGCGCGACGTGACGGAGCTTTTCCGCAACTAGGAGGCACGCCATGGTCGGCGCGGCCGTCGTCCTGAAGGCGCTCAACCAGCTGCCCAATGCCCTGCCGCGGGAGGAACTGGTGCGCCGTCTGGAGCGCGTATTCGGGAAAAAGTATCACCGGGAAGAGGGCGGCAGCTGCAGCGCCGCGGAGCTGGTGGACAGCCTGCTGGCCGCGGGTGACCTGCTGCAGGGCGAAGAGGGGCTTTCCGTCTCGCCGGACTGGGCTTGCCGCAGGGAGAAGAAGGCGGAGTAGCCGCCTGATTGGTTTGTATACGATAAAACGCCCCGGACCGCGAATGCTGTCCGGGGCGTTTCGTGTTCCTGGTGTTGGAGCTTTCGTCTACTTGGCCAGGAGAACCTTCTGCGTCAGGCTGCCCGCGGCTCCCTCCAGGTTGACGAAGTACAGGCCGCTGGCCAGGTGGCCGCCCTCGAAGAGGAAGCCGTGTTCGCCCCGCGCGAGCAGGCCCTGGTGAAGCCGCTCGACCAGCCGGCCCTGCAGGTCGTATACGCTCAGCGCGACCTCGTCCGTCCGCTCCATGTTCAGGCGGATGGTCGTCGAGGGGTTGAAGGGGTTGGGATAGGGACTGTACAGGCGGAAGACTTCCGGCAGCTCGACGGTGTCGGAGGTCTGCAGCTCCCCCTTGATGGCGATGCGGAAGCCGAAGCTGCCCGCGAACCAGGGTGTTCCGGTCGTGGCTGTAGGCGGTTCCGATCTGCGACGGGCGGTATGCATTTCGTTATCTGAAGTACGTGCAGTCCAGCTGCCACCTCGAAGAATTTTTTGGGAGCCGTTTTCCGGCCCCATCGGGTTGGTCTGATTGCCAGTTGAATAACTGGCATACCAATCATTGACCCATTCGTTGATGTTACCCGCCATATCCAGGAAACCCAGGAAACTGGCACCGGAAGGATAGCTGCCAACATTGCGGGACCAGCCTACGCAGTAGGATCCAGGGCGAATATTGGCGCGCGAGCAGGCGGGAGAAGAATTCCCCCAGGGGTAGTCCCTGTTCCCGTTGTAGCTCGCGGCATATTCCCATTCTGCTTCCGTCGGCAGGCGATAGCCTTCCGCCAGGTAGGGATTGTGACTGGGCGAGTTGCTCCAGTTCCCCTGGTAGAAAGGAGTCAGATTGTTCATCATGCTCAGCCAATCGCAGAATGCAGCCGCACCGTACCATGTCAGATAATTAGCGGGCCTGTTGTCCGGAACGTAGCCCCCACCCGGGCCCCAGCTACCATAGGTTCCAGTTCCATCGGTCAGGTAAAACACTTCTCCCTGGGAATCGAATCGAATTTCTGTGAAGTCGTATGGACTGACATCCAATCGGAGAAGATTCTGTCCGTATCCCTGAACCCAACTTCCGGCGACAGTCGCGTGACCATTTTCGTAGGCCCATTGAAGCACCGGAAGGAATTCGGCATTTGTGATTTCGGTTCGGCTCATGGAGAACGGTTGTGTCAGGGTGACTTGGTGTACGGGAGCCATTCCATTCGCGCCCATGTTGAAGGATCCGGATGGTACAGGAATCATGTCGATTGCAGCAAGGGAAGGGGCAATTCCCAGGATTAGCAGAAACTTACCGACGGTATTCATGGTGGTTTTCCTTTTCGAGATCTTGGTTCCTTTTGACGATCGTATTTCAAAGCTGAATCTCCAATGCTTTTTGTCAAGCCGTGCAGCTTTCCGAACCGGCAATTGCTCTCTGGAGGAGTGGACTTTTTGTTGTTGAGGTTTATCGAGCGGAATGGCGGGCGACAGCTTGCCTTTTTGAGGATGGGTCACTAAAATCGTGGTCTTTGCATTTTCAGGTATTGGAGAGCACCATGTACGCAGTCGCCGAAGTCGCCGGCATGCAGCGCCAGCTGGCTGAGGGCCGCAAGGTCAAGGTTCCCCTGCTCGAAGGGGAGGCCGGTCAGAAAGTCACCATCGACAAGGTTTTCGCCGTCGTCGACGGTGCCAACAGCCGTTTCGGCGCCCCCACCCTGGATGGCGCCAGCGTCAGCGCGACGATCGTCGAGCACGGACGCGACCGCAAGGTGACCTGCTTCAAGAAGAAGCGTCGCAAGGGATTCAAGAAGAAGCTGGGCCATCGCCAGGGCTATACCCTGATCAGCGTTGACAGCATCAGCGCCTAAAGGAGGACCACGATGGCTCACAAGAAAGGCCAGTCCAGCACGCGCAACGGCCGCGATTCCAATCCCCAGTACCTGGGCGTGAAGAAGTACGGCGGCGAGCACGTGATCAGCGGCAACATCATTGTCCGCCAGCGCGGCACCCACTTCCATCCCGGCGAGAATGTCCGCCGCGGACGCGACGACACCCTCTTCGCCATCGCCGAAGGGCATGTCAAGTTCCACACCCTGCGCGGTCGCCGCACGGTTTCCGTGCTTTAACAGGAACATATACCGATTCTGACAACGCCCGCCATTTGGCGGGCGTTCTCTCTCATCCTGACAATTCCTATTCGTCAATCAGTCGGTTTCAGGCCGAGTCTGGTAGATGTACGATGGGGATGTCTGCCTTTTCCAGTTTCAGCAGAATACAACGGTCGCTGAACAGGCGGACAAGTGGACGCGGTCCCTTTAAATAGGCCGAGATGGGCTTGTAACGGAAAACATGCTCTTCGGCCACCTTCAGCCCGCCACGGTATAGCAGAAAGTCCAACTGCGGCCGAGTGAACTCGAAGACATGATTGCCCGCGCGGAAGAGGTCTGGTCGCCAGCGAGCGATCAGCGGCGTGCTGAGCCAGATGAAGCCTTCCTCGGCAAGCGCCCCGCGCATCTGCAGGAGCAGGTGCAGGGGGTTCCCAAGGTGTTCGAGGACTTCGAAACAGAGAATGCTGCCCCATGTGCCCTCAATTTCCCCGATATCCAGGTCATGGCTGGTGTTGGACAGCTCCAGTCCAAGTTCCTGACGGATCTCGTCAGAAAATCCGCTTTTCCCGATGTCCAGCACAGGGCCCTTCAATCCGCGGCGAATCTGTTCCAGCGTGTAGGCCTTCCTCAGCGGATTGGCAATATGATCCGGGTTGTGAAGAGGATCGATCATGTGTTCTCATTTCCAGGTTGATGCCACCCGAGGGATGCAAAAGAGCGAAATCTCCAGCCCAGTCCTCGCGGGCCGAAGCGTTCGCAGTATTCGGCCAGCACCAGGTTGCGGAACCAAGTCGACCAGCTGTCGCTGGCCTGCGTCGGGCATTCCAGATTGCGCAGGCCGGAATAGTACCACACGCGGTGGGCGCCGGCCAGATCCAGCAGACGGTGACTGAAGAGTTTCCGGTTCTCGAAGAGGCTCAAGCCGGGGTTGAAATTCCTTAGCAGGAATCCCGCCCCGCTTCCGCGCTTTCGCGCCCAGCACCAACCGCCGTCCGGATTACGGTCGGCCAGGCTGCGCTCCAGGTAGCGGTCGAGAAATCGGCGATCCTCGTCCGTGCCCAGCTTGATCAGCAGATCGGTACAGTCGTAGTCCTCGCATGCGCCTCCGCCGCGGTGATGGGCGAAGTAGCCTTCGTTGGTCTGCAGCCGGCGCGTCCAGCGGAGCAGCTCGACAGATCGCGGCATGGGCAGGTCGTCGACAAGCCAGAAGTGCAGATAGTGAAAGGCCCCATAGACGGCATTGTAGACTCGCCGCTCCGCCTCTTCTCCCCAGAGGCCGGAGGAGCGCTGCAGCTCTCCCAGTTGCCGCCGCAGTTCGTCCGCATCCTGCCACGACTGCTCTCGCTGCAGCACTTCTGCCTCGTGGCGGAAGAAATAGAACAGAAACATCACCGGGTTGGAGGCCAGCCAGGGATCGCGCCAGTTTTGCGAGTGCAGCCAGGAGGAGATTCCTTCCTTCCCGCGCCACGGATCCAGGAAAGGCAGTGCGCAGTCCGCCGGATCGCCCAGGATCCGCAAGGCTTGCAGGGCGAACTGGGTCTGCTGCCACTCAATGTAGCGGAGATCATGATTCCGGCCTTCCGCCCGGTCCTGTTGGTCTAGGCGGAACAAGCCGCTCGCCGGATCCCGTTGCGCAAGCAAGGCAGTGCACAAGTCCCTGCATCTTTCGCTGCCCGGCTTCGGCAGCGCGTCGAAAAGCTCCAGCAGGAAGACCGCGAAGGCCGTGGGCAACAGGTGGGGCTCGCCACCGCTCCAGAGGCGATAGCGGCCGCCGCCGGCATACAGGCTTTCCAGCCAGGAGAGAGTCGACTCCCGGTGCTGTGCGAAGGAGTAGTCGGCTGGAATCGGCGATTCGGACACGCGCTGTTTCCGCTCTAATTCTTTGAGGAAGGCTTGGAGTATATTCAATGAAGCTCGCAATTCCCCGCCGGGTTTGGAATGTCCGCCTGCGGACGCCCTGCGGGAACGCATCCAATCCCGGGAAAACATGCATTTCGTGATCCAGCCAACCGGATTGTCCGCATGAGTGCTCCCTCGGTCAGCGTCCTGCTATCGGTCTACAACGGGGCCGGAGAGATCGGCCGCAGCCTGGATTCGCTTTTCGCCCAGGAGCTGGCGGATTTCGAACTGGTCGTTGTGGATGACGGCTCTGTGGACGAAAGCGCGAGACGGGTCGAGGAACGCCGGGAGCCTCGCTTTCGCGTGATCCGTCAGGAAAATGAAGGCCTGACGACCGCGCTGAACCGTGGATTGAGCGAATGCCGCGCCCCCCTCGTGGCCCGTCTGGATTGCGGGGACACCTGCCACCCCCGGCGACTGTTGCTGCAGAAGCAGTTCATGGACCAGCGAAGGAATGTGCTGGCTTGCGGCTGCCGCGTGAGACGCCTGGACGAGCACGGCCGTGAGCTGGGAGTCAGCGAAGTAGTCTGCGATCCGGGCGAGCTGCATCAAGGCCTGATGCGCATCAACCTCTTCCAACACAGTTCGCTGATGATGCGGCGGGAGGCCCTGGATGCCATTGGTGGTTACCGGGAGTTCTTCCGCTATGCCCAGGATCTGGACCTGCTGCTGCGCCTCAGCGAGCAAGGTCCCCTTGGAAATCTGCCGCAGATCCTGTCCGACTGGGCCCTGGATCCCGGCTCGATTTCCTTCCGACGTCGACCTGCCCAGGAAGCCTATGCCGAGATCGCACGCCGCTGCGCACGCGAACGCCGGGAAGGAAAGCCGGATCCGGTGGACGCGGGAGTTGTCGACACGCCCCTGGATGATCCCTTGCCGCAGGCTGTACAGCGGTACTTGTATCACCTGGAAGCCGCGCGATCCGCGATGATGGGCGGAAGAATGGAGCGTGTGCGACAGGAACTGGCATTGGCCGCTGCCGCGGGCCTTCCCGTGTCGAAGAGTCTGCCTCTCCAGTTGGCGAGTCGGCTTCCCGGCTTCCTGCGACAGGAACTGCGTCGCCTGCGTGTGCGTCGCCTGGTGCGGAAAGCGCCATGAGCAAGCAGAAGAGTCGCAGTGTACTCGGCAGCATGGGCGGTTTGGCCGCGTCGCGCCTTCTGTGCCGCGTCATTGCGCTGTTTACCGGACTGCTGGTCAGCCGCGTGCTGGGGCCGGAACGCCTGGGGCTACTGTCCTGGGGCAACCTGCTGATCTCCCTGGCCCCCTTCCTGACCCTGGGCTTTTCCGATCTGCTTGTCCGTCGCCTGCCCATCCTGGGAGCTTCCGGGGAGTCGGCGACCCATCTGCGAGGCTCTGTCCGATTCTGGTTCCTTCGGCTGGGTGTCTTCTACGCACTCCTGCTCACTGCTCTACAGTTCCTTCTGCCGGGGGGGCTGTTCCAGGATCGACGCCTGCTGCCCTTCTTCCTGGTCGCTTTCCTGGGGCACTTCCTGTTCAAGTTGTATTACAACGACCACACGGGCGGGCAGCGCTTCCGGACTCTGGCCATCCTGCAGGTGCAGCTCCTTTCCAGCCGCAGCCTCTTCGTCTTGCCGCTTCTGTTCCTGCTGCCTGACGAGCACAGGATTCTCAGCCTCTACATGGGGATGGGGCTGTCCTTCGTCCTGGTCAACCTGAGTGCATCACGGGGATTCCCCCGCCTGGAACCTGGCTGGCGGGCGGAAGGGGCGGGGTCGCTGCTTCGGGAAGGCGCACCGATCGCGCTGTATTCCCTCGCCGGCATGCTGCTGCTGATCGGCGATCGGCTGGTGGTCAGTCCGGCGTTGGATCCGCAGGGACGCGGCCTCTTCGAGCAGGCCGTCTTGCTGCGGGAGGCGATCATGATCGTGCCCTCGGTGTTGATGACCGTCATGATTCCCAACTACTCCGGGCGTGTCGGGGCCGCGGAGCCCGGCGTCCTGCAGCTGGAATCGCTGCGTCAGAACCAGTTGCTGTCCCTGCTCGGCAGCCTGTTCTTCGTGCTCGGCGCCTTGCAGCTGCCCTGGATCCTGCACCTGCTCCTGCCGGAGTATCTGCCTGGCCTGCGCTCCTACCAGTGGACCATTCTGGCCGGGCTTCCCCTGATGATCGGTTATCTTCCGATCAGCGACCTGATCAGCCGCGGCCGCAGCCTCTCCGCGGCACTGGTCGCCCTGGTTTCCTTCTTCGGTCTCCTGCTGATCGACAGCCGGATCCTTGAGCATGCCGACCAGGATCCCCTGGCGGCGGTGATCCGGGCGGCGTTTGTCGTATACTGTTTGTATGCCTTGTCCCTGCTGCTGCTGCAGGCAGGTCTGAAGCCGCCCAAGGGCAGCGCGCTTCTCCTATTGCGAATCCTTGTATCGCCGGTCCTCGCTGTCGCTCTTTTCTTCGCAGTTTCGGGAGGTGACGGTGCGGGCAGCGCTGGGGTGCTCTTCGCAAAAGCCCAATGGGACAGCCTGTTGCTGCTGGCCGGCTTCGCCCCCTGGATCCTGCTCTTTGAAGCGTGGACCGGGCGTTTGCGGGCCGTGGTGGGCGGATTGACGGGAAAGAGGAAAACGAACACAGTTCGGGAGCATGATGAAGATCAGTCGTGATACAGCAATGGTGCTGGGGCTGTTGTGTGCCGTAGTCGTCCTTCTGCTGCTGCCCTTCTTCGGCGGCCAGACCCTCCTGCCTTCCGACAGCCTGAAATCCCTGCCGCTTTCCCGCTTCGGAGAGCGGGAGTTCTTCGAGCATTTTCACATCGTGCAGTGGATCCCGTCCATGTTCGGCGGCATGCCCTGCTATGCCAGCGTCATGGTCACGCCGAGCTACCTCGTGTCCGTCATCTATACCTGGGGCATCGGGCAGCTCCTTTCGCTCTTCAAGGATCCCCTGGCGCAGCATGTGTTCCATCTCCTGTTACTCGGGTGCGGAACCCTGCTCTACCTGCGGCGAATGAATGTGTCACGCGCGGCGGCGGCGATCGTCGCCCTCAACCTGGTCCTCATGCCGACCTTGACCGGGCTGATCGGCGCAGGACACACGATCAAGCTTTGGACCGTGTGCTGGATGCCCCTGCTTCTCTGGCTGCTCGAAGGCGTGCTTCGTTCCGGTCGATTCCGTGACCTGGGACTGGGCGGCCTATTGCTGGGGCTGATGCTGAGTGCCAAGCACGTGCAGATGAGCTGGTATTTCCTGATTCTCGCGGGACTGTATGCGTTGGTGCGTATACACGCCCTGCACCGGGAGAAGGGACAGGCCTGGCTGCCACCGCTTGGCCGGGCCATGGCCTTTGTCGCCCTGGGGCTTGCCGTCAGCGCTTTTCTCTACCTGCCGGTACTGGAGTACTCCTCCCTCAGTTTGCGGGGGAGCGAGCAGGCCGCGGTCAGCGGTGGTGACTATGCTGCCGCCTATTCCTACCCGTTGGGCGACCTGGCAAGCTGGTGGATCGCCGATGCCAAGGGCTATGGAGGTTCCACCTACTGGGGTGCCCTGGAGTACACGGCCTTTCCGCTCTACATGGGGGCCGTCTGGCTAGTGCCTTTCCTGCTGGCCTTTTGGCAGAAGAGATGGAGCCGCCTCGCTGCCTGGCTGCTGCCGGCGCTCTTCCTGCTGTTGATCGGCCTTGGCAAGAACAGTCCGCTGCACGGCCTCTTCGTCGATGCCCTTCCCTTGTACGCCAAGTTCAGGGCACACATGTGGGCCATCGCACCCGCCCAAATGCTGTTGCTCTTTGTTTCGGCGGATGGCTGGGATGTTCTGCTCGATCGCAGAGGAGCGCAGGCAAAGTCCTTGCTGTCGGGCATGCGCATTCCTCTTGCCGCAGGCGTCCTGCTTCTGCTGGCGGCCCTTTCTGTTGCCGGCAAGCCCTCTTCGCCCGGAGACATGGGACAGGGCACAAGCTGGAGCAATCCACAGGACACGGCCCGCCTGGAAATGGCTTTTGCCCGCCAGGGTATGCGCCCCAGTGCACAGCAGCTCCAGGAGCAGCTGAACCGGATGCGGCAGGAACGCTCGGCCATGGCTCACGAAAGTCTTGCCCTGAGCGCCGCCCTTGCCGCCCTTGCCTTGTTGGCAGTGTGGCTTCTACGAAGAGGGACCTTCCAGGAACCGGTCCTGCTGCTGTGCCTGGCAACGCTGATTGCGGCTGATGCCATCCCCCAGGCGCGACAGGTCATGAACTTCCAACCGCGCGTATCACCGGATCGCTATTTCCAGGCCGGCGGAGTGCTGGGGCACCTGGCCGCCCTGTCGGACAAGCATGAATTCCGCATCTGGCCCAAGGAGGGCTATGGACACAACGAGGCTGTCTGGCATGGCCTGCATTCCATAGAAGGGTATCACGGCGCCAAGCTTGCCCTGATCCAGGAGGTGTTGAGCCGCGGCAGAAACGCATCCGGGGACCTCCACCCGACCCTGCTCGACATCCTCAACGTGCGCTACGTGATTTCCCGCAGCGAGATTCCGGGCTTGAAGACCCTGGGCCAGGCCCAGGACGGCCTGCTGCTGGAGAACGAGGACGCGCTGCCCCGCATCCATTTCCCCTCCGGGATCCGCGTGCTGCCCGGGGAGGAGCACCTGGAGGCCCTGCTGGAGAGTTCTTTCGATCCCGCCCGAACAGTCCTGCTCGAGGCGCGGCCGCAGGAGCTGGCGGGCACCCTGTCGGCGGCCAGCGGATCGATCCGCAGCTATCGGCCCCAGGAAATCGTCTACAGCCTGCAAAGCGAAGGCCCCAGCCTGGCGCTGCTTTCCGAGATCTGGGTGCCCGAGGGCTGGAGCGCGGAGCTGAACGGGGAAGAGGTGCCGATCCTGCGCGCCAACCACCTGCTGAGGGCGGTGGCGCTGCCGGAAGCGGGATCCCATGAGCTGATCCTGCGCTATACGGCTCCCGGATGGCACGCGGGGCTGGCGATCAGCCTGGCCGGATTCCTGCTTTGCGGGGGGCTGCTGCTGGCGGATCGGCGGCGGAGCTCCGCCAGGCCGTTGGAAACTGCACAGTCCTGACCGGAATTGGTCTCGTTCGAAGCCCGATGCCTACTTCGTTCTCATGTCCAGGTCAATGAAAAACAGGTAGATGGAAGAATCGGTTGAAATGGCACGGAGCTTGCCTTACCACGAGCGTATTCAGACAAAGGTTCCGGCGTGTCGGAGCCAGGCTGTTCACAAAGGGGGAAGCATGAACCAGGTAAGTAAAGTCGCGGCTTTGCTGAAGAAGACAAGGGCGGACCTGCTGGTCAGTTCACCGCTCTTCCTGCTCTTTATGATCGCAGGAGTGATTGTCTTCTAGCCCGTTCTGGCAGTTGATCAAGATTGAGACCCGTCCTTTCGTGATGGGTCTTTCTCTTTTTGGCGCCCTCCTGACACCGTCTTCAATTGATATCTTTCCCGCCGACCCTCGACGGCGGAAACCTTCCGGTTTCCCTGCTGTCCAAGGCGCATGCTTCGGTGCACTGTCGCCGGCATCGAAAACCTGAACCTGCATCCATCCGAAGGAAGCACCCCAATGATCCAGTTCCTCGCCCTCTGCGGCCTGCTGTGCGGCATCTGCTCTGCACAGGCCAGCCCTCTGCAGTCTGTGCTCGATGATCAGCACACCCACAGCCTGGCCACGGACGAGAGCGCCGTCGGCGCTTTCGCCAACCCGGCAGCCGCCGGCTTCGATCCGGAAGTCGCCCGCTTCGGCTACTTCGGCTCGATCGAGGAAAGCGGCGAGTCCCGCGCCGAGGATTGGGCCTTCTACTCCAAGCTGGGCGGCCTGGTCTTCGGGGTCAAGCACCGGGAAAGCGGCTCGCAGTTCCTCAACCAGTATCGGCTGGGCATGGGCTTCGGAGACCGCGAACACCAGTCCGGCTTCGCCTATGTCTGGAACCGCGGCAATCTGCCCAACGGTCAGGGACCGGACGAATTCCTCCTCAGCAGCCTGGATCGCTTCGCTCCCTTCGGGCGCCAGATGCCTCAATTCAGCCTGGGCCTGGTGCATCACTTCATTCTGGGCAAGGCCAACAATGCTCTCAGCAAGGACTTTCACGGCAACCGTTACTGGGGCGAAGGCGGCATTGCCGTGCGGCCCCTGCCTGCCGTGCGCGGTCTTGGCTCGCTGAGCCTTTCCGCCGATGCCTCCTGGGACCGCAACGCGGAATTCCATGGCGACCGCGTCTGGCTGGGCGCCCAGTGGTCCCCGCTGAACTACCTGAGCCTGAGTGCAAAGCAGAACGTCAACCTGGAGGACTTCGCTTTCAGCGCCGACCTGCAGTTGGGCGGCCTGGGAGTGGGCATCCTGTCTTCCGAAAGCGAACTCAGCCAGACCTCCACCGGCTCCAACATGACCAACAACATGATGCACGTGGAACTGAGCAGCGCGCTCTTCAACCAGCCGCCGCGCTTTCGCGCCGCCCGGAAGACCTACGCGCACCTCAAGCTGGACGGCATGGCCGGCGAGTACAGCTGGCTGATTTCCGGAGACAAGTTCCGCCTGCCGGATTTCCTCGAGCAGATGGACGCCATCCAGGAGGATCCCCGCGTCAAGGGCGTGTTCATTGATCGACGCCCAGGCTTTTCCGCCGATCCGACCCTGCTCTGGGAGATCCGCCGCCGGCTGCAGGAGTTCAAGGACAGCGGCCGCGAGATCGTGTATTACAGCCACAACCTGAAACTCTTCGATCTCTACCTGGCGAGCGTCGCCGACCGCCGTGCCATTCTTCCCACCGGCGCGGCCGAGATCATATTACCCATGGGCGGGGAGCGCCTGTACTTCAAGTCGGCCCTCGAACGCGCCGGCATCGAGTTCTCCCGCTGGAACGTGGGCGCCTGGAAGGGCGCCGGCGAACCCTTCGCCGCCGATCGCATGTCCGACGAAGTGCGCGAGAATGTCGGCCGCGTCTTCCGCGAACTGCGCGAACACATTGACGCCACCATCGCCGAGGGCTACGGCCTGAGTGACACGCAGATGAACGAGCTGATGGGCTCCTACTTCCTCAACGAGGACCGCCTGCAGGAGCTGGGCATCATCGACACCATGCTCTACAACGACCGGGTCAAGGCCTGGGTCTGCAATCGCCTGGATGAGGACGAGGAGGAGGAAGGCGAGGGCCTGAAGATCTCCTTCGGCGACGAGGGCGGGGATCACCTGGTGTCGATCCGTGCGCTGACACCCGAGTATACGCGCCGCGAGTGGATGGACGATCGCGAGATCGCCGTGATCTACGCCAGCGGACCGATCCGCGCCGGCAGCTCCATCGGCCCTTTCGTGATCGGTCACAAGACCGTCATCAAGCAGCTCAAGGCGGCGCGCAAGAACGATCGCATCCAGGCCGTCGTGTTGCACATCGATTCGCCGGGCGGCAGCGGCTATGCCTCCGACCTGGTCTGGCGCGAGATGCAGCTGCTCAAGGAGGAGAAGCCCTTGATTGTCACACAGGGCTTCCTGGCCGCCAGCGGCGGATACTATTTCTCCATGAGCGGGGACGAGATCCTGACCTCCCCCCTGACGATTACCGGAAGCATCGGCGTGGCTGCCGGCGCCTTCTTCGACAAGGGGCTGATGGAGAAGAGCGGTTTCCGCCAGGACGGAGTCTGGGCCGGCAAGCAGCCGCTCGGTGGCGCCGCGCTGCCCTTCGGCCTCAATCTGCAGGCCGGGGAGGCGGAAATGCGCCTGCCGACGATTCCGGTCATGGGCCGTCCGCTCAACGAGCAGCAGGACCGCGAGATCCGCGGCCTGATCCGTCATTACTACGATGATTTCGTCGACAAGGTCGCCGAGGGCCGCGAGCTGGAATGGGAGCAGGTGCATGCCATGGCCGAAGGCCGGGTCTGGTCCGGCCCGACGGCCATCGAGAAGGACCTGGCCGATTCCATCGGCGGCCTTGAGGAGGCCATCGAGGAAGCACGCCGCCAGGCCGAACTGCCCGCGGACGCGAAGGTGCAGGAGTATTTCCCGGAGTTCTCGCTGGCCCAGTTCTTCGAGCTCTTCTGGGGCATGGCGACCCTGCAGCTGGACGAGACCCGCGCGGAAATGGCTGCCGATGCCATGCAGACGGCGGAGGACGAGCAGCTGAAACTGCTGGGCACGGCCCGTCCGGAAGTGTTGTTCGACTATTTCCTCTTCTCTCCGCAGAAGAGCTTCGAGTAGGACCCGGCGCTGCCTGTTGCTTCTTGTCGGCGGGCAGACTATATTCGGCGTTCATCTGCCGCGTTCGTCTAGTGGCCTAGGACGCTGGCCTCTCACGCCGGTAACACGGGTTCGAGTCCCGTACGCGGTACCTCAGGGGCGGTCATTGACCGCCCCTTTCTTCTCCCATTTTCAGCAACCGGGATTCCAATCGAGTGAGCACAGGCGACTTTCTATTGCTGCAGGCGCGGGTGGCCGGAGATCCGGCCATCGAAGAGGAGCGCCAGTGTTTCGCACGCGAAGCCGGTGTGCCTCTCTTCTGCATCGATCTGCATGACCTGTTGAACGGTCCGCCCTCGGCGCGGGAATGGATGCGCTACCGGGCCCTGTTCTTCGGCGGAAGCGGCGACTTCTACATCTCCCTGGCAAATCTGCCCCACCAGGAGCAGACCTTGTCCTTCCTGCGCGCAGTGGTTGCCGAAGGAAAGCCCCTCTTCGCCTCGTGCTACGGGTTCCAGGCGCTGGTCCAGGCCCTGGGAGGACGCGTGGTGCATGATCCGCCCTCCCGGGAGGTCGGCACCTACACGATCCGCCTGAGTCCGGAAGGCCGCCGGGATCCTCTCCTGGGCGAGTTGCCCGAGAGCTTTCCGGCCCAGCTGGGGCGGAAGGATCGGGCCACGGTGCTGCCGCGGGGAGTGGTATCGCTGGCTTCCTCGAAGCGCATTCCCTTCCAGGCCCTGCATGTTCCGGGTCGGCCGATATGGGGCACCCAGTTCCATCCCGAACTGGGCAAGGAGGACATGCTGATTCGCCTGCGGCGCTACCTGGATGCCTATGTGGGCACGGATCCGGACAAGCGCCGGCAGGTCCTGGATGCCTTCCGCGATACTCCGGATCTGAAAGGGACGCTGAAGCGCTTCCTGGATCTTGTGCTGTAGCCTCCTGTTCAGTCCACCTCTCTCGTCCAGTTGCACCACTCTTGTGGACATGCCCAATTCAGGGGGATGCGGGAACAGTGTTCCAATTTGTCCAAGGTGAATGATAACAGTCCTTTGGGGTGCCTGTCGTTTTTGGCATACAGATTGTATGTCCTACTCCTGTCCGCACCTTGCCCCCCAGGCAAGGTGGGCGGTCCCAGGGCAGGGAGAGCGTCCGCTTTCCCAGGGTCGCCAAGGACGCCTCTTCATGGGCGAATGGCGAGGGCGCGGTCTTCCAGGCCGCGCCTTCCTCCGTTTTGGAGGGAATAAGCGCTACAGTACTCTACGCTACCGTATAGGGACAAGGGCGCAGTCGGACAGGGTGGATACCACGGGGTCGCGGGGACGCGGGGTCGGACCCGGGGGCGGGCGAGGTGCCGGACACGGGGTCAAACACAGTGTCAGACCCCGTGTCGAAGGAGGTGCCATACGAGGATATGGGCACTGGTCATAAAACCTCATTGTGTCCATATATCTGCACACTGTGTTAGAGTATCACGGAAAACGGGAAGTTCGTTGTATACTTTGTAGATTTTCTTCTGCAGTTTCCTGCATCCAGGAAACGGAGAACACCAACATGCCAAGAAAACCGCGAAACATCCTCGACAACCAGTACTATCACCTAACTCAACAGGGTGATGCCAAGCGTGAACTCTTCTTCACAGATATTGATCGCAGTCGGTACTTGCACTATCTGAAAATTGCCGCCGAGAAGAAAAAGTGCCGCATCCATGCTTTTGCGCTCATGACGAATCACATTCACCTCGTCGTATCGCAAATGCCCGGTGGCAGCATCTCGGGGATGATGCAGTATGCAAATGGCGCCTATGGTCAATTCTTGAATTCCCACTTGCGTGTATCGGGAAAAGTCTGGGGAAAACGTTTCCGGGTTGTTCTCATCGATGACGAATCCTATTTGCTGAACTGCATGGCATATATTGATCTGAATCCAGTTCGCGCCGGGTTGTGCAACCGTCCAGAAGAATACTTGTGGTCGAGTCATCGAAGACTGGCCCTTGGGGATTCACAAGTCTCTTTCCTTCATTTAACTCCCGTATACAAATCATTGGATCCGCGAAGAAAGAAACGCCGTGCGGCGTACAGGGAAATTGTACTACGCGCCCAAGGGCAGTCCCTTTTCTTCCGCAGGGCGTCTTCTCAATCCCTTGTACTGCCTGGTTTCCGCAATCAGGGCTTGTAGTTTCGAGTAGCTGGTAGTTCTTCGTCCTGGCAATCCTGCTGCGAGCAAGCGGAAACGCCAGTGACCACAACAAGTTCTTCCTCTTCGTCGTTCTGACGATTGACTTTCCAGGCGTATGAGCGCACTGCCCCGTGTCGGGGTGGGTGACTATCTATTCTTTGCGGGTTGCCTGGTCGCTTCAATCAGTCCAAACTCTGGCCAATTTCCGTCCAAGTGCACAGGATCAGGCATCTTCCGCATTCGCTGAAGGTTTACTTCGACTTTCTCCTCGCCTACTTCCGGCCCCGATTCAGTTTTGAGGCAAGGCTTGGCTATTTCTACTGGTTGGTCTCTAGATGGTCTGGCCCCTGGCCTGGTAAAGGGTCAGACACAGTGTTTGACCCTTTGTTTGCCCCCTTTCATGGCTTCTTGCGCGGCACAGCCTCCGGCCTTTTGCTCCGGGTGGTCCGGCTGGTCCGGCTCCGGCCCCGACACAGTGTCCGACCCCTTGTGTCTGTCCGACCCGACCCCTTGTGTCCGCCCCCCCTTCCTTTCCGTGTCCCAGCGCTCCCTTCCCTTCCGTGACCGACCCCTTCCATGGTGTTCCTCCCCACCTTCCCACCCCCCGAAGCCCTATCTTGGCTGTAATCATCGGGCACATTCGGGAGAGCGACCATGCGGATCCTGCTGGCGGAAGACAATGCGACGAGTCTCGCGCTGCTCAAGAGGCAGCTGGAAAAGGCGGGACATACGGTAGACGCGGTTTCCAGCGGTCACCAGGCCTTTCTGCGCGCCGGCAGCCGGCAGGTGGATCTGCTGATCACCGATATTCGCATGCCGGGCTGGGACGGCTACAAGTGCATCGAGGCCCTGACCATCGTCGCGCCGACCCTGCCGGTGATCGTGCACAGTTCGCTGCAGGAAGACGAGATACGCCGTGATTTGCCGGAGCGCAATTCGGTCCTCGCCATCGTCAGCAAGGAGGAGGATCCCGCCGAACTGCTCCGGCTGGTCAACAGCGACCTGCCCCGTCACCACTCCCGCAGCCAGGTGCTGGCCCGCATCGTCTGCACCATCGGCCCCAGCTGTCGCGATCGTGATACCATTGGTCGCATGATGCTGGCCGGCATGGATGTGGCACGCCTCAATTTCAGCCATGGCAGCCACGACGACCACGACCATCACCTGCGCGAGCTGCGCGCCGCCGAGCGCAAGTGGGGCAAGCCGCTGGCGATCCTGCAGGATCTCTGCGGACCGAAGCTGCGCTGCGGGGACATGGAGCAGGGCGGAGTCGAGCTGAAGAACGGAGCGGACCTGCGTGTGCTGGCCGAGGCGGTCGTCGGCAACAGCGAGCGCATCTCCACCAACACGCCTGAGCTGCTGGCGGACCTTCAACCGGGGGACCCGGTGCTGCTCGATGACGGCCTGCTGGAGCTGGAAGTGCTGGAGGCTTCCGCGGAGGAGGCGCGCTGCCGCGTGATCCAGGGCGGCCTGCTCAAGTCTCACAAGGGCATGAACCTTCCCGAAACGAGCCTCAGCCTGCCGAGTGTCACGGAGAAGGACCGCCGTGACATGGAATGGGCGGCGCGGAACGACGTGGATTTCGTCGCCATCAGTTTCGTGAGACATCCGGACGATGTAAGACAGGTGCGCGACACCCTGAGGGAGAACGGCAGCCAGGCCCAGGTGATCGCCAAGGTGGAGAAGCCGGAAGCCGTCGAGCTCATCGACGAGGTGATCGCGGAGGCCGACGGGATCATGATCGCCCGCGGCGACATGGGAGTCGAGCTGGACGCCTCGCGGGTTCCCTGGATCCAGCGCGACATCCTCGAACGCTGCGCCCGCGTGGGCAAGCCGGTGATCACCGCCACGCAGATGCTCGAGTCGATGACGCACAATCCCCGCCCCACGCGCGCCGAGGTCACCGATGTGACCGTCGCCATCCGCGAAGGCAGCGACGCCCTGATGCTCAGCGGAGAGACTGCTGTCGGCGAGGACCCGGTGCGGGTGGTCAAGACCATGCGTCGCATCATTTCCGAAAGCGAAAGCCACGCGGGGTCCGGTCCCGTCGTGCCGCTGGAAAACGCGGAAAGCTGGCAACACAGCCTCTTCGCCGCCCTGCGCAGTCCCGAGTGCAAGGTGACGATGGTCATCGACTCCCAGGGCGAACTGCTGCCGACCCTGAGCAAGCAGAACCGCCAGGGCAGGCTGGTGCTGGTCACCGAGAGCCTGGCCATCGCCCGCCGCAGCAAGCTGTATCACGGTGTCACACCGGTGATCCTTCCCGGCGGGCGCGGTTTCGTCGCCAGCCTCGAGGCGGCCCTGGCCGAAATGCGCGGCAACGGAACAGTGGAATGCGGGGACCTGGTCGCCGTGGTCGAGGCGGCGCCCTCCGCCAGCATGCCCTACCGGCAGCTCGGCAGCCTGGTCTTTCTGCGCGCCTGAAAGGCTAGCTCTCGGCGATCGTGCTCTCCGCCCAGCGGACCCCCTTCAGGTAGGCCTCGCCGCAGACCGAGGCCTCCAGACCCAGGATCTTGCCCGCCTCTTCCATTTCCTGCCAATGCCCGTCCTCGTAGGCCCTGGCCAGGCGCAGCATCTGCCCCAGCTCGCCGTAGCCGCCGAGCAGCGCGGCGTTCATTTCCTTCTCCAGCGACAACTGTTCAAGCAGGTCCGTCATTTCGATATCCATCAGCGCATCCAACAGGCTGAGCAGCCCGCACAGGAAAAATTCGGGCGCGCGGTCGGCCAGGCGGGGAGTTTGCTGGGCCAGGCTTTCTCCCATGCTGGCCCGGGTCAGGCTGGCCAGCAGGAGGTCCTCGCGGTTCTCCAGGTTCAAGGCACGCAGCGAGACCAACCCGGCCCAGCGGCGAAGAGGAGCGTCCCCGAGCAGCAGAATGGCGCGATGGATATCCGAGATCGGTTGGTTGCGCCGCATGGCGGCGGAGTTGAGATAACGCAACAGTTTGTAGGAAAGCGTCGGATCGCTGGAGATGATTTCCACCACATGGTCCAGGTCCAGGGGGTGGCAGGAAACGGCGCTCAGGAGGCGAGTGCAGGCCAGGATATTGCCGCCCAACTCAGGTTTGTGCATCATCTGAGGCCGTGAGAAGTAGAAGCCCTGGAAGCGTGTGTAGCCCAGGGCGCAGGCCTGTTCGAATTCCGATCGGCACTCGACTTTCTCGGCCAGAAGAGTCTTGCCCCGATTCAGGAGCTGCTGCACTTTCACACCATCTTTCCAGGCATCGCCTTCCCGCAGATCCACCTTGATGATGTCCGCGATCTGCACCAGCTCGTCCATTTCCGGATGAAAGGTGTAGTCGTCCAACGCCAGGCGATACCCCAGGCTCTTCAGCCTCTTGCAGGCCTCGAGGACTTCGGCGTCGCTTTCGACATGCTCGAGCAGTTCCAGCACCACCTGTTCAGGCGGCAGGTCCTGGTAGGAGCCATCCAGCAGGACCTCGCGGTCAATGTTGATGAAGACATCCCGTTGGGCGGCCAGCCAGGGAATGCCGAACTGGATCAGCGCGTGCTCGAGCATGCTTTCCGATGCTCGCGAGTTTTCCTCGAGAGGGAAACGGTTTTGATTGCTGTTGCGGTATAGAAGTTCGTAAGCCTGAATCTGTCGTGCAGGATCCAGAATTGGTTGCCGTGCGATATAGGTTTCCATGTGCTCACACTCTATTGGGGTTCCGCTCATTTATCCGCCTTTCAGGAAGCAGGATTTAGTGGAAAGGAGGATTTGAGCAGTGTCTGCTGGATCTTACGATCGTCTGCAGTTTTCTGTTGCTGCCTAGTTCTGGCCGGGACCGATGCTCCACCTCTTCTGCTGCAGCTTTGTCCACGTTGGCCAGGGCAGGCAAAGCCTTCAGTCACAGAACCTGTTCTGCTGTAGCAGCCTTTTCGAAGATCCGGATTCCGCAGTTCGCCAGGCACTCGGCAAACTGGAACGGTCTTTGCTTGATTGGACTCACACACAGCCAATTGCGGAGACATCATGAAACACCTGCTCTGGCAGCTTCTGCTGCCGCTGGCCGCCATAGCTCATTCCGGCGGCCCCCAGGACATGCGTACCGGCGCCCCCGGCGAGACCACTTGTACCCAGTGCCACAACCAGTTCCCCCTGAACAGCGGAGACGGCAGTTTCAATCTGCAGGGACCAGCCGCCTGGGAAGCGGGGCAGACCTACGAGCTGAGCGTCGAAATCGAGGATCCCGGTCAGTCCCGCTGGGGTTTCGAGATCACGCAGTTCGGCATCGGAGATTTCATGATCGCCGACGCGCTGAACACCCAGTTCAGCGCGTCGGGAGGGAGGCAGTACGTCAAGCACACCTCCAGCGGCACGATGAACGGTACAGCCGACGGCCCCGTCAGCTGGAGCCTGCTCTGGACAGCGCCCCTGGGGCCGGACCTGCCGGACAACGTCACCTTCTACGCCGCCGGAAACGCGGCCAACGGCGCAAACGGCAACCAGGGAGACTACATCTTTACCTCCCAGTTGAGTATTCCGATGGCGCAGCCTCTGGGTGAGGTGACGGATCTCGCGATCTCGACCGATAATCAGCAGATCAGCCTGGACTGGAGTCCGGTGGCCGGGGCCGCGGGCTACGAGATCCACGCCAGCAGCCAGCCCTGGGGCGGATTCCTGGCCATCGACCAGGTCGCCGCTCCCGGCTATACCACGGCCGCGCTGCCCGGCATGATGTATTACAGGGTCCTGCCGATCCAGTAGATCGATCCCTGTTCTCCCCTGCCTCGGCGGGGGAGAACTCTCTCTGCCTGTCCGGGCTGGAGCAAAGGAACTGGCGGCTAGAGCGAGCCGTCGAATTCGGTGTAGATGGTGGGGGTTTCCTCGAGGCGCAGCTTGACCAGCTTGCAGGCGGGCATGCGCGGTTCCAGCTCCTGCCAGATCCACTGCACCAGGTTTTCCGTGGAGGGTTGCCGATCGCGGAACCAGTCCAGGTCCTCGTGGATGCAGGAATGATCGAGTTTGTTGATAATATGCTCCTGCACCACCTGGACCAGCGCCTGCAGATCGACCAGGAAGCCGGTGTCCGGATTCACCGGGCCGCTCACGCTGACGACCAGAGTATAGTTGTGGCCATGGAGCCGCAGATCGTCCCCGAAGGCCCGCAGGTTCTCCTGCTCGCTCAAGGCGGGACTGTAATACTTGTGGGCGGCGCAGAAGCGGAAGATCTTGTTGAGCACGATCATCGAGGGGTCCTTGTCTACGAGTGCGGGCTGATCCCGCTCTGGAGGCGGTTGTCGCGAATCTAACAAAAGGGTCACAGGGGAACGCCCGGGCTGTGGGCAGGTTCCACGACTTCGGGGGCGCGCGGTGCGTCCTGATGTCGGCCGGGGAGCATGCATGAAGAAGGGGATCGGGCTGGTCCTGCTGGGAATCGTCCTGCTGCTGGCCTTCCGGACGGGGGGGGACCCGATCGTGGCGGCCATGGGCTGGATCGAGGCCCGGGGCGCCCTGGGCTGGGGGGTCTTCATCGCCCTCTATGTGGGGGCGACCGTGCTGCTGGTGCCGGGCCTGCTGCTGACCCTGGGCGCGGGCGTGATCTGGGGCCCGCTGCTCGGCACGGCGCTGGTCTCCGTCGCCAGCACCCTGGGAGCGACCGCGGCCTTCCTCACCGGACGCTACCTGGCGCGGGACTGGGTCGAAGAGCGCCTGCAGGCCTCCGGCAAGGTGGCCGCCCTGGACCGCGCCCTGGCGGGCCAGGCCTTCCAGATTATCCTGCTGACGCGGCTTTCGCCGGTCTTTCCCTTCAACCTGCTGAACTACCTCTACAGCCTGAGCGCGGCTCCCCTGGGCCGCTATGTCGCCGCTTCCTGGATCGGCATGCTGCCGGCGACCGTGCTCTATGTATACATCGGTTCCCTGGTCGGCAGCCTGCGCCAGCTGGGCGAGCAGCCTTCCGGGGGGGAGGGGCTGCAGCGCTGGTTCTTCTGGCTCGGTCTCGGAGTGACCGTGCTCGTCACCGTGCGTATCACGAAGATGGCGCGCAGGGCGCTCGCCGACAAGGGCTTCGAGGGGGAGGCCGCCCATGGCTGAGGTCTTCGGGCCCCTGGATGCCCACGACGAGAGCCTGCTCAAGGAGGTCCGCCCGGCGGACTGGCAGAACCCGCCCGGCGGCTCCTATGACGCCGTGATCATCGGCGGCGGTTCCGCGGGCCTGGTCTGCGCCTCGATCTGCGCAGGGCTGGGAGCGCGCACGGCCCTCGTCGAGAAAGGGCTCCTCGGCGGGGATTGCCTCAACACGGGCTGTGTGCCATCCAAGGGCCTGCTGCATGCTGCCAGGCAGGTCGCGACGGCGCGCCGAGCCCACTGGAAGGACGATGACGGTCCCGGCCTGCCGGACGCCCAAGCGGCACTCGAGCAGATGCGGCGCCTGCGGGCGAAAATCGCCCCGCATGACAGCGCCGCCGGCCTGCGGGCCAAGGGGGTCGATGTATACTTCGGCAGCGCGCGCTTCGCGGGGGAGAGCCGATTCGCCGTCGGGGAGGCGCTGCTGGACTTTCGTCGGGCCTTCCTGGCGAGCGGGGCGCGGCCGGTCGTGCCGCGGATTCCCGGACTGGAGCAGCCGACTGTATACACCAGCGACAGCTTCTTCACCCTGGAGGACCTGCCGCGCCGCCTGCTCGTGCTGGGGGGCGGCCCGATCGGCTGCGAACTGGCCCAGGCCGCGGCCCGGCTGGGCAGCACGGTCTGCCTGGTCGAGGCCGGCGACCGCCTGCTGCCGCGCGACGAGGAGGAGGCGGCCGGCATTCTGCAGCGGCAGCTGCGCGCCGACGGCGTGGAACTGCGGCTGGCATGCACCCTGCGCGCCTGGATCACGGGCGAGGAGGGCTGCCGGGCCGAACTGGAGCAGGCGGGCGAAACCGACTCCTGGCGGGCGGACGGCCTGCTGCTGGCCGTCGGCCGCCGGCCGAACACGGAAGCGCTGGACTGCCCGGCGGGAGCCGTCGAACTCGGCCAGCGGGGGGAAATCCTCGTCGACGCCCGCATGCGCAGCAGCAATCGCCGTGTATACGCCATCGGGGACGTGGTCGGCGGACCCCAGTTCACCCATGCCGGCGACGCCATGGCCCGCGCCGTGGTGCGCAACGCCTTCTTCGGGGGGCGAGTGGATCACCGCCGCCTGCCGATCCCCTGGTGCACCTATACCCAGCCGGAAGCGGCCGGCATCGGCGCCGGGCTGGGCGAGCTGCGCCGCCGGGACCGGAAGGCGGGAGAGATCCGGATCCCCTTCGATGGCCTGGACCGCGCGATCCTCGACCGGGGGCAGGGCTACCTGAAGGTGATCCACGACGGCAAGGGGCGCGTGCGAGGCCTGCGCATCGTCGCCGATCACGCCGGCGAGCTGCTGGCGGCGGCGGCGCTTCTTGTCTCACGGAAGGAGAAACTCTCGCGGCTTTCCGGCCTGGTGCTGCCCTACCCGACCCTGGGGGAAGCCTTCCGCCGAGCGGGAGACCAGTGGATGCGCGCACGCCTCAAGCCGGGAATCGCCCGCCTGCTGCGGGCCTGGATCCGTCGCGGATGAAGATCAGCCTGCTGATCCCCCTGCTGAACGAGCGCGCCGCGCTCGAACGCCTTCGGCCGCGGTTGGAGCAGATGCAAGGGCTGGAGGAGATCCTGCTCGCCGACGGCGGCAGCCGCGACGGAAGCCCGGAGCTTGCCGAAAGAGCGGGCTGGCGCGTGATCCAGTCGCCGAAGGGGCGCGGGCTGCAGCTGGAGGCGGCGCGCCGCGAGGCGCGGGGCGAGATCCTCTGGATGCTGCACGCGGACACGAGGCCGCCCCAGCGCGCGCCGGAACTGCTGCGCCGGGCCTTTTCCCGCCCGGAGGTCGAGGCCAGCGCCTTCCGCCTGGCCTACGAGAAGGGCGGCTGGGCAATGGCCCTTGTGGCCTGGGGGGGGAACTGGCGCAGCCGCCTGCGGCGCCGCCCCTACGGCGACCAGGCCCTGGCGGTGCGCGCCTCCACGCTGGAGCAGCTGGGCGGCTTTCCGCCCTGGCCCTACCTGGAGGACCTGTGGCTCGTCGATCGACTGCGCCGCGAAGGGCGGCGCCTGCACCTGCTGCGGGAACCGGTGTATACGGACCCGCGGCGCTACCGGGAGAAGGGAATCTGGAACACGCTGCTCGCCCATCAACGGATCGTCGGCCATTTCGACCGGCATGGTTCGCCGCCGGCCTGGTCGCGCTGAGCCTTTGCCTTGTCCCCGCGGGACGGGCTGCCGAGACCTGGACCGACGCCCTGGAGCAGCTGGACCGCCTGCTGGCAAGGCATGTGGAACAGGGGCGAGTGGACTACGAGGCGCTGGAGGAGGAACGCGAAAGCCTCCAGGCGGTGCTCCGCTCGGCGGCCGCCGTGTCGCGCGAGGCCTTCGAGGCCTGGCCCCGCGAGGAGGAACTGGCCTTCCTGATCAATGTCTACAACGCCGCGACCCTCGAGCTGATCCTGGATCACGACCGCCCGGCCACGATCCGGGACATCGGCGGCTGGTTCCGCAGCCCCTGGTCCCTGGAGGTCGTCGGGCTCTTCGGAGAGCAAATCAGCCTGGACCGCCTGGAACACGACATGATCCGTGTGTGGTACACTGAGCCGCGCATTCATTTCGCCCTGGTCTGCGCGGCCCGCGGCTGCCCGCCGCTGCGTTCCGGCGCCTACCGCGGCGAAACCCTGGAGGCGGACCTGCAGGAGCAGGCGCGCGTCTTCCTGCAACACAGTCCCCGCAGGAACCGCCTTGAGAACGGCGTGCTCTACCTGTCGCCGATCTTCAAGTGGTACGGGGAGGACTTCGCGAAGGATCGCGCGGGGCTGAAGGCCTGGCTCGAGGACTGGCTGCCGGGAGCCGGCGGGGCCACCATCCGCTGGACCGACTACGACTGGAGCCTCAATGGGCGCTGAGGCCGTGATCCACCTGCTGGCCCGCCGGCCGGAAAGGGGCGCGGTGAAGACGCGCCTGGCCGCCGAGTGCGGGGAGCAGAGTGCCCTGGCCATCTACCGCCGGCTGCTGGGCCATTGCCTGGCCACCCTGCAGTCCCTGCCGGTCCCCTGGCGAGTACACTGGTGCGGCCGGGGGGATCCGGACTGGAGCCTGGATCTGCCCCCCAAGGCGCTTCCGGGCGAGGAGCAGCCGCCGGGCGATCTGGGGCAGCGCATGGCGCACATTCTTGAGCAGGGGGCGCTGCGCGGCGCCGGAACACAACTGCTGATCGGCGCCGACTGCCCCTGGATCACGAGCGGGGACCTGCTGCGGGGACTGGCTGCCCTGCAGGAACACGATGCCGTCATCGGCTCCGCCGAGGACGGCGGCTACTGGTGCATTGGAGCACAAACGCCCCACCCGGCCCTCTTTCCGTCGACCTGTTGGGGCGGGGAGATGGTGGCTGAAGATACACGCCGCTCCCTGGAACGGGCCGGGTTGAGCTGGCAGGAGCTGCGCTGCCTGCCCGACGTGGATCACATGAGTGACTGGGAACGCTGGCTGAAGGAATCGAAACCTTGAGGATGGAGATGGCTGAACACAAGGAAACCTACTATGCTGCCGAAGACCTGGCCAAGTTCGAGCAGGTCGGCCGCAGCGCCCCGGAGGCCTGGAAGGCCTTCATGAAGTACTACGGCCCGCTAATGCAGGACGGCCACTTGTCGAAGCGCGAGAAGGCGCTGATCGCCCTGGCCGTGTCGCACGGGGAGAAATGCCCCTACTGCATCGATTCGTATACGCGGGCCGGCCTCGAGCTGGGCCTGAGTCCCGACGAGATGGCCGAGGCGGTCCATGTGGCGGCGGCGATGCGCGCCGGCATCACCCTGGCCCAGGGCATCGTGATGAACAACACCCTCGACAAACTCAGCTTCTAGGCGATCGGCATTCCGCCGGACACCCGCGGCAGCAAGGAAGAGACCATGTCAGACAATCGTCCGCAACCGACCCGCAGCGAGGCGCGGCAGCAGGAGGTCCTGCAGGCGCTGGAACAGGCGCGCCCGTCCTTCGAGAGCCGCCTGCAGGGCGCAGGGCTGCACCCCCTGAAGGCCACCGGGATCACCATCCTGCAGCTCAACGTGGGACGGGTCTGCAACCAGACCTGCAGGCACTGCCATGTAAGCGCCGGGCCGGGACGCCCCGAGGACATGCCGCGCGAGGTCTTCGAGCAGGCCCTGCGCGTAGCGCGGGATCCGCGCATCGGGACGGTGGACATCACCGGCGGCGCGCCGGAACTGAACGCGCACTTCCGCTGGTTCGTCGCCGAGGCGCGGGCGCTGGGCAAGCATGTCATCGACCGCTGCAACCTGACCGTGACACAGGAGGAGGGGCAGGAGGACCTGGTCGCCTTCCTGAAGGAGCACAAGGTGGAGGTCGTCGCCTCCCTGCCGGCCCCGGACAAGGCGCGCACCGACGCCCAGCGCGGCGAGGCGGTCTTCGACCGCAGCATTCTCGCGCTGAGGGACTTCAACGCCGCCGGCTACGGCCTGGACGACCCGGAGCTGCCGCTGCACCTGGTGACCAATCCGGTCGGCGCCTTCCTGCCCGCCGAACAGGCGGGCCTGCGCGAGCGCTGGCAGGAGCAGCTCCTGCGCGAACACGGCGTCCGCTTCAACGAGTTGTATACGATCACCAACATGCCCATCGGCCGCTACCTGCACTGGCTGGAGGCCAAGGGCCAGCTGGAGCCCTATGTGGATCGCCTGGCCGGGGCCTTCAACCCCGTGGCCGCCGAACGGGTCATGTGCCGCAACACGCTGAGCGTCGACTGGCGCGGCTACCTCTACGACTGCGACTTCAACCAGATGCTGGGCATGACCGTGGATCACGGCGCGCCTCCGCACATTCGCGACTACGACCCCGATCGGCACCACGGGCGCGAGATCGTCACCGCCATGCACTGCTACGGCTGCACGGCGGGGGGCGGATCCAGCTGCGGCGGAGCGCTCGAATAGGCGGGAGCCCCATGTTCAAGACCAGCATCCAGGCGAAGCTGCTGCTTGCCGTGACCGGTTTCGTGCTCCTGATCGAGCTGATCCTGGCCGCGTTCAGCTACAGCAGCCGCATCGACCAGCTGCAAGCCACGCGCGAGCTCGTATACCGGCGGACCGTCGAGGGGAGCGTCTCCACGGCGCAGGACCTGCTCTCCGACGCGGAGATTGTCGCACAGGCCAATTCCTACATGCTGCGCATCGGGGGCATGGTGCTGCTGATCGTGCTGGTCGTCGTCGGCGGGACCTTCTGGATCACGCGGCAGCTGGTGGTCGCGCCGATCCTGCGCCTGATCGCGCACATCCGCCACAACAGCCGCAGCGGTCGGCTGACTCCCTTTCCGGTCGACCGCGAGGACGAGATCGGCTTCCTGATCAGCAGCTACAACGAGCTGCAGCAGAACCAGGAACGCTACCAGGGGCTGCGGCGCTCCTTCGTCGCCATGGTGGCCCACGACATGCGCAATCCGATTTCCGGCATTTCCGGCAACCTGGAGCTGGCGGGTTTCTACCTGGATCGGGAGCGTCCAGAGGACCTGAGGCGATCCCTGGACCTGGCCCGAAGCCAGACCGCCCGCCTTGTGGGCATGGTCCACCAGTTCCTGGATCTGAACCGCTCGGAGAGTTCGACCCTGGAAATGACCCTGGAGCCGACGGATTCCGGGGATCTGCTGGAGGAAACCGCTCTGCACTTCCGGCCACTGGCGGCGGGGCAGGGGATCCGTCTGGACCTAGCGCTTGCTCGGCCTTTGCCTGTGCTTTCAATGGATCGGGAGAAGATCCGGCGCGTGCTGGAAAACCTGCTGGGCAACGCCCTGCGCCACAGCCCGGAAGGCGGCCGGATCCTGCTGGAAGGCACCCAGGAGAAGGGACGGCTGGTCCTGCGGGTGGCGGATCAAGGGCCCGGCATCCCTGCGGAAGACCTGCCGCAGATCTTCGACCGCCACTTTGTAGGAAAGGGGAGCCTGAAGGGCTATGGCCTGGGTCTGGCCTTCTGCCAGCTGGTGGTTTCCGGCCATCAGGGGGAGATCCGCGCAGAAAACCTGCCGCAAGGCGGCGCGCTGTTCACGGTCGAAGTGCCTCTCTAGCGGCCTCCCGGGCGGAGGGGAAGTCTCTGCTGCTCCGGGCCGTCCGCGCCCCGGCGAAGGGTGCTCACCTTGCCTCGTTCCCCCTTCACTGCTATGTTTCCGTGCTTTCCGGTTAGGCCTTCGGCAGCTTCAAAGCGCCCCGGAGAACCGCCACTACCACCGCAGCCTGTTGTCTTCGGAGCCCGCCCCGCGCCGGCTCTTTTTGCTTTCCGCAGGCAGGGCGGGCCAGACGAATTTCCAAGCAGGAAGGACCCACGGTGTTCGACTCCTTCGATCCCCTCAAGGGCAAGATGCTCCGCATTCTGGATGAACGCGGAAAAGTGCTCAAGGCCGGCCAGAAATGGATGCCGGAGCTGAGCGACGAGGAGCTGGTCGACGGCTACCGCGCCATGGTGCGGGCCCGCGTCGCCGATGAGCGCGCGGTCAGCTACCAGCGCCAGGGCCGCATTTTCACCCTGCCGACCAACATCGGCCAGGAAGCCTCCGCCGTCGGGACCATCAAGGCCCTGCGCCCCGACGACTGGATGGTGCAGTCCTACCGCGAACTGGGCGGCGTGCTGGCCAAGGGCGGCACGGTGAAGAACCACCTGGCCTACTTCTCCGGTTCGGAAACCGGCAGCGTGCATCCCGGCAATCCCCGGCTCTTGCCGCTCTCCGTGCCGATCACCAGCCAGGTGACCCATGCCGCCGGCATCGGCCACAGCATTGTCTACCGCGGCGGCGACGAGGTGGCGATCACCTTCTTCGGCGACGGCGGGACCTCGCAGGGCGATTTCAACGAAGGCCTCAACTGGGCCGCGGTCTACAAGTGCCCGGTGATCTTCGTCTGCAACAACAACCAGTACGCGATCAGCCTGGGGCGCGCCGCGCAGACCGGCAGCGAGACCCTGGCCCAGAAGGCCGTCGCCTTCGGCATGCCGGGCATGATCGTCGACGGCAACGACTACCTGGCGGTGGTCGCCGCCACCCGCGCCGCCGCCGAGCACGGCCGCGCCGGCAAGGGCCCCGTGCTGCTGGAAATGTATACCTACCGCATGGGCGCTCACACCACCAGCGACGATCCCAGCATCTACCGCAGCAAGGAAGAGGAAGAGTCCTGGCTGGCCAAGGATCCGCTGATCCGCATGAAGGCCTTCATGGTCGAGCGCAAGCTCTGGGACGAGGACAAGGAAGAGGCCCTGCGCAAGGAGATGGGCGCGGAATGCGACGAGGCCATGCGCGAGGTGGAGAACATGGACCCGACCCCGGTCGAGGACATCTTCCGCTACCAGTACGAAAGCATGCCGCCGGAGCTGGAACGCCAGATGCAGGACTACAAGGCCTTCCTGGCCTGGAAGGAGAGCCGCTGATGCCCGCCATGAACCTGGTCCAGGCCATCAACAATGCCCTGGAGATCAAGCTTCGCGAGGACGAGGACATTCTGCTCTTCGGCGAGGACGCCGGCCTGGAGGGAGGCGTCTTCCGCGTGACACAGGGCCTGCAGGCCAAGTTCGGCGAGCGACGGGTCTTCGATACGCCGCTCTCCGAATCCGTGCTGCTGGGCGCCGGCCTCGGCATGGCCGTCACCGGCCTGCGCCCCATCGTCGAGATCCAGTTCTCCGGTTTCATGTATCCCGCCATGAACCAGCTTGTGACACACGTATCCCGCATGCGCAACCGCAGCCGCGGCGTCTTCACCGTGCCGATGACGATCCGCATGCCCTACGGCGGCGGCATTCGCGCCCTGGAGCTGCACAGCGAGAGCATGGAGGCGATCTACGGGCATGTGCCCGGCCTGAAGGTCGTCATTCCCTCCTGCCCCTACGACGCCAAGGGCCTGCTGATCAGCGCCATCGAAAGCAACGACCCTGTGCTCTTCATGGAGCCGAAGAAGATCTACCGCAGCTTCCGCCAGGATGTGCCGGAGGAGGCCTACCGCGTGCCGCTGGGCAAGGCCTCTGTCACACGGCAGGGCGAGGACCTGACCCTGGTGGCCTACGGCGCCATGATGCGCGTCGCCTCGAAGGCGGTCGAGCAGGCGGCGAAGGAAGGCACCGACGTGGAGCTGATCGACCTGCGGACGATCTACCCCCTGGACCGTGAGACGGTGCTCGACAGCGTGCGCAAGACCGGCCGTTTGATGGTCCTGCACGAGGGCCCGAAGACCTTCGGCGTCGCCGCCGAGCTGATCTCCATTGTCAACGAAGAGGCGATGGAGTACCTGGAAGCCCCGCCCCAGCGCGTCTGCGGTTTCGACACCATCATGCCCCTGCCCATGGGCGAGGACCATTACATGCCGACGCCGGAGCGCGTGCTCTACGCCATCGAGAAGATGAAGGCCTTCGCCGAGTAACACGGACTGCGGTCCGCCTAGCCGGGAGTTCCCATGCCCTATACCTTCAAGTTCCCCGACATCGGCGAAGGCATCGCCGAGGGCAAGATCCTCGAGTGGTACGTGGAAGACGGCCAGCAGGTGAGCGAAGGGGAGAATGTGGTCAAGGTGGAGACCGACAAGGTCGTCGCCGACATTCCGATTCCCCGTTCGGGCACCATTCTCAAGCGCATCGGCGCCGTTGACGAGACGATCAACGTGGAAGACGACCTGGTCGTCCTGCTGCTGGAAGGCGAATCCGCCGATGGCGCGGAGGCGGCCGCCGACAGCGACTCGAAGAGCGAGAGCGCCGGCGAGGAAAGCTTCGGCGTGGTCGGCACCATCGAGGTCGACAGCAGCGGAGACGTGATGCCCGCCGGCACGGAAGGCCGGGGCGAGACCGCCGTTGCCGCGGCCGCCGGAGCGAAAGTGCGCGCCACGCCGGCCGCCCGCGCCCTGGCCCGCGACCTGGGCGTCGACCTGAATACCCTGCGCGGCAGCGGTCCTGCCGGCCGCATTCTGAAATCGGATATTACGGCGGCCGCCAAGAGCCCGGCCGCGGCGGCTCCCGCAGCCGCTTCCGCCGCTTCTGCGCCGGTTGCCGCAGCGGCCCCTGCCGCTCCCGTGATCTCCTTCGAGCTGCCGCCCGCCGACGGGCCGCGGACCCGCGAAGAAGCGCTGACCACGCTGCGCAAGACCATTGCCTCGCGCATGGTCGCCTCCAAGAGCACCGCGCCCCATGCCACCACCTTCGAGGAGGTGGAGGTATCACGCCTGGTCACCCTGCGCGCCGAGCAGAAGGAGCGCATGGCGGCCCGCGGCATCAAGCTGTCCTACATGCCTTTCATCTTCAAGGCGGCGGCGATGGCGCTGATGGCCCACCCGGTGCTCAACTGCCGGCTGGACCTGGAAGGCGACAAGGTCGTGTACCACAACTACACCAACATCGGCCTGGCGGTGGACACGCCCGAAGGCCTGGTCGTGCCCGTGATCCGCGACGCCGAGCGCAAGACCATCGCCCAGCTGGCCGTCGAGATCGACGACTTCGCCCGCCGCAGCCGCGAGCGCGGCCTGAAGATCGACGAACTGCGCGGCGGCACCTTCAGCATCACCAACTACGGGGCGATCGCCGGCATCCACGGCTGCCCGATCATCAATGTGCCGGAGGTGGCGATCCTCGGCATCGGCCGCCTGCTCGACACACCGATCGTCAAGGACGGCGCCGTCGTGCCGGGCAAGGTCCTGCCCCTGTCGCTGAGCGTGGATCACCGCATCGTCGACGGCGGAGACGCCGCCCGCTTCCAGCGCACCCTGATCGACCTGCTCTCCGACCCGGTGCAGATGCTGCTGGGCTAGAAGGAATTCCCATGAACCACTACCAATGCCTCATCATCGGCGCCGGACCCGCGGGCTACGTGGCCGCGATCCGCGCCGGGCAGCTGGGCCTGAAGACCGCCATCGTCGAGAAGGACGCCATCGGCGGCATGTGTCTCAACTGGGGCTGCATTCCCTCCAAGAGCATGATCGAGAGCGCGCGCCTCTTCGAGCGCCTGAAGAAGGCCGGCAGCTACGGCATCGACGGGGTCGACCCCAAGGCCCTCTCCTTCAACTGGGCCAAGGCGCTGAAGCGCAAGGACGGCATCGTCACCAAGCTGGTCAAGGGCGTGGGTTTCCTGCTGAAGAAGAACGGCGTGGAACAGCTGGGCGGCGAGGCGCGGATCACGGGGCCCGGGCGTGTCACGATCGGTGACCTGGAAGTGTCCGCCGACAACATCCTGGTCGCCACGGGCAGCCGTCCGGCCACGGAACCCTTCCGCGAGCTTTCCGCCGGGCGGGTGGTGGACATGAAGGCCTTCTTCGGCCTTCAGAATCCTCCGGCCAGCGCGCTTGTATACGGCGACGGCATCGTCGCCGCCGAGACCCTGCTGCTGTTGGCGGGCATCGGCATTCCCGTCGAGCTGGCCCTGCCGGGAGATACGCTCTTGCCGGAGCTGGACGGCAGCCTGGGGACCTTCCTCGCCCGGCGCCTGAAGAAGATGAAGGTCACCATCCACAAGAACGTGAAACAGCTGGCCGAGGCCGGCGAAACGCTGCGCGTGGACGGAGCCGACTCCGCCTGTCACACGGTGCTCAACTGCGCCCGCCGCGTGCCGGTGCTGCCCGTCTTCGAAGGCGCGCAGCCGGATTTGAAGGGCAAGGCCCTGAAGGTGGACGAGCACTGCCGCACCAGCCTGCCCGGCGTATACGCCGCCGGCGACGGCACCGGCCAGCGCCTGGCCCAGATCGCGATGACCATGGGCATGGCCGCCGTGGAACACATGGCCGGCCAGGGCGAGCCCGTCGACATGTCCCGCATTCCGCTCAACATCTATACCGACCCCGAAATCGCCAGCGTCGGCGAAAGCGAAGAGAGCCTGCAGGCCCGCGGCGCCGAATACCGCAAGGGCGAGTTCCCCCTGTCCGCCAACGGTCGCGCCCTGGCCGGCGGTGCCGCCGAGGGCTTTATCAAGGTGCTCGCCGAGGAACCCTACGGGGAAATCGTCGGCGTGCACATCGTCGCGCCCAACGCCACCGACCAGATCGCCCAGGCGGTCAGCATGCTCCAGCTGGAATGCACCCTGGAAGAGGTGGCCCGCATGGTCCACGCCCATCCCAGCATGAGCGAGGTGCTCTGGGAGGCGCACCTGGATGCTCTCGGTAGGCCGCTGCATAAATAGGCGATTCGTGCCTCTTCCGTGAACAGCCTTCTCGCACGGAGAGCGCGGAGGGGACAGAGGGCGCGGAGAAGAGGGAATGGGGTTTTGCTGCATTCCTGAATCAGATTAGAGAAATCGGGTCCTCATGCTTCCGCATGTGGGCCTGTTTTGCTTGCGGCGGCTTTGATTTCCTCTTGCTTGAACAGCCCGCCGGCCCTAGGTTCCGATCCGACCCAAGGCAAAACGCTTTTTCGGCCAGGCAAACTGGACTCCTGCGCTGGATTGCCTGTCTGCTTCTGCTCAACCCGACATGAACTATCTGGAACCGACTTCCGTGCGCACTCTTCTTTCCTGGTCTCTTCTCTTCCTGCTCCTCCTGGCCTCCACCCTGCCGGCGCAGCTTGCTCCCGGTTTTGATGCGGAAAGCGCAGAGGGCGGAGGCAAATACCCGCTCAACGGGATCCATCCCCGCAGCGCCTCGCAGATCCTGCGCGTCGAGACGGACCCCGGCGATGGCTCGCCCCTGGTGCAGAGGTTGTTCAAGGTGGTGGCGGAGCAGGACTGCGAATACATCACGGTTGCGCGAAACGAGAGCTCCTGGAGCGCCACCCAGGCCGTGCCCACGGACTTCGTGAAGATCTACTCGGATTCGAGGATCGTGGTATACATCAACCCCGAATGCGCCTGTGACCCTCATGGGCAGGAACTCGAACTGCTCTCGCTGACTCCCGCTTCAGCCGGCGATGTGCGGCTGCGGCGCGTGGTGCAACCTGAAAAGCCTGTCTACACCCAGGAGCTCTACAACGGGGAAAACCTGCTGAACCTCTCACCTGGCACGACCAGCCCTATGAACCTGGCCCAGCTCCCGGACAGCACGGAATTCTCGATCCAGGCGGAAGTCTGTGATCCGGATTGCGCGGCTCCGGACAGCGCGCTTGTGATCCAGAGCTTCGACCCTCGGGCGATTGTGTTCCTGCACGGGGACAATGTGGAAGAAAAGGCTGTGGCGAAGGGGCTCGATCCGATTAACGCAGCAAGTCGTCCAATCGGCGGGGCGGCGCTTGCGCCATATATCGATGTAGACGGAAACATCGACTTTGGGGAGGATGCAGAGTACAAGCTCATTGTCGCCTACGAACATGATGCTGCCGACTGGAACGATGCTGGTTGGGCCTTCGATGATCACATTGAAGAGATGAGAGCTTGTGGGGGAGTGGCGGATGAGAAGCCGCAGGTTGTTGTGCTTCGAGATAGTATTGGGGAGGATAGTTCTACTACGGATGGAAATAATCGGTATCCGATTACGCAAAATGGCGGTCCAAGTGGCTGGGGAAATGCTGTTGCCCCTGTCGCGTCCACGCAGAATGTTTCGCTGACTTCCTGGAGGACAGTGCTTTCACCAGCTACTAGCATATATAACCCTAGTGCCTACGACTATTTCCTCAGGGTTTGGGATAGCGAAGGTGACATGCAGGCTGATCCAACCTGCATTGGCTCAAATTGCACTTCACACTTTTTCGATAATCCTACTTCTAGCTCCCCATTTGGTACTGTATTTGTATTTCCATTTGGAAATCTCACGACATACGAGTACATCTTTGATCTAACTGGACTAGGGATTGATATAGCAGCGGGACAAACCAAGTATATTGGCCTTGCAGTAGAAACTCCTGGCGCACAGCTTGGCGCACTTCGTGTCATGGAATCCAGCGAACTCGGTATCCAAACAGATTGGAGTGGTAACTACAACCAGGGCTGGGATTACACAAGCAATGATGTAGATAATGTTCACGAGGGTCGTCTAGCGGTAACTGTAGATGCTGTTGTTCAATAAGGGTTTAGTATTCAGAAAGTATTACCCAAAGCGATATTGTTGTCATGCCCCATAAGACCCGTAGTATCCAGACAATACCAACCAATTTTGCCTTTTACGGGGGGCTTCCAAATGAAGAGTTGCTCCGTGGCAGCATCTGGTACTGCCGATCTTCCTGATGCATCGCAGAATACACCTCCTACCCCTGGAGCAATCCCCAGCCTATTGCCACGACCTCTGTCTCAAACCTTTCCTACGATCCACAACCACCACTCTTACCCTTTAGCTGACCCTCCAAGAGAAGTCCCAAACGGAATCGAAACCTCTGCCTTCAAGACCGAAAAGGGGTCTAGGCCAGTACGGGTTCTGAACTCACGGAAGACTTCCCCCTCTTCACCTTGTATCACCGACCAGATCGCCCAGGCGGTCAGCATGCTGCAGCTCGAATGCACCCTGGAAGAAGTGGCGCGCATGGTCCATGCCCATCCCAGCATGAGCGAGGTGCTCTGGGAGGCACACCTGGATGCTCTCGGGCGGCCGCTGCACAAATAGGGGCTTCGGGCCTTTTTTGAAAACAGCCTTCTCGCACGGAGAGCGCGGAGGGGACAGAGGGCGCGGAGAAGAGGGAATGGGGGGTTTGCTGCATTCCTGAATGTTGGTCAGAGCTTTCGGGCCCTCATGCATCTGCATGCGGGCCCGTTTTGCTTGCGGCAGCTTTGATTTCCTCTTGCTTGAACAGCCCTCCGGCCCTAGGTTCCGATTCGACCCAAGGCAAAACGCTTTTTCGGCCAGGCAAGCCGGACTCCTGCGCTGGACTGCTTGTCTGCTTCTGCTCAACCCGACATCTGAACTATCTGGAACCGACTTCCGTGCGTACTCTTCTTTCCTGGTCCCTTCTCTGCCTTTTGCTGCTGGCCTCCACCCTGCCGGCGCAGCTTGCTCCCGGTTTTGATGCGGAAAGCGCAGAGGGCGGAGGCAAATACCCGCTCAACGGGATCCATCCCCGCAGCGCCTCGCAGATCCTGCGTGTCGAGACGGACCCCGGCGATGGCTCGCCCCTGGTGCAGAGGTTGTTCAAGGTGGTGGCGGAGCAGGACTGCGAATACATCACGGTAGCACGAAACGAGAGCTCCTGGAGCGCCACCCAGGCGGTGCCCACGGACTTCGTGAAGATCTACTCGGATTCAAGGATCGTGGTCTACATCAACCCCGAATGCGCCTGTGATCCTCATGGGCAGGAACTCGAACTGCTCTCGCTGAACCCCGCTGCAGCCGGCGATGTGCGGCTGCGTCGCGTGATGCAACCTGAAAAGCCTGTCTACACCCAGGAGCTCTACAACGGAGAAAACCTGCTGGACCTGCCACTCGGCGCGACCAGCCGCATGAACCTGTCCCAGGTTCCGGACAGCACGGAGTTCTCCCTCCAGGCGGAGGTCTGTGATCCGGATTGCACGGACCCGGACAGTTCGCTTGTGATCCAAAGTTTTGACTCCCGGGCGATTGTGTTCCTGCATGGGGACAATGTGGAAGAGAAGGCGGTGGCGAAAGGGCTTGATCTGGCCCAGGCGCAAAGTCGAGTGATCGGCGGAGAAGTTCTTACATCCTACATGGATTTAAACGGGACGATCGATTTTGGTCCTGAAGCGGATGCCATGCTTTTAATCGTGTATGAACAGGATGGTGTCGACGGGAACGATTCCAACTGGGCTTGGGATGACCACATGCAGCTTGTGGATGCTTGTGGGGGCTTGGTTATTGATACGCCTGCTCTGCCGGTTGAGGTGACTCTTAGAGATAGTATTACAAGCGACCCTGCTTATACGAGTTGGAATGGGTATATTTCAGCAGGTGGTAATTTTGCTGGCGAGAGAATGGCTTTTGCTGAGGCCACTAATAACGGCTCTAGCGCCTTAGCCTTGAAGACCCTTAGAGTCACTATTTTTTCAGACTTTCCCAATTTCAACGATCCCGATTGGCAAAATATTAGCTTTAAAGTCAAAGTCTATGATGATTTTGCCTCTGCGCAAGCAGATCCCCATAATGGAACACATGAGCTAATCGTTGCTGGCTCGACTCTTACTCCCCAGCCATGGGGAACTGTCGACTACTCCCCCTTTGGACATAGAACTACTTTCTTGCTTGAATTTGATCTAACTTCATTAGGAGTGGCAATTCCTGTTAGTAGCTCAAAGTGGGTAGGCTTCCATTCTACGGGACCAACAGCAGAATACACCGTAGCTGTCGCTGAGTCTGATGAACTTGGTGTCGACACGGATTGGTCATATGGCTCAATCCTAGATCAATGGCTACTTACTACCGATTTAAATGCGACAATGAACGATGGTCGGCTAGGTATGAGTATTTTAGCTGAATCGTTCTAGCAGGAATCGTAAGCTTACCTATTCGAGTGACAGTTCAGAAATAGTGCTCCCGGCCTTCACTTTCTTGTACTCTCACGGCGTCAGATCCTCCAGGGCGTCATGACACTACTCCTCAGGGTATTTACGACAGCGAATGTGACCTGGTAGGAGAGCTCAATACCTTGGCGCATGGTGCATGCCCATCCCAGCATGAGCGAGGTGCTCTGGGAGGCGCACCTGGATGCTCTCGGGCGGCCCTTGCACAAATAGGTGCTGCGTGCCGCTTCTTTGAACAGCCTTCTCGCACAGCGAGCACGGAGGAGACAGAGGGCGCGGAGGAGAGGGAATGGGGTTTTGCTGCATTCCTGAATGTTGCGTCAAGTCCAAAACTGTGTGCAAATTCAACCGGCCTTCCGTAGTGACAGCATTTCAAGTAATTCAGGATTGAGGTAGCGGCGCTCACTCCGCCATTCTTCATCCTGCTCAACG
>JAUIFJ010000002.1 GCA_030429345.1 bacterium | reverse complement strand
CGAAAGGCGAGCACGCCCATTCATTCCGCCAACGCCCGGATCGTTCGGCACACAACGCGAGTTGCCCGGGCGGCGCGGTAGCGTGTGCCACCAGTACACTCTCGGTATGCCCAGGGCGGAATTGTCTTTTGCGGGGATCGTGCGTCACTGCGGGAAGGGGCGCTGGCCGCAAAAGACCCGACCGCATCGCGGTCGCTGCATAAAGCCGCCGGTGAATCCGGCGCGAAAGGCGAGCACGCCCATTCATTCCGCCAACGCCCGGATCGTTCGGCACACAACGCGAGTTGCCCGGGCGGCGCGGTAGCGTGTGCCACCAGTACACTCTCGGTATGCCCGGGGTGGGATTGTCTTTTGCGGGGGATCGTGCGTCACTGCGGGAAGGGGCGCGTGCCGCAAAAGACCCGACCGCATCGCGGTCGCTGCATAAAGCCGCCGGTGAATCCGGCGCGAAAGGCGAGCACACCCATTTATTCAACCAACGCCCGGATCGTTGGGTACACAACGCGTGTTGCCCGGGCGGTGCGGTTCCGTGTGCCACCAGTACACTCTCGGTATGCCCGGGGTGGGATTGTCTTTTGCGGGGGATCGTGCGTCATGGTGGGATACGTGGTTGGCCGCAAAAGACATCCCTAAGGAATTGTGCGCTAGGCGCGCACTTTATTAGGAAGTCTCTCCGTATGAAAAAGAGAACTGGCACGCCGGGGGCGTGCCAGTTCTCTTTTTCATACGGAGAGAGTGGGATTCGAACCCACGGTAGGTTGCCCTACACACGCGTTCCAGGCGTGCACCTTCAGCCGCTCGGTCATCTCTCCGGGTTTTTCGCCGAGCTTGGATTGTAGGAATTGGAGCCTTGGCATGCAAAGAAGGGTCGCCGGGTTCATTTAGAAGACTCATCCTGCCTGACTGATTTTTCACTGGTCTCCGCTCAAGCACATCCTTATTATAGCGGTACTTGGCAGCAGCCGCCCCAATCCCCCCCTGGGACGGCCTTGTGTAGGGAGGAGCACCCCAATGTACTTGCGAACAATGGTTTCCGCGGGCTTGTTGATCAGTCTCGCATGGGCAGGAAACCTGTGGGCCGGGCGGTGGGAATTCACCGCCAGCCAGCTGTTCCAGTCCGGACAGTTCGAACTGCCCGCGGGCGATACCCTTGTCGTGGACAAGGACATGAACCGCGAACGGATCGACTGGAGCTGGATCAGCTGGAACGAAAGCGGCCGCGTGGAACTGATCAACCTGCATCTGATCGAGGATGTGGGGCGTGAGAACGGCTTTCCGATCACCGTATCCGAAGGGCAGGAACTGGCGCTGACTTCCTGTCGCGTCGAAGCCATCGACGAGGCGATCCTGCTGGAGGGCGGCACTCTTCAAAGCGAGGCCTCCGTGCTGAGCGCGCAGGGAATCGTGATCCACTCGACGACGGCCGGTTCGGACCTGCAGTTGAGTGACACGCGCATCGGCGCTTCGGGAACCGCCCTGCGCCTGCTGGAGGGCGAAGCGGAACTGGAGGACTGCGTCTTCCTCACCAATGACCTGGGTCTGGATGTCGTCAGCGAAAGCCAGCTGGTCGTCCGCGACTGCCTCTTCCAGGGCAACGACGTGGGCCTCGAGATCCGCGGAGACCAGGTGCCCGCGCTGATCAACGTGGACATTGTCGACAGTCGCTACTGGGACCTGATCAACCACAGCGAAAGCGAAGCCGTCAACCTGAACGATGTATACCTGAGCACGGGCAACACCAGCCGCGTCCAGGGACTCTTCGAGGCTACGACCATGCCGCAGGAGCCGCGTCACACGCCCTACGAGGCCGGCGCGCCCCTGCTGATTCCCCAGGACGTGGTCATTGGCGAAGTGCCGCTGACGATCGACCCGCTGGGGATCACCAGCGTCGACGGCATTCCCTGCCGGGAAAGCCGCTACAAGGTCTTCTTCTCGGAAAACGCCTACCAGTTCTCCGCGGAACCGGACCTGATCACGACCACTCCCGACTTCACCCTTCCCATCGCGCAGACGCGCATGCGCTACGTGAGGGTGGTGGCGGAAATCGGAAAGTGGGACGACTAGTCCGTGGCGGGCCTGCTGGCCACATATGCCTCCCTGAAGGCCTACGACAGGCGGGACTACCAGGCCTGTGTCACCGGAATCGACAGCGACCTGGACCGCTGTACGCCGGAACACCGCCAGGCCCTGCTGTTCTACAAGGCCAACGCCCTGTATCACCTCAGCCGCCACGCGGAGGCCGTGCGCGCCTACCGCAAGCTGCTGGCCCAGGAGGACCTCAATCCCGCCTATCGCAACAATGCGCTCCTGAACTATGGCATGATTGCCGTGCTGCTGGACGACACGCGCCTCAGCGGCGAATGCCTCGACCAGTACCGGCAGGATGCCGGCCACCGCGCCGGGATCGCCAAGGCCTGGCAGGGACTGGTGCGGGTCATGGATCACGACGGCTCAGGCTGGCAGCTGCTGGCAGAAGGGCTGGAAAATCCGCAGGATGGCGCGGCCACGCGGCAGATGCTGGGACTCGCCTGCCTGAAATGCCGCGACCTCTCGAAGGCGGCGCCCGTGCTGCGGGACATCCCTCCGGAGGAATGCGAGTCGGAATACCTGCTGACGGCCTGCTTCTACCATGGCCTCGAGGAGGACATCTCCCTTGCCCAGCGTTGCATCACACGGTTGCGCGAGCTGGGCAACAGCCGTGAACTGGAACTGATGGTCGAGTACTTCCAGCTGCGCCTCGCATGGAAAGAAGGGCGGCGCGACACGGAGCTGCTGGAACAGGCCCGCGCCCTGCAGGCCCGCATCGGGGACCAGTGCCCGGAACACATGCAGGAGATTCCGCGCCTGTGCAATTCCGTGATCAGCCAGCTGGGCAATCCGCCGACGATTCTTGTCTCACAGCGCCACGGGATCGTCGGGGATTCGGAGCCGATCTTCGAACTGCGCCGCGCCATCGACAAGTACGCCTCGACGGACCTCAATGTCCTGATCCTGGGCGAATCCGGAACGGGCAAGGAGCTGGTGGCACGGGCCCTGCACGAGCAGAGTCACCGGGCCGACAAGAACTTCGTGGCCGTCAACTGCTACCACCTCGGGAGCAACCTGGCCGAGGCCAAGCTTTTCGGCTACCTGAAGGGCGCTTTCTCCGGGGCGGCGGCGGACACCATCGGTTTCGTGCAGCGCGCCGATGGCGGCACGCTCTTCCTGGACGAGATCGGCGAGCTGCCCCTGGAAACACAGGCCAATCTCTTCCGTTTCCTGGACAACGGCATCTTCTATCCGCTGGGTTCGGCCCACGAGGTGCGGTCCAACGTGCGCGTCATTGCGGCAACGAACCAGGACCTGCGCAACCGGGACGGCTTCCGCCAGGAACTGTATCACAGACTCAACCAGGTCAAGTTGCGTCTGCCCCGTCTCGTCGAGAGGGACCAGGACCTGCGCACCCTGGCGCAGTTCCGCGTCACACAGCTGAACCGTGAAAACGGCCTCTACAAGACAATCGGCGAAGCGGCCCTGCATGCCCTGGAGCAGCACGCCTTTCCGGGGAACGTGCGCGAGCTCTTCAATACCCTGACCAGCGCCTGGCACAAATCCGGACACGAGATCCTTCCTGAGCACCTGGACCTGGAGGATGGAATTCCCATTCATCACGAGAGCAGCGCCTGGACGCCTCAATTGGATCGGGAACAGCTGGATTTCGATGCCCTGACACAGTCCTACTCGCGCCGCATCGTGAAACAGATCCACGCCGAATGCGGGGGCAACGTCAAGCAGACGGCCCGCCGGCTCAACATGAGCGAACGCAGCGTCTATCGCTGGATCCAGAAAAGCGAAGAAAACCCCGAGAATCGCACGAGCTGACCGTTTGTCACACCGAAAAACAGTCTAGCCAATCCCCGACTCCAGCCCTCACCCTCTTCAACCTTCAATCTTCCTAGAAAACTACTTCCCCGTAAAATAATGCGCGCTATGTCCGTAATACACTTCCGCGGCTTCCATGATCGTCTCCGAGAGGGTCGGATGCGGATGAATCGTCAGGGCCAGGTCCTCGACCACGGCTCCCATCTCGATCGCCAGGGCACCTTCCGCCACCAGTTCTCCGGCCCCGACTCCGACGACTCCCAGGCCGAGCACACGATCCGTTTCCGGGTCGGCGATCACCTTGCAGACACCGTCGGTGCGCTCCAGGCTCAGCGCTCGTCCCGAAGCGCCCCAGGGAAAGCGTGAGACTTTGACCTCGCGGCCCTGGGCCTTTGCCTCGTTCTCGGTGATTCCGACCCAGCCCAGTTCTGGATCCGTGAAAACGACGGCGGGAATGCAGGCCGGTTCGAAGCGGGACTTCTTGCCGTCGATCACTTCCACCGCGACCCGGGCCTCGTGGCTGGCCTTGTGCGCCAGCATCGGGTCCCCGACCACGTCGCCAATGGCCGAGATGGCGGCATCGGCGGTCTTCAGCTGGTCGTCGACCTGGACGAAGCCGCGGTCGCTGACCTCGACCGCTGTGTGCTCAAGTCCCAGGTCTTCCGAATTGGGGCGACGCCCGATCGAGACCAGTACGCGCTCGTAGACCTTCTTCTGTTCCTTGCCGTCGGGCAACTCGAGCACGGCGGCGACACCCTTCTTCTGCTCCTTCAGACTCAGCACTTTCGTCTGGAAGTACTGTTCGTTGAAGGTCTTCGAAACGCGTTTTGAAAGCACGCGCACCAAGTCCCGGTCCGCGCCCGGCAGGAGCCCGTCGGTCATTTCCACCAGGTCGACCTTGCTCCCGAGCGAGGCGTATACGCTGCCCAGCTCGAGGCCGATGTAGCCGCCGCCGACCACCAGCAGGCTTTTCGGAATCGTCTCCAGCGACAGGCCGCCGGTGGAATTCCAGATCTTCGCGCCGGCCTCGACGCCGGGAATCATCGACGGTCGTGATCCGCTGGCCAGGATGCTGTGATCCACGGCAAGCTCCTGCCTACCGCCATCGCCGAGTTCGATCTCCAGCAGGGTGCTGCTCTTGTAGCGGGCGCGTCCCTGGATGAACTCGACGCCGCGTCGCTTGCACTGCTGCAGCAGCCCCCCGGTCAAGCGCTCGACCACGGATTCCTTCCAGCCGGCCAGCTTCTCGCGATCGATGGCGGCCTTGCCGAAGTCCAGCCCCATCTGCCCCGCCTCGCCGGTCTCGCCCAGCAGTTTGGCCACGTGCAGCAGCGCTTTGGAGGGAATGCAGCCCACATGCAGGCAGACACCGCCCGGTGTGGTACGAGTGTCGATCAGCGTCGTGCGGAATCCGCGTGAGGCGGCATGGAAAGCGGCCGCGTAGCCGCCCGGGCCGCCGCCGATGACGGCAATGTGTCGGGTATCGCTCATGGTGGTGGTCCTTCTCGTCTACAGGCTGAGCAGCAGGGGCTGCTCCAGGGCGCGGCAGATCCAGCGCAGGAAGCGGGCAGCCGCCGCGCCGTCGATCAGTCGATGGTCGTAGGACAGGCTGAGCGGCATCTGCAGCCGTGCCTCGAAGCCCTCACCGACCGGAACCGCCACGCGCTCGGCGCGGCTCACGCCCAGGATGGCCACTTCCGGGAAATTGACGATGGGCGAAAAGGCCGTTCCGCCAATGCCCCCCAGGTTGCTGATGGTGAAGCAGCCCCCCTGCAGCTCCTCCGGACCGGTCTTCCGTTCCCTGGCCCTTGCGGACAGTTCGTCCAGGCTTTCCGCCAGTTCGGCAATGCCCTTGCGGTCCACGTCGCGGATCACGGGTACCAGCAGGCCGCGCGGAGTGTCTACGGCGACGCCCACGTGGACGTAGTCCTTGTAGACGATCTCCTCGCTCTGCATGTCGACACTGGCGTTGAACTCGGGAAAGCGCCGCAGAGCCGCGGCCGCCACCTTGAGCAGGATCGCCGTCATGGTCAGCCGCCCGTTGGGCATTTCCGGCGCCAACTGCTTGCGCAGCGTCTCGAGAGCGCCGACGTCGGCCTTGTCGTACTGCGTGACCTGGGGCACCGTGTTCCAGGTCGCCGCCATGTGGCGCGCGGTGGCCCGTCTCACATTGCTCATCGCCTCGCGCCGGATCCCGCCGAAGCGGGAGAGGTCCGGCAGGCTCAGGCCGCCGGGCATCGCCCCCTGGGCAGCCTGGCTGCCGGGGGCATGGGCACGATTGAGGTTCCGGACATGGGAGCGCACATCGGAAATCGTGATGCGTCCCCGCGGTCCGCTTCCGGCGACATCGGCAATGCGCACGCCCAGCTCCCGGGCTTCCTTGCGCACCGAGGGCGCGGCGGGGGCGGCCAGGCGCTGGCCCTCCTCCGCCTCGCCTGAGGGTCCGGGGGAGGCCGGCGGAGCGGCATCCGCCTTCGGGGCAGGCTGTGGCTCTTCCGCAGGAGCAGCCGAAAGTTCCGCTTCCCGGGTGTCTTCCCCGCTCTCGCCCACAGAGTCGTTTTCCAGTGCTGCCGAGGGTTCTTCCTGCGCCGGGGCATCCGCCTCGGCCCCGGAGCTGTCGAGGCCGAGCAGCACCTGCCCCACGCTGGCCTTCTCGCCTTCCTTGACACGGACTTCCGTCACCGTGCCGCCCTTGTCGGCCGGCACTTCGACAACGGCCTTGTCGGTCTCCAGCTCGAAGAGCGTGTCGCCTTCGGACACGGCATCGCCGACCTTCACCAGCACGCGCACGACGTCGCCGGCCTCGATGTTCTCGCCCAGTTCGGGGAGTTTGAATTCGTATGCCATGGGAATCTCCTAGCGGGTCCAGGGAGAGGGCCGATCCAGGTCCAGCTCGAGTTCTTTGGCCAGCTTCTTCAGCACCGTGACACGCAGCTTCTTGCGCGTGTGCAGTTCGCTGGCGGCGGCCCAGGCGATCCAGCGGCGATCGACCTCGAAGAAGTCCCGCAGTTCGCCGCGTCCCTCGCTGCGCCCGAAGCCGTCCGTGCCAAGGGGGATCATGTCCTCCGGCAGCCAGCGTGAGACAAGATCAGGCAGCGCGCTCATGTAGTCGCTGGCGGCAATGATGGGACCGGGGTGCCCCTCCATGCAGGAGCTGACCCAGGGCACCTGGCGCTTGCCGCCCGGATTCAGGCGATTGCTCCGCTCCGCCTCGAGGGCCTCGCGCCGCAGTTCCTTGTAGCTCGTCACGCTCCAGATGTCCGCTTCGACGCCGATTCCCTTCAGGATTTCGGCGGCGGCGATCACCTCGTTCAGGATGCTGCCGCTGCCGAAGAGCTGCACCCTTGCGCGGTTGCCGGGATTCTCCGCGGCGCGGAAGAGGTACATGCCGCGCAGAATGCCTTCGCGGGCGCCTTCCGGCATGGGCGGATGGACGTAGTTCTCGTTGAGCACGGTGATGTAGTAGAAGATGTCTTCCTGCTTCTCGTACATCCGCTCCAGTCCGTCCTCGATGATCACGCCCAGCTCGTAGGCGAAGGCGGGGTCGTAACACATCAGGTTGGGGATCGGCAGGGCCTGGATGTGGCTGTTGCCGTCCTGGTGCTGCAGTCCCTCGCCGGCCAGAGTCGTGCGACCGGACGTCCCCCCGAGCATGAAGCCGCGGGCGCGCATGTCGGCCGCCGCCCAGGCCAGGTCGCCGATGCGCTGGAAGCCGAACATGGAATAGTAGATGTAGAAGGGAATCGTTGTCACACCATGCGTGGCATAGGAGGTGGCGCTGGCAATGAAACTGCTCATGGCGCCGGCCTCGGTGATCCCTTCCTCCAGGATCTGGCCGTCCTCGGCTTCCTTGTAGTACAGCAGGCTCTGGGCGTCGACGGGCTCGTAGAGCTGCCCCTTGTGCGAATAGATGCCGCACTGGCGGAAGAGAGCCTCCATGCCGAAGGTCCGCGCCTCGTCGGGCACGATCGGCACCACCTGGCGACCGATGTCCTTGTCCTTGAGCAGGCTGGAGAGCATGCGCACGAAGGCCATGGTCGTCGACAGCTCGCGCCCCTCGCTGCCCTTGGCGAACTCGCCGAAAACCGACTTGCCCGGCGTCTTGAGCCGGGGTGACTCGCCGATGCGCGTCGGCACGTAGCCGCCCAGGTTCTCCCGGCGCTCCTGCACGTACTGCACCAGCGGACTGTCCTCGGGAGGCTTGTAGAAAGGCATCTTGCCGACATGGTCGTCGGACAGCGGAATGCCGAAGCGCGTGCGGAACTCGAGCAGCTCCTTGACGTTGAGCTTCTTCTGCTGGTGCGTGATGTTCTTGCCCTCGCCGGCCTCGCCCAGGCCGTAGCCCTTGACGGTCATCGCCAGGATCACCGTCGGCTTGCCCTTGTGATGCACGGCGTCGTTGTAGGCCGCGTATACCTTCTCGGGATCGTGTCCGCCGCGCTTGAGCCGGGCCAGCTGGTCGTCGCTCAGGTGCTCGACCATCTTCATCAGGCGCGGATCGCTGCCGAAGAGGCGCTCGCGCACGTAGGCGCCGCCCTCGGTGCTCAGCTTCTGGTACTCGCCGTCGACGATCTCCGAGAGGCGCTTGCGCAAAAGGCCCTCGCTGTCCTGCTGCAGGATCGGGTCCCAGTCGCTTCCCCAGATCACCTTGATCACGTGCCAGCCCGCGCCGCGGAAGGCGGCTTCCAGCTCCTGGATGATCTGCCCGTTGCCGCGCACCGGACCGTCCAGCCGCTGCAGGTTGCAGTTGATGACGAAGGTCAGGTTGTCCAGCCCCTCGCGTGATGCAAGGGTGATGGCGCCCAGGCTTTCCGGCTCGTCCGTCTCCCCGTCGCCCAGGAAGGCCCAGACACGGGCCGTGTTCTTCTTCAGGCCGCGGTCTTCCAGGTAGCGGTTGAAGCGGGCCTGGTAGATCGCCTGGATCGGCCCCAGGCCCATGGAGACCGTCGGGAACTCCCAGAATTCGGGCATCAGCCAGGGGTGCGGATAACTGCTCAGGCCGGGTGTATCACGCAGTTCGTGACGGAAGTTCTCCAGGTGCTGTTCCGTGAGACGCCCTTCCAGGAAGGCCCTGGCGTAGATGCCCGGAGAGGCGTGCCCCTGGAAGAAGATGATGTCCCCGCTGCGGTCCTTGCCCTTGCCGCGGAAGAAGTGCTGGAAGCCCACTTCGTAGAGCGTGGCCGCGGAAGCGTAGGTGCTGATGTGTCCGCCGATGCCGCTCTGTTCCTGGTTGGCGCGCACGACCATGGCCATGGCGTTCCAGCGGATGATGCTCTTGATGCGGCGTTCCAGTTCGCGGTTGCCGGGATAGGGCGGCTGTTCCTGCCTGGAGATGGTATTGGTCAGGGGCGTGGTCGGTTCGAAGGGCAACCGGATGCCATGCTGCCGGGCATGGTGACGCAGCTGCTGCAGCAGTTCGCCGACCCGCTCGGGGCCGCTGAAGCGCAGGACGTCATCCAGGGATTCGAGCCATTCCCGGGTTTCCTGTTCGGTGTATTCCCGGTCCTTGGACAGATCGCTCATGAGGGTCCTCTGGTTCTGATCAGTTCAGGGAAGCAAGTATCGGCAATTTTCGGCTGAAATGGGAATCGCGGGGGCGCGCTGGCAGAAGAATTGCCAATACCCCTAAAGACAAAGAATATTCTTTAGGTCATCTAACAATTTTCAAATGAAAAAGAAAGTTTTCGCTCCTCAGCGGCAAGGCCGAAACGGCCTGGCGGGGGGGCCTGCGAGCCGGAATCGCTTACTGGACCCCATTCAGGGTTTCTTCGCACAAGTGGTCTACCACCGCCTTGATCTCGCCCTTCTCGCGAAAGACCTTGAGCTGTCGGTCTGCGCTGGTGCCGGTCTTGAGAATGCGCAAAACGCCCTGCAGCTCCTCCTCCGTCCCCAGCATTTCCGCCATGTCGCGCACGAAATCCACCAGCTCCTCGATCAGGAAGCGGGCCTGGACCTCGCTTCCCTGCCCCAGGTCCAGCAGCGTGCCGTTGACGCCGTCCTTGATCGCCCGGAACATGTTCTCGTTGAGCAGGCCGTGGTGATACAGGCGCCAGCTCTGGTTCTGCAGGCGCAGGCGGATCAGCTTGGCGGCCAGGGCCTGGATCAGCGCGGCGACGGAAATCACCTCCTCGACGGAGGTCATGCAGTCGCAGACCCGCACTTCCAGGGTCGGAAACCTGGGATGCGGCCGCATGTCCCACCAGATCTTGGTCGGCTCGGCGATGCACTTGGTGCGGATCAGCGTATTGATATAATCCTCGTACTCGCCATGCGTCTCGAAATAGGGGGACAGACCCGTGCGGGGCAGGTCGCTGAAGACGATTTTGCGATAACTTTTCAAGCCTGTCTCACGCCCGTTCCAGAAGGGCGAGCTGGTGCTGAGCGCCAGGATGTGCGGCATGAAGTAGTTCATCTGGTTCATGATGTCGACGCGCAGGTCCGGGTCCTTGATGCCGATGTGCACATGCATGCCGAAAATCAGCATGCGGCGGGCGATCATCGCCGTGTCCTTGATCATGCCCAGGTAGCGCTCCTTGTCGACGACGCTCTGCTTCTCCCAGTGGGAAAAGGGGTGGGTGCCGGCGGCGACAATGGCGCAGTTGTTCTTCTCCGCCACTTCGGAGACCATTCCGCGCAGACGCTGCAGCTCGGTGCGCGCCTCGGCCACCGAGCGGCAGACCGTGGTGCCGATCTCGATCTGGGACTGCAGCATCTCCGGCTTGACCTGGTCGCGGAAGAGCACTTTCCCCTGCTCGAGCATCTCGCTGACGATGCTCGTCAGCTCCCCCGTTCGGCGATCGACGATCTGGTACTCTTCCTCGATCCCGATGGTCAGGTCGCTCAGTTCCGGAAAGGAACGGCTCTTGTTGAATCGCATGGAGGCTCTCCCGCTGGACGAACTGTGTGATGCGAAAATCTAGCAAGCCGATCAGCCCCGGCAAACGGAAAAGCGCCCCCCCGCGCATTGCTCCTCTCCCGGGCCGCTTCCATGTCCTGCCACGAATGCTATCTTCATCGCTTCGCATTCCAGGAGAGGTGCCGGAGCGGCTGAACGGGGCAGACTCGAAATCTGTTGTAGGCCTTTGGCCTACCGTGGGTTCGAATCCCACCCTCTCCGTACAAAAACCACCACTGGCACGCCCCCGGCGTGCCAGTGGTGGTTTTTGTACGGAGAGGCTTCATAATAGTGTGCGCGCCTGGCGCACCAATCCCTAGGGATGTCTTTCGCGGCCAACCCCCTCTCCCAGTTTGGCGCACCTTCCCCCGCGAAAGACAATCCCACCCCCACGCACACCACGACCCCCACCCTTTCCCAGGACCAACCCCCTCCGCCGTGTGACACCCTTCGCAGCACGAGGCGTTCCGGCCTTGAGCAAACGGCATTGGGCGTGCATTGTCTCCCGCCGGATTCACCGGCGGCTTTAGGCAGCGACCGCGATGTGGTCGGTAAATCATGGCCGTGATGCATGCTTCCGCCGCGGGCGTATGACCGCTGCTATTCGCCGGAAACGGTGACCATGCATGCCGGACACCGCCGTGTGATTCAGCCTGGAGCGCGGGGAGAGACAGGAAGGAGAAATCCCCCCGGATGCTCCATTGCTCCGGGGGGATCGAATCAGGCAGGCGCGCCCCGGCCGCTCCGGGGCGCTGGTGGATTACGAAGGCTACTTGACCAGCAGCAGCTTGCGCGTCTGGACGAAGCCCTGGCTCTGCAGGCTGGCGAAGTAGACGCCGCTGGCCAGGCCGCTCGCGTCGAAGCTCAGCTGGTGCTCGCCGCGCTGGACCAGGCCGTCCTGCAGCAGGGCGACCTGCTGGCCGGTCATGTTGTAGACGGCCAGCCGCACCGGAGCCGTCTCGGCCAGGCTGAAAGCAATGGTCGTGCTCGGGTTGAAGGGATTGGGCCAGGCTTCGGAAAGCTCGAAGGCCACCGGCTGGTCCGCGGTGTCGGAGGCCACGTTCTCGGTGATCGTCAGGCGGAAGAGCATATAGCCCGGGGCCGTGAAATCGGCGTTGGCGAACATGGGGTCATCCAGCACGCCGCCGCTCCCCGGAGCCATATAGCCCGGGTGGGCATGGATCACGCCGTTTTCGTCATCTCCCGTGTCCGGCGTCATCTGCCCGAAAAAGGCCGTGTTCATCGGCACTTCGTCGTTGACCTCGCTGCCGGCGTCCATTACCGCATCGCCGCCCCAGCTCATGTCCACGGGCAGGAAGTTGCCTGAGCCGTCGAAGACCGGAATCGCCATTGGATCGGCGTTGCCCACGAAGGCGTCATTGCTCGGCACGACCATCGCGCCGAAACTCAGGTACCGGCCATCGGGCATGCTGCCGTCGATGTCGACCACCATGGTGGCCGTCTCTCCGGGGGAAAGGGGCGGAATATCCATGTCGGAGAGCACGAAAGCCTGAAACTGTCCGACACCGCTGTTGGTGAAGTCGGTCATCAGGTCCGTCGTGTTGGCATCCTCCGCCAGGCGGGCGATGCGGCTGGGGGGCATCGTTCCGGGATCGTAGCTGTCGAAACTGCCGTCATGAAAACCGACCCAGAAGGGGCTGATCCAGGTGCCCATTTCCGGCGACAGGTTCTGGAACTGGATCGTCAGCGACGTGGCCGCCGCGGGCAGGGCGCAGGCCAGGAAGCCAAGGCAGGGAAGCAGGAATCGTTTGCTCATGGGAATCTCCTCTCGACTGTGAGTGGCGGCCGAAGCGCTATCCGGCCGTGTTGACGCCCTTAGGATAGGGCGCAGAGATCACAGAAGAATCGCAAGGACATGCGGATTGTATCGCAATTCAGTCACGAGGGCGGCAGTTCCCCGGGGCCCGGGGAGAGAAAACGGAGGCCTGCTTCCGATGGGCGTCCGTTGAGCAGTGTTCGACTCAGGTGAGGACGAGACGACTCTCTATTCCGGCGCCATCTCCAGCTGTCCGGCGCTGAGTCCGCTGACCATCCAACGGCTGTCCCCCGACAGGAACCCGTCGATCTGTCCGGCAAGCGCCTTGCGCGATACGGTCTGGCCCGCCTCCGCCAGGGCCGAAGCTCCGGCAACGGAAGCGGGCTGGCTGCTCCAGCTGCTGTGTGTCACGCTGGCCGCGGGATTCTCGGTCCAGTTCCTCGGGCAGCCGCGAATGGCCCGGGCCGCCCTCGCGGCGGGGCTCTTCCTAGGCCTGTATATCGCCCTCGCCCTGGCGGCGCTTGCTGTCGCGCAGCTGCAGCTCCCCGTCGTGCTGCCCGGCTTCGCGGCGGTCCTCGCAGGCAGCAGCGCCATCGCCTTTCGCCTTTCGCCTGATGGGCGAGGAACGCGACCGACTCTGGATCCAGGGCGCCTTTTCGCGCTATGTCTCACACGACCTGGTGCAGGAGCTTGTGCAGCACCCGGAGCAGCTCAGCCAGGGCGGCCGGCGCACCGAGCTCAGCGAGCCCTTCAGCGATATCCGCTCCTTCACCAGCCTGAGCGAACCCTGCGAGCCGGAAGAGCTCGGCCCGCTGCTCAACCGCCACCTCCCGGTGATGACCCGCGTGCTGCTCGACAAGGGCGGACGACGCCGCCGGCCCCGCAGGCCTACTCCTTCCTGAAAACGAGCATGCGGTACAGGCTCCAGCGCAGCAGATGCGCGCAGCACGCATGCAGGACCCGCGACAACCGTCCGAACAGGGGCAGCATATAACTGCCATCCTGGCGCAGGCAATGCCGGGAATGCGGCTCCAGGCGCGGGACAGGCTGTTGCGGTGTATCACCCAGCACCCGGCTCCACATGAGCTCCAGAAGCTCGGGAAGGGAGTGCGGTCCCTTGTATTCCCGGCAAGCGCGCCCCAGCCTGGAAGGGCCGCCCTCACGCCCGGGCTCCACCCGCGCCAGGTCCTCCTCAAGCAAGCCGCTGCAGACGAGTTCCAGACACACTCCCTCCTGGCGAAGCTCGGCAACCAGCCGGCTCCGCGCCCTCAAACCGGGCAGGCCGGATCTTGACCAGGGCCGGGGGTAGCAGTGGAGTACGACTCCGGCAATGCCGGCCTCCCGTGCTTGCCGGGAGATGCTGTGCCACAGCAGACGCTGCTCCCGGCAGACGGCAGGACCTGCCAGCAGTTCCGCCAGGGACGTGCAATCGAACAGGCAGTCCCCTTCCCGCAGGGTCCGTCCCGCCGCCAGCTCCTTTCGGGCCAGCGACAGGACGGGAACCCCGGCAAGAAGCTCAAGGGACTTCGTGACACATCCGGGCAGGCAGGTGTCCGCGGACACGATGATTCGCGCCGGGCCTTCGCTGCGGCGCACGGCCCTCACTCGCCGTCTTCGACGATCGCCACACGGAAAGAGGTGCGGGCGTTCGACCCCAGGAAGCCGAGTACGTGCTCACCGCTCATGTTGAAGTCCACCGGATCATAGGCATAGTCGCGCAGCCAGTTGTGCGTCGAATAGAAAAAATCCGCCGTATCCCGGTTCATGCGCCTCAATGCGATCTCGTAGTACCCGAGTGCCCTCTGGCTGCCATCGGGCAAGGTCCAGCGGCTTTCCGCGTCCACGAAGACAAATGCCCCCCAGGGCACCTGGACCGGCCCCCCGTATTCCAGCGGGGGAAAGCGCATGTCGGGAGTGGTGCCCCATTGCCAGGACTTCTCCGCGTCGTCCCGCAGCCATTGCAGGCGATCGTAGGGCGTGGGAACGAATCCGCCTTCCTGTCGCACGACGCTGACGAAGTCCAGCTGGTAGCTGTAGTCCCGCCCGTCGTGCAGATCGCTCCAGTCGAGGGTGAAGGCGGTCAGGTCGCTGAAATAGAGATCCGCCTCCTCGTCGTGCAGAAGCAGCGTGTCCGCATCCAGCTCCGCACTGTACTCCCCCGGCTTGCGGCTGAAGGCGAGGCCCTCGTCGTTGACCAGGATCGTCGAGCCCGCGGCCCAGTAGTCGAGCTCGCCCCAGCGACCGGCGACTTCCACGCGCACCGTGTCATACGGAAGCAGGGGAAAGTCGGCCCGGTCGAATCCGTAGCCCTGTCCCTGGGGATCCTCCTGCGCGCGGATTTCCAGGCCCCGCTGGTTCGACAACCGGATCACCGCGCCGGGCAAGGAGGCATTCGCCAGGGTCGGCTCTTCGCTGTTGTCCAGGGTCCGCGTCAGCAACAGGGGCTGCCAGCCGCAGCGGCCGGTCTCCAGCAGCGCGTGAAAAGTGACACCGGGCTCCGGTTCGTGATCTCCCTGGGGCAGGTCCCCGCAGGAATACAGGGCCAGGAGGGACAGCAGCGCGAGTGTGTAGCCGTTCTTCTTCATTTGAATCTCCAGATCAATTCGATGGAAGGCATGCGTGACATGCCGTTGTCTTTCTTCTCCACCAGTCGCTGGTTCGCGGGATCCTGGCTCGAGGCCAGGCTCACGCCCCAGTAGTTGGGCGCGTTCAAGAGGTTGAGCACGCCGACCTTGCACTCGAATTCCCGTCCAGCCGTCTTGTGCAGCATCGACCAGGAGAGGTCCAGGCGGCTGTAGTCGCGCAGCTGCTTCGTGTTGCGGGCTCCGAAATCGGCCAGCTGCCTTTCGGAAGCGTCCAGTCCCTCGCCCCCGATCAGCCGGCGCTGCGTGCTGCCGGTGTAGCGGTGACCGCTGGCATAGCGGCCGGAAACCGTAAAACGGGCGGAATTGAAGCGGAACAGGCGGAAGCCTCCGGAAAAGGGGAATCCGCGCAGCCGGTCGAAATGGAACTCGCGATGGAGAACCGTGTTGAGGTTGTGTCGCGTATCGAAGAAGGCGTAGTAGGGCCGGCCTCCGTTGAGACTGTCGAAATCCCGGATGGCCCAGCTCAAGGAATAGGCCAGCATGCCGTTCCACCGGCCGCTTTCCCGATGCAGCCCCAGGTCGACGCCGAAGGCCCGCGCCTTCCCCAGCTCGAAGAGCTCGCGGATCGTGGTGCCGGCGGCCTCTTCGCGGTTCTGGAAGGCCGCGCCCTCCCGCACATCGCCAAGCCGCTTGTAATACCCTTCCAGGTCCAGCAGGATGTCGCCGGGCAGATCCGCCTCGATGCCGCCGGTCCAGTGGATGGCGTGGGTCGGCGCGGCCGTGGAATCGAGAGCCGTCCAGATGAAGCTGTTGGTGTCCTGGTCCCGGCTGTACTTCTGCAGGCCCTGGTTGTAGAGCCCCCAGGCGGCCTTCAGGCGGACCCTCTCCGACAGCATGTACTTCACGCCCAACCGCGGCTCCATGCGGATGTAAGCGCTTGCGTCCTTCGAGCTGCTCGCGTCCTGCAGGGCCTCCGTGCCGTAGGCGACGGCGCGCAACCCGGGTTCCACGATCCACGTATCGTTCGGCTTCCAGGACAGCGAGGCGTAGAGGGCGCTCTCCGACATGCCCTGTTTCACGTCGCGCAGGCTGCTTCCATGGAATTCCTGCCCAAGACTTGTCTGCAGGCTCTTGAGGGAGAATCCGGCCAGCAGGTCCAGGCGGGAACCGGTGGATTCCAGCTCGATCCGGCCCGTCCAGTCCTCGAGGCGATTGCGGCTGGTGTAGCCCTCTTCGCCGCCGATCACATGATCCGCGTGATAGCTCGTCCAGGAGGCGACGCCGCGGACGAAGAGGCCGGAGTGCAGGATGCGCCGGAGCCGGAGGGTCGCCGCGCGGTTGCCGAACTTCAGGTCCAGCGCGCCGGAATCGAAGACATCCCCGCTGTCGTATACGGAAAGGCCCAGGCGATCCCGCTCGCTGAGGTCCAGTTCCAGCCCCCCCTGCAGATCCAGGAAGTAGTAGGGAATCTCGTGCTCCATCATCGTCCGGCTGGCCAGATCCAGGTAAGTGCGACGCGCGGCCAGCATCCAGGTCCCGCGCGAGAACGGTCCGGCCAGCATGGCGCTGCTGGACAGCGCGCCCAGGCGCAGATCCGCGCTCAGGGACTTGCGGTTGCCCTGGCGGCTCTGCACGCTCAGCACCGATCCGGTCCGCCCGCCGAATTCCGCGGGAAAGCTGCTGCGCTGCAGGTCGGCCATCTTGACTGTCGAGGGAATGAAAGAGGAGAACACGCCGCCCAGGTGATTGGGATTGTAGACCTCGACCCCGTCCAGAAGGATCAGGTTCTCGTCTCCCGCGCTGCCGCGCACGTGCAGATCCGAGGAGTAGTCGCTGGCCTGGAGCACGCCGGGCATGCTCTGGAAGCTGCGCACCACGTCGGACTCGAGAGTCGCGGGCATGCTCGCCATCCGCGCGGCCTTCAGGCGAATGCGGCCCGTGTTCACGGTCTCGTTGCGCAGTTCGCTGTCCCCCTCGCGGGCGATGTAGACCAGCTCGTCCAGTCGAAGGGCTTCGGCTTGCAGCTCGAAGACCACCCAGTCCGCCGCATCCCCGGTCACCACGGCGGCTTTCTCTTCCGGAGCATAGCCCTGGAAACTGGCCTGCAGCTGATAGCTCCCCTGCTCCAGGGTGGTGATGCGGAAGAATCCATCCAGATTCGTGGCGGAACCGGCCCGATGCTCCCGGACCACCACGTTGGCGCCGACCAGGGGCTCGCCCGTTTCCGCATCGACGACCCGGCCCTGGATTCCCGCCTGCACGGCGGTGGCCGTCATCAGGCCCAAAAGAATGAGTTTGTGCATGGGGGACCTCATTTCACAATCACGAAGGGGTCGACGCACTGGCGTGCCGCCGATTCCATTCGCAGGCCGGCGGCCTTCTCGATCAGTGGCTTCCCTGCCTCGCGGCGGGCTTCTCGCCCGGCAGACTCGAAGAGCCGAGGCGCCAGGAAATGGCTCAGGGTGGTCTGCAGTCCGACCCAGGGCGGGCAGGTCCTTGAGGGATTCGATTGCATGGGGTCTCCTTTCGCTGTGTGCCGGACTCTCCCGGCCGGTGTCTTGCTTCGGGGCACAACATCGAGCGAAACGAGGGCGCCGTTGTCCGGACCTGTGTATCAGGACAAGCGGCTATAGGTTTGTTTTACTTGAACTTTGAGAGTCCGGACATCCCGTCCTACATGGAGCTACGGAGAAACTGCTCCCGGTACTGGCTGGGGGTCCGCTCTTCAAGTTTGCGGAAGGCTGTATAGAAGGTGCTGCGGGAACTGAATCCGCATTCGAGCGCGATCCCGGAAATGCTCAGGTGAGTGCTGCCCGGATCCTCGAGCAGGCGCCAGGCTTCCCGAATGCGGTAGGAATTGACGAAGTCGAAGAAATTCTGCTCGAAGCGCTCGTTGATCACCTGGGACAGATAGTTGGGCAGAACCTGCAGGCGATCGGCAAGGGCTTTCAGGGTCAAGCCGTTTTCCAGCCAGGGGCGTTGCTCGTTCATTTCCAGCACGAGCGCCTCCTCGATCTGCTGCAGGCTCATTTCGTTCAGCGGAGAGCTCTGGTACTTGTTCTTCTTTTCGAGTAGGGCGGGCGCCGGCGCAGAACGGGCCTGCACCGGCTCGAAGGCCTTCTCAGGGGAGGCCGGAATGCGGGAACTGGAAGGATTGAAGATCTGCGGTTGACGCATGCCCAACACGCCCAGAATGCCCAGGACGATCGCGATCGATGTATGCATGAGGATCGACTGCAGCTTTTCCACCGCCTCGCCGAAGGAGAAGAAGGAATCCGATGCGCTGTAGAAGACGTAGATCAGCGCGAGAGCGATCAAGCCGCGGATCAGGTTGCGCAGCCAGTGCAGTCCGACTTCGCTCAGATCGGAGAAGGACTCGCGGATTTCCCGGTCATGGCGCCCGAGAAGCTGTAGGCATCGCAGGAGATAGCACAGGATCACGAGGGCGCCGGGCAGCATGATCGCGCTGGCAATCCGGACATAGAGCGCCAGGCCCTCTTCGAGCGGAAAGCCTGTGTAGACGTGATCCATCACCTGGAGCTTGAGGGCGCCCGGAAAGCACCAGAAAGGCAGCATGACCAGGACGAGGAGCAGGAAAGGGAGAAGGTGCACCAGGGCCTGGCTTCCGGAAATCCTCTGTCCGCGAAGGCTGTGCAGGTAGAACAGGACCATGGGCCCCAGCAGGTAATCGAGCGGGGCGGTGAAGAGGAGTGGAAAAGTGAAGCTGCGGAACAGGCCACTCGAGATGTAGAACTCGTTCCACTGAATGGCGCCGAAGCACATCAACAGAATCGCCAGGTACTTGCGGCCATGGACCTCTCTCGCGCCCAGGATCCAGAGGGCGAAAGCCAGGAAAAAGAAGCCGGCGCAGCTGATCAGGTAGATCAGGAACTCGGGCCGGAAACTGAAACTGTAGGTGGGGGCCATGGAAAAGGATTTCCTGCTGTGCGCTGCCCCGCCAACATAGCAGTTCGGCCGAGATTCGGAGATCCGGCTCCAGGATCCATGTCGCCACTCAAGGGTCCTTCGAAACAATCCTCGAATCGAATGGACATCCAAAGAGGGGCGACCGCCTTGCGGCAGCCGCCCCTTGCAAGACCTGTCGCGGGACAGGGATCTAGTTGAAGGCGATCACGCGGAAGAGGGCACCGTTCGGGGACACCGGCAGGCTGTATCCCGGCGTCAGGACGGTCGCGAGTTCCGTCCAGGGGCCGCCCTGCAGGTCGCGGCTCTCGATGGTATACCCGGCCGCGCCGGTGGCGGCGCTCCAGCCGAGCTCAAGACCGACGCCATTGTATACAATGGCCAGGTCGTCGATCTGCCCCAGGGGTTCGTCGACGGCAAGCATGCCCGTGGTGAAGAGCAGGGCCAGGCCGGCCTCGATCTCCGGATTCGTTTCCGGCAGCTCGCCGCCCGGGTTGCCGACGCCGTCGCTGCGGCCATAGAAGTACTGCACTCCATCCGATCCGTCCGGACTCTCGATGCCGACGGTGGCGTTGTCGCTCTCGCTGACCAGCGCGTACTGGTAGAGGATCGCCGCGTCGCCCGTTTCGGTCAAGTGGACTGCGGGATCCAGCAGGATCACCTGGAAGCTCTCGAAGTCCGATGCGGGCGTATACTGGCGGATGTTGTTGTACTCCACGATGAAACGCCCGCCGCTCGCGTCGTAGTACGAAGAGATGTTTCCGGAGACCGCCTGCTGGGGACTGAGGTCCTCCCAGAAGGGGGCCAGCACGGCATCCGGCAGGCCGGCGTCGGGAATCGGCTGGCCGCGGAACTGGGTCTCCGTGGTGGTGCCGAAAGCCAGCCAGCCGTTGCCGCAGACGGAAAGCTGCGTATACTCCTGCCCGTAGTAGGACACGCCGAAGGGCAGGGCCAGGGGCAGGGTCTCGTCATCGCCGCTGAAAGCCAGGGCCGTGCCCGCGCCGCCTTCGTCGGGGTCGATGGTCGTCCAGTCGTAGACCGCGCGGTTGCGGCCCTGCAGCTGGATCACGGTCGTCAGGTCGGCCAGCAGGTCGACCTGGGCCTGGTCCCAGTCCGCGTCCCCCGGGTCGAAGGCGCGGTAGCCGTAGGCGTCCGCCGCCTGGGGAGCGTAGAGCACTCCGGCCTGGCCCTGGCAGGTCACCGTGTAGGCGCCCGGCGGCAGCTCGAATTCGAAGCTGCCGTCCGGACCAGTCGCCTGGCCGGCGACGGGAGCGTCCTCGACCACCACCCAGGCGCCTTCCAGGGGCTGGTCCGCCCCGTCCAGCACGGTGCCGGAAAGAGTGGCGAAGGGCGCCGTGGCCAGGCTGAAGTCCTGTGTGACCGGGTTCTCGTCGGGCAGATCGACGGCCAGGGCCTGCTCCGTGAAGCCGAAGGCCGAGGCTGTCACCGTATACAAGCCCGGCTCCAGGATCAGCGTATACGCGCCGTCGGGGCCCGTCGTCGCGCTGGCGGTGCCGGGGCTCGCGCTGACCAGCGCTCCGGCGATCGGGGCTCCGCCCTCCGCCGCGCTGACCGTGCCGTTGATCTCGCCCCCGCCGATGGCGGAAATGACCTGGGCGGCGTTGAAGAGGTTGAGCCTGCCGCCGCTGACGGTGATGCCGTTCAGCGAGGGCAGGGGATCGGTCGCGTCGAGCAGGATCTGCTTCAGCTGCAGGGCCGCCGCCGCGGGATCCGCGTTGGCCAGGGCGGTGAAGCCCGGCCCCGCCACGCTGTGCAGGAAGGCCACGGCTCCTGCCACGTGAGGAGTCGCCATGGAGGTCCCCGTAAGGCTGGCGGTCGAGTTGCCTGTATACGTGGACAGCACGCCGGTGCCGGGCGCGCCCAGGTCGATGGTCGTCGCCCCGTAGCCCGCGCCGCCGTACTTCACGTCGCTGCTGGTGGTATTGGTCACGCTGACGATGTAGTCGCTGGAACAGCCGGTGGGCACGTCGCCCTGCGTGTCCACGTTGTAGTTGGCGTTGGCCGTCGCCGCGGCGGACAGGATGCCCACTTCGCCCATCGCCGTATACAGGTCGTTCCAGACCGGATAGGTGCCGTTCTCGCAATTGGCCAGGTCGATGCCGAAACTGCTGTTGGTCGAGACCACGTTGGCTCCCTGCGTGCCGCCGCTCGTGATCCACAGGGTCTTCTGGTCCAGCACGTAGCCGTAGCCGATGCTGGCCACGGAGGTCTGGCTGGTGCTGGCGGCGACGGCCATCAGCTGCACGTTCCAGTTGACGCCGCAAACCTGGCTGTTGTCGTTGCCCTTCGCGCTGACGGTTCCCGCCACGTGCGTCCCGTGTCCGTCGGAAGGAATGCTCCCGTCGTCCGAATAGGCGTCCCAGCCGTTCACGTCGTCCACGTAGCCGTTGTTGTCGTCGTCGATGCCGTTGCCGGCGATCTCGCCGGTATTGGTCCACAGGTTGGGCGCCAGGTTGCTGTGGCTCAGCTCCATGCCGCCGTCGACGATCGCCACCACCAGCGGATCCCCGTTGCCGTCCAGGCCGTCGGTGCCGAAATCCCAGGCCTCCGGGGCGTCGATGTCGGCATCCGGCGTGCCCGACTGGCCGGTGTTGTGCAGGTCCCACTGGCTGCCGAACTGGGTGTCGTTGGGGAAGGTGTCCCTTTCCTTGAGCAGGTGATCGGCCTGGGCCCAACGCAGGAAGGGGTGATCCTCCAGCTCGGCCAGGGCCCCTTCGACGCTGAGGCCTTTCAGGTCGATCTGCCAGATGTCCAGTGCGCGTACCAGCGGCCGGCGGACCTGCAGGCGGCTGTCGGCGAGCAGGTCCTCGGCCAGGCGGGCATCCTTGACCTCCTGGTTGAAGCGCAGAAGCAGGGTGCCTTCCGCATAGGGCGACGCGCCGGTTTCCCAGGCGCCCGCCGTCGCGGCGAAAAGGCAGAGAGAGAGCAGGGTCAGTCGTTTCATTTGTCCCCTCGAAATGGCTGTTCGATGAATGTCAGGCGGGCAGCGCCGGTGTTCCGGGACCGGGCGCTGAACCAAGCTGTCGAAAGCTAGAAAAGTCGTCCGGGGCAAGCGACGAAAAAGGGGCGGTTGCTTAAATAGTACGACTGCAGCAAGAGGAAATTGATCGCAGAATCCCCGAAGGGCCAGGATTTTCCGCTTGACTATATAACTCGATGGATATATTTTCAGCCTCAAAGAAAGGGAGTCCCATGCCACGATACGACTACGTCTGCCCGGCCAACGGCCGCAAGGTGGAAGTCAGCCACGGCATGTCCGAAGGCATCGACACCTGGGCCGAACTCTGCGAGCGGGCCGGGATCGATCCCGGGGACACGCCCGGCGAAGCGCCCGTCGAACGGGGCTTCTTCAGCGCGCCGATCATCGGCGGCATTCCGTCCTCCGGCAGCGGCTGCGCCCCAGGCACCGGCTTCAGCTGAGGCTGAGTCCGTCCCCGGTCCGGGGAAGAAGAGCTCGCACGGAGAGCACGGAGAAGACAGAGAACGCAGAGAAAGAACAAGAGAGCCGGTCCACAGGACCGGCTCTTTTTTGTAGACAAGAATTCTGAAGCTCCGTGGCCTCCGTCTTCTCCGTGCTCTCCGTGCGAGCTCTTAATTTTGCCGGTTCTGCTCGCGGAAGGCTTTCTGCTTCTGGCGCAGGTCGCGGAAGAAGTCCTTCAGCAGGGCCCCGCATTCCTCTTCGCGGATGCCGCCGACGATCTCGCAGACGTGATTCAGCCTATCGTCGCGGGCGATCTGGTTGACGCTGCCGCAGGCGCCGGCCTTGGGGTCCCAGGCGCCGAAGACGATGCGCGGCACACGGGCCAGGACGCTGGCCCCGGCGCACATGGCGCAGGGCTCCAGGGTCACGTAGAGCACGCAGTCCTCGAGGCGCCAGCTGCCCAGGGCGTCCGCCGCGGCGCTGATCGCCAGCATCTCGGCGTGCGCCGTGGGGTCACCCAGGCTCTCGACCCCGTTGTGTCCGCGGCCGACGACGGAACCGTTGTGTGTGACAACGGCCCCGACAGGGACCTCGCCCTTCTCGAGGGCCTTGCGCGCTTCGCGCAGGGCCATCTCCATGAAGATGCTGTCGGGATTCAGGGCCGGGACTCCTTCAGTTCGCCGACGGGGCGACGCTTGTCCTCGGGCAGTTCGCTGCGGTAGATCCAGCCGCTGCCCAGGCTGTCGTGTTCCACGCGCAGGAAGCCCATGCGGTTCTCGGCCTGGCGCACGATCCACTCCCGGCTGCCCGGCAGCAGGTGATGCTCGGCCAGCAGGTCGCTGTCCTTGTAGAGCACGGCGGAGCGCAGCCGCAAGGTGTCGCCGGATGCGGGACGATCGGCGGGCAGCGCGGAGAGCGCGTGCGCCCGGCGGTGGTCGTCCCCTTGCGGCAGCTCCTTCTTCTGCGGGCGCAGGGCCATTTCGGTACGGTAGACGTATACACTGGAATCGCCGCCGAGGGCCACATGGTAGAAGTTTCCTTCAAGTGCCAGGACGCTCCCTTCCTGTCCGGCGGCGAGAATCCATGAAGGCGAGGAAAGGGAGGCCTCTTCGTGCGCCCGCAGGGAACGCATCACGAACTCATCGCCGGGCCGCAGGGCCGCATCGGCCCCCTGGGGCACATAGTCGGCCATGGGCGGGGCGGCGGCCATCGCGAGAATCATCCCCCCCATCGCCAACGCACTTTGTATACGCATGCCTTCTCCGTTAGGATTGCCCATTCCCGATCCCGTGCGGGCGACCTGCGGTCGCCCTCTTTGCCGGGTGGGCGGCCGGTGTGGCCAATCGCCATATGGTTGGCCGGGGGCGGCAAATTCCGTGTCCACGACCGGGAATTTCGAATCGCCGGGTGGGCGGCCGCAGGCCGCCCCTACCGGCGGGGGCGGGGACGAACCATTGATTGCCGATCCAAACCGTTGCCCCGCGATCAACCGGCATACAATCTCGGTTTCCAATGCCCAATATCGTGCGGGCGACCTGCGGTCGCCCTCTCCGGCCCGATCATTCCCCGATGGCGAATTGAACATACCACGCAATCATCCCCTCTCCAACCACGAGCGACAGGGCGCTGCCGATGGCCAGCCAGGGGCCGAAGGGGATTTCCTTCGCCTCGCTGCGGCCGCGCAGGGGAATCGCCGCCAGCAGGCCGATCCCGCAGGCCAGCAGGATCGCCAGCAGGGTGCGGTCCCAGCCCAGGTAAAGGCCGACGCCGGCCATCAGCTTGACGTCGCCAAGCCCCAGGCCGCTGCGCCCGCCCAGGAAGAGCCGCGAGAGCTGCCGGATCAGCCAAAGGCTGAAGAAGCCGGCGAAAGCGCCCAACAGGGCAGCCAGCGGGTGCAGCACACCGTCGCTTCCCGGCGCAAGAAAGTGGATGACCAGGGTCGTCGCCAGGCCGCAGACGAAGAGCGCGCCCGTCAGCGGATTCGGCAGCCGGAAGCAGTCCAGGTCGATCAGCGAGAGTACGGGCAGCAACAGGGCCGGCGCCAGGAAATGAAAGAAGGCCGGCTGAAGCGGCCAGGCCAGGCTCAGGGCGACGAAGAGCGCCGCCACCAGCAACTCGACCAGCGGATAGCGCGCGGAGATCAGCGTGCGGCAATCCCGGCATTTGCGGCCCAACAGCAGCCAGGAGAGCACGGGAATGTTGTCCCAGGGCCGAATGCGGGCCTCGCATTTCGGGCAGGAGGAGGGAGGACGAAGGATCGATCGCCCCTCGGGCACACGCGCGATCAGCACATTGGCGAAGCTGCCCAGGGCCAGGCCCAGCAGCAGCGCCAGAATGTGGGGCGTGTAGAGCAGCACGGCCTCTCCTTTTCCCCGGAGCGCGTCGTCCCGCCGAGGCGGGACGACTGGATCCGTGCGGGACAGGGTGGTTTTGTTTTCGCTTGCCCGGTCTAGTAGCCCAGGCTCTGGACCGCCTGGCCGAAGTCGAAGATCGGCAAGTAGATCACGATGACGATGGCGCCGATGATCAGGCCCACGGCCACGATGATCAGCGGCTCGATCAGGCTCGTCAGGCGCTCGATGATCGAATCCACCTGCTTCTGGTAGAACTCGCTGGCCTTGGTCAGCAGGCCGTCCAGCTCGCCGGACTCCTCGCCGGTCTGGGTCAGCTGCAGCATGATCGGCGGGAAGACGCCGACGCGATCCATGGCCACGCTCAGCGAATAGCCGTCCTTCAGCATTTCGCCGACATCATCCACCGCTTCGGCCATGATGCGGTTTTCCATCACCGCGCGCACCAGCTTCAGCGCTTCGGTCACGGTGACGCCGCTGCTGAAGAGAATGCCCAGGGTCTTGGCGTACTTGTTGAGCAGGCTCAGGTTGATCAGGTTGCCGAAGACCGGGAACTTGAGCTTCATCTGATCCCAGATCAGCTCGCCGCGGTCGGTCAGGGTCAGCACCCAGAGGAAGAACAAGACCAACCCTGCGAAGAACATGGTGGTCAGGAAGTTCTGTGACACAACGTTGGACATGGTGACCAGCAGCAGGGTCGGAGCCGGCAGGCCGGCGCCCAGGCTTTCGTAGATGTCGCTGAACTGCGGAATGATCTTCCAGAGCAGCACCAGCAGCGCCACCGCCAGAATGAACATCATGATCACCGGGTAGTACAGCGCGCTCTTCACCTTCTGCCGTGTGTCTTCCAGGTTCTCCAGGTAGTCCGCCAGGTCGTGCAGCACGCTGTGCAGCGAACCGGAAACCTCGCCCGCCTTGACCAGCGCCACATAGAGGCTGTCGAAGTGGTAGGGGTAATGGCTCATGGCGTCCGACAACTGCACGCCGCGCTTGATCTCGCCGGCGATGGCGTCCAGGGTGCGCTTGAACTTCTTGTTGGTCTCCGCGGCCGCCAGGTTGCTGATCGCCTTCTCCAGGGTCAGGCCGGCGCTGAACATGGTCGAGAGCTGGCGCGTGAAGAAGACCAGCGTGCGCAGGCCGACGTGCTGCTTCAGTCCTTCGACGGCCAGGTTGATCTTGTCGAGCACCGTCTTGCGGTTCGCCGTGTCGCCGCTCTTGCGCTCCTTCAGCGAGATCAGCGTGCCCTGGGCGCGCAGGTTCTCGATGGCGGCGTCCATGCTCGCGGCCTTCATCTGGGCCTCGACCCGTTCGCCGGCCGCGTTCTTGATCACGTAATTGAAAGTCGGCATCGCTGCGTCCTCGCATCCCGGGCCCCGGGGCCCGCGCTTGTGTTACAGTCTAGAAGTCCTCGACGGTGGCGCGCTTGACCTCGGAGAGCGTCGTCGTGCCGTCCACGACACGGTTGATGCCCGCGTTACGCAGGGGCACCATGCCGGCGCGGATCGCCTCTTCGCGGATCTCCTGCTGGTTGACGCTTTCGTAGATCATCTTGCGGATGTTCTGGCGGATCTCAAGGATCTCGAAAATGCCGGTACGGCCCTTGAAGCCGCTGTTGCGGCAGACCGGGCAGCCGCGTCCGTGGTAGACCGGCTGGCCGGAATACTTGTCCGGATCCTCGTGGATCGAGAGCCAGTCTTCCGGGGTCGAGGGACGCTCTTCCTTGCAGTTGCTGCAGATCGTGCGCACCAGGCGCTGGGCCATGACCAGGTTGAGGCAGCTTCCCACCAGGAAGGGCGGGATGCCCAGGTCGATGTAACGCGTGATCGTCGTCGGAGCGTCGTTGGCGTGCAGGGTGCTGAAGACCAGGTGACCGGTCAGGGCGAACTTGATCGCCATGTCCGCGGTCTCGTGGTCACGGATCTCGCCCAGCAGCAGGGTGTCGGGATCCTGTCGCAGGATCGAACGCAGCGCCGCGGCGAAGGTCAGGCCGATCTTCTCGCGCACCTGCACCTGGTTGATGCCGCCGATCTGGTACTCCACCGGGTCTTCGACCGTGGTGATGTTGTCCGACATGGACTTGATCTCGTTCAATGCCGCGTAGAGCGTCGTCGACTTGCCGGAACCCGTGGGACCGGAAATGATCACCATGCCGTAGGGCTGCTCGATCCAGTGGCTGAAGATCTTCAGCTCGTGTTCGCGGAAGCCCAGGTTGCGCAGGTCGAGCATGAAGCCCGTCTTGTCCAGCAGACGCATCACGACCTTTTCGCCGTGTACGGTCGGCAGGATCGAGACACGGACGTCGACCTCGCGGTCGGTGGTCTTGATCGAGAAGCGGCCGTCCTGCGTGAGACGCCGCTCGGCGATGTTGAGCTTGGAGATGATCTTGATGCGGCTGACCACGGCGGGGTGGTTGGCGTTGGGGATCTTCATCGTCTCGACGAGCACGCCGTCGACACGGTAGCGGACCCGGGTCTCCTTCTCCTCCGGCTCCAGGTGCACGTCGGTGGCGCGCTCCTTGATCGCTTCGCTGAGCATCAGGTTGACCAGCTTGACGATGGGGCTGTCGGCGACCTCCTGGTCGACCTCGAGCCCGCCTTCCTTGGCCTCGGCGTCGGGATCCGCCATGAACTCCATCTCGCCGATGGCGTCCGTGACCTCGTGGGTCTTGCGGATCTTGACGTACATGCGCTCGATGGCCTCGAGGATCGCGGCCTCGCCGCCCATCCGCGTGACCACCTGCTTGCCCTGGACGCTCTTCTTCAGGTTGTCCATGACGACGATGTCCTCGGGGTCCACCATGGCCACGAGCACCGTGTCGTTCTCGAGAAGGATCGGGATGAGCTTGTTTTCCTTGGCGAAGTCCTCGCCGACAAGGGCGCAGGCCTCTTCCTGGGCGCTCAGGATCTGGTCGCCCTTGAGGAAGTCGACGCCGGCCTGGTCAGCCAGGCCCTCGACCAGCTGATCCTCGGAGAGCAGGTTCAGGCTGATCAGCACTTCGCCGACCTTCTTGTCCATGTAGTTCTGGGAGAGCGCCTGCTGGAGCTTGTCTTCGGAGATGAAGCCCTTGCGGATGAGGACTTCACCGATCTTTTCGAACATGCGGGATTTTCCGGTTTAGAAAAGCCGCCGGCGGCCCTGGGCCGCCGGCGGCATGATCGGGAGACTAGTTACACGGCCGGTTCAGGTTGATCGTATACAGCTGCGAGGTCGGATTGTTGTCCGGCAGGCGCGCGCAGACGACCGACAGGATCTGCGTGTTGTAGCTGAAGCAGTCCTCGTTTGTCACACAGGTGATGCCCGTGTTCTCGAGGCGGCTGGCGTCGACGCGCAGGATGATCGGCGCCACGCCCGAGTTGTCGGTCACGCTGACCGCGACGGGGCCGAGTTCCTCGAAGGTCTCGGCGTCGAAGAAGCTGCCGGGAGGATCCACCTGGAAGACGATCTGCTGGTCGGAGACGGGCGTGCGGTAGCCGTCCACCAGGGTCGCCGACATGGTGAATGCCTCGAAGGGGTAGGGATTGTTGTCACACGGAAGGCCCGTGCCGTCGTCCATGGGGAAGTTGATCTCCTGGAAGGGGATCTGCATGGTCAGGTTGTCGTCGAGCTCGCCCGGCTGGAAGGGCAGCTGGAAGAGGCCCGGGGGATCCGGGTAGATCACGTCGACGTAGCCCGTGACCCAGGTCGTGTCCTCGCCGACGATTTCCGGCACCAGGCCGCCCGCGCGGGCGCGGACATGGGTCAGGGTGTCGCCGATGGAGAGACCGTGATACAGCATGTAGTTCTCGGCCACGCCGTGGACGTCGGGTTCGCCGTCGGCATCGAAGCCGGTGCGGCCGAAGCCCTCGAAGGAGCAGACATCGGGCGGGAAGGGCGAGAAGAGCACGGCCGTCGAGTCTTCCACGTCGTTGCCGAAGCGGTCGAAGAGGTGCACCGACCAGGTGACGCGCCACATGCCGCCGCCAATGGCTTCGCCGTTGCCGTCGAAGCCGATCTCGCCGTAGGTCGGCGGGCCGGCGACCACGGTCACCAGGGACTCGAGGGTCGACAGGTCCTGCGTGGCGCCCGGGATCTCTTCCTGGGGCACGGAGGCGGTGATGGTGATCGGACCCGGCGTCGGGCCGGCATTGACCGTCACCTGGGCGCGGCCGTTGCTGGTCGTGGCGATCAGCGGCTCGGCCCAGAAGTACTGCTCCTCGTTGCCGGGGCTGTTCATGTAGACGCCGTCCGGCGCCTGGGAAATGACGAACTGGACCGTATACGGCAGGTTGACCAGCGAACCGCCGGCGTCGACGACGCGGGCCGTGATCAGGGCGTCGCTCGAGCTGCCGTTGCCCTGGATCTGGATGCGCTGCTCGGTCGTCGAGAGCGTGATGTTGGCCGGCTGGCCGCTGAGCACGGTCAGCGTGGTCGGGCTCGACCAGAGCGTGTCGGCCGGGCTCGTGTTGGGACGGACGTAATACGCGGCGACCTGGCTCAGGCCGTTGGTGCCGTTCATGGCGAACTGGCCGTTGGCGATGCCGTCGGCATTGGTGATCGCGGTGGTGGTGATCGTGCCGACGCCGTTGGTGCGGAAGCCGATGTTCAGCCCGGCGCCCAGGGCCTGGTTCTGGCTGTTGAAGACCTGCGCCGTGGCCACGGTAGTCGTCGTGTTCAGAGCGGGCAGGGTGTCGTTGGCCACGCTGACCACGATGCGGTCGGGCACGCCCAGGGGCAGTACCAGAGGAATCTGGGTGTTGCCGCTGGTCAAGGTGGTACCGTCGGGCATGCGGAAGTTGTAGCTGATCTCCAGGGTCTCGCCGGCATTGTCCTCGTCGCAGTCGTGCCAGTTGACCTCGGCAATGCCGGAGGCGTTGGTTTCCGCGCTGCCGCCAATGTTGCCGTGGCTGGCGCTGAAGTAGACCGTCTCGCCGACGATGGGCTCGTTTGTGTCCGTGTACTTCATCAGCACGCGGATCGGCACCACGTTGTCTTCCAGGCATTCGCTGTCGATTTCCAGCGGGAACTGGTCCGAAGGCGACTGCAGGCTCAACCCGATGGGATGCGGATCGAGAATGTTCAGCGCGACATCATAGACCTCGTCGGGGATCTGGATGTTGCCCAGCTGCAGCACGGCGCTGTTGCCGGCCGCTTCCACATCGCAGGCGCGGTAGGCGAACTCGAACTCGCCGGCCTCGTTGGTCTGGGCCGTGGTGACATCCGTCTCGCCGACGCCCTCGATGCCGATCGAGAAGACGGCGTCGGTGATCAGGCTGTCGTTGGAGTCCTGGTAGCGGAAGACGAAGCGGGTCGAATCTCCGCAAAGATAGCTGGCGCGCACGTTCGGGTTGGCGCTGCCGGTGGGACGCACGCGGGTCAGGCGGTTGCCGAAGGTGTTGTTCAGCGTGACATTGTTGGAGAAGCTCACGCCGCTGCTGGCCATGGTGGCCGTGAAGCGCACGGTGACCTGGTCCGTTTCCTGGTCATGGGAATTGGAGTACAACACGCCGCTGACGAAACCGGAATTGTCCGTGGTGAAGGTGCCGGCGGTGATCGAACCGCCCTGGGCGCCATTGACGCCGGTCACGCTGAAGCGCAGGCCGACGCCTTCGACGGGAGTGCGCACCGTGCCGCCGCCGTCCTCGGGCACTTCGCGGTAGGCCTGCACCTGCACCGGCATGGTGGCGCCGGGACGGGTGCGGAAGATGGTCGAACCCTCGTTGGGCGAAATGAAGTCGATCAGGATCTCGCTCTGCTCGACCAGGCTCAGCACCTTGTTGCCGGTGCGGCCCTGCGAGCTGGCCGTGAAGCGGACGCTCTGGTCGCCGCTGATCACATCGTCGGGCAGCAGCCGGAAGATGTACTTGGCAATGCCGGAGGCATTGGTCGTGTTCGCCGACAGGTCCTGGTCGCTGTCCGTGATCGGTGTCAGCGAACCGAAGCCGCTCGACAGCTCGACGCTGACGCCCACGTCGGTAACGGCGGCGTTGCCGGCGCTCAGGGCGCGGACGGTCACCGTGTCGACGACGCTGTTCAGGGTCGACTGGCTGTAGAAAATCTGGTTGTCACTCAGCGAGACGATCACGCGATCGACCGCCAGGCTGCCTTCGCCGCCGCTGCCGCCGGCGCTGGTCGTGTCTACGCTGCGGGTGTCGCAGCCGTACTGGAACAGGAACGGCAAGGCCGCCGCCAGTATCCATTTTCTCGACAATTTCATGGCCTTCTCTCCCTTGCCTTTACTTGTCGTTGTCCTTGATCAGGTCCTCGAGGCGCAGTTCCTCCTCGATGGCCTGGATCGCCTGCGGTGTCTCCCACGTGAATTCTCCCTCGGGATAGAGAATGTGGGGGGTCACCTGGATAATCAGGTCGGTCTTGCTGATCTGCTCCGAGTTATTGCGGAAAAAGCCGCCCACGAAGGGCAACTGGGAGAGAATAGGCAGGCGGTTGACCACCTTGACCGTCTGGGTGTCGAGCAGGCCGGCGATGATGATCGACTCGCCGTCCTTGACCCGCACCGTGGTCTGGGTGGTACGCCGCTTGACCTGCGGGATATCCATGTTGGGGCCGCGCCAGTCGACAATCGAACTGACTTCCGGAGCGACTACCGTCGTGATCCATCCATCGGGATTAATGGAAGGCACGACGTTGAGCACAATGCCGACCTCGGTCTGCTTGACCGTGATCTGCTTGCTCTGGCCGCCGGCGTTGAAGACGTAGCTCACCTCGTCGACCACCTTGAGTTCTGCGGGACGGTGGTTGAGGGTGCTGACCTTGCTGCTGGCCAGGATGCTCGCCTTGTTGTTGCGCAGCATGTAGTTGAGGGTAATGTCGAAGGCGGTGAACTGACGGCTGAAGTGGCCGACGTTGTCCCCGGAAAGCGGCTGGAAGGCCGCGTTGCGCGGCAGCTCGCCCAGGGGCACCTGCTCGTCGTTCATCCACAGCCAGGGGCCGCCGGCATTGTTCTTCCAGCCCTGGTCGCTGCCGGGAGTACCCCACTCGTCGGGGGTCATCCAGTCCTGGCGGGCTTTGCCGTTCTCGACCAGGATCGCCTGCAGGCTGTTCAGCTTGGCCCAGTCGATGCCCATCAGCTCCTGGTCGTCGACCTGGACCTCGATCAGCTTGGCTTCCAGCACCACCTGCGGCACGGGCTTGTCCACGCGCTGAATGATGTTGCGCACTTCCTCGATGATCTTGGTCGAGGTGCGCAGGATCACGCTGTTGCTCGAGGTGTCGACCTGCACGCTCTTCGTCATGTCGCCGAGCATGACCTTGACCTCGGAGGCGTCGGCGTACTTCAGCGGCACCACGTAGGAGTTGAGGCTGACTTCCTGCTCCAGCTTCTCGGCGGTCGTCACCAGGTAGCTGTTGCCGACTTTCTCGTAGCCCAGACCCGCGGCGCGCACCACCATGTCGATGGCCTCGCCGATGGGCGTGTCTTTCAGGTGAATGGTGATCTTGTCGAACTCGGCATTGTCGTCCCCTTCCGAATAGAGCTCGGGGCCGGTGACAATGTTGAACCCGGACTGTTCGGCGAGGATGCTCAGCACATCCGCCAGATTCGCGTCCTGCGCGTCAATGGTCACCGGCGTTTCAATGCTGGGACTCTTGGCGGCCTGCACGCCGGCCGTGGGGAGAGCCACGCCGAGCATGAGCGCTGCCATCAGGCAGGGGACTAGTCGGGAAAGCTTCATTAGAGACGAACTCCTGTTGCGTGTATTGAGATTTTTCTTGTGCGGGATTACTCGATGTTCCAGTCCAGCTCGCCTTCTGCAAGCTTCTTGGCCAGATCCTTGCCGGCGGCTTCCACGCGCAGGGTCTCGCTGCGGCCGTTGCGACGAAGCTTGATCTGGTTGTCGACGATCTCGGTGACCTTGTAGCCTTCGAAGGAGTCTCCGACGCCGACCACGTGGTTCTTGTTGCGCAAACGCACGATGGCGCGGGGCTTGATGCCGTCGATGGTGCAGCTCAGGCGCGGCCGGTTCTCCAGGCTGGCCAGGAAGCTGGCGTCATCCAACAGCAGGGCGCGGGCGATGACGACCCGGGTCGTCTCCAGCGGATTGCCCGCCAGCTCGAATTCCGTGTCGGCGATGGCCTTCAGGTTGTTCTCCATCTTGTCGACGGTCTCTTCCAGCTCCCGGTCGACACCGACGGTGATCGAGGGACGGTTCTCGAGTTCGGTCACCTTCTTCTGCAGCACATAGCCTTCCCAGCCGAAATACAGCAGGGCCAGGGTGAAGAGCAGCATCAGCAGGTTCCAGAACAGCTGCGAATAGGTTCTCATGGATTATCTCCTCCCGCGCGTAGAAGCGGTGCTGGCTCCGCGCACCAGCGTCATTGTCGACAGCTTGACCACGAACTCGTGTTCCTTCAGGTCTTCCAGGCTGCGGGCGAAATTCAGACGGGTCAGGTCGTTGTCGACCTTGAACAGTTCCAGCTGCACCAGGCGGTCGGACTTCTCGATGCGGTTGATGAAGCGACCGAACTTCTTGTAGGTCCCCTTGAAGCCCACCTCGTAGGGCGTGCGGACGTAGTTGGCCGACTTGTCCTTGGTGTGCGTCTTCATCAGGGTGATCTCGCAGCCCAGCTCGTCGAGCACTTCCAGCATGTAGTTGAGGAAGTCGACGCTGGCGTCCTGGGCCAGGGGATCGTTCTTGCTCGACGCCAGGTTGTTCTGGATCAGCGCTTCCACCCGGTCCAGCTCGCTGGCCAGGATCTTGGCGCTGTTCAGCTTCTCCTGCTCCAGCACCAGCTTGCCGTCCTGCCGCAGGAACTCATCCGGCTTGGGCGGATAGACGTTCGTGAAGTAGTGGTTCAGCCCCAGGCCAAAGGCGAGCAGCAGGATGTAGCCTGTAATGATTCGTTGCATGGCTTTCCGCTCTCCCTAGGATTTCCGTGCGCTGAAGTTGACGGTCTTGGACAGGAACGTGGGCTCGATCCGGCACTGGATCTCGAAACGCAGGGCCGGCTGATCCTGGGTGATAATGTCCTCGCTCGAGGCGAACTGGATGTTGAGGAAGTTCCGGTTGAACTTCTCGTTGGCCTTGAGGCGGTCGACGAAATCCATCACCTCGTCGATCGGGTCCAGGTTCTCGCTGACCTTGTGCACGCCGACGATGTAGAGGTGCCCCTTCTCGAAACGCACATCGGTCAGGGCCATCTTGCGGCTGACTTCCTCGCCCAGGCCTTCCATCTTCTCCGACCACAGCAGGCGGCTTTCCTCCAGCCGGGCCAGGTTCATGATGTCGCGCTTGCTGAGCTTCTGGCCAGTGGTCTGCAGCTTCTGCAGTTCCGCCTGGACCTGGGCGACCTCGTTCTCCTTTTGGGAGATGAGATCGTTCATGCGGCCGTTGTTGGTATAGATCCAGAAGCTTTCGCCGCCCGCCAGCAGGACGAAGAGCAGCAGCAGCAGCCAGCGCTGCAATTCCATCTGGCGCTGGACGCGGGCAAGCTTGTCCTCGCCCTTGTTGAGGTTGATCTGATATAGGTGTTCCACTTATTCCCTCCTCAAGGCCAGGCCCAGGCACTGGGTCATCTGCGTGCCCCAGGTGCCAAGGTCCGTGCGGCTCTCGATGTCCGTACTCGGATTCCAGACCGCGCATTCCATGCTGAATTTCTCGGCCAGCATTTCGGGCAGTCCGGTGAAGGCGGCTCCGCCGCCCGTCAGGTAGATCTTCGAGAAGTCGCTCTGGCCGCTTTCCTTGACGTAATAGCGCAGAGTGCGCCGGACTTCGTCCATGAAGTCCTCGAGCACCGAGCGCGACTGCAGGGCCAATGACAGGCCGCCGTTGCCGCCGCCGGCATTGAAGGCCTCGACACCCTCGCGCTGCTTGAGCTGTTCGGCCTCGTGATAGTCCATCTCCTTCATTTTGGCCAGGCCCGCCGTGAAGTGGTGCCCGCCGATGGGGATGTCACGATTGAAGAGCTTGCACTTGCGTCCGGTGACGATGAAGTTCGTGTGACGCGTGCCCATGTTCAGGAAGAGCAGCTGTCCCTTGTCCGGCAGATCCTGAAGGAAATTGAAGGAGTTGAGCACGGCCAGCGGGTCGATGTCGACCACGCCCGGCTTGAAGCCCGATTCCTTGAGAACGTCCTCGTGGAAGGAGTACATCTTGCGCGTGGTGGCCACGAGCAGGATGCGGATCTTCTGCGGGTCCTCGGGGTCCTCGCCCAGCACCTGGTGGTCGATCACGGTATCCGAGTCGTCGAGCGGCAGGTGCTTGCGCGCCTCGAAGATCAGGCTCGTCGCCAGCTCTTCCTCGCTCATCTGGATCGAGGTGATCTCCTTCATGCTGGTGGCCTGGCCACCGATGGAGCTGACCAGATGCTTGACCTTGGCCGGAGAGATCTTCAGATCACTCATCAACGACTTGACGGCCATGATCGACTCGGCTTTCCGGAACTGCGCCGGATCGTATTCGCCCTCGAAATGGATGGGCTGCACTCCCGCCTTCAGGACCCGGTGGGAATTGCGGTGATTCTCCATCAGCACGGCCTTGACACTGTGCGTGCCAATGTCCAGGCCCAGGGTCTGATTGGAGGGTCCTCCAAAGAACATGTGCATTCCTGTATTAAAGTGCGTTTAGTTGACCAGGTTGTTCTTTTCGCGCAGATCCAGCCAGCGGTCGTAGTCCGGGACCACCATCGCCGTGGTCAGGTCCGAACCGCCGCCGCTGAAGCGGGCCTTGACCCAGACCGGCGGACCGGCCGCGAAGAAGTTGGTGTCGTAGCGATAGATCTTGTCGTCGTAGCCGATGATCGCCTGGCCCCAGGGGCCGATGGGGCTGCGTCTCACGAATCCGCGCACCGCCTGGACCACGCTGCCGCAGACCCAGATCTTGCCGCGGTTGTCGTTGGTGCCCGTGTTGCAGCGGAAGGGCGGCGGCGGTCCGCCGGCCGTGCGCGCGCGGTTCATGGAATAGTTCCAGCGGTTGTTCTGGTTCAGGTCCAGGGGCGTGTCACACTCTTCGGGCTGCTGCAGGTTCTGCGAGGTCGCGCCCTGCACCCAGTTGTCGGCCACGGAGGTCTTCCAGAACTCGGCGCCGAAGCTGCAGTGCGCGGCCATGATCGCCGCCGTGATCACCACGTCCGAGTTCTGCTGGGCGCCGCCGCTGATGTTCGAGGTGTTGGTGAAGCCGCAGTTGCCGCCGTTGTAGGCGCCGTTCATCGGCGTGGCGGCCACGAAGACGCTGCCTTCGCTGGCCAGGCCGATGCGGTTGGTCGAGCCCACCGGAACCATGCCGAACTCCTCCTCGTCGCCGAAGGAGGAGACATTGGTGTCGGCCGTGTAGATGTTGTCCATCACGAACATGGTATCACTGCTGAGCAGGGTGATCTGTCCGCGCACGCGTCCGGAGACGCGGGCCACGCCCTTGACCCAGATCAGCTGGCGGCCGGGCGCCGTGGGAAGAGAGCGAGTCGACTCCAGGGCCCCGCCGGGCAGCGGCACCCAGAGGGTGTCGGCCAGGAAGGTCGAGTCGGCGCGTTCCTGCAGGTTGGTGATGTTGTCCAGGTAGCGGGCCTTGTAGTGCGGGGGTACGTACTGGCTCACGCGGTAGCGCCGGTCAAGGAAGGTGATGTTGGTCGTCACCGGGGCGCTCTGGTCGTAGGACGACAGGTAGACGCTGTCCGTGTAGGTGTGTGACGCGGTCTGCGCCTGCTTGATCTGGTCGATGGCGTCCGTCGGCGGCCACTGGAATTCCGGGAAGGGGAACTGGTAGCCGCCCTGGAAGACCTGCGGATAGAAGGCTTCCGGCAGGTTGATCACGGACTCCGCGGTCTGGGTGAACAGGCCGAAGAAGGTCGGATAATTGCCCGGAGTCACCTGGGCCTGGCCGTTGATGTGGATGCGGCCGTAGATCTGGTCCGGTCCCCAGAAACGCACCGGGTTGTTTTCCGGACTCAGCTCGCGGTTCGAGAAATAGAGGAACTTGCTGAAGTCGCCGAAACTGACGCCGACCGCGCTGCGGTGGCTGACCTCGTGTTCTCCGCGGCTGTCGTTCCAGCCCACCGTGCCGACGGCATTGACGAAATAATGCGCCTTGCCCACCAGGACATCGTACTGCGGCTCCCAGTTCAGGTCGGAATAGGAGTAGATGTAGCGCTTCCCCTTGTCCTCCGCCTGGTGCTGGCCCTCGATGAATTCGCGGTTGTAGTTCGGCTCGATCATCGAGCCTTCCGGACTGGTCTCCAGCGAGGCCTCGCTGCGCTGGACGAAAGTCGGCACGCCGTAGCGCGCGACCACGTACTCGCTGGCATACTTGGCGTGCGCCTCGGCGCGCAGGCGCATGTACTGGTCGTGGAAACTGCGGCTCTGCATGAAGTAGGCGAAACTGATCGCCACCAGGGCCGTGGTCATGATAATGGCGGAAACCAGGAACGCGCCCCGGTCGCCGTCGTCGTGTGTGACAATTTTCTGCATGGGTCTCTCCTTCCCCGGCATCACAGTCCCGTCCCGCTCTGGCTGATGTCCTGCTGCAGGGCGCGGAACTCGATTTCCTTGTTGGGTACGTAGACCACCCGCTTGAATTCGCGCTGCAGCGACCACTCCTCGTCGCCGAGCTCGTCGACGACTTTGAGGACCAGCTTCACCTCGTAGAGGTTGTTCTGGACGGCGGCGCTGACCGTGCCGCGATCGTTGTAGCGGCTGAGGCTGAATTCCTCGATGGTCATCTCGGAGGGAGAGTTCGAAAAACGTTCGCGATCGGTTTCCAGGGGCGGCCAGCGGCGGGTGAACTCCTGGCGCTGGTTGCCCTGGGTAATGCTGAGTTCGCGCTCGCTTAAGACACGGTAACGGGATTGGGTGTCCTCGCCCATGTTGCGGGCGCCGAGCAGGCGGAACTCGAGACGCTCGCTGGAGCGTCCGCCGGAATTGGTGCCGGCCAGCACCTCGTAGGCGCCGGCGATGGAAGCCGTGCTTTCCTTCATCACCAGCTGGCCGAAATTCATCATGTCGTTGACCAGCTTGTCCCGACGCAGCTGCATGCCAATGGCAAGGGCCGCCTGGAAAATGCCGATCGAAACGACTCCCATGATGACCACGGCGGCCATCAGTTCGACGATCGTGGCTCCCCGCTCATCGCGGAGGCCGCGGCGATTGCGTTGCTGCATCACGTCCTCCTTCTAGTAGAGCGGGTTGACCGCGGTTGTCATGGTCTCGCGCCAGAGCTTGTCGCCTTCGGGCCAGGTGATCGAGACCGTGATCTCGAAGGCCTGGACCTGTCCTGTCGTTCCCAGGGGCCGGATCTGCGCGGCCGGTTCAAAGGAGGCCAGCACGGCGTCGTTGCTGCGCCGGCTGTCGCTTTCCAATACGACCTGGTAACGGCCGTAGGGACGCTGGTGGCTGGCGCCGCGCAGCGAGACCTCGGCCTTCCAGTATTCCATTTCGTTCTGCAGCGCTTCCAGGGCCTTCACCTTGCGGTAGATTCTCATGTTGGAGTCGTGGGCCTGGAAAATGCCCTTGAAGATCGCCGTCGAGGCGATCACGACCACCATGAATCCCACCACCAGGGAAGGCAGCATGGTCGCGCCGCGGTCTTCGCGCAGGAAGCGGCGCATGGCGCCTTCTCCCTGCCGTGTTTCCCGCTGCTGTGTTCCTGTCTTCATGACCGTTCTCCTTGTCCGAAGCCGCTCTCCCTGGCTCCACAGGATTCCCGCACCGGCGGGAGGTCTTCTATCTGGATCAGTACAGATCCCCCATCTCCATTTCCAGGACGCGCGGGTTGTCAGCAATCTGCAGCGCCACCTGCCGGTCCACACGGCCTTCGCGCACCACGCGCAGAAGGTCGCTGTCCAGGCTGTGCATGCCCTGCTTGCTGCCGCCCTGAATGATGTTGGGGATCTGGAAAATCTTGTCCTCGCGGATCAGGTTGCGAACCGCCGTGTTGGCGATCATGACTTCCGTCACCGCCGTGCGCCCCTTGCCGTCCTTGTTGGGCAGCAAGCGCTGGGCCACGACGGCCTCCAGGCTTTCCGCGAGCATGCTGCGGACCTGCTGTTTCTGGGCGGAAGGGAAGATGTCGATGATACGGTCCACGGTCTTGGTGGCGCTCGGCGTATGGAGAGTGGCCAGCACCAGGTGACCGGTCTCGGCGGCCGTCAGGGCCAGCTGGACCGTTTCCAGGTCGCGCATCTCACCCACCAGGATCACATCGGGGTCTTCACGCAGCGCGCTGCGCAGCGCGTTGGCGAAACTGTGCGTGTTGGCCCCCAGCTCGCGCTGGTTGACCATGCAGTTCTTCGACTGGTGGAAGAACTCGATGGGGTCCTCGACGGTGATGATGTGCTTTTCGAAGGTCTCGTTGACGATGTCCACCATGGTCGCGAGGGTGGTGGACTTGCCGCTGCCGGTCGGGCCGGTCAGCAGCACGATCCCGCGGTCCTTGAGGGCCAGGTCCGACAGCACCTTGGCCGGCAGACCCAGTTCCTCGAAGGTGCGGATCTGGTCGGGAATGGTGCGGAAGACCGCGCTGGTTCCCAGCACCTGCTCGAAGAAGTTGACACGAAAGCGGGCCAGCCCCTCGAGCTTGTAGGAAAAGTCGATCTCGAACTTCTCGTGGAAGACTTCCTTCTGACGATCGTTCATGATTTCCTGAACGTAGCCGTCCATGCTTTCCTGGGTCATCGCCGGCAGGGAAAGTTTCTTCATGTGGCCATGGATGCGGACCATGGGCACTGTCCCAACCGCCAGGTGAAGGTCGGAAGCGCCCTGCTGGACGCCGAAGGTGAGCAGTTCGTTGAGATTCATCCGCTTCTCCAAATCAGGCAAGCCCCGGGCAGGGGCAGGCAGTGATTCCGGCCCCGCTTGGGGGCCGGAAACTCTGCATCACAATCATTCTTACTCGCCGCTCTCGGACTTGGGGAAGCCGTAGCCGGACCAGGTGCCGTTCTGGATGTTGTAGGTCACCACGTTGCCGGGGCCGCCCTTCATTTCCGCAGTCGAGGTGGCCTGGATCTGGTCCTCGCCGATGAGGGTGAAGGTCCAGGCACGCTCGGTGCTTTCCTGCAGCTCGACGTAGCCCTGCTCCTTCAGGATCTGCAGGTCGCTCGGCCAGGTGCCGGTTTCCTGCTCGTAGATCTCGGCCGCGTTCATGATGGCGTTGATCTGAACCTTGGCATCCGAGGCGCGGGCGCCCTTGACCATCTGCATGTACTTGGGCACAGCGATAGCGGCCAGAATGGCCACCAGGATCACCACGATCAGGACTTCCACCAGGGTAAAGCCGCGATCATCGCGCTTGAAGGTCTTCATTTGGGATCTCCCTTAAGAATTGGTCCGTGCTTGCACTTATGTCTCTGGTTGATTCGGATCGCTTCACGATCAGTCACACCCTTGAACCGGCTGTATGCGGGATGCCGGCGGCAAGGCTGTCCACTGGATGCGGACGGGGGGAGAGGGGATGTGCTTCCTGCTGCAGTGACTGCCGATGACAAGCACTGAATTTATCACCCGGCCCTGTCTACTGCAAGGTAGTGCCGGGAACCATCTGCGGGCGATGGTGGACTCCTCTTGACTCCCATCACGCAGAGCGTGAAGTCGAACAAGTCAAAGCACGCAAACACTTTGCCAATTCGGACCATGAGACTCAATTCAGGGAGAGTTCCGTCTCCGGCGGGTCGGAGACCAGGACACGAACAGGGAGAGGAAGCGGAAAACCGGCGCGGGACGGGAACCCGGCGGGGCCAGCAGAGCCGCTCGCAGGGAAGTATCGGCAGAAGGGACCCACTGAATCAAGGGGCAAGGACCGTCCGAAAAGATTTCCTGCACTGGACCTGGAACCCTGTGCATGCCGCTGCAAGGCGGGCGAAGGATTCTGCAATCCTTTACGACCTGCGCCGGGATTCAGGGGAGCGTAAACTTCGACAGACAGCCGCAGGTTCCCGGGGGGATTATTGGATGCCCGCAGATTTCATCTGCGGCTATGGGCAGCGACCCCTATGGGGTCGTGTCGGGTTTCCCCGCCGAGAAACCTGATGGTCGAACCAGTGCATTCCCCGCGAAGGATGAAGGGTGGGCCGGCCGGCGACCGCATCGCGGTCGTTGCATAGAACCGCACGATCATCGTGCGGAGTATACGGGGATTATTGGATGCCCGCAGATTTCATCTGCGGCTATATGCAGCGACCCCTATGGGGTCGTGTCGGGTTTCCCCGCCGAGAAACATGAAGGTCGAACTAGTGCATTCCCCGCGAAGGGTGAAAGGTGGGCCGGCCGGCGACCGCATCGCGGTCGTTGCATAGAACCGCACGATCATCGTGCGGAGCATGCTGCTAATCAAAACCCCACTTCAAAGGAGACGCGGTGGATCGCGCCCAGGTCATGGGGGCGGAAGGCATAGTCCACACGCAGGCTGCGCCAGCGCAGGCCCGCTCCGCTCGATCCTTCCACATCGTCCAGCTTGCTGCCTTCCCCCCCGGCGCGCAGGACGACCCAGTCCCCCAGGAAGAGCTCGCCTCCCAGATGCCAGACGCCGTCCCAGGCCGTATCGTGATCCAGGGCCAGGCGGTAGGCCAGGGGCCACTTACCTATGCCGTCCTTCCAGGAAACGCCGGTCTTCACGTTCAGGTCCAGGGGATCCTTCGTGCCCGTGTCCCATTCCAGGTCCTGGCTGAAGAGGTTCTGCAGGCTCAAGGCAAGCACCAGTTCCTTGGGCGAAGGGCCGCCCAGCTCGACGGGTCCGTTGAGGATCAGCTTGGCGCCCAGGTCGCCGCCGCTGCCGGAGGCGTTGACGTCGTCCAGGGTCTGGTCGATCATCCTCAGGCTGCCGCCGAAGGCCAGTCGGGCCGGCAGCACGTTCGGCACCAGGCCCGTGCCCATGATCACGTCGAACCAGAATTCCCGGCTCAGGCCGACGCTGATCGCTCGCGAGCTGGCCTCGAAGCTGCCCTGGGGCGTGCCGCTGCTGCGATCGTCCCGGTCGCGGAAATCACGCCCCCCGGGCAGTTCGGCGTAGCGCGGAATGTCATCGTCCAGCTGCATCTGCGCGCCCAGCGAAAGCGCCCAGTGCTTCCGCAGGCGCAACTGCAGGGCCGCTGTCTGGTACTGGCTCAGGCCGTCGAAGAGGCTGACCGTTTCCGCGTAGAGCTTGACCCGTCCTTCGTCCAGGATCAGCGCCGGGTTCCAGTAGAAACTGGTGGCTCCGGCCTTGCTCGTGCTGTAGGCGCCTCCCTGGCCGGCAGCCGCGGCTCCGGTGCCCAGGCTGAGGAAGTCGGCGGCGTACTCGCTGGCAGCGGCCGGCATGCTGCCGCAGAACAGGGCGCAGAGACCCAGAAGTACCCGTTTCATCGCAGCCTCGCCAGCTTGACGATCTTCTCGACACTTCCGCTCTTGCCGCTGACCGTCATCTTCAGGTAATAGACTCCGTTGGCCACATCCCGCCCCTTGTCGTCGCGACCGTCCCAGATGAACTCGTCGTAGCCGATGCGCGGGAAGGGAATGCGGATCGTGCGCACCTTGCGCCCGGCGGAGGTGTAGATGGCCATGCCGATGCGGCTGGGAGTACCCGTCAGCTCCCAGGCCAGCGTGGTCTGGTCGTCGAAGGGATTCGGGTGATTGGCCAGGAAGGAAAGTGCCAGTCCCGAGCTGGCGCGGAAACTCAGCTCCTCGCTGCTCTCGTTGCCGGCCGCGTCGCGGGCGATCACCCGCAAGGTGTGCTCGCTGCCCGGCTCCAGGGTGCCCGGGGTCCAGGACAGGCGGGCGGAACTGAGCGCGTCGATCACCTGGATCTCCGTCTCGTCCACCCGGGTGCCGTCCAGTTCAATCTGCGGTCCCGAGCTGCCGTCGCCCAGGTCGATGCCCGCCGGATCGCTGAGCAGGATCTGGAACACGGGGGCCTGGGACACCAGGTCCCCCGCGGCAAACCATTGCCCTTCGACGTCCACGGAAATGGAGGGTCCCTCGCTGTCCTCTACCAGCAACGGCAGGTAAATGCCTTCCTGTCCGTGCAGATAGGCTTCCAGCAGGCCGGTGAAGGGGCCCTGGGCTTCCGGTCCCTGGACCAGCCAGAGACCGCGCTCGCCGTTGTGGCGGGCCAGTCGCACGCGGCCCTCGTCGGCGCGCAGCGTGCTGTCGGCTCCCTGGAACAGCAGCGCTGCATCCAGCTCCAGCCCCAGGGTGACACCCTCCAGCGGCGCGTCGTCCATGTCGCGCGGGGCGATCCACAAGGGCAGGGGCGGCTCCTCGGGCAGCAGCGGCGCGCCCAGGCCGGGCAGCAGGTCGTCCAGCTGGGACAAGGGCTGTTCGGCGAAGCTCTCGTCCAGCAGCAGGGCCTGGCCGAGCACTCCGGCGCCGGCATCCAGGCTCCAGCCGCCGCCAAGGGAAATCGGCAGGCCGCCGCTGCCCGCCGAGGGCGTCAGCAGGAAAAAGCTGTCCTCCACGCGCAGGGGATCCAGCCAGTCGAAGCTGAACTCGTCGTTCCAGACGGAATTCATCACCAGGGTCAGATCGTGCCGCCCGGGGGAGAGCTCAAGGGATGATTGCAGCAGATTGGTTCCGCGGGACAGGGCGACCGTATCCTGCAGGATCACGGTGGCGCCGTCACGCAGGCTGTACTGGCCGTATGTCGGGTCGAGGAAGGTGTGGACAGCAATGTCCTGTTCCAGCCAGAGGCTGTCGGCGTTCCCCTCCACCTGCAGCAGGCTGTCGATGGAGCTCAGCGTCTCCAGCGCGGAAATGCGCATGATGCGCCCGGGCATCTCCTCGGGCACGCCGTCGCGGTAGATGTAGAAGTCGTAGATCAGGCTCGCCATGCGGAAGGTGCCGCGCAGGGTCGGCGACTGCAGAAAGGCCACGTTCTCCGGCAGGGCCTCAATGCTGTAGAGGTATTCGCCCTCGCCCGTTTCGGGCATGCGCACCGGCAGCGCCTGCACCCCGAGATTGGTCCGCACGTAGACCGAATCCGCCGCGTCCTCGAGCCTCAGGCCGATCTCCGCCGGCTGTCCGGCAATGCCCAGTTCCGGCGTGTGCCAGGAGATGCCGGCCTGCCCGCTGTTGATGTATACGGGCAGATAGCCGATGGCGCGGTCGTTGTCCGTGTTCATCGACAGCCGCAGGCGCGCCGCGTAGCTCGAGTCCGGATCCAGGGCAGGCACCGTGATCTCCACGTTGCCCGAGCCGCCATTGAAGGGCACTTCGACCGTGCGGACCGGACTGATGCCGCTCAGGCTGCGGTTGCCGTGAAGCCAGAGTTCGGCGCGCAAGGTCCCGGACAGGCCGGGTGGATCACTGACCACCGGCACGCTGAAGGTGGAATCACCGTGTGTGACAACGTAGTCCGCCTGCGGCAGCAGGTCCTGCCCGGGAAAGGCCGGCTTGAGCGCCGGATCGCCGAGCAGGTTGTACATGCGCGCCACGTTGGCTCCCAGGCTGATGGTCTGCATGGTGGTCTCGGTGAGCAGGATGCTCTGGCCGAAGGTCAGCTCGCGATCGTCGTAGAAGTTGGCGAAGTAGTTGACCACGTAGGGATTGTCAACGCTGATGTAGGCCTTGGCCGCCGCGCCGTAGAAGGCGATGGCGCCGGCGTCGGGCTGGCGGCAGAGCAGCTCGGCCATGCTCATGCTGTCCGGATTGTCGAAGTAGCCCACCAGGCAGGACCAGGCATAGCAGATGGGCAGGCGGTTGCCGTTGTTGAGAAAGCGGATGTCGGTGGCGCGGAAGAGGGCCTCGGTGGCGTAGATGCCGACGTTGCCGTGGCCGTTGTAGGAGTTGACGACCGCGCCGTCGTTGAAGAGGTCGATGAACTCGACCGCTCCTCCGTGGTAGTCCGAATTGCTGCGCACGTGGATCGTCTGTTCGCGATGTGCCTTCGGCAGCACATGGCTCGCGATGTAGTCGTTGCCGGCCTCGAACTCGATGTCGATGTTGTCGGCGGCGAAGATGCTGGTCTCCATCCAGCGTCCCAGGTCTTCCCGTTCGCGGTAAGACCGGTGCTTCGCGAGCACGTCGCGCAGCTGTGCCACAGTGGCCACCGAGAAGCGCCCCACCATCATGTCCTGGAACACATCCTCCTGCCCCGTTGAATCACGTCCGACCACGTAGGCGAACTCCTCGTCGGAGGGCGTCGCGCCGTGCGGCGAGGTCTGCACCCAGTCGGTCGGCACCAGGGTCGGGTAGAGCGCGTAGGTATCCTGGAGGCGGTTGTAGTTCGAGCTCTTGCCCACCAGCAGCAGGTAGCTGGGCAGCGGGGCCGGCCAGTGGCGGAAGGCGTGATCCAGCAGGCGATGGATCGCCTCCGTGTCCATGTTGCCCTCGCTGAACTCGTTGTATACGGACTCGATGTCCAGCAGTCTCGTGCTCATCGACTGCCCGTGGTAGGCGCGCAGCTCCTCCAGGTCCGGCAGGAAGTTGCGCGGGGCGAGGATCAGCATGTCGGCCTGCGCGCCCTCGCGCAGGTTCTCGTTGTCCGAGACCACCAGGCCGCCGGGTGCGGGAAGCCGGTCGATCTCGGCCACGCGCACGCGGCTTGCGCCCGGCGGCACGGCGACCAGGCGACTGCGGGCCTGTTGCCCAAGGCGGATGGTCGTCATCTGCTCGCCCGTGTCACTCAACACGAGCAGGTCGCCGTCCACGTTGTCCACTTCGAGGGAGCGCACGGCCTGCGGATTCTCGAAGGCGACCGTATCGATGGCGACGGCGAGCTGCCCGTCGCGCAGGACCGTCCTGCGGGGATAGCGCACCTGCATGTAGTCCAGGTAGGACAGGTCCTGCTCGTTGCCGTGATCCATGGGCAGGTGGAAGCGCAGGGTGTTGCGCTCTTCCAGCAGCTCTTCGCTGGGCAGCGGGAACCAGCTGCTCAGCCGTCCTTCCTGCTGGCGGAAGGCCATGTCCCCGGCCCAGACGCCGTTCACCGACATGACCACGTGGTGGTCCGCCTGGCCGGCGATCTCGAAGGAGCGGCCGCGCAGGAAATAGCGGATGCGCGCCAGTGTCGTGTCCGGAGCCAGGTCCGGCAGGTCGAGGCGCATCTCGAAGCTGGTCGGGGCGGCAATGGCGCTCAGCTCCCGCCAGAACCAGTGATCCACTTCTTCGGGCGGTGCCGTCAGGGTCTCGAGCAGTCCCCAGACGCGGCTCTGCTCCAGGTGCTCGTGATGCACAAAGCGATCATGGGCCTCGAAGCCCTGGGGATCCAGCGGGTTCAGTCGGTAGCGCTGGCCGCTGCCCTCTTCCCAGGACAACAGGTAGGCCTGCTGGGGCCCGAAGAAGTTCGTCGGAAAGTTCTCTCCCGGGCGCTTGCGGCCCTCGAAGACGAAGTAGTCCCCCGGGTCCAGGCTGCCGTCGCCGCCGTCGACGACCAGCAGCGGAACCTGCGTATCCCCCAGCCAAAGGGCCAGGCGGCTGCTCTGGATCTCGTCGACGGGCACGCCGCGGGCGCTGAGCCAGGAGGTGCTGACCTTGTAGAGGCCCTCTTCGACGGTGATGATCTTGTAGACCGACTCGCCGCTGAAGGCCGGGTGCGCGCTCCGCAGGGGCCGGGCCGCGTCTTCGCGGCCGCGCCAGCGACGGGAATAGTCGGCGTTCAGCAGTTCGCGTTCGAAGACGCTGTCGAAGGCCTCCGCCTCGACCACGGGGCGCCGCGTGGTCGCGGCCGCTCCGGGGAGGGGCCGGAAGCGCAGTTCGTATACGGCCTCCCTGAGCAGGCGCCAGCGGTCCTTGCGCCAGTCCGCGTGGACGATTCTCAGCCGCTGGATCTCCTGGCTGCGCATGCGGCCCGCTTCGGCCAGGTGCGCGCCGAGCACGCCGGGATCCGGCAGGTTGACCTCTTCCGCCGGCGGCGCCGGGGCCGGCCAGTCGGCCTGCTCCTCGACGCGGGAAATCTCGCGCAGGAAGACCTCTTGTCCCGGCGGAATGCCCAGGCTCAGAATGTGTACAAGGGAAGCGCCCTGGGCTCGCCGCAGGTAGAGGCTTTCGCGGTCCTGGAGCAGCAGGCCCTGTTCCGTGCGCTGCAGCACCGGATGCTCGAACTGGACACGGAAGCGGATGTGGGAGTCGTCCTGGGAAAGAATCTCGGTCGTGGCGAAGCCCGGCCGGACCCACAGCAGGCAAAGGAGCAGGGGCAGGACCCATCCCGCCGGTCTTCCCGATCCGCGCGGGAAGAGTTCAGGAGTGTGCGCGATACCAGTCCACATAATCAGGAATTCCCTTCGCCACAGTCGTCTGCGGATCGTAGCCGTAGGTCCTGCGGGCGTGCTCAAGGTCGGCAAAGGTCTGCAACACGTCCCCCGGTTGCATGTCCACGTGGCGCAGGCGGGCCTTCTTGCCCAGCGCCTTCTCCATGTGTCCGACCAGCTCGATCAGGGTCGTGGTGCGGGACTCGCCCAGGTTGACCACGTCCCAGGAAAAATCGCTGTCCAGCACCTTCGTGATCCCCTGAAGAATGTCTTCGATCCAGGTGTAGTCACGGCGGCTGCTTCCGTCTCCGAAGAGGACCAGCTCCTCCCCCCGGTCGATGCTGCGAACAAACTTGGCAATGCCCATTTCCGGCCGCTGCCGCGGTCCGTAGACCGTGAAGAAACGCAGGCAGGCGCAGGCCATGCCGAAGAGGTGGTGATAGCTGTGACACATCAGCTCCCCGGCCTTCTTGGTGGCGGCGTAGGGAGAAATCGGATGGTCGACCGGGTCCTTTTCCGAAAAGGGAACCTTCGAGTTGTTTCCGTAGACGGAACTGGAGGAGGCGAAAACCAGTTTTCGGCAGCCGGCCTTTCGCATGGCCTCCAGCAGCTGGTTGGTGCCGCGCAGATTGACGTCCTGGTACAGCAGGGGTTGTGCAATGGAGGGACGGACTCCTGCGCGCGCGCCAAGATGGATTACGCAGTCGAAACGATGCTCGGCGAAGATTTGTTCCAGCAGCTCGCCGTTTCGAATATCCCCTTCCACCAGTCGGAACTGCGGATGCGTCTGCGCCTCCTGCAGATTCCGCCGCTTGATGGCGGGGTCGTAGAAATCGTCGAAGCTGTCCAGGCCGAGAACCGTGTCGCCCCGCCCCAGGAGCTGTTCGCAGAGATGGGAACCGATAAAGCCGGCGGCGCCGGTCAGCAGGATCCGCATCAATATCTCCGGTTGTCGCCCTTCACCGGGCGATAGGTCGGCACCAGCTCCTGCAGGTCGCTGACGATGCGTTCGTCCTCTTTGCCGTCGAGGCTGAGCAGGACATTGTCCACCCGTCCGTTGAGGGACACTTCGGCGTCCTCGGAGGGCACGGCAATGTTGATCTTGTTGTGCACGGTCGGGATCAGCTTCTCGTTGCTGACCCACAGTTCCTCGGTCATCTTCTCGCCCGGGCGCAGGCCGACGACCTCGATGTCGATGTCGATGCCTTCCTTGAGCCCCGAAAGGGTGATCAGGTTGCGCGCCAGCTCGATGATCTTCATGGGCGTTCCCATGTCGAGCACGAAGATCTCCCCGCCCTTGCCGATGGCGGCCGCCTGGATCACCAGCTGCACCGCCTCGAAAATGGTCATGAAATAGCGCTCGATGTCCGGGTGGGTAATGGTGATCGGCCCGCCCTTGCGGATCTGCTTGCGGAAAAGCGGCACCACGCTGCCGGCGCTGCCCAGCACGTTGCCGAAGCGCACGGTCATGAACTGGGTCTTGCTGTGCCCGGCGAAATCCCGGACCACCAGTTCGGCGACGCGCTTGCAGACGCCCATGGTGCTGGTGGGGTTGACCGCCTTGTCTGTCGAGATCATCACGAACTTCTCGACCTCGTTGCGGTGCGCCAGTTCGACCAGGACCTTGGTCCCCAGGATGTTGTTGCGCACGGCCTCGCGCTTGTTCTGCTCCATCATCGGCACATGCTTGTGCGCCGCGGCGTGAAAGACCACGCTGGGCTTGAACTTCTCGAAGACCCAGCGCATGCGCTCCTGGTCGGTAATGCTGCCGACCACCGGGATCACGTTGCCCCGGTCCGCGCGCTCGCTGAATTCCTGCATGAGGTAGTACAGGCCGTTCTCGTTGTGATCCAGGCAGATCAGCCGGCTGGGGCCGAAGTTCATTACCTGGCGGCAGAGTTCGCTGCCGATCGAGCCGGCGCCGCCGGTGACCAGCACGGTCTTTTCCGTGATGAAGCGGCCGATGCTGGGAAGGTCCAGCTTGACGGCGTCGCGGCCCAGCAGGTCCTCCAGCTGCACTTCCTTGAACTGGGCAATGGTGATGTCGCCGTGGATCAGGTCGCGCACGCCGGGAAGCTTGCGGAAGGTGACATTGCGTTCGCGGCACTGGTCGACAATGCGGCGGATCAGTTCCGCCGGCGCGCTGGGCACGGCGATCAGCACCTGGTCGACGCTGTTGCTGGCCAGCACCTGTCCCAGGTCGGAGGTGGTGCCCGCCACCTGGATGCCGTGAATCTGCTTGCGGACCTTCGAGGAGTCATCGTCCAGCAGGCAGACCACTTCGTAATTCAGCGTCGGGTTGAACTGCATCTCGCGCAGGATGCTCTCCCCCGCGTCGCCGGCGCCGATGATCACCACCCGGATCTGCTCGCTGCCGTCCAGCGGACGGTAGGTGCGCAGGGTACGGACCATGAAGCGGCTGCCGCCGATGAGGAGGATGTTCAACATCCAGTCGATGACGATGGCGTACTTCAGGAATCCCGTCAGCGAGACCTCGGTGATCTGGTTCGGCATGAGCACGATGACCACGATGAAGAGCAGACTGCCGAGCGAGGTCGCGCGGAAGATGTTCTTCAGGTCATCAATGCTGGCATAGCGCATGATGCCCTTGTAGAGGCTGCTCATGCTGAAGGTCAGCAGGCGTACGGCGGCCATGACCACCAGCCCCGTCTGGAAGAGGGGCAGGCGGCTTGACGGTATTTCGCCGACGCCGATGATCAGGAAACTGAGGTAGAAGACGAGGCAGGAAATGGCCACATCCATCGTAAGGATGAGCCATTTGCGGTAGGGGCGCAGGCTGATCAGCAGATCCTGGATCATATCAAGCAGGGGGCGCGGTCGACATGGTCCGTCGACCGCGACACCCCGTCCGTTTCGGGCTTTCCTGTGGCCAGGTCAGCGTTAGGCCTTGGCAATCTTCTCGCGTCCCTCGCGGACATTCTTGGTCGCGTTCCGGGTGTCGACCACCAGCTTGGAATGCTTGACCACGAAGTCGTAGTCGACATCGTCGTGATCCGTCGAGATGAGGACGGCGTCATAGCTTTCCAGGGCCTCGGCAGTCAGATCCACGTTCTGCAGCGTGACTTCCTGCTTGCCGAAGGTCTCACGGAAGACCGGAATATAGGGATCGTGGTACTCGAGTTCGGCGCCGCGGGCCAGCAGCTGCTCGGTCAGCTTGATCGAGGGGCTTTCCCGCATGTCGTCGATGTTCTTCTTGTAGGCCATGCCCAGCAGCAGCACGCGGCTGCCCTTGAGGCTCTTGCTGTGCTTGTTCAGCTCGTGCATCAGGCGATTGGTCACGTAGCGCGGCATGCTGGTGTTGATCTCGCCGGCCAGCTCGATGAAGCGGGTGTTGACCTCGTACTCGCGGGCCTTCCAGGTCAGGTAGAAGGGATCGATGGGAATGCAGTGTCCGCCCAGGCCGGGGCCGGGGTAGAAGGCATGGAAGCCGAAAGGCTTTGTCTTGGCCGCGTCGACCACTTCCCAGACGTCGATGTCCATGCGGCTGAAGACGATCTTCAGCTCGTTGATCAGGGCGATGTTGACGCCGCGGTAGATGTTCTCCAGCAACTTGGTCGCTTCCGCGGCGCGGGTCGAGCTGACCGGAACGGTCTGGACGATGACATGGTTGTAGACCGCGCAGGCCAGTTCGGTGCATTCCTCGTTCAGGCCGCCGACGACCTTCGGAATGGTATGGGTGTTGAAGTCGGGATTGTTGGGGTCTTCGCGTTCGGGGCTGAAGGCCAGGTAGAAATCCGTGCCGGCCTTCAGGCCGCTGGCTTCCTCGAGGATCGGGCCCATGACATCATCCACGGTGCCGGGGTAGGTCGTTGATTCCAGCACCACCAGCTGCCCCTTCTTGAGGTACTTGGCAATGGTGCGAGTGGCGGCCAGGACGGGCCCCAGGTCCGGCTCGCGGTGCTTGTCCAGCGGCGTCGGCACGGCGATCAGGATGGCGTCGACTTCCGCCAGACGGGAAAAGTCCGTGGTCGCGTCCAGCTTGCCGGTGCCGGCAGCCTTGGCGATGCGCTCGGTGGGAATGTGACGGATGTAGCTCTTGCCCGCCTTCAGGTCGTCGCATTTGCTTCCATCCAGCTCGAAGCCGAGGGTGTCGATTTCCGCCTCGACGAACTCCAGAGCCAGGGGCAGTCCCACATAGCCCAGGCCGACGATGCCGACCTTGAAGTCTTTATTCTTTACTCGATCCAACATGTTGCTCTCTCCTGGACTGTGCGCACCACTTCCTGCGGGCGCGTTTCACCTTTTCGGCCAAGCCGAATCCGTCAATATGAGAAAACCCGTGCTTCGTAGACACAGGCAGAGTCCGTGCCCCCTCTTTCATCGGCATTTTCTTGAAGTCGAATTAGAACAGGGTCAGGATCCGGACACCTGGAGACGGCAGGAAAGCCTTTTCTGCCGGCGGGACTCTGCGGGGCTCTGCCAAAGGGGTTCCGACCTTCGTGGTTTTCGGAGGATCGGCAGAGACGGGGCCCTGCCAAGGCGGCTTCCCGAAGACCGCCGGGAACCCGCAGCAACCAGACGACCCCCGAGACGGCCATCCGCTGGCCGGCAGATGCCCCGTTCTTCCGCCATCTCAAGCAGAAACAGTTGACGCGCGTCACAACATATCACCGCATTTATCATACTATTCTGTTTATCAGCGAATTACTCGAGAATCAAACGGGAAACCGGTCAACCCGGTCCCGCCTTGGGCCGATATGACGTCAGTAAGGGCTTGAAAGAGCCTGATTTGGGAGAGGCGGTGGTGCTTCGACCGTCGGCGGCATATCGAATGAATGAAAATGAAACGGGCATACCTCATGAACGGATGGATCGGGAAAATCGGTCGCCCGACCGCTTTTCTGCTTGTGGGAACCGCGGTTCTGATGAGCCTGACCTCCTGCGCCTTGCGAGGCCGCTCCCAGATGGAGCCGGAAGCCGAGCTGACGGACACCCTGACCACCGCCTTTGAAGCCATTGAATCCCGCATGCCCGACCAGCGGCTGCCGGAAAGCGACCGCGGCCAGCTGGCCTCGGCGGACATGCGCTATCGCCTGCAGCCGGAAGACCGCTTTTCGGTCTTCTTCCCCGCCTTCCCCGGCGAGAACTTCGAGGGCCTGGTCCGCCCGGACGGCTACGTGACCTCTCCCCGCTACGGGGATGTCATGGCCATGGGCCTGAGCAGCGCCGCGTTGGCCGATTCCCTGCGCGCCCTCTACAGCCGCGATTTCCGGCATATCCGTCCCAACGTGAGCCTGACCGAGACCGGCGAACAGTACCTCTACGTCTACGGCGCGGTCGGCAGTCCCGACCGCTACGGCTGGGACGGGAGCATCGATCTGCTCTCCGCGCTGACCCTCGCCGGAGGGCCGACCAGCGCGGGCAAGATCGGCAGCATCATCGTGGTGCGCGTCGGCTACAGCGGGCTCTACACCTACCAGGTCTTCGATCTGCGCCAGGCGCTGGCGGGCGGCGGTGAACCCGTCTGGCTCCAGCCCCGGGACATCGTGATCGTGCCCACGCGCCTGATCTCCGACATCCGCCAGTTCATCGATGACTACATCATGACCTTCATCCCGCCGATCGACGCCTTTGTGCGCACCCGGTACTACTGGCGGCTGGGCAACGACATTCTGACCAATCCCTAGGCCCGACTGATGTACCTGGCGCACTACGGATTCCGGGAAGAGCCCTTCTCGATCACCAGCAACCCCAGGTTCCTCTGGCTGAGCCACCAGCACGAGGAAGCCTACGCGCACCTGCTCTACGCCATCGAGCAGCGCAAGGGTTTCGCCGTCCTGTCCGGCGACATCGGCACGGGCAAGACCACCCTGATCAACAGCGTGCTCGACCGCCTGGGCGACAAGGTGCAGAGCGCGGTCGTATACAACAGCTCGCTGAACACGGAAGAGCTCTTCCGCTACCTCTTCCGCGACTTCGACATTCCGCGCAAGGCGGAGGACCGGGCGGATTCGATCATCGCGCTCAACGACTGGCTGCTGGCCCAGGCCGAGGCCGAGATCAACACGGTGATCATCATCGACGAGGCACAGAACCTGAGCCTCGAGACCATGGAGGACCTGCGGCTGCTTTCCAACCTGGAGACCTCCAGCAAGAAGCTGCTGCAGATCCTGCTCGTCGGCCAGCCGGAGCTCAACGGCAAGCTCGCCGACCCCAGCCTGCACCAGCTGCAGCAGCGGATCGCGATCCGCTACGACCTGCAGCCCTTCAAGAAGGACGAGACCGCCGAGTATGTGAGACATCGGCTCAAGATCGCCGGCGGCGAGCACACGGCGGACATCTTCGACGGCGGCGCCCTGGCCGTGATCCACGAGATCAGCGCCGGCGTGCCCCGCGTGATCAACCAGGTCTGTGATACGGCGCTGCTCAAGGGCTACGGCAAGGGCCTGAAGGTGCTGGACCGCGCCTTCATGCAGTCCGTCGGCGACGAGGAGTTCGCTTTCCGCAAGCAGCAGGCGCGCCCAGCGGCCCCGGCCGCGTCCCCGGACGCGCCGGCCCCGTCGGCCGCGGCGACGCAGCGAAAGGGCCTCTCCCCGCTGGCGGCGGTCCTGCTGGTGCTGCTGGTGGCTGTGGCCTCCTGGGCCTTTTTCCGCGGCAAGGGGGAAACGCCTCCCCCCGTGATCCTCGAGAACACGGGCGAAGTCCAGGCCCTGCAGCAGGAACTGGCCGAGGCTCGCCGCAGCATGGGCCAGATGCAGAAACAGCTGGAAGAGCTGGCCAACCGGCCCTTCCCGAAAGCGGAAGAGGATGTGACACAGGACCCGCCGGAAGAGGATGTGCCCCTGCGCGTCGTCTCCCCCCCGGGGGACCCGGAAGTGATCCTGGTCCGCATTCGACAGAACGACACCCTGATGAAAATCGTCGAGCGGGAGTACGGCCAGTCCGACTGGAACCGCATCGATCAGATCCTGGCGCTGAATCCGCGCATCAAGAACCCGAACCTGATCCGGATCGGAGACCGCATCCGGATTCCGCGACCCTGAGGAGGCTCCATGTCCGTATACCGTGACATGCTGAAAAAACTGGAAGAGGACCAGGGCGCGCCGCAGGCGGCTCCCGTGTCCGCTCCGGCACCGTCCGTGCTGCCGGATTTCCAGCAGGACCTCGGCAACCTGGTGCGCTCGCTGGAACGGCTGAAGTCGGCCAACGGCATTCGCACCGTGCTCTTCACGGCCCTTGATCCCGGCGCCGGCACGAGCACGCTGGTGCATCACACCGCCGGCATGCTGGCCCAGGTCCACCAGAAGACGGACCAGAACAAGGTGCTGCTGATCGACGCCAACTACCGCTCGACCAGTCCTCCCATGGCCGCCGCCAACGCCGTCGGCCTGGACGGCCTGCCGCGCTACGTGCTGCAGGAAGAGGACCTGGACAGCTGCCGCCAGACCAGCCTGCTTCCCGGCGTCGACCTGCTGCTGGGCCGCAGCTCGGAAGCGCACTGGATGAGCCGGATCACGGCGGAACGCCTGCACTCTCGCCTGGAGCTGCTCAAGGAGCGCTACGGCTGGATCCTGCTGGACATGCCTTCCGCCGACATGCCCGAATGCCTCAGCTGGTCCGGCGTGTGCGACGGAGTGGTGATGATCGTCGAATCGGGCCGCACTCGCCGCTATGCCGCGCAGGCCACGGTCGACCGGTTGAAGTCTCACAACGCCAACCTGCTGGGTTGCGTCATCAACAAGCGGCGCCAGGTGATCCCCGAGTTCATCTATCGCTGGCTGTTCAAGTAAACGGGAAGAGCAATGGAGAACCAGACACGCGGCACCCTGAGGGATGTGCTGTATACCCTGTTCCGCTACCAGTGGCTCTTCCTGGGCGTCTTCGTCCTGGTCGCCGGGGCCGGAATCGTATACACGAAACTCTCCCCCAGGGTCTACGAGGCCAGCTCGAAGATCTACCTGACCATGAACTACGAGCGCATCCGTCTCACGCAGAGCGAGGTCAACACCCGCCTCAACGTGGAACAGCTCGTCGCCACGGAAATCGAGGTACTCAAGTCCTGGACCTTGCTCGACAAGGCCCTCGAAATGATGGAAGAGGCCGGACTGGGCGACCCGGCCATCGACCGCAACAGCGTGATGGCCTCTTTCCGCATCCAGCCCGTGCGCAACACCACCTTCATCGAGGTGCGATTCCGTCACACGAGCCCGGCCTTCGCCCGCGACATGGTCAATCACCTGATCCGGGCCTACGAGGAATTCCGCCAGGTCAACCGCAGCCGCGACAACCAGGTGGAGACCTATGCCGACATGATCGAGAACATCGATCTGCGCATTGTCGAGGCGGAAGAGGAATTGACCTCCTTCAACGAGGTGCGGGACATCAGTTCCCTGGATGCCCAGCAGGACCAGGAACTGGACCAGATCGGCCGCATGAGAACCAGTCTGCTGCAGAAGGATCTGGACTACGCGACCCAGCTCACGCGGCTGGAAGCCATGCGCCGCGTGCAGCAGGACTTCAGTCCGGCTCGCATCCAGCCGGAAGTGCTGGAACGGAACAGCCAGTTGAACGCCATGCTGCAGACCTTCAACACGCGCTACCAGGAACGCCTGGTCCGCAGCGCCCAGCTCACGCCGGACAATCCGGAAATGCTCATGCTGGACGACAATCTTGCGCAGCTCGAAGAGGAACTGGAACGCCTGTACGACGCCTCCGTAGACGCCCAGGTCCAGTACCTGGAGACCCTGGACGCGGAGCGGGAACTGATCCGGGCCCAGATGCGTCAAAGCAGTGACCGCAAACGGGAACTGTCGCGCGCCGGAAGCCAGCAGTCCATTCTGCAGAAAAAGCTGCAGGATCTGCAGAACGTCCGGACGGTGATCAACCAGAAGCTGGAAGAAAGCCGCATTCGCTCCATTGGCGCCGACCGCCTGCAGATCCAGCAGATCGCGCCGGCCCTGCTGCCGAACAATCCGGTCAAGCCCAAGGTCCTCTTCAACTACATGGCCAGCCTGGTGCTGGCCCTGGTGCTGGCGGGCTCGCTGCCCTTCTACCTGCAGGCGATGGATTCGCGCATCAACACGGACACGGACCTCTACCGCACCACGGGATTGCCCACGCTGTCCGTCGTGCGTCTCAAGAAATAATCGGGAACTCTCATGTCTCACGCCGCCCTTCTTCGCCTCCTGTCTCTCGCCGTGCTTGCCTTCGGTCTCAGCGCCTGCAACGACGACGAGGACGACAGCTGGACGAGCGCAAGCCTGGAGGGCGAGCAGAGCGAGCACCTGGTCTACGGAGACCGCACCCGCGTAAACGTGTCCGGGACGGTCAGTTTCGCCGCGGGCGTGTCGATGACCCTTCGCGGCGAAGTCGAGTTCCGCATGGGGGATGCCGCCGTTTTCGAGTGGCCGGATGTCTACATCAATGAAGGCGACGACGAGGTCCGTTTCCTTCCCGCCGGCGACAGCAACTGGGGCTTCGTCCGGGTAGATGGCGGCGCCGAACTGACGAAGCTCAGCATCTCGGGCGCCCAGATCGGCCTGAACCTGGGCGGCGGCGGCCTGGTGAAGCTGAACGGCGTCGATGTCAGCGACTGCCTGCAGTACGGGATCTATGCGGTCAGCCTCGACAGCCTGGTGCTGAACGGCTGCCAGGTCTCGGGGGTCTTGTCCGACGGCCTGCATGCCAAGTTCGGCCCCGTCATGATTCAGAACAGCAGCTTCTCCGAATGCGCCGCCAACGGCGTCTACCTGCTGGACTGCCAGTCGACGCTGCTGGACTGCAGCTTCAGCGACAACGGCAACTCCGGCGAGGCCGGATCGGCGCTGACAGTCAATGGGACCGAAACCTCCTACGTGCTGGAATACTGCCACTTCGAGGGCAACTACTACGGCCTCAAGGACACGGCCAACCGGGACGTGGTGGTGCGCTACAACGACTTTGTCGACGCGACCTACTTCCCGCTGCTCTTCGCGCACCCCTACGCGGATCGCGTGATCCTCACGCAGAACAACATCCTGCCCGGTCCTGGCGGGCGGCGCGTGGAGCTGGCGACCACCAACAGCTACCGTGAGAACCGCTACCTGCCCGCCACGCACAACTGGTGGGGCACGACGAACCTGGACAGCCTGACGGCGGCCACTAGCTTCAGCGGAGACGGCCGTTGGACAGCGAACTCGGACACGATCCGTGTCGAACCGGTCCTGCTCGAAGCCGTCGCCAACTCCGGGCCCCGCCAATGAATGCCGCCCCCGTGGCCACCGGGAGCGGTCGCGGACTGCTCGACCTGCTGTTTCCCGTCTACATCATTCTCATGGTGCTGCTGAATCCTCTGGCCTTTGGCCACCAGGTGGCCAACGGCATTTTCGCCGTGCTGTTCATGCTCTTCTCGCTCGAGGTCCTCATGGGGCGCATCGAGGTGCGTGTCTCACGGCTGCTGGTCCTCTTCGCGCTGACGATCGTCGGCCACCTGCTCCCGATCCTCGTCGGCGAGGCGATCTACCTGGACCTGGCCGTCCAGGGCGTGATCCAGCCGACCCTGCTGCTGGCCCTGCTCCTGCTCTTCGACAGCTATATCCAGGACCAGCACAAACTGCGCACGGCCCTGCTCTGCGCCACCATCGGCTATGTGGGCATCTATGCCTGGGGCCACCTCTACCTGCAGCGCGACCTGGCCGGTCGCGCCATCGCGCTCTTCGAGAATCCCAACGCGGCGGGTATCTGGTCCGTCTACGCCTTTTGCTGCGTGCGCATCCTCTGGCGCATGGGCTCGCTCAAGGACACTGTGGTCGGCCCGCTGCAGCGGCTCTGGCTGATCGTCGTCGCCTCCGCCAGCCTGCACCTGATCTTCGCCTCCCAGTCCCGCAAGAGCCTGCTGGTCGTGCTGGTGATCCTTGCCTGGGACACGGTGCAGTTCGTGCGACGCTCGCGCTACAAGATTCCCGTCCTGGGCTTTCTCGCGACGGTGCTCTTCGCCCTGAGCACGGCGGCCTTCCTGCTGCCGGAAGCGCCGATCCTCAATCGCCTGACCGGCGCCTGGCGCACGCTGACCGACCCGACGGTGACCAGCCGGGAGCAGGACACCGGCCTGATCATGCGGCAGGAGTTCTACCGCGTCGGCCTGGAGATCATTCGCGAGAACCCGGTCATGGGCCAGGGCGTCGGCGCCTTCCGCGCCCTGTCCAGCCAGTATTCCAACCGGATCGCCCAGGACCGCGTGACACACTCGACCTTCCTCGACATGTACATCGAAGGCGGCCTGCTGGCCTTCGCGGCCTACGTGGCTCTCTGGGGCACGCTGGCCTGGGCCCTGTGGAAGCGGCGCCGGGAAAGCGACACCTACGTGCTGCTCCTGCTGATCGTGCTGTTGATCGGCGGACTGGAGCTCGGCTCCTGGCGCTACATGGACAAGCTGAAGTACATGATGCTGATCGGCATCCAGTTCGCGGTGCGCCAGGGTCTCTTCTCGCAGCAGCCGGGCGAACAGGAAGCCGTGGCCGACAGGCCCGCCCTGTCCCTGCCCCGGCTCGGCGGCATTTCCCGGGAGCCCGTGTGAGCCAGGCCCTGCGCCTCCTGATCGGCGGGGATGTCTGTCCCATCGGCGTCAACGAGCAGGCTTTCGTGGAAGGTGACCGCGCGACCCTGCTCGGCCCCTTCGCCGAGCGCTTCGCCGACGCCGATTTCCGCCTGGTCAATCTCGAGTGCCCGCTGGTTCGCGAAGAAGCGCCGCTGCAGAAGACCGGTCCCGTGATCGGCGCACGCCCGGAGACCCTTGCCGGCCTGCGCGCCATCGGCATGGACCTGGCCGTCCTGGCCAACAACCACCTCATGGATCACGGCCCTGGCGGCCTCGACTGCACGCTGGAGGAGCTGGCCGGCGCGGGCATTCGCCACACGGGAGCGGGCTCCGACCTGCAACAGGCACGAGAGCCGGCGCTCCTCGACATTGGCGGGCTTCGCATCGGCGTGCTCGCTGTCGCCGCGAGCGAATTCAGCCTGGCCGGCCGCAACAGTCCCGGCGCCTGTCCCATCGAGCCCCTGGAGCTTCCCGACCGCGCCCGCGCGCTGTGCGACAAGGTTGACCAGGCGATCGCCTTCGTGCACGCCGGCCCCAACAACTACCCCTATCCCACGCCCCGCCTGAGGGAGTTGTGCCACAAGCTGGCCCGCTGCGGCGTGGCCCTGGTGGTCTGCCAGCACAGCCACGTGGCCGGCTGTCTCGAGGAGGTCGAGACCGCGGCCGGAGTATCACGCATTCTCTACGGGCAGGGGAACCTGCTCTTCGACATCGGGCGCAGACAGCTCAGCGAATGGAACCACGGCGTCCTGCTGGAATGGCGCTTGCCGAAGGAAGGTGGTCGGGGGGAGATCGAGCTGCTGCCCTACCGGCAGTCCTGGCAGGGTCCGGGTCTGCAGCGAATGCCCGCGGATGAGGGCGCGAGCTGGCAACAGGCCTTCGAGCGGCGAGGCAGGGAAATCCTGTCGGAAGACAGGGTGCGCCAGCTTTTCCGCCGGCACTGCGAGGCGAAGCGCAGAAGCCTGTTGATGCAGCTGCTGAGCGAGAACCGGCTGCTCCACAGGCTGAATGCACGCCTGCCGCTGTTCACCCGCTGGTTCACGCCAAAGCGACAGATGCTCTACGGCAACCTGGTGCGCTGCGAGGATCATCGCGAGATGCTCGAGGAACTCTTCCTGGGATCCTCAGACTGAGTCCAGCTCGCGGTATACACCGCGCAGGACCTCCTCCATTTCCGACCAGTTCCATTTGCCTTCGACGGCGGCCCGGCCGGCGCGCGCCATGCGCTCGCGTTCCGGCGCGTCATCCAGCAGGCGGGCAATACCCGCTTCCAGGGCGTTCACGTCTCCCGATGGATAGAGAATGCCGCACTCCGCCTCGCCCACATAGCGGCGGATCGGCGGCAGGTCGGCGGCGACGATCGGCAACCCGCAGGCCATGTACTCGAACTGCTTGATCGGAATGTTCTTCTTGTACTTCTCCACCGGCAGGAAGGGGATCAGGCCGATGCTCGCCGCGCCGACCCAGTTGACGATGTCCCTGTGATCCACCCACCCCGTGCATTCCACATGGTCCTCGAGACCCTGGCGCGCCACCGCCTCGTATACACGCTGACGCAGGGCGGGACGCAGGTTGCCGACAAGCAGCAGGCGCGCTGCCGGGTGGCTGCGGCTCAGGCCCTTCATCGCCTCGACCATCTGCAGCAGGCCCCGGTCGATGCCCATGCTGCCCTGGTAGATCAGCAGGGGCCGGTCCCCGCGCTCCGAGCGGATCTGGCGGATGCGTTCCGGGTCCGGGCGGAACAGTTCCAGGTTGGGATAGTTGTATACGACGGAGGCCGGCGTGCCGCTCTTCTCCAGGTAGCGGGCGACGGGACCGTCCGCCGTGATCACATGCGCGCAGCGCCGGGCCATGGCCAGTTCGATGCTCCGCACGACCGAAGCGACGGGCGGACGCAGGGGCCGGGGAATGCGCTCCGAGAGCAGGACCATGTCGGGATACATCTCGTGGGAATCGTAGACCAGCCGCACTCCCGGGATCCGGCGCAGCCAGGGCACGAGCAGGATGGCCTCGTAGTCGTGGAAATGGATCACATCCGGCCGCAGTTCGCGCATGGCCTTCAGCGCCCGCGGAAGCAGCCGCAGGCGTCCTGCCAGGCCGGCTCCCGGCCCGAGGGGCAGGGGGCGGACGCGCTCGTCCAGTCCGGCGAAGGCCTCCGGGCCGCCCGGCGCCGCAAGGTGGAACTCGCAGGGAAGGTCCAGCAGGCTCCGCAGCTGTTTGTAGTACACCCGGTCATCGTCCGGCGTGTGGCCGGTCGTCAGCACGCAGACCTTCATCCCTTTCCTCCCGCCTCCTGCAGCAGCTTCCCGTAGAGGTCCAGGTGGAAACGGGCGTTGGCTTCCCAGGAAAAGCCCGCGCGGATCGTCTCCAGCGCTTTCGCGCCGCAGGCCTCGGCGAAGGCGCGATCGGCGAACATGTGATCCAGGGCCTTCTCCAGGCCCGCGGCATCCTTCGCCTCCACCATGTGGCCGTTCTCGCCGTCGCGCAGCACCTCCGGAATTCCCCCGACGCGGGTCGCCACGCAGGCTTGTCCGCAGGCCATCGCCTCGAGCAGCACGTTGGGCATTCCCTCGCCCCAGGAGGGCAGGACAAAGACATCTGCCGACCGTACGACAGCGGCGACACGTCCGTGATCCACGCGGCCGGGAGCGTGCAGGCAGCCGTCCAGCCCTGCCGCCGCGGCGCGCGACAGCAGTTCCCCGCGGAAGGATCCATCTCCCAGGCAGACCAGGTGCAGGTCCGCAAAGCGCTTCCTCAGGCCGACGAAGGCCTGCAGCAGCTCCTCGACGCCCTTGTCCTTCTCGCAGCGCCCGACAAAGGCCAGCAGACGCCCGTCCCCGGGCAGCCCGGCCTCGCGCCGCAGGGCCAGCCGGTCCTCCGCAGGCCGGAAAACCTGCTGGTCGACTCCGTTGTATACGACGCCGGGCCGCACATCGCCCCCTGTCAGCTCCTCGGCGACGCCGGCGAGGGCGCGACTGACGCAGAGCATGCGATCCGTTCCGCGCAGCACGCGGAGCGTGTGATCCATGAGGCGGGGATGGTTGTGCGGGTACTCGTTCAGGTCGCTGCCGCGCACGGAGTTGACCGTGGGCACGCCGTGACGCCCGCCGATGGCGAGTGCCGCCAGGCCGTCGGGCGTGATCGTGTGGGAATGGATCACATTGAAGGCGAACTCGCGGCGCAGGCGTCGCAGCACGGGGCGCAGGGCCCGGGCCATGACCACGCCGGCCCAGGGCCGGTAGGCGGGCAGGGGAAGCTGCAGGTAGGGCACCCGCAGCACTTCGGAACCTTCCCATGTCTCACGGCGGGGCAGTTGGCCGTACTGGCGCCAGTTCTCGCGGAACCAGAGCACGCGGGGCGCCCAGGGCTGCGGGGAGACCACGCGCAGATCGACGCCCGCCCGCCTCAGGGCCTGGACATGGCGATGGATGAAGATCCCGTTGCCCTCGTCCAGGCGCGAGGGGTACATGTGGGTCAGGACCAGCAGTTTCAGGTCGGCGATGGCGGCGGAAGTCTTCAATCCGGCAGGACCTCGACCCTTTCTCCCAGGTGCGCCAGCACCTGCTGCAGGCGCAGGTTGGAACAGGCGTTGAAGTACCAGTAGCCGGGTTCGAAGCGCCAGTCGTTCTCGCCCTGGCGGAGCCAGCGGCCCAGGTTCTCCTGGCCCAGCTCGCGGTCGCGGGGCTTGCTGCCGAAGACGGCGTGCAGCTCGTTGACCAGGTAGCGGCCGTCCCGGGTCTCGAAATAGTCCACGTTCATGCTGCTGAAGCCGCCCAATTCCGTGATCTCGCGTGTCCGCTCCAGCAGACGGATCGGCGGCTTCTCCCAGCGGATCGTTCCCGAGCCGCTGTGCAGGCCGTCCGCGCCGGGGACCTTGTAGCGGCAGAAATAGTTTTCTCCGACACGCACGATGCGCCATTCCTGCACGCCCGGCAGGTACTCCTGGAACAGCACCTGTCCCCAGAAGCGGTCCCGGTTGTCGCCGCGCGGGACGATGATCCCGCTGCGGAAGACCTGTTTCACCAGCGCCGCCGCCGTCTTGCGGTCCTTCAGGATGCGCACGCCGGCCGCCGCGGCGCCCAGGTCGGTCTTGTAGACCACCGGCAGTTCGCAGCCGGCGACGAAGTCGAGGGCCTCGCGCTCGGAATGGAAGACCCAGGTCCTCGGGTGTTCGACGCCGTGGGCCAGCATCCAGTCCCGGCTGCGGCGCTTGCTCTCGTAGAGCCAGACCGAAAGCGGGTCCGGGTATACGAACCCGCCCATCTCTTCGGAAAGCATCCGGATCCGCTCGTCGCCGACAGTCTTCCAGAGCGTGTTCGCCACCGGCGGCCAGACCATGTAGGCGTCGCACTCCGCCTGGCGCACGCGCTCGATCCAGTCGTCGGCGAAGAGGTCGATCACGCGGTAGCTGATGTCCATTTCCAGGCAGGCGCTGATGATCTGGTGGTGGTGCTGGGCCGGGTCACGCAGGATGCCGATGCGGTGCCGGCTGCCGCCTTCCCGACCCCACTCCTCCGGCTTGCCCACATGGGGATTGCGTTCCAGGTAGAGTTGCTCCTGGATCCGGTGCACGGGCATGCGGCGGCGGGCCAGCGCCACCAGCCAGCGGGGCGTCAGGGCGCGCATCAGCGGGCTGCCGCTCCAGCGTCGTACAAGGGAGCTCATCGGGCCTCCTCCCGCAGCAGGTCCTCCGGACCCGCTGTCGATGTCGTGACACAACCTTCGAGCCGCTCGAGCATGTAGCCCAGCGAGAAGGCGAAGATCCTTGAACCCGGCGCCGCCAGCAGGCGGTCCCAGTCCAGCGGCAACCCCAGGGACTCGATGCGCTGAAGCGAGCGCGCCAGGACCGGGTGTCGCCTGCAGAGTGCGTCCGCGTGTCCCCGGTCGGGGGCCAGGGAAGCCATTCTCCGGCGTCCCAGGGCAAGCTTGAGCGAATTGGGCAACCAGGCGCGCAGGGCGGCTCCCAGGCGGTGTTTCGCCGGAATCCGCGTGAAAGGAAACCCGTAGTTGGAGGGCAGCGCGGCCAGTTCCGGATTCAGCCGCGCGATCATGCCCGCCTCGAAGGCTCCATGCACGCCGATCCGCGACGTCGAGCCCAGGGCTTCCCGTACCACGCGCCGGTCGGCGAAGGGCGCCTGGTATACGCAGCAGGAGCTTTCCACGGAGTTCCGTGTGCCATGCCAGTTGGAAAGCCAGATCTCGCCATAGTAGCGACGGGCCTGCAGGAAGTCGACCGGCTCGTCGACGGGCCGTTCCATGGCGCCGAGAATCGAGCGGGCCAGCCGTGACACGGCCGCCTCTCGGACCGCGGGGTCCTGCAGGCAGGCCAGGTTGCGGTAGTTGATCACATAGTAGCCGACCCAGTCCCGCACCGCCATGCGGCCCGCGGGGCGGGTATAGTTGTAGTTGCGGTAGATCTCGCCGCCGACGCCGCTCAGGTTGACGCCCTTGCCGTCGAGCACGGCGCGGCGGTAGCCCTCCGTATACTCGCGCTTCATCAGGTCCATCATCTCGACCACGTGGCCGTCGTAGAAGCCGAAGGAGGCCTGCAGCACCTCTTCCTGCTCGGCGGCATCCATGGCCGAGGGCGGCCGGGTCGCTTCCTCGCGCAGGGGCAGCCCGAGGGCGGCGCTGATCCTTCGCGCGATCATGCGGTCGCGGTCATCCTTCTCCTTGACATGCGTATGCGTGCTGAAGGGCATCTCCAGTTCGCGGGCAAGCAGCACCAGCAGGCGGCTGTCATAGCCGCCGGAAAGACCCATGTCCACGCCCTGCTCGGCGAAGAGGCCCTTGCAGAGCTGCAGGTGCGCCCGCAGGACCTGGATCTGGTGTTCCAGGTGCTCGCCAAATCCGCCCGGAATCTCCGGCGGCGTGATCGGCGCCAGCAGGCCCTGCCAGTCGAACCAGTCGGCAGGCAGCGGCGGCGCGGCGGAGGTCACCAGGCGCAGGCCCCGGAAGAGCGTGCGCGGCGCGACCAGGTAGCCGGCCAGCAGCAGGTCCAGCAGGGCGGCGTGATCCAGGGCGAAGGGATGGACGGCGCTCTGCAGCTGGATCAGCTGCGAACTGCCGATGCGCCCGCTGCGCTCGTCCTGGAAGAGGTGATACAGTCCGGAGGGATCGCCGTGGAGCCGGGGCCGGTCCCCTTTTCGCGGATCATAAAAGACCAGGCAGGAGGCGCCGGCCATCCGGTCCGGATCCAGCCGGTCCTCGAGCAGGTCCTCCAGCAGGGCCTCCTGCCCCTGCCGCCAGCCCAGGCCCTTGTATACGGGGCTTCCCAGGGTGGCCAGCACGGCCTCTCTGCCGCCGCCGACCGGGCGACGGATCACATTCGGAAGCGCCAGGCCGGTCTTGGGCGAAAGATGGAGCACGGCGCGCCCCAGGGGAAACTCCTCCGGCGCTGCGAATCCGCGCAGGCGGAAGGCCTCGTCCAGCACCCCGCGGGCGGGCGCATTTCCGGCAGGGCTGAGAAGGAAAGCGCCCATCAGCCCAGGCTCCCCTTGCGTTCGCGTCGCCAGCGCTGCAGGCTTCGCAGCAGGAAGTACTTCGGCGAGCGCGACCGCATCCAGCGATAACAGCCCACCTGTTCCCCGCCCATGATCCGGTAGAAGTCCTCCACGCCGGGCAGCATCGAGCCTTCGAAATCGAAGATCCGGCCGCTTTCCAGGCACCAGCGGATGCCGGCGTCCATCAGCAGCATGTTCACCTGGCGCAGGTCGCCCTCCAGGTCGCGCCGGACCCCGTTGACCAGGTTGTAGGCACGACGGCTGTCGTAGGCCAGCAGCGAGGCGCCGAGCAGCTCGCCCTTCTGGTCCCGGACCGTGACACAGGTCCAGAAATCCTCCGTGGGATCGCTGAAGAGGTTCCGCAGGATGGCGTCGTTGTGGCCGAAGTCCTTGTGCTCCGCCGTCTCTTCCCACAGCCCGAGCACGGGATCCGCGTCGTGATTCATCTCGACCGCCAGCCTGCCCTCGTCGACCTGGCGTCGCAGCTTGCGCAGGTAGGCCGCCTTGCGCTTGACGATGTTCCCCGTATACTCCTCCTCGCTGCCCCCGATCTGGTGCGTGATCACCAGGGAAGGCTGCCAGCCCCTCCAGTGGAAGGGCAGGGGGTCATGGTGCCCCGGCGCCAGGATGAAGTCCGTGTGCGGCCAGGCGGGCAGGGCGTCGAGCAGGGCGGCCAGCAGGCCCTGCTCCTCTGTCCTCGACGAGCCGCGCTGGTTCTTCGCGCTCGGCCGGATCAGCGGTCCGTAGCGCGGCGTGTAGGGCGGCACATGACAGCCGCCTACGCCGAACTTGCGCCGCTCGACCGTGGCCACGCCGGCCAGGATCCGCCCCTTGTCCTCCAGGACGTCGATCCGCAGCTTCTCGCCGACGCGCTCCAGCCAGCGGCACTGGTGGAACACGCTGCCCTCCGGATGCTCCTCGACAAAGGCCTGCCAAAGGGCCCAGTCCTCGCGGGGCAGAATGCGATGCTCAGCCGCCATGTCCCGGTTCCTCCAGCTTTTTATTCAGGAATTCGAGCGGATCCGTGTCCAGGCGCGCGCCCAGCCCGCGGCAGAGGCGGATCAGTTCGCGATACATGTCGTACCAGCGCCGGTCGACGGCGAAGACTTCCGGATGCACCAATAGGGTCAGCGCGCCTCCGGCCTGGGCCGCGGGCCGCAGGACCTGCTCCAGCTCCCGCAGGACCGGTTCCGGGTCCTTCTGCTGCCCCGGCGCTTCCATGTATACAAGCGGCAGGGCGGCAATCGCCGCCGGCCGCTCCTGCTCCAGGTTCCAGGGCCGCCACAGGCCGCTGACACCGGTCCGGTAGCCCATGCGCCGCGTGAAGCCCAGGCTGCAGTCCAGCCGGATGCCGGCGTCCTCCAGCTGGCCGCAGAAACGCCGCGTGTCCAGCCGAAGGTAGTGGTTGCGCTGCAGCAGCACCGCCTCGCCAGTCGCCTGGCGGATGCGCCGCGCCTCCTGCGCATAGCCCCGCTCTTCGCGCACATGGAAGCTGCCATGCAGACCGATCACGCCGCCGTGTTCGCGGATCATCCGCGCCGCGCGCAGGGCGCTCCGCCAGCGGATGTCCGTGCGGCTGTCGTAGCGCCCCAGGCCCGCCGGTCCGGAAATCATGAAGTAGATTCCGCGCACCCCTTCCGCGGATTCCAGCTCCAGCAGCTCGCGCAGCCGGCGGTTCATCCGTCCGTGATCCAGGGCCGCGCCCAGGCTCAACCAGTTGCTGCCGCGGCGGGCCAGGGTCTGCAGCGCGGCCTTGACCAGCGAGGTCGCTTCCAGGCCGGTCGTGCGGTCCACGTCATGCGTGAAGAAAACATGGAACTCCGGTGTTCCCGCCGCCTCCCCGAAGAACTCGCGCGCCCTTTCCGTGATCCAGGGCCGGTCGAGATCCTGCGGCGCGTGCCGCTCGTCGAAGCGCCCGAAGCCGTCCAGCGGTCCGTCCTGCTCCGCTTCCAGGCTGAGGCGCCTCCAGAGCCCTTCCAGCTCGGCGTGTTCCATGCGACGCTCGCCCAGGCGCAGCTCGGCGCTGGCGGCCTCGCTCCAGACAGGGCGCAGGCTCGAGCCCGCCTGCCGGGCCAGTTCGACGGCCAGCCACTCCAGGCGTGAGCGCCATTCGGCGGTCGAGGCAAGCAGCAGCTTCATGCTCTCACCCCCGTGGCCCGGCGAATGCAGAAGAGGCCGATAACGAACATCCCCATGCGCGAAAGGGCGAAGCCCATGGTGACGGCGACCAGCGGAGGCATCTGCGGCAGGAGCAGGGTCGGAACCAGCCAGGCGCTGCCCAGGTTGAGAGCCGTGTATACGCTGAGCCAGCCGTAGGCCTTCAGCGTATACAGCACGTTGATCGCGACCCGCGTTCCCATGAAGGCTCCGGCGACCAGCGCCCAGCCGACGGCGGGAATCGCCTCCACGTAGTTGGCGAAGAAGCTGCGGATCAGCCAGGGGAAGACCAGCATGCCGATGAGCACGAAGGGCACCGCCGCCAGCAGGAAGTAGACCGAGGCCTTCCAGGCGATCGGCCAGAGACGGCTGGCGTCCTGTGTCGCGCCGAGCTTGTAATTCATCTGGGGAAAGACATAGGAACCGATCGAGCGCGGCAGGATGCGCATCAGGCCGAAGATCGCCGAGGCGGGGGCGAAGAGGCCGACCAGCAGCACGCCCGCATCCCCGCTCGTCAGCAGCAGCAGCCGAGGAAAAGTGTCCACGGTCTGCAGCAGGTAGCCGAAGCCGAACATGGGCGCGCCCACTTTGAAGAGGTGCAGCAGGTCCGACTTGCGCAGACGCAAGGGCACCTTCATCGGCCGGAAGAAATGGCGCAGGATGGTCGAGATGAGCACCAGGATCACGAATCGAACGACCAGGCCCCAGTAGCCGTAGAGGTAGACCAGCGGCAAGGTGGCCAGCTGCACGACCATGTCGGCAAGCTGGATGCGCGCCAGGTGCTCGAAGGCCCGGTTGGCGCGGAAGGTGGTTCCCAGGTAGTTCTGGTAGAGGGTCAGGCCGCTGCTGCAGAAGACGACCAGCAGGGTCATGCGTACCTGGAACTCCTCCACCAGGAGCGGTGTGAAGACGCCGGCCAGCACCAGCACGCCCGCGCCCAGCAGGGCCACGCTCTGCGCGCTGGCGGCCAGGGCTTCGGCCTTCTCCCCTTCCTGGCGGCCCTGGAAGAAGGGCAGTTCGCGGCTCAGTCCGGTGATGATGCCGGCCTGGAGAATCAGGGCGTAGGTCTGCACGATGAGTACGGATTGCCACAGGCCCAGCTCTTCCGGCGGCATCCAGCGGATAATGACGATGCCGCAGAGCATGCCGACCACGCCGAGAAGCGTGGAGGCGAAGCCGAAGCGCACGAAGGTGCCGTGTCCGCTGAGACGCTTGCGAAGGGCCTGGATCACTGGGAGCCCTTTCCGACCAGCGGTCGCAGGATCCCGTCCAGCCGTCGGGCCAGGGTGGGCCAGGCGTAGTTCGTGTTGCGGGGGCCGGTATCCCGCTTTCCCTGCAGGAGCTTCCGCAGGGCGTCGTCCAGGGCCTGGGGATCATCGCCCGCCGCGCTCTCGCCGCCGCGGGTCTCGGCCAGGATCCTGCGCGCCTGGCTCCCTTCCGGGCTGACCAGCAGGGTGGCGCAGCCCAGCCCGATCATCTCGAAAAGCTTGCCCGGCAGGTTGCCGAGCACGCCCTGTGACACACTCCCCGCGACGGAGGTCACGGTGACCGCCGCGGCGGCCCCGCGCAGGGCGGACCAGGCCTCTTCCTGGGGGACGCGTCCGTGATCCACCAGGCAGTCCTGCAGTCCCTGCTCGCCGGCGGCGCGCGCCACCGTGGCGCCGTCCGCGCCGTAGTAGTGGAATCTCAGGTTCCGCCAGGCTTCCGGGTCGGACTGCTTCAGTCTTCCGATGGCGGCCAGCACCGGATCGATCACGCGGTGCGGCGGATAGAAGCGCCCGGCGTAGACGATGGCCGGGTGGTCGAAGTCCGCCGCCGGCACGCGGTCGAGCACTTCCGGCTCGTAGCCGTTGGTCAGCGTGTGCTGCTTCTCCCTGCCGCCGAAAGCTTCCACATGCGGAGGGATCAGCATGGGCGATACATGGATCACGGCGGCAGCCCTGTCGCACAGCCGCTGCTCCAGGGCGCGCGTCCAGGGCCGCACCGGCACGTCGCGGAAATCGCGCAGGGTCCAGGGGTCCCGGTAGTCGAGCACGAAGGGACAGCCGAAGCGTCGCGCCAGCTTCCCGGCGGCGACGAAGGCCCCGTAGGGCGACCCGCTGGCCAGCACGACATCGTAGCTCCCCGGCCCCTTGTCGGCAAAGGCCTTCTGCAGGGGGCCGATCCAGCCGCTGCCGTCGTCCAGGTCCAGCATGCGCGCCAGCCTGCGTCCCGCCCCGCCCAGGGGAGTGCCCCCAAGGGCGCCCTGCCGAAACATGCCCGGAAGCAGCCAGCGCCTGGCATAGCCCGTGTGCACGGTCTTCACGCCTTCGGCCAGCAGCTCGCGCAGCCGCTCCTCGCCCGGACGGCTGCGCAGCAGGGCCGGGTCGGGACAAGCCACGTCCACCTGCCACCCCAGGCGCTGCATGTGGCAGGCAATGCCGCACATGCGCAGGGTGGCGATGTTGGCCACAGGGGGGAAACTGCGCGCCAGCAGCAGCAGGCGCGGACCGGAAGGACTCATCGGGCACCTTGAAAAACAAGACACAGGCGCTCCCCGGCGTGCCGGGGAGCACCTGTGATACAACTCAGGACGGGATCATCCCTTGTGGAAGGCGACGATCGCCTCGACCACTTCCTTGATCTGCGCTTCCGTCAGTTCGGGATAGATCGGCACGGCAATGGTCTGCTCGGCCGCGATCTCGCTGACCGGGAAGTCGCCCGGCTGGTAGCCCAGGTACTGGAAGCAGTCCTGCTTGTGGAAGGGCACGGGGTAATACACCTCGTTGCCGATGCCGCGCTCCTTGAGGAAGGCGCGCATCTCGTCCCGGCGATCCGTGCGCAGGACGAACTGGTTGTAGATGTGCCGGCGGTCGTCGAAGGACTTCGGCAGGGACACGCCGCTGCGGCCCTTCATGTCCAGGGTCTTCGGATCCAGCTCCGAGGCCTCGACCACGATGCCCGAATCACGCAGCATGCCGCGGTAGAGGTCCGCGTTCTTCTGGCGCGCATCGGTCCAGGCGTCGAGTTTCTTCAGCTTGACGCTGAGAATCGCCGCCTGGATGGCGTCCAGGCGGAAGTTGCCGCCGATCATGCGGTGGTAGTACTTGGGCCGTCCGCCGTGCACGCGCATGATGGACAGGGTCTCGTGGCGCTTCTCGTCGCTGACGGTCACGATGCCGCCGTCGCCCGCCCCGCCCAGGTTCTTGCTGGGGAAGAAGCTGAAGCAGCCGTAGTCGCCGATCGAGCCGGCGCGCCTGCCCTTGTACTCGCAGCCGATGGCCTGGGCGCCGTCCTCGATCACGCTCAGGTTGTGGCCCTTCGCGGCCTCCATCACCCCGTCCATGTCGGCCATCTGGCCGTAGAGGTGGATCGGGATCACGGCCTTGGTCTTGCCGGTGACCGCGGCCTGGATGTTGGCCGGGTCGATGTTGAAGTCCACCGGGTCGATGTCGACGAAGACCGGCTTCGCGCAGACGCGCGTAATACAACCTGCCGTGGCGAAGAAGGAGTAGGGCGTGGTGATCACCTCGTCCTCGGGGCCGATGCCTTCCGCCATCAGGCTGATCAGCAGGGCGTCGGTGCCGGAACTGACGCCGACGGCGTGGGGCGTGTTCGTATACGCGGCGATTTCGCCTTCCAGGGCCTGGACTTTCGGTCCCATGATGAAGTACTGGCTCTCGAGCACGTCGATCACGGCCGCGTCCACCTCTTCCTTGATGGTGCGGTACTGGGCCTTGAGGTCAAGCAGCGGGACTGCCATGGTTCGTTCTCCCGTTTGTGTGTCGGCCTTCGCCGATCGTTGTCTGTCTAGGAATCCTGGTTCGTGAGACGCTTGCCGTGCACGATCTGGTCGTAGAACTCCTCGCCCTTCGCCAGGTGGTCGGGCAGGGGGGCCTCCTCGTCCAGGTCCAGGCAGCGCAGCTGGCCTTCGGCGTTCTCCTGGTAGCGCAGCCCGCTCTCGGGGCAGGTGTATACGCCGTTGGCGTCGGCCTCCTTCATCGGCAGGCCGTGGCGGCTGACCCAGCAGATCTTCTTCGCCGGGACGCCGACCATCATCGCGTAGTCCGGCACGTCCTTCGTGACGACACTGCCGGAACCGATCAGGCAGTAGCGTCCCATGGTGATGCCGCAGACGATGGTCGCGTTGGCGCCCACCGACGCTCCGCGACGGATGATCGTCGTCTCGTAGAGGCTGTGCCGGTTGACCTGGCTGCGCGGGTTGGTGACGTTGGTCAGCACACAGCTGGGGCCAAGGAAGACATCGTCCTCGATCACCAGGCCGGTGTAGATCGAGACATTGTTCTGCACCTTGACATTGTTTCCGATCACGGTGCCGCCGTCGATGTTCACGTTCTGCCCGAAGACGCACTTTTTGCCGATCTTCGCGCCGGGCATCACGTGGCTGTAGTGCCAGATCTTGGTGCCGGCGCCAATGTCGCTGGGTTCGTCGACCACCGCCGTCGGATGGCAGAACCAGTCGCGCTCCTGGGCCGCGTGCCCGGGGCTTTCCAGTCCCACGTTGCCGCCCTGCTGGTCCATCGAACGCTGGCAGGCGTCCAGGATGCGCAGCACGTTCAGGCCCTCGGTGCCGTCCGTTCGCGGCGCGCGGCGGGACTCGCAGCACTCCAGGAAATGGGCGCACTCGGCCTTCAGGGGTTCGCCCGCGGGCAGCTCGACGATTTCCGCTTCGGCCTTGATCGCCGTCGGCACGCGGTCCTTCCACTCCACCTTGTGCGGGTAGAGCACCAGCTTGTCGGTCGCCGTGTCGTCGAAGACGGCCATCTTCTCCGAACCGACGACCACCAGGCGCTGCTCCTTCATCGGGTGCAGCCAGCTGACGAAGATATGGCCCTTGACGCCGCTGGGGAAGGTGAACTGGCTCACGGTGACATCGGCCACGTCGGGGCTCAGGTAGGCGCCGCCCTGGCAGGAGACCGCCTCCGGCACTTCGCCGAGCAGGCCGAGCATCACGCTGATGTCGTGGGGCGCGAAACTCCAGAGGATGTTCTCCTCCGTGCGGATCTTGCCGTGATTCAGGCGATTGGAGTACAGGTACTGCACCTTGCCCAGCGCGCCGCCGTCGATCAGCTCCTTGAGCTTGAGCACGGCGGGGTGATACTGGAGAATGTGACCCACAAACAGGATGCGCCCCAGCTCGCCGGCCAGCTTGACCAGTTCGGCGCCTTCCTTGACGCTGACCGCCAGGGGCTTCTCGACGAAGACGTCCTTGCCGGCCTGCAGGGCCTTCTTCACCAGGCTGAAATGTGTCACGGCGGGCGTGGCGATGGCCACCGCGCCGATCTCCTTGTTGGCCAGGACGGCCTCCAGGTCGCCGCTGAAGGCGACGCCGGGGTACTTCTCCTCGACATCGGCCTGGCGGGACGCGTCTGCCTCGCAGACCGTGTGCAGGGCACCCAGCTGATGCAGGTTGCGGGCCAGGTTCTTGCCCCAGTAGCCCATGCCGATGAGGGCGACGGATGTGCTCATTGCTCTGTCTCCATGATCGTGATGCGGGCGCGGGCCCGCACGTCCGGACGCCGGACCGCTAGCGGCCCGTGCGACGTATACACTCGCAAATCTGATCCAGGTCGTCTTCGCCCAGGGCCGTGCCCGAAGGCAGGCACAGGCCGCGGCGGAAGAGGTCTTCGCCGACCGCCCCTCCGGTCATCGGCGCGCCGGCATAGACCGGCTGCATGTGCATCGGCTTCCAGACCGGGCGGCTTTCGATGTTCAGCTCCTCCAGCGCCAGGCGCACGGTTTCCGGCGAGGCGCCGAAGGCCTCCTCGTCGATGGTGACCACCGTCAGCCAGCAGTTGGAACGGCCGTAGACATCCCGCGGCATGAAGCCGAAGCCCGGCAGGTCGCCCAGCCGTTCGCGGTAGCCGTCGTAGATCGCCCTCCGCTGCCGGACGCGCTCTTCCAGCACCTCCAGCTGCCCCATCCCCACCGCGGCGACAATGTTGCTCATGCGGAAATTATAGCCCACATGTGTGTGCTGGTAGTGAGGAGCCGCATCGCGGGCCTGCGTGGAAAGGAATCGGCAGAATTCAATGAATGCATGATCCCGGGAGAGCAGGGCGCCTCCGCCGGAACTGGTGATGATTTTGTTCCCGTTGAAGCTGAGGATCGCGTGGTCGGCTCCGCTGCCCGCGTGGCCCTCGCCCCAGCCGGCGCCAAGGGATTCCGCGGAATCGCAGATCAGCGGAATTCCTTCCCGGCGGCAGATTCCGCCGATGCGTTCCAGGTCGCAGCTTTGTCCGTAGAGATCTGTCGGGATCACCGCCGCCGGTTCCTGTCCCCCCTTGCGGCAGGCAATGATCGCCTCTTCGAGCGCATCCGGATCCATGCACCAGCTGGCCGCCTCCGCGTCGACGAAGTGGCATTCCGCCCCGCGATGCGTCACGCTGCTGACGCTGCCGATGAAGGTCAGCGAACTGGCCAGCACCCGGTCGCCGGGACCGATGCCCAGCCGATGCAGGGCCAGGTGCATGGCCGCCGTGCCCGCATTCAGGGCCAGGACATGCGGAAAGCCTGTGACCTCTGCCAGCCGCTTCTCGAGTCCATCGACCATGGGACCCAGCGGAGCAATGAAATTGCTCTCGAAGGCCTTGCGCACATACTCCAGTTCCTGCCCCCCCATGTGGGGCGGACTCAGGAAGATGCGCTCCCTGTCCTTCGCCACTCAGACTCCTTTCCCTGCGGCGGGCGGCAGGCGATATGCCGGGAAGTAGGCTTCCCCGCATTCCGCGGGCCGCGCTCCGCTCAGCTGCATGCGGCGCTCGCAGAGCACCTGGTATTTTTCCGGGTCGATGATCACGCGCAGGCTCTGAAAGGCAGCGCTGCTGGGCGAGAAGCCGGACTTGAAGTGATACAGGGCGTCCTCGCGACCGCCCAGGCCGCCCCCCAGGTGCAGGACGCGCAGGCCGGCCTCCCGGCCCCAGCGGCGCAGGCCGTGGAACATCAGCTTGCTCGGGGCCAGGTCGAGGAATTCTTCCGCCGTTCCGCCCAGGTGATACTCGACGATGCCGCTGACCGTCGTGAAGAGGCCGGCGGCCGCCACCTTGTTGTCCGGCGAAAGAATGGTGCAGAGGTGCAGCCTCTCGCCCAGGCTGCGGTGAAGGTCCTCGAAATAGCTGTCGTCGAAATAGTAGTAGCTGCTGGCGCCGACCCGCTCCATGGTCGCCTTGTAGATGCGACGAAAATCCTTGAAGCGTGACCAGTCGTTCATCTCCATGCGGAAGCCCTGGCGCTTGAGGGCGTTGATGTGGCGGCGGTGCCGGCTCTTGGTCTGGCGCCAGCCCTCCTCGTCACTCAAGCTGAGATCCATGTAGACCGTGCGCCCGTGGCGGACGACTTCTCCGAACTCGCCCAGTGTCTCCATGGGCAAGGTCAGCAGCGGGTGCAAACGGATAAATGCGCTGACGATGTTGCGACGCTGGGCCTCCTGCAGGAAGATCTTCAGCATCTGGCGTACGCAGTCGTTGCTGTCCCGCGGTACGACCAGGGGCGAAGGATAGCCGTAGGGAGAACTGGCGTCCTGCCAGTCCGCGGGCATGCCCAGGTCCGCCGGAATCGGCCGCAGCAGCAGGGGCGTCAGCATCAGCGCCTCCGCGGTCTCGCCCAGGAAGGCCACCGGGCGCGCCTCTTCGGCCCGCCCGCAGATGTCCAGGTAGTCCGGCAGGTGGTAGAAATCGTGCGCCGTCTGCTGCAGCGCCGACTTCCAGCGCGAGCTGCCGGTGTCGATGAAATCCCCGCTGCCCGCATCTGTTCGTCTTTTACTGCCGTCGCCGGGACGGCTGCGGATCACGCGCGCCGGCACGCCGACCGCGACCACGCCGCCGGGCAGGCTGCGGTGCACGACGGCGCCCGATCCGACGGAGCATTCCTCCCCGACCGAGGTCTGCGGCATGACGACCGCGCCGATGCCCACCAGGGAACCGGCTCCCACGGAGACGTTTCCCCCCAGGCGCACACCGGGTGCGATGTGCACGTGGTCCCCGACCTTGTTGTCGTGATCCACGCTGCAGCAGGTGTTGAGGATCGTGTTGACCCCGACCACGCTGCCCGTGTTGACGATGGCGCCGGCGCAGACCATGCAGCCCTCGCCGATGCGCGAGTCGGCGGCGATGACCGCGCTGGGATGGATCGCCGTATGGAAGGAGTGTCCGCGCGCCTTGAGGCTCGTATACAAATGCTGGCGGATGCGGCAGTTGCCGATGGCGATGATCAGGGCATCGTGCTCGTGCCGATCCACGTCTTCCAGGCCGCCCAGGACCGGGAAGCCCAGGATCTCCTTGCCGCTGACCGCCGGATTGTCGTCCAGGAAGCCGAGCAGTTCGACCTCCTGCCCTTCCCTGCGGCAGCAGAGCAGGATGTCGGCGACCACGCGGGCATGTCCGCCGGCCCCGATCAGCAGGATGCGTGCCGGTCCCCCGCTCATGCGCCCCGTCCTTCGCTGCCCATGAACTCCTCGGCCGTTGCGTGGCCGGGCTGGCTGATGCCGTCGCGCCGCACCATCTTCCAGACGGTCAGGAAGAGGATCCGCAGGTCCAGGCTCAGGCTGACGTGATCCACGTAATACACGTCCAGCTCGAACTTGGTATCCCAGTCGATGGCGTTGCGCCCGTTGACCTGCGCCCAGCCCGTGACACCGGGCAGGACCTCGTGCCGGCGATACTGCCGCTCCGAATAGCGCTCCACGTAGCGCATCAGCAGGGGACGCGGTCCGACCAGGCTCATGTCGCCGCGCAGCACGTTGAGCAGTTCGGGCAGCTCGTCGAGGCTGGTGCTGCGCAGGAAGCGGCCGAAGGGGGTCAAGCGCACCTCGTCGGGCAGGAGCTCTCCCTTTGTGTCACGCTCGTCGGTCATCGTGCGGAACTTGACCATGCGGAAAGGGCGCGCCTGGTAGCCGGGCCGCACCTGGGTGAAAAAGACCGGGCTGCCGAGCTTCATGCGCACCAGCAGCGCCAGCAGCAGCAGCACAGGCAGCAGCAGCAGCAGGGCCACGGCGGCGCCCAGCCGGTCGATCAGCACTTTCAGGCTGCGCGTATACAGGCTCGGGCGGCTCATTGCGGCCCAGCCTTCCGCAGCGCCTCTTCCAGCTGCCGCCCCAGGATCTCGTGGCTGTGGCGGCTTTCGATGAAGTCGCGCCCCTTGCGCCCCAGGGCGGAGCGCTCGGCGGGGCTCATCTCCACCAGCCTGCGCAGGGCCTCGGCCATGGCCGGCGCGTCTTCGGGCGCCACGCTGAATCCCGCTCCGGCCTCGGAGACCGGGTCGTTGTAGCTGCGGACGCCGAAGACCACCGGGCGTCCCACGCCCAGGTAGTCGTAGATCTTGTTCAGGCTGATGCCGTACTGGTAGAGCGGGGAATCCTTCAAGGTCGCCACCAGGGCGTCCGAATCGGCAAGCACCGAATAGACCTCGTGCTTGGGCACGGCTTCGCGGAACTCGACCCAGTCCATGCCCTCGCCGCGGGCGCGATCGATGAGCGCCTGGCGATGCGGGCCATGTCCCAGGAAGCGGAAGCGGATCTTCCCCGCCCGGCCCAGGTCCCCCAACAGCGAGGCCGCGTCGAGAATCGAATCCAGGCCGTTGGCCAGGCCATGGGCTCCGGCGTAGGTCACGGTGAAGGGATCCTTCGTCTGCTCGCGCTCCGTGTAGGGAGGCAGCTGGGCCAGGTTCACTCCGTTGGGAACCCAGTCCACCCGCTCTCGCGGCACGCCGAAGGTCTGGAAATGCTGCCAGGCTCCCGGCAGCAGGGAGACGATGCGGTCGGCTCCGCGGTAGACCTGCTGTTCCAGCCTGGCCAGCCAGAGCACGAAGGGATGCCAGGAGGAGAAGCCGCCCAGCAGTTTCAGTGTCTCGGGCCAGATATCACGGACTTCCAGGGTGAAGGGCAGCTTCATGCGCCGCGCAAGGCGCAGGGACTCACGCGCCGAAAAAAGGTGCGGTGTGCTGCCCAGGACGCGGTCCGGAACGAAGCCATCCGGCAGCGCGGGGAGCCTCTGGAGCGCGGCGGCGAAACTGCGCATGTTGCGTACCCGGGCCAGGGTGTTGCCGCTGTAGGGCGTGGTGCGCAACCAGAGGAAGGGCACTCCCTCCTCTTCGCGGAACAGGTGGTCCTGCCCGGCCGCCAGGCGCCGTTCCTGCTTGGTCACGTGATCGAATCCGGAGGCAACCAGCAACACCCGGTGCCCTTGCTCGATGAGCTGCCGGCACAGGGCGTGATGCCGCGTTCCACCGCCCCATTCGGGCGGAATCGCGTAGGGATTGATCATCAGCAGGTTCATGGCCACCGCGTGTTTTCCACCAGCGAAAGGACCCCTTTCGACCTTGTTTTTTCGGCACAAATGCACCGCAAATCCAACGGCGGCCCCGGTTCGGCCAACCGTCGGGGCCACAGGGCCCTGGATCAAAGGGAGTCAAGCATCGCGAAAGCTTCCGGGCAGCCGCGAAGTTTCGCACTTCGCGCACGGATTCCCAAGAAGGCCGAAGGAAGGATTCCCCGACGCTGGAGCCTCCACCTCGCGTTACCGATATTCACAAGGAACAGGGGCACGATCCATGAACGGGAGCACATCTTGACACGAATCCTCGTCACCGGCGCGGCCGGCTTCATCGGCTATCATCTTTGTCGCTCCCTGGTGGAGGATGGCGTCGAGGTCTGCGGCATCGACATTGTCAACGACTACTATGATCCGCAGCTCAAGTGGGACCGCGTCGAGCAGCTGAAGCAGTACGACAATTTCCACTTCGAAAAGGCGGACCTCTACAACAAGGGCCACCTGGAAAAGATCTTCAACACCTACGAGCCGCAGAAGGTGGTCAACCTGGCAGCCCAGGCCGGCGTGCGCTACAGCGTGACGCATCCCCATGTATACATGGACTCCAACCTGGTGGGCTTTCTCAACATCCTGGAACTCTGCCGCCACCGCAAGGTGGAGGGCCTGATCTACGCCAGCAGCAGCTCGGTCTACGGATCCAACAAGAAGGTCCCCTTCAGCGTCGAGGACCGGGTGGACAATCCGATCAGCCTCTACGCCGCCTCCAAGAAGGCCAACGAGATGATGGCCCATTGCTACTCCCATCTCTACGGACTGAACACCACCGGCCTGCGCTTCTTCACCGTCTACGGGCCGTGGGGCCGGCCGGACATGGCGCTCTTCATCTTCACCCGGAAGATCCTCGCCGGCGAGCCGATCCAGGTCTTCAACCACGGCAAGATGAAGCGCGACTTCACCTACGTGGCGGACATCGTGCAGGGCATTCGCGGCGCCATCGACAACAACTACCCCTGCGAGATTTTCAACCTGGGCAACCACCGCAGCGAACAGCTGATGGATTTCGTCCACCTGATCGAGGGCTACCTGGACCGCAAGGCGGAAATCGAGTTCCTGCCCATGCAGCCCGGAGACGTGCCGGAAAGTTTCGCCGACATTCAGCATTCGACGGAGAAACTCGGCTTTCTGCCGACGACCAACATCGACCAGGGCATCAAGCATTTCCTGGACTGGTACACCTCGTACTACACCGGTGAGCGCAAACCGGTCTAAAGGGCGCGGCTTCCCTATCTTGCCGCCAACACACTGAAAACGAGAGCGCCATGAAGGGCATCATCCTCGCCGGCGGGGCGGGCAGCCGACTCTATCCCATCAGCAAGGCCTACAGCAAGCAGCTGATGTATGTCTACGACAAGCCGATGATCTACTATCCGCTGAGCACCCTGATGCTGGGCGGCATTCGCGAGATCCTGCTCATCACCACTCCCGAGGACCAGGCCAGCTTCCAGCGCCTGCTGGGCGACGGCTCAGCCCTGGGCCTGAAGCTCGAATGGGCCGTCCAGGAAGAGCCGAAGGGCATTGCCCAGGCCTTCACCATCGGGGCGGAGTTCATCGGCGGCGAGCCGGTCTGCCTGATCCTGGGCGACAACCTTTTCTACGGGCCCTACAATTTCTTCCGCGAGGCGATTCGCGGCTTCGGCAGCGGCGCGCTGATCTTCGGCTACCGGGTCAAGGACCCGGAACGCTACGGCGTCGTCGAATACGATGCCAGCGACCAGGTGCTGTCCATCGAAGAGAAGCCGCTGAAGCCGAAGAGCAACTTCGCCGTTCCCGGGCTCTATATCTACGACGGCGAGGTCAGCCGGCGCGCCGCGCGCCTGCAGCCCTCGCCGCGCGGGGAGCTGGAGATCACGGACCTCAACCGCGCCTATCTGGAAGACGGCCAGTTGCGGGTCAACCGCCTGGGAAGAGGCATTGCCTGGCTGGATACGGGCACCACGGAAAGCCTGCTGGAAGCCAATTCCTTTATTGGAAGCATTGAACACCGCCAGGGGCTGAAAATCGGCTGCATCGAGGAGATCGCCTATCGCATGGGCTTCCTCGACGAGGCGGCCTTCAAGGCCCTGCTGGAAACCCTGCCCCGCTCGCCCTACCGGGAGTACCTGGAGCAGATCGCCAAGGACGAAACCCACTAGCACACAAGGACATCCTGTGAAAGTGATCGGCGTGGTCGGAGCGCGACCCAACTTCATGAAAATCGCCCCCATTGCGCGCGCCTTCGAGGGCAGCAGCCTGCAGTTCGTCCTGGTCCACACCGGACAGCACTACGACCACCGCATGTCGCAGAGCTTTTTCGACGAGCTGGGCATTCCCAAGCCGGATATCAACCTGGAAGTGGGCAGCGGCAGCCACGCGGTGCAGACCGCGGAAATCATGAAGCGCTTCGAGCAGGTCTGCCTGGACGAGAAACCGGACTGGGTGCTGGTGGTCGGGGATGTCAATTCGACTGCCGCCTGCTCCATGGTCGCCGCCAAGCTGGGCATTCGCATCGCCCATGTGGAAGCCGGCCTGCGCAGCCGGGACCGCAGCATGCCCGAGGAGATCAACCGCCTGGTCACCGACGTGCTCAGCGACCTGCTGCTGACGACCTGCCAGGAGGCCGATGACAACCTGAGGGCCGAAGGGATTCCGGAAGAGAAGATCCGCCTGGTGGGAAACACCATGATCGACACCCTGGCCCGCATGGTCGACCCGGCCCGCAAGCTGGATGTCCCGGAGCGCCTCGGTGTCACACGCGGCGAGTATGCCGTCCTGACCCTGCACCGGCCGAGCAATGTGGACGATCCGGAGATCCTCGCCGACCTGCTGGGCACGCTGGACATCATCCAGAAGAAGATGCCGATCGTCTTCCCCATCCACCCGCGCACGCGCAAGAACATCGAGGGGCACGGCCTGCTGCAGACCCTGAAGGAGATGCCGGGGATCACGCTCTGCGAGCCGCTGAGCTACCTGGATTTCCTGAGCCTCTATTCCTGCTCGCGCCTGGTGCTGACGGACAGCGGGGGCATCCAGGAAGAGACGAGCTGGCTGCACATTCCCTGCATCACGCTGCGCCAGAACACGGAACGCTACGTCACCGTCGAACTGGGAAGCAATACCATGGCAGGGACGGAGCGCTCCGCGATCCTTGCGGCCGTGGAAGACGTGCTCGCCGGGCGGGGCAAGACCGGCCAGGCGATTCCCCTGTGGGACGGCAAGAGCGCCGAGCGGATCCGTGATACGCTGATCGAGCTGGGCTAGGGTTCCCGGGAATGGTGGTCTTCCTGCATCTGCTGGTCGAGCGCATCCTGCGCATCGTGATGCATTTCCTGCTGGACATCTTCCTGTTCGGCTACAACCGCGTCAGCTACCACTACCGCAACCGGCTGATGGAGAACCTGCCCTGCATCATCGTGGCCAACCACTCCAGCCACTACGATGCCGGCGTGCTGCTGAGCGCCTTCCCCTATTCGATGATGCACCGCGTGCACCCCGTCGCCGCGCGGGACTACTTCTTCTCTTCCCGCTTCAAGGCGGTCTTCTTCCGCATCTTCATGAATGTGCTCCCCATCGAGCGCAGCGCCAAGCTGAAGGAGGCCTTCACGGCCACGGAGGACGCGCTGTCCAGGGGACACAGCATCATCATTTTTCCGGAGGGAACGCGCAGCAAGAGCGGCAAGGTGGCCAGCTTCAAGGTCGGGGTGGGCTACCTGGCGGCGAAGTACAACCTGCCCGTCATTCCGGCCTATATCGACGGCGCGCACGACGCCATGGGCAAGGGCCACAGCGTGCCCCGCGCCCGCAAGATCAGCGTGGTCTTCGGCAAGCCGGTCTTCTTCGAAGGCGATCGCGAGGACCGCGAGCAATGGTCCGTCTTCGCCGGCAGCCTGCGCGGCGCGATCCTCAACACCCGCCGCGCCTGGCAGCGCGCCCGCGAGAACCGCGCCCGCGGGATTGTCTCACGGCAGGACAGCTAGGCAGGGGACCGGTCCCGGGTCCGGTTGAGCGCTTTCCTCAGTTCCTTTCGGCGGAATCCCACCTCTACCCGCAATGAAGCACAACGGGATCGGATGCCTGGCAACCGAAGCTATTCCACCGCCTCCTCCGGCCCGAGCGGCACCAGCTCGAAGCGCTGCGCAAGGACTTCCAGCCTGTGCGACAACCCTCGCATGCCCGTGTAGTGGCGCAGGCCGCGCCAGCCGTGTACGACACGGGGCTGCCCGGCGTCCAGCTCCCAGGGGTGAAGGTATACATGGGCCAGCCGGCCCTCCCGGCAGTCGCTCTTCAGGCCGGCGATGTTGAAAGAAAGCGGCAGGACGCGCAGCCAGAAGCCGCCGCCCCAGGCCAGCGGCAGGCCCGCCAGGCGGCGGCCTCCCAGGGGCAGTTCAAGCACCCCGCTTCCCGGCTCGCGCCAGGGACGGCCGGCAGACAGTTCGGCGGGGAGGGCAGGGCCGCCGGCGCGGGCGCGCATCACGCTCGACGACCAGGCGAAGCCGGCGGCGGCCAGGGCCAGCCAGTCCATTTCCGCCTGCCAGTCCAGGCTGAAACTGGGCGCGCGATAGCCCGGTCGTTGCGGCAGCCAGGGCGACAGGGCCGCCCGGGCCCGCAGGAGGTCTTCGGAGAATTCGCCCGGTCCCAGGGAGCGCACCGGCAGGTGGCGATAGCCGTGGCAGGCAATGGGCTGCTCCGCCTCCGCCAGCCGGTCCAGCAGTTCCGGGTACCGTTCTGCCACCGGCCCCTGTACGAACCAGGTCGCGCGCAGGCCCAGGGAGCGGATCCGCTCGAAGAGAACCTGAAACTGCTCGGGGAGGCGCGAGTCCAATGCGGCAGCCTGTTGGGCGGTAAGCCGTCCTCGCAGGTTGCAGGCCGCCGAAGGCAGCTCGAGATCGACCGAGAAGAGCGCTCGAAGCGGCTTCATTGAACCCCACTCTTATACCAAATTCGCAAAGGACAGAGTACGGAGAACCGGGCGCTGATCCCGGCCTGGAAAGGAACCCATCGTGAGCAATTTCGACAAAGTGCGCGAGTACCTGTCGCGCCTGAACCTCTCCGTCGACACCGTCGACGAGGAAGAGGAGCTGGTGATCGTCAACGATCCCGAGAGCGGCATTGTCAATCTGGTCATCGACTGCGAAGACCCGATCCTGATCCTGGAACAGCACATTCTGGACCTGGCCCCCGACTGCAGCGCCAGTGCCTACCGCAGCCTGCTGCAGTACAACCGCGAGCTGGTCCACGGCGCCTACTGCCTGGACGAGGAGGGCCGTCGGCTCTTCTTCCGCGACACCCTGCAGCTCGCCTCGCTGGATCTGGACGAACTGGACGCCAGCATCGACAGCCTGCGCCTGGCCATGGCGGAACACGCGGACCGCCTGCTGGACATCGCCAAAGGGAGGACGGCATGAACATCTTCAAGCGACTCTTCAAGATCGGAGAGAGCGAAGCCCACAGCGCGCTCAACAAGCTGGAAAACCCGATCAAGCTCACCGAACAGGGCATCCGCGACCTGAAGAAGGACCTGCAGGAAACCATGCGCAGCCTGGCCGAAGTCAAGGCCAGCGAGATCCGCATGCGCAAGATGGGCGAGGAGCAGAAGAACCTGGCCCTGGACTACGAGCGCAAGGCGATGATGCTGCTGAACAAGGTCAAGAACGGCCAGCTCGATTCGGCCCAGGGCGAAAGCCTGGCCCGCGAGGCCCTGACGCGCAAGGAAGAGTGCGTCGGCAAGTCGACCCGCGCCTTCAAGGACAGCGAACAGCAGCGCGCCATGGTGCAGAAGCTGGAAGGCAGCGTCGGCACCCTGAAGACCAGGATCCAGAGCTTCGAGAACGACCTGGTGACGCTCAAGGCCCGCGCCAAGACGGCCAAGGCCTCGCGCAAGATCAACCAGCAGCTGAGCAAGATCGACTCGGGCGGCACCATTGCCATGCTCGAGCGGATGAAGGAAAAGGTCGAGGAGGAAGAAACCCTGGCCGAAAGCTATGGCGAGCTGCTGGAAAGCGGCAGCGGCAGCGTCGACGACCAGATCAACCAGGCCCTGCAGTCAGGGACGGACAGCGAGGGCAAGGCCCTGCCTCCCGGACAGGATTCCCTGGACGAACTGAAGAAGAAGATGGGGCTCTAGTGTTCTCGTTCTTCAAGAAGAATAAGGCCGACCCGAACGCCGGGATGACCATGGACACCCTGGAGCGCGGCTGCCTCTTCGAGTACCTGGGCGATGTCTACCAGGTGCGGGCGATCCACGAGTACAGCTGGGAAAGCGGCGGCCGCACCCGCGAGTTCGAATGCCACGGGCCGGAAGGAACGATCTACGTCGAGAAGGACGAGGATGAGGCCGGCAGCTGGCTGGTGACCCGGAAACTCCCCGCTTCCGAGCTGAACGAGATGATCCTGGACTACATCCGCGAAAAGGAGAAGCCGCCGAAGAAGGTCTCCTTCGGGGGCATCGACTACCGCCTGGTCGAGAATTCGGCCGCCTACTTCAGGCTGGACGGGCAAGGCGACGAGAAACCCCTGCTGGCCTATGACTACGAAGACGCGGCGGAGGAGCACTCCCTGACCATCGAGCAGTGGGGCGACGAGGACTTCAGCCTGGCGGTAGGCGACTACGTTGAAGAGTACCGCTTCGCCAACATCCTGCCCGCACCGGAGGGCTCATGAGCTTCCGTTCCCTTGTTCTTGCGCTGAGCCTGCTGTTCTTTTCTGCCTGTGGCGGCGGCGGGGACAGCAAGGTGCTCGACCGCTACGTCAAGCTCTACATGGAATACCCGGATTTCTCGCTGACCCTGGCCGACATGCAGAAAGTCGGCGCTTTCCTGCCCAGCTATCACCACAAGTACAAGATCGTCTACGGCGACGCCTCGAAGGAAGACCTGAGCGAAGTAGCCACCGACTGGGTTCAGATCGACAAGAAGACCTTCCAGCGCCACGAAGGAGACCTGGGCATGACCCTGCTCAATCGCAGCGAGGGCGGGCCCCTGAGCAAGACTCCTCTTCCGCCCGGCTACCAGTACGTGGGCAACGAGAAATACGGTCAATGGCGCAGCGACGGAAGCGGCGGCAGCTTCTGGGAATTCTACGGCAAGTGGATGTTCATGTCGGCCATGTTCGACATGATCTCCGGGCCGCGCATCTCGCGGGGCTACTACAACGACTTCCGCGGCAACTACAACCGAGGACGCGCCTGGTACGGCTCCGGCAACAATCGCAGTTTCGGCACCAACGGCACCGTGACCCGCAAGACCAACAAGGCCTTCTTCGATCGCGGCGGCCGCAGCGCCTTCGGCAATCGCGTCAACAACCGCATGGGCCGAGACGCCCGCACGGGACGCAGCCGCAGCGGTCTTCGCAGCCGCAGCGGTGGTTTCGGCAAGTAGGGGAACGGCATGCCCGACTTTGCGCACATTCATCCCACGGACCTGCTGCACAGCCTCCTGCTCGTGCTCGCCGCCCTGGTAATCCTGGGTCTTGGCAAGTGGGTCGACGGCCTGCTCCACCCCGGCATCGACAGCCAGTCCGAACTGGTGGACAAGGACAACCTGGCCTATGCCCTGCGTCAGCTCGGGCTCTGGGTCGCCCTGGTGATCGTGCTTGGCTCGGCGCTGGACGGCCCGAGCAGCGGCCTGGAATTCGACCTGCTCGACCTGGGCCTCTGGGGCGGATTGGGGATTGTCCTGCTGCAGCTCAGCCTCTGGATCAACAACAAGCTGATTCTCCACACCTTCGACAACCGCAAGGAAGTCATCGAGGACCAGAACGCCGGCACCGGCGTGGTGGAGGCGGGCAGCGCCATTGCCGGCGCGCTGGTGATCTTCGGAGCGGTCAGCGGGCAGGGCGGCGGAGTGCACACGGCCCTGGCCTTCTGGCTGGTCGGGCAGGTCGTGCTCGTGCTGGCGGCCCGCGTCTACACGGCCACGCTGGACTACGACCTGCACGCCGAAATCGAGCACAAGGACAACGCCGCCGCGGGCATCGCCTACGCGGGCATGCTGGTGGCGACGGGCAACCTGGTGCGCATCGGCACCCAGGGCGACTATGACGGGGCGAGCATCGCCTTGGCCGATTTCCTCGTCTACACCCTGGCAGCCCTGCTTCTTGTGCCGCTGCTGCGCTGGCTCGCCGATCGCATCCTGCTCCCCGGACGCAAGATCAGCGAGGAGATCGCCCACCAGGAGAAGCCGAATCCCGGCGCCGGGCTGATCGAGGCCTTCGCCTACATCGGCTGCACCGTGCTGATCGGCTGGGCCGTGTGACAGCCCCCTCGCCGCCCCTCGGCCTGCTTCGCCTCTGCATCCTGCTGACCGGCCTTTCCGGCATCGTCGCCGAATACAGCCTCTCCACCCTGGCGGGCTGGTTCCTCGGCAACACCGTGATCCAGTTCACCCTCGTGATCTCCCTGATGATGTTCGCCATGGGGCTGGGCAGCCGCTGGTCCCGGCTGATCGGGGGCGACCTGCTCGACCGCTTCATCCGCATCGAGATCCTGCTGTCCCTGCTCGCCGGCTCGAGCAGCGCCCTGGTCCACGGCGCCCAGGGGCTGGTCCACTGGACCCCGACCCTGCTCTACGGCATGGCAATCGCCGTCGGCTTCCTCATCGGCCTGGAACTGCCGCTCGTGATGCGCATCGCGGAAAAGGATGTCGAGCTGAAGGACAACGTCAGCTCGGTACTGGAAGTGGACTACATCGGCAGCCTGCTGGGGGGACTGCTCTTCGCCTTCGTCGCCCTGCCGAAACTGGGCATGACCTGGACGCCGCCGCTCTTCGCCGGACTGAACCTGCTGGTGGCGCTCTTCCTGTATACGCGCTGTCGCCCTTCCCTGGCCCAGCCGCGGCGCACGGGCTGGGCCGCGCTCGGCGGGGTCCTGCTCTTCGGCGGCCTGCTGACGGGCCTGCGCCCGATCGTCGAGTACGGCGAGCAGCTGCGCTACCGCGACCCGATCGTGCTCAGCGAGCAGAGCCTGTATCACCGCATCGTCTTCACCCGCTGGCGGGACTGGCTCTGGTTCTACCTGGACGCCAGGCTGCAGCTTTCGTCCTACGACGAATACCGCTACCACGAAAGCATGGCCCACCCGCCCATGGCGCTGTCCGCCGGGCAGAAGCGCGTGCTGATCCTGGGCGGCGGCGACGGCTGCCTGGCGCGGGAGGTCCTGCGCTACGAGGGCGTCGAGCAGGTGGACCTGGTCGACCTGGACCCGGTTGTCACACGCCTCTTCCGGACGGAAGCGGAGCTGGTGGCGCTGAACGGGGGCGCGCTGCAGGATCCCCGCCTGCGCGTGATCCACGGCGACGCGGCGGTGGAGATCGAGCGGCTGCCCGAGGAAGGCGGTTTCTACGACCTGGTCTACATGGATTTCCCGGACCCTTCCACCGTCGACCTGGCGCGGCTCTACAGCCGCGAGTTCCTGCAGCGGCTCTCCCGCCTGCTGGCTCCCGGCGGCGTGCTTTGCAGCCAGGCCACCAGCCCGCTCTTCAGCTGGGAGGCCTTCCTCTGCATCGGGCGCACCTTCTCGGATGCCGGGCTGGAAAATGTGAGACATTGGCACACCCATGTGCCGACCATGGGCGAGTGGGGCTGGGTCATGGGACAGAAGGCGCCGGCGCGGTTTCCGCAGGACCTGGATTCGCTGCTGACCCATGCCCGGCTGCCGGAAGGACTGAAGTACTACAACGCCGAGCTGGCGCCGGCGCTCTTCCGCTTCGGGGCCGGTCTGGCCGCCGACAGCCTGCAGATCCGCCCCAACAGCAGTTCGACTCCCGTGCTCTACGAGTACTACGGGCGCAGTTTCTGGGACCTGCAGTAGAACGGTCCCGCTCAACCGGGTATGGATTCTAGTTGAAAATGGCCTGGACCCTGTAGCTCCCGCTGCCGGCATTGGTATCGATGGCGTAGACGATCTCCTGCGTGCTCTCCGCCAGCACCTCCCACTCCGCGGAGTCCAGGGGGCGATGAGAGATCCGGTAGCCCGCGGCCTCTTCGTGTGTGCTCCAGTACAGGTAGGCCGTCGGGCCGAAGACGAAGATGCGCAGTTCGGGACTCCAGTCCGGCACGACCTCCAGCGATCCCTGCCAGGGCCGACGATTGTCCCCGACCGCCGATAACAGCAGGTCCTGCCCGGAATTCAGGTCCTCGGGAAGTCGCAGCACGGCCTCCGCGTTCGGCTGGACCTGCTGCACCGCGACCAGCTCGTTGTCCGCCAGCAGGGAATAGGTGACGGAGGTCGCGTTCGGATTGCCCAGGTCGATGCCCGTTTGTCCCTCGACGATCACTGCAGGCGCGTCGATCTGCAGGTCGACGGCCGGACGGGTGCGCACACGCAGCATGGGGTCGCCGATCACCTGGAAGAAGCGCGCCTCGTAGCTGCCGGACCAGGAGTAGCCCTCGACCATGGAGGCCGCGGAAGCGGTCAACAGCACGCCGACGGAACGTTCGCCGTCCGCGGGCGCAAGCAGGGCATTGAAGGTGTCCTGCAGTTCCATCGGCGGCGACCAGGAAATGAAGATCGTCGAGGCGACGACGGAGACCGCGCCGATGGCCATGCCGTTGCTGTCACGGCTGCGGATCATCGCCTCGGCCAGGCAGGTGCTGACGTCGAAGGAGGCCGTGTTGCAGGCCACCGAGAGCACGACCGGCCATTTCCCGAAGTTGTCCAGGGTATACACCCGGTTGTGTGTCAGGCTTCCCGTCGCCCAGCGCCAGTGGTTGCCGTGTCCGGTGTAGTTGACCAGTCCGCGCCCCTGGTTCCAGAGGTCGAGAATCTGGGTGTAGTTGACATCGTTCTGCGGGTAGAGCTGGTCCACCTGCTCGTAGTCGCCGGCCAGCAGGTCCAGGCGGATGTTGTCCATGTGTTCCCAGTCGTACTCGCCATCATCGCCGACTCCCTCTTCGGAAGCGATGCCCATGGCGCGCCCCACCCACTCGTCCTCGCCGAAACAGCTTTCGTAGAGCAGGGTCCGTTCGATCATCGTGCCCAGGTGCTCCACGGTGCCGGCGGGCATGCGTCCCAGCAGGATCTCGGGGTAGACATCCTCCCCTTCCAGCAGGGCATAGGTCTGGTCCCCGTAGTCCTCGTCGCTGATGTATACGGGCGGAATCTGGATGTACTCGCCGACCAGCAGCAGGGCGGTGAAATCCTTCTGCTGCCACTGCGAGTAGATGAAGGCCTGCAGGGCTTCCGCCTCCATGACCAGGCTGTCCGTTGAGACCAGCTCGACCTGGATGCCCAGCCGGTTCTTCCAATAGGAGAATACGCCGAGCTGCTGGTGATACGCCGGCGGCGCGATCACGAGCATGCTTTCGCTCTGCAGGTCCTCGGGACTGGGCGCCGTATAGTTGAGGAAATGTTCCTGGTAGACGCGGTCGAAGGCCGCGTCGACGGTCGCCGGTGGATCGGGGAAAGGCGCGTCCGCACGCAGCCGCAGCACCATGCGGCGAGTGACCAGCAGGTCCCGCCCTTCCGCCTGGCGGACCGGGAAGAGGCGCAGGGCCTGGCCCCGGTGATCCCGGAAGGTGTAGACCGCGCCAAGTTCGGCGGGCTCGGCGGGCCAGAGCTTGTCCGAGTAGGCCTGCCCTTTCGTGCGAATGACGGGCGCTCCATCGCGCTTGAGGTTGCCAGGGGAAGGCCGCAGGGGGCGATCGGCGATTCGTTCCTCGACCTGCTCCAGGACTTCCACGGAGTGGAACCCGCCGGCAGGGACGATCAGGCTGGTTGCCTCGACGGGAATTTCCGGAGCGTCCTTCTCCAGGCTCAAGCAGGCTCCCTCAATCCCTGCGATCCAGTCGCCGGAGGCGGACTGCTTCAGCTCCAGCCTGGGCAGAATGTATTCCAGGTCCACATAGTCCGGCCCCTTGGCCAGCAGCCGGAAACTGTCCGCCTGCAATGACGGGGGCAGGAGCAGAACGAGAACGAGCAAACCCAGGAGGGAGCGCGCGAAAGGCACGAGCGGGCGTGCCTCCGTGCTGGACGGAACAGGGTGCAGTGCGGGCATCACGAATCTTCTCCGACATCAGTGCGTTGGCTGTACCTGGGGTTGGGGGGAGTTCGACGATCCCTGGACCGGGTCCAGCAGGGCATGATCGAAGAACGGACGAACTTAGTACCACCTGCCAAAGCCTGCAAGAGAAAACCAAGGCAAAAAGCCGGTCCGCGCATGGCGAACCGGCTTCGAAGCAGGGTTCGGAAGAGTCTATTTCAGCAGCGTCAGACGTCGGGTCTGCTGGAAGTCCTGCCCCTGAAGGACATAGAGGTAGACGCCGGAAGCCAGGCCGCGGGGCTGCCAGACCTCTTCGTGCTCGCCCGCGGGCAGCGAAGCATCCAGCAGCTGCTCGACCAGCTGGCCGCGCAGGTTGTAGATCGCCAGGCGGACGCGGCCTTCCCGGGGCATGCCGAAGCGAATGCGGGTACTGGGATTGAAGGGATTGGGAGCATTCTGGTCCAGGTGCCACTCCGTGGGCAGGGTGGCTTCGGCCAGGCTGCTGCCAGCCAGTTCCCAGGCCGCCAGCTGGCCGTCCTGGTTGAGAATGAATTCGCCATCGCCAAGTTCAAGATGCAGCAGGCCGGGAAGCAGCAGGTCCGCAAGCTCGTCCGGGGCCTGGGCGCACCAGGTCGTATCGGCTTCCACGGCCCGCCACTCGCTGAACAGCAGCTCGCCGTCCAGGAACCAGCTGAACTCGAGGCTGTCCGAATCCACGTCCCAGAAGGACAGACCCATCTGCGAGAGGAAGTCCTCGTAGTCGCCCTGGGGCTCGGGGAAATCGCCGCAGAACTCGGCCCAGGGGCTGTCGTTGACGGCCTGGACCTGCAGCGCGACGGGTGCGCTCAGCGTGTCGCCGGGCAGTTCCGTGCGGGCGGTGATCCACAGGGTCGCGCTGCCGGAGAAATCGGCGGGCGGCGTGATCCACAGGGAATCCCCTTCCAGCTCGGCGCTGAAGCCGGCCGGATCGAAGGCGAAAGAGTCGATCCAGAGCGAATCGCCGTCAATGCTGTGGAAGTGGGCCAGCATGTCCGTCAGCGCCTGCGGGGCGTCCTCTTCCAGCTGCAGCTGCTCGAAAGGCAGCACCAGCTGCAGAGCGTCCTGCACGGGAATGACGACCAGGCCGAAGGGGTTGGCCTGTGTGACAACGACTCCGTCGCCGGCGCTCAGGGTGATTGCCACGGGGCCGTTGTAGTCCTGCGGCGGCGTGTAATACAGCAGGCTGTCCTGCAGGCTCAGCTCGCCTGGTTCGGCGCTGAAGCTGAACTGCAGGCTGTCGCCGTCCACGTCGCGGAAGTGGTTGTATACATTCGCCACCTGCAGCAGGCTGTCTTCCAGGCAGATGCCGTCTTCGAAGTCCAGCAGCAGTTCGGGGGCGTCGTTGACCGGCAGGACCTCGATCGTCACCGCACCGCTGCTGGCCGACTCCTGGCCGTCGCTGACACTCAGCTCCAGCAGCAGCTCGCCGTGGAAATCCGGCGCCGGGTGCAGGCCGGCGAAGGCTCCGCCGAATTCCAGCTGGCCGTTCTCGATGCTGTACTCGCCCCAGGCAAGGGAGTCCCCGTCGATGTCGCCGAAGAGCTCGCTCAGCTGCAGCAGCAGCTGGCCGTCCTCCTCGACCACGTAGCTGTCCAGGTCGCCGAAGTACTGGGGAGCGTCGTTGGCAGGCAGGACCTGCACCGGGTAGGGGCCGCAGGCCAGGCTGTCCAGCCCGTCGCTGAGCAGGAAGGCGATTTCGGTACTGCCCCAGAAATCGGGAGGCGCCACGAACAGCAGATCCGTTCCATCCCAGTAGAGGGAGCCGTGGGAGGCGATTGGGTCCAGCAGCTGCAGGCTGCCAGGGCCGTCGATGTCCCGGAAGCCGGACAGGGGATCGGCAATGCGCAAGGGGGCGTCCTCCTGGCCCTGCAGGGTCGGGAAGGGCTGCAGCGCGACCGGCAGATCGTTGACCGGCAGGATCTCGATGCGCTGATCGGCGAAGATCACGTAGTTGCCATCGCTCAGCGAATAGGTCAGGGTGACCTCGCCGTTCCAGTTGGGCGGCGGCATGACGAGCAGGCTGCCCACCTGCTGATCGAAGCCGAATCCGGTGATGTCGGCACTGACTTCCACCAGACTCAAGGGGTCGCCGTCGGGGTCCGTGAAATGGTCCAGGATTCCGCCCAGTTCCAGGGTCTGGTCCTCCGGTCCTTCCAGCTCCCCGAAGGGGGTGGCGAGGACGGGCATCTCGTTCTGCCGGATCTGGGCCTCGTAGGGGCTGGCATTGTCGGCGCTGACCATCAGGTGCAGGGTCTCCGGCGAACCCAGGGCGGGCAGGCTGAGCTGGACCTGGCCCGCGCCGTCCGTATAGCCGGAACTGACGAGCACGCCGTTGAGCGACAAGGCGGCCAGGGCGCCCGGTGCGCCGCTGACACTGACCAGCAAGCTGCCGTCCTCTGGCATGTAGGTGGCCGGGTGCTCGACAGCGAGCTGGATCGGCTGCATCGTGCGCAGCCGGATGCTGGGGTCGCCGAAAATAGCCAGGCACAGCATTTCGCTCGGGCCGGACCAGGCATAGTGCTCGATCATCGACAGGCCGCCATTGATGCACAGGCCCCCGAAGACCTTGCTCGTGCCGCTGGCCAGCAGGTGATTGAACTCGTCCTGCATCTCCATCGGCGGCGACCACCCGATCAGAGTGGTGGCGGCATACATGGCAATCGCACCTGTCGGCTCGCCTTCATGGCTGGCTCGCAACCAGGTTTCCGCAAAACAGGCGTCCAGATTCATGAAAGCGCCATTGTCGCAGGCAACCGACACCACGGCCGGCCAGCGGTCCGTGTTCTGCAGTTGCTGAACACGGTAATCCGGAAAGTGTGGGCTGGCCCAGCGCAGGTTACTGCCGTGCCCTGCATAGTTCACCACGCTGACGCCGGTTTCGATGCTTTGCATCACGTCCAGGTAGCTGATTTCCGGGTCGGTGGCGTAGACCTGGTCCACCTCATGATACTCCGCGGCAAGCAGCTCCTGCCGTATGTATTCCATGTGCTCGTAGTCGTATTCACCGTCATCGCCGGTGCCTTCGTCCGAAGCGATACCCAGCGCCCGACCGTACCATGTGGCCGATGGATCCGGCTCCATTGTGTAGCGGTGTGTGCGCTCCAGCTGCACTTGAAGGTCCTCAATGTTCTGCGCCGAGAAACGTCCGATAATTGCCTCCGGGTACTGGTCGCCGCCAAGAAACATGCCATAGGAGGCGTCGGCGGCGCTGCCGTAGAACAGTTTCGAGGGCAGCTGCTGGTGGTCTCCCACCAAGGTGACGAAGGTGTAGGGATTGACCAGCCACTGGTCTTCCAGCCAGGTGTAGATGTCCGCGGAGGTCGAACCGGTGACACTCAGCGGCACCAGGGTGGTCTGCAGGCCCAGGCGGGTCTTCCACTCGACGAAGGGCTGCAGCTCCGGAAGCCACTCGTCCGGGCAGAGCACCAGCATCGAACCGACGGCCGGCATGTAATCGTAGCGCAGGCCGCCCCAGTTGTGGAAATGGTTCTTGTAGATCTCCAGGAAGGTGGCATCCAGTTCGTGGACCGCGGGATCGACGGGCGGAGCCGGATCCAGGTCGACCTCGAGTACCAGGCGCGTCTGGACGGTCAGCTCTTCGCTGGCGGCGTCATAGCGGAAGGGCTGCAGGCGCAGGCTCTGCCCCTGGACATCGCGGAACTGGAAGGTCTCGCTGGTCTGCCAGGAACTCTCGGGCCAGGACTGCGCTCTTTCATAGGCTTCCCCGAAAACCCAGGGGGCGGTGGCGGGATCCGCCAGGCGACTCAGGTTGCCGCGGGAGGGAGCGACGGGAAAGGCTTCCAGCAGAAGCTCTTCCTGCTCCACCACGCGCACCCTGCGAATGCCTTCGCCGCCGACAGCCAGGCTCAGGGAGAGAGTCGGCAGGTCGGGAGCGCCGGCCACCAGGCTGGGAGCGCCCTCGGAAAGGCTGAGCTTGTTCCAGCTCCTGCCTTCCAGTTCAATCGATTCGCTTTCGATGGAGGCGATCTCGCAGACGATTCGGCAGGTGGTGGCGTCGAGGGTCTCGACGCGCAGGCCGGTCTGCAGATCCGGAGCGAGGGACAGGGTGGCGGCCTGGGCGGTCATTGCCGCCAGGCTGAAGAAACCGGTCAGATGCAAGCGATGCGGTGCCATTGTGCAAACTCCTTCATGGGGCTCCCCGAAGGGAGGCTTTCGAGAAAGGGCATTCTCGAATGCCGGAATTCGCACAAACCGTGCCGGATTCGATACAAGTTCTAAAGGGCTGATTTTACGGGATCTGTGACGGCGATCACAAAAATGCAGCTCAGGATCAACCGGAGCAGGCCAACCGAAGCGGGGGATTTAAACCGAAGCGGGGGATGGTCAACAGGATGGATGCACCACTGAACACTAAGAACCCGGAGTTCCTGTGGATTGCAGTGGAAGGCGTGGAGCGATGCCAGAACTGCGCAATCGTGCCCACAGAGGGAGACGAGTCTCAACCGGGCGATTGAGACTCAGGCGAATCCATCTAGGAGGCACAGATTTCTGCCAATCCCTCACGCCAATGAAGCGCCAGGACCTTGTCGAATTGCTGAGTGACAGGGTCGCAGGACAGGAGACGGCAAGCAGCGTTGTCGAAGGAATCAGACAGGGAATTCAGCGTACGCGCATAACGCTCGTCTACCTTTCGGGACGATTTGATCTCGCAAAGGAAGAGGCGACCATCCGCGTGTTCCACGATCAGGTCGACCTCGCGTGTTTCGCCAATGCGAAGAAAGGACAACTTGTATTGTTGTTCATTGTAGTCCAGTAATCGGCGAACTTCATTTACGAGGAAGCTCTCGAACAGCTGCCCGAACTCGGAAGTGCCTTCCAGCAGTGGCAAGTCTATCCGTCCCGCGAGAACACGTGCAACTCCGGTATCAAAGAAATAAAACCGCCTGGCCTTCCTCTGTTGACGCCGAATCGAGCGATCAAAGCTGGGGAGATGGAAACCAAGAAGCGTGTCTTCCAGGATCTCGTAATACCTCTGAACAGTCTTTGGGTTGGAATCGATGTCGCGGGCGATGTTTGATGCATTGACAATTTCCCCGGTGTGCCTTCCGACGATATTCAGAAAGCGCCGAAAAGGCGGAAGATTTCGAACCAGCTGCTCTGCGACAATCTCTTCCTGCAGATAGGTTCCGGCGTAGGCCTTGAGAAGGCGTCGTCGATCCCGGATCTCTGGCAGTAGAATGGCTTCCGGCAAGGCACCGAAAGACAGAACCTGTTCCAGCTCGAACTCTGCGCCGAGTTCCAAATGGGTAAAGGGATGCAGATTCAAGACGAATGCGCGACCGGCCAGAAGGTTCGCTCCACCTCGTTTCAGTTTACGGGCACTGGAGCCGGTAAGTGCAAAATGGAAAGCCTTTCGACTGATCTGCTGATGAACCAGGTCCAGTAAAGCCGGCGCCTTTTGCACTTCATCGATGACAACCCACGCTTTCCGTTCAGCGTAGGGCGAGATGAGATCCAGCATGTCATTGGGCCACGCATTCAGCCTGTTGGAAAGCTCGGGATCGAGCAGATCCAGCCAGACTGCGTCCTCTTGAGGGAAGGACTGACGAAGAAGTTCCGTCTTTCCTGTTGCACGGGCACCAATGAGGAAGAAAGATCGGGAGTGTGGAAGGTGGAGCATTCGTTGGATCATGTGCCAAATATAGTTGGAATATTTGGCACATGATCCATTTTTCGCACCCATCCCTAACGCAGCAGGGTCAGCTTCCTTGTCTTGCGAAAACCGCTCCCCTGCAGACTATAGAGGTAGACTCCGGAGGCCAGCCCTTCCGGCTGCCAGCGCTGCTCGTGCTCGCCGGCGGGCAGGAAGTCGTCCACCAATAAGGCCACCTGCTGCCCGCGCAGGTTGTAGATCGCCAGGCGCACAGCCCCTTCCCGAGGCATGCCGAAACGGATGCGCGTATCCGGATTGAAGGGATTGGGCACATTCTGCGCCAGGAACCAGGCGGAGGGCAGCTCCGGTTCCTGGAGGTGGACGTTACGGAACTGCCACTGGCATTCGCTGCCGTCCAGGTTCCAGACCAGGTCGCCGTCGACCAGCTCGATGTGCAGGTCCTCGTCCTGCAGCAGGCTGTCCTGGGGCAGGAAGTAGGCCGTGCAGGGCCCCGGCAGGATGGTTTCGCTGTGGACCTCGTTGCCGCTGACGATCCAGCGCAGCAGCATCTCTCCGCCTTCGACATCCGCCAGTTCCAGGACGACCCCCTCGTTCTCGAAGGCCCACCAGAACTCCTGCTGCCCTTGCCAGGGCACTTCACCGCAGGGCAGTTCCGCGGCATTGCAGATCGTTACCTGCGGAGCGTCATTGACCTGCTCGACCACCAGCGGAATGTCCACCGTCAGCTGGTTGCGGTCCAGGTCGTCGGCGACCGTGATCCGCAGGGTGCTCTCGCCGGCGAAATCGGGCGGGGGGTGAATCAGCAGATCATCCTCCTCCAGTTCGCCGCTGAACTCAGGGTCGAGGATTTCCCAGGACTGGATGAAGAGCGTGTCCGCGTCCACGCTGAAGAAATGGTTGAGAATTCCCGGCAGCAGGATCGAGCTGTCCTCCGCCCAGACCAGGTCCTCGAAGGGGATCACCTGCTGCAGATCGTCCTCCACCGGAAAGATGGTCAACGAAAAGGCGTTGGCCTCCGTCGTGAACTCGCCGTCGAAGGCCGAGAGCTGCACCGGCACGGTCCCGTTGAAGTCGGGAGGCGGCGTATACAGCAGCAGGCTGTCCTCCAGGGCCAGGGCGCCCTGGTCCACGGAAAAGCTGAACTGCAGCGGGTCGCCGTCCACGTCGCGGAAGTGTTCGTAGAGATCGGCCACCAGCAGCAGGCTGTCTTCGGGGGAACTCATGTTGGGAAAGGGCTGCAGCAGTTCCGGCGCGTCGTTCACGGAAAGGACCGTGATCGAGGCCAGGCCCGAGCTGGCGATCTCCTCGCCGTCTGTCACACGCACCTCGAGCGCCATTTCGCCGAAGTAGTCCGCCTCCGGGGCGATCACCATCTGCGGCCCCTCGGTATCGATGCTGCCGTTGGCGATGAAGGTATAATGCCATTCCAGCGAATCGCCGTCGATGTCCCCGAACAGGTCCGACAGCTGCAGCTGCAGGCTGCCGTCCTCCTCGACCACGTAGTTGTCCAGGTCGCCGAAATAGGCCGGCGGGTCATTGACCGCCACCACCAGGATCGGGAAGGGGCCGGCCTGCGCCGTGTCGATCCCGTCGCTCAGGTCGAAGTAGATCTCTGTCACACCGCTGTAGTCCGGCCAGGGAATGAAGTGCAGGCTGTCGCCGTCCCAGGTGATCTCGCCGTGATCCGCCAGCGGATCGCTCAGCTCGACGACTCCCGGGCCGTCGATGTCCTCGAAATAGGGACGCGGGTCGGCGATCGCCAGCTGCCCGTCCTCCGGCACCGTATACTCCGGCAAGGGCAGGACCTGCAGGGGAGCGTCGTTGACCGGCGTGACCTGGATCGGCTGATCGGCGAAGAAAACATAGTTCCCGTCCGTGAGAGACAGGGTGATCGTCGCCGCCCCGCTCCAGTTGGGCGAGGGGATCACCACCAGGTCTTCTCCCTGCACATCCAGCGTGAAGCCGGTCACGTCGCTGGTCGCCTCGACGATGGTGATCGAATCTCCGTCCGCGTCCTCGTAGAACCCCGGCACATTCTCGATGCGGAGCGCCTCGTCCTCCAGGATCGTCACCGGGTCGAAGGCAAGCACCTGGACCGGTTCCTGGTTCTGGGCGATTTCCGCGGCATAGGGAACCACATTGGCCCCGCTGACACTCAGCAGCAGGACCTCCGGGGCGGAGGCGGCCGGCAGTTCCAGGCTCAGGTTCCCTTCCTGGTCCGCATAACTCGAACTGGCCAGGGTGCCGTTGACCGAGATGGCGGCGAGCACGCCCGGTTCGCCGGGCACGGAAATCTGCATCGGTCCCGCATCCGGCATATAGGTCGCCGGATGCTGCACCTCCATCGTGCGAGGCGCCTGTGTGCGGATCTCCAGCGAGGGATCCCCGAAAATGGCGTAGCGAATGAACTCGTTGGTGCCCGTGTCGTAGGTCTCGGCCATGGACAGGCCGCCGTTGATGCAGAGCCCCCCGAAGGTCCTCGTGCTGTCCCGGGCCAGCAGCTCGTTGAACTCGTCCTGCATCTCCATGGGCGGGTTCCAGCCGGCGTATACGGTCGAGGCGTATACGGCCAGCCCGCCTGTCGGCTCGCCCTCGTGGCTCGCGCGCAGCCAGGACTCCGCGTAGCAGTTGTCGTAGTTGGTGAAGTCGCCGATGTTGCAGGCGGCGTTGACCACGAAGGGCCAGCGATCCGTGTTGGTCAACAGGTCGACGCGCTGGGTCGAGAAGCTGGGACTGGTCCAGCGGTTGAAGTTGCCGTGTCCGCAGTAGTTGACCAGCCCGACACCCTCGTGGATCTCGGCGCTGATCTCCACATGGAACTGGGTCGACACGCTGTCGTCGTATACACCGACGGCTTCCGTGTAGTCGCCGGTCAGCAGCTTGTCGAGCACATTGCGGATATGCAGGCTGTCCGACTCCCCCTCGTCCCCGTCCTGGTGCGGCGAAGCCACGCCGAGGGTCCGCGAATACCAGGTGGCCGAGGGATCCGGTTCCAGCACATAGCGCCGCGTCCGCTCGAGCATGATCTCCAGCTCCTCCGTCGTCTGCGCGCTGTAGCGACCGACGATCGCTTCCGGGTAATGGTCCTGTGGCCCGCCGAGAATCATGCCGTATTCCGTCTCGCGCGCCGAGCCGAAGGAGAACTGGGTCGGCAGCTGCTGGTGGTCGCCGATCAGCAGGATGAAGGTGAAGGGATCCGTCTGGTAGCGGGTCGCCAGCCAGTTGTCGATGAGGAAGGCATTGGCCCCGATGGCGCTCAGGGGCACCAGCTCCGTGGCCAGGCCCAGCTCGTTCTTCCAGCGCACATAGGGCAGGAGCTCGTCGAGCCAGTCGTCGGGGCAGATCACGATCATCGACCCCACGGCCGGCAGGTAGTCGTAGCGCAGCCCGCCCCAATTGTCGAAGTGCCGCTTGTAGACGGCCAGGAAGGTCGCGTCGAGCTCTTCCTTTGCCGGGTCGATGGCCGGAGCGGCGTCGAGTCTCACATCCAGCACCATGCGCGTCGTGACATGGAGCTGTTGCCGGCCGGCATCAACCTGGAAGGGCTGAATGCGCAGGGTCTGGCCCTGCACATCGCGGAAGGTGAAAGGCTCTCCGAGGCTCCAGCGCTCGGCGGGCCAGATGCCGGATTCGCCATAGGCAGGCCCGAAAGTCCAGGGAGCGAGTTCCGGTTGCTCGACCCCGGCCAGGGAGCCCCGCGAGGGCGCGACGCGGAATCCCTCGAGGGTCTCGACCTGCTCCTCGACCAGCTGCACCGAGAGGATTCCCTGCCCTCCCGCCGCCAGGCTGGTGGCGAAAAGCGGCAGATCCGGATACCCGGCTTCCGTGGCATTGGCGGCACCCGGCAGGGACAGCTTCCGCCAGGTCTGGCCTTCCAGTTCGAGCTCTTCGAATTCGAGAGAGGCAATCTCGAGAGTAATGCGGCAGTGGGAGGGGGACCTTGCCTCGACACGCAGACCGGTGTCGGCCCAGGGCGCAAGAGATAGAGTCGCGGCAGGGATCGTTCCTGCGAACAACCCGAAAAGGCTCAGCAACAGATATAGAATGCGCCTCATGCCACGGCTCCCCTGGCCCTGTGTGCAACCATATAGTGTAAGGAAGAGCATCTGCACGAGCGATAGATATCCGGCAGAACACGCCTGATTCCGTACAGGCCGCCCACTCCTGTTCCTCTGGCTGCCGAGGCCTCTGGAACAAGGATATCTCCCCAGTCCGCCTTGCAAACGAGGCTGCAAAAGGCTTGCCCTGAGTGGACAAGTAGACCAAATTTGTCCCAAAGGAATCCTGTCGGAACCATGACGTTCGTTCCCTTTGTGCTAGAATGCTGTGCGTCAACAGAGTTGGAATGCCGTGTGTTTGTTCGGGTGAGTCGCAACAACCGTGCTAGGTATTCCAGGTCACGTCGACCTGTGTTCTTGCTTTGAAGAAAGAAAGCCCTTGCCCTCCGGCGCGTGAAACCCGCCGGGCATATCTGAGTCTGACCCCGGTTCAAGCGAACAAACCAGAAAGGTATTCATGAACAGCCTATTCGGCTGGCTGCTGCTATGTCTCAGTCTGGCCGCCTCTGTGCAAGCCCGCGTCCACGGCTATGTGCGCGACAAGGACAGCGGGGAGGCCCTCATCGGGGCCAATGTCGTCGTCGAAAACAGCCGCTACGGGGCGGCAACCAACCTGGACGGCTATTTCGTGATCGCCAGCCTTCGCGAAGGCCGCTACATTTTGAAGGCGAGCTACGAAGGCTACCGTCCTTCGACCGTCGAGGTCGTGCTCATCGAAGGCGTCGACGCCTTTCCGACGATCGAGCTGGAAGCCACTTCGGTGGTGCTGGAAGAGGTGATCGTCACCGCCGATCAGAGCGAGCAGGAGATCCAGCGGCAGGAAGTCTCGATCGGTCGCGTCCGCATGGACCAGGACCGCATCCGCATGGCGCCGGTGCTGATCCAGCAGGATGTGCTTCGCTCATTCCTCAGCGTGCCCGGCGTCCTGCCCTCCAACGACTTCTCCAGCGAGCTCAATGTGCGCGGCAGCGCGGCGGACGAAAGCCTGATCCTGCTCGACGGCGTGGAGGTCTACAACCCGAACCACCTGGGCGGCCTCTTCTCCAGCTTCATTCCAAGTGCCGTGAAACACGCCGACCTGGTGCGCAGCAGTTACAGCGCGCATCACGGAGGGCGCCTGGGCGGCGTGATGACCGTGACCACCCGCGACGGCAATTCGAAGAAATTCGACGGCGAAGCCAGTCTGGGCGTGCTCGCCAGCAGCCTGATGCTCGCCGGACCCCTGGGCAAGAAGGCCACCTGGATGGGTGCCGTGAGACGCAGCTACGTGGACTGGGCCAGCAAGGTCTTCACGCCGGACAACGAGGTCCCCTACTATTTCACCGACATGCAGGGTCGTTTCGGCTATAATCCGGGTCCCTGGGACCGTCTGAGTGTCACCGGCTACTGGGGCGACGATGTCTTCGACACCGGCAGCGCCGATTTCAGCTACGGCAACCGGGCGATCAACCTCAACTGGCGCCATATCTGGAACTCGACCCTCTACACGCGCGCGATTGGCGCTTTCACCCGCTACCGCTCCGGTCTGGATTTCAACGGCATCGACGGCTACCTGGAAGACAACGAACTCAACGACGCCAGTCTGCGCCTGCAAATGGAATGGCATCGCGACAGCGAGCTCTACATGGAAACCGGCGTGATGCTGAAAAGCATCGAGACCGGCTATGATGTCTGGGCCGGCCGCGACCAGCTGTGGGATGTCGACCAGGAGATGTCCGAGGTCAGCCTCTACCTGGACGCCCGCTGGCGCCCGCACCCGCTGCTGATCCTGGAGCCGGGCCTGCGCCTGGCCCTCTACCGCACGGAAGGCCTTCTGGAAAGCGATGCCGAGGACTACCTGCGCCTGGAACCGCGCTTCGGGGCCAAGTACTTCCTGACGGACCGGGTGCGCTTCAAGGCCGCCTGGGGCATCTACCACCAGGGCCTGCAGAAGTATCACCGCGACGGCCTCTTCTTCTCCAGCGTCTACACGGTGCTCGACGAGACCGCCGAACCGGCCCACGCCATCCACTACACGGGCGGAGTCGAATTCGACCTGGGCGAGGAGTTCTGGCTGGAAGTCGAGGGCTACTACAAGACCATGCACAATGTGCGCGAGGGCAGGATCATCGGGGACCGCGAGGCGGAGGATCCCGCTCCCATCGACAGCCTGTTCCACTTCGGACACGGCCAGGCCGCGGGCGTCGACTTGAGCATCAACCGCACACGGGGCAAGTGGACCGGCTCCCTGGGCTATTCCCTGGGATGGGCCTGGCGCGACTTCGACGAGGTCAACGGAGGCGATCCGTACTACACCTCCTTCGACAAGCGCCACAACGCGAACCTGCTCGCCGATCGCTCCTTCCGCTTCCGGGAGAAGCGCGGCTGGCCCTTCAACAAGTGGCTGACCTTCTTCCGCTACAACGCGGCCTCGCTGAACATCATCTTCCGCTATGCCAGCGGACACCGGTATACGCGGCCCTATTCGCTGAACTACCTGGGGGACGAGGGCCTCAACTTCCAGGAGGCCCAGCCGGGCAACTACGGCAGCAAGAACAGCCGCAAGCTGAAGGACTACAGCCGCCTCGACCTGGCCTGGACCTTCATCCACGAGAAGGAGTCGGGGAAACGCTTCGAGTGCAAATTCGGCCTGCTCAACGTCTTCAGCAATCCCAACTACTGGAGCGTGGACTTCGACTACGACGATCCCGAATCCTTCGGCGTGCCGAAGGAGAACAAGGCTGCCGGTGTCTCACGCCTGCCCAGCCTCGAACTGATCTGGAAATTCTGATGAAGCACCTACTTCCCTTCCTGGCCGCCCTTCTTCTCGTGGCCGCGTGTGACAACCTGCCCGACGACGACGAGGGCAGCAACGAGAATCTCAACCTGATCGCCCTGCTGGAGCCCGGAGACTCGGGCCTGCAGGAGATCCGCCTGACCGCGCCCCAGCCCCTCGGCGCCCCGCTGAGCTACGAGACGACCTTCGTCCCCGGGGCGACCATCGAACTGAGCCGCGAGAACGGCGACAGCTGGTTCGCCGAAGAGGACGCCGCTGCAGCGGCCTATGTCTTCGATCGCGGCAACCACCCCCTGATGCCCTACGAGGAAATCACGCTGAGCATCAGCGGCAGCCACCAGGGGCGCGCCTTCAGCGGCAGCGCCTCGACGCGGATCGTCAGCGCCGAGTCCTTCGCCTTCACCGAAAAGCCCGACAATCCGGGGCAGGTGGAACAGGCGGACACGCTGATGCTGCACGACGAGGAGCGCGAGCAGAACTTCACCGACCCGACAGCCTTCTGGCTGGACTGGAGCGACCTGGACGATGCCATCGAGTACGGCTACCAGATGGAGCTCGAGCTCGTGGAGCCGATCGACGGCGGCTGGGAACCGGTACCGATCCACGCCCTGCAATGGCTCCGCGAGGACGAGGAGGAAGCCTTCCAGTGGGGCCCCTATCCGATGATGCGCACTCCGCCCAGCGTATACGTTTCCCGGCAGCGCATCAGCTGGGGCGCCTTCGTCTTCGTCGACAGTCGCCTGGACTGGCCCGACGACCCCTCGCGACAGATGGGCTACTACGAGGTCCGCGTGCGCCGCATGACCCCGGAACTGCTCTCGTGGTACTTCTCCAGCCATTTCTGGATCCGGGTCTTCGACACGGATCCCCTGGAATGGAACCTGGTCGGCGAGAACCTGCAGGGCATCGTCGGCAGCAACACGACGATCTCCTTCCGCGTGGCGATCGTGGAGCAGGACCAATAGGCCGACGGCCGAAGCAAGATGGATCACATGGAATGGGCCACCCTGGAATGAACGGGGTGGCCTTTTTCGTGTCGTGGTTCCGTCGTTTCCTGCGCGTGGTGGGCCTCTCCTGATTGGGACAGGCCCTGCGGGTTGGCACCCTCCATTCCGTCACCCCCGCGAAGGCGGGGGCCTATCTTTGCGATGCGTTCGGTCCGTTGTCATGGCGCGTGGCGAGCATCTCTGTTGGGGAAACGGGCGCGTGGCGGGCCTCTCCCGTTTGGGATAGGTCCTGCGGGTTGGCACCCGCAGCTACTATTCTGTCGCCGCTTTGCGGCTTTAGGCGGAAGGGGTTAATCATATGTAGGGTGTGGACACCGCGCAGTCTCTTGCTGTGCAAGAGACTTTCCCACCTCATGCTTCGTCCGTTCCCCATTCCTGCCTTTTCTGTCAGAGACCTCGCTTTTGCTTTTGCATTAGGGGAAAAAGGCGGACCTTCCCGGCGGGCCGGTTCCACCCGCAATCCACCCATCCGTAGATGAAGAGAGTCCCATGTCGCGCCTTCTTGCTGCTCCGCTCCTCCTGTGCCTGGTCCCCCTGCTCTGCCGCGCCGGCTGCCCGCCTGAAACCCCGATCGTTCTCGAGAGCGAGCTGCTGCCGGGCAACCAGCTGCGCCTGCAGTGGTCCGCGCCCTGGCCGCAGAGCCGCTGGCAGGTCCACAGTTCTTCCGAACCGGACTTCTCCATGCCGCTGCTCGAGGCGGAAACGGAACTGCAGGAGTGGACCGGAAGCATCAGCCTGATCGAGAAGCGCTTCTTCCGGGTCACGCCGCTGGCTTCCGCCCCCACGGGGCTGGTCCAGCCCGTCGAGGATTTCGAATGGGCTCCGCCCCTCTATTCCCTGGAAGGCGAGGACCTGGAGCCGGCGGCCTGGGCCATCGACAGCGACCAGGCGGTGGAAGGCGAGGGTTGCCTGCACCTCTTCGGCAACACGGTCAAGATGATGCCCCTGGCGCTGCCGCAGCTGGAGCCGGCCTCCACCTTCCGCGTCCAGGCCCGTTCGGAGCAGGTCTCCGATCGCCAGATGATCGGTTTCGCCGACAGCCTGAACACCCTGTGGTACGTGCTCTGGGGCGAGCGCGGCGGCTACGGGGACACCCCGGGCCAGTCGGGGCAGGTCGAAGTGAGCTACTACCAGGGCTATTTCCCGACGGAAAGCTGGCAGGAGTTCATCCTGCCCGCCGGCCGCGATTTCGAGGGCAAGTTCGGCTACCAGCCCGCCCTGTGTTCCGTGCTCTTCGCCAACGAGACCGACGACGAGGAGGGCGAGTTCCGTGTCGACGCCCTCGAGGAGATCACCGGCCTGGCGGGCCTGGCGCCGCCGGCCGCCATCGAGCTGACGATCGGCAGCGTGTCCGGCGACAGCGTCAGCGTGACCGTCGACAACCCGCTGGCCAGCTTCGACGCCCAGCACCGCTGGAACCTGGGCGATGGCCGGGTCATTGCGGGTCCCTTCGCCTTCACGCGCAACTTCCACGTGGACAGGGATCACCGGATCACGCTCTATGTGGAGAACGAGGACCTGCTCTGGAACACGGCCTCCGTGGTCCTGCCCGCTCAGGGAGTAGCACAGGAGCGCAGCCTGAGCATGGGTTTCGCCGGCGACGTGATGACCGGCCGGCGCTACGAGGAGGACGGCGGCATCATCGAGAGCGAGGGCATCGACGCCGTATACGCCGGTGTCGCGCCGCGCATGCTGGCCGTCGACCTGATGCAGGTCAACGCCGAGTGCGCCTTCACCACCTCCGACGAGCGCCATCCCACGAAGGGCATCGTCTTCAAGACCGATCCTTCCAACGTGGCGGGCCTGGTCAACGCCGGCGTGGACTACGCCAGCCTGGCCAACAACCACACCTTCGACTGGATGATCCCGGGCATGCTCGAGACCATGCAGGTGCTGGACGAGGCGGGCATCGTCCACAACGGCAGCGGCATGAACAGCGAGTACGGCAGGCGGCCGGTCTTCCTGTCTCACGACGGCCTGCAGGTCGGCATCGTCGCCATGAGCGACCGCACGGGCAACTACAACAACTACCAGCCCTTCCTGACCGCCGGTCCCTCGCGACCCGGCTTTCCGCTCTGGAGCCGGGCCGGCATGGCGGTCTCGATTCCGCGCCTGCGGCCCCAGGTGGACCTGCTCGTGGTCCAGGTGCATTCGGGCAACGAGTACAGCTACGCCCCCAGCCGCAGCGCCCTGGCCGAGATCGACGACCTGCCCCTCGACCCGGAAGAGCAAGGACTCTACGCCCGCGAGCTCAATCCGGACCAGAGCGAGCGCAGCCTGCGCCAGGAGGCGATCGAGCTGGGCGCGGACCTGGTGATCACCCATCATCCCCACATCCTCCAGGGCCTCGAGATCCACGAGGGAGGACTGATCGCCCACAGCATGGGCAACTTCATCATGGACCTCAACTACCTGGAGACCATGTATACGGCGATGATCGAGACGCATCACACGGAAGGCGGACTCGAGACCGTGCGCGTCCATCCGGCCTTCCTGCAGGGCTATGTGCCGCGCTACGTGCGCGGGGAGGCGGCCCGCGGTCTGCTGGACCACCTGAGCGGACTCAGCCGCGACTTCGACACCTGGGTCCTGCGGGAGGAAGGCGACACGACGGCCATCGCCGTCCTCGACACCAGCGCCTGGGCGCTCAACACGACCCCCGGCAGCGTCGACGCGGTCTTCGAGCAGCGCGAGGGCGAGTGGATCACGGCGCCCTGGATCGATGAGGGGAATCACTACCTGGGGAGCGTGACCGCTCCCGCCGGCGGAGGCGAGCTGCAGGTGCGCGCAGGCCGACGCTACATCTGGTGGGGCGGCTTCGAGGACACGGGCATGGAGGTCTGGGACATCAACAGCGGCAGCGAATGGATCACGGAGGATCTGTCTCACAGCGGTTCGCGCAGTCTGCGCCTGCAGGAGACAAACGGCTCCGTCAACACCTACTGGACCCATCGCGGCCCCCTGGACCCGGACTTCGAATACAGCCTCTCCGGCTGGATCCGCTGCGGGAACGCGGAAAGCGCCAGCCTGCAGGCGCGGTACTACAACAGCCGGGGCGACGGCCTGCAGGCAAGCGACCTGCTGGCAGAGCAGAGCGGCACACAGGACTGGACCCATGTCTGGAGCAACCTGGAGCCGGAGCCGGCCAACGATTTCTACCAGCTGCGCGCCCGCCTGGAGGCCGGCGCACAGACCGCCGACGCCTGGTTCGACGACGTGGAAGTGATCCAGTGGGAAGAATGGATCACGCTGCAGGAGGGCGAGAGCCTGGACCTGCCTTTCCCCTCGGACCTGCGCGCCCTGCAGTTCCGCAGCGCCACGGGCAGCCCGCTGGCGGTACCCTTCGAGGCGATCTCCCCCGCTCCCGGCGGCCCTTCCCGCTGATGTGGGTCAAATGGATCCGCTGCCGCCTGCAGCCCGACCAGCGCGCCGCCTTCAGCGAGAGGCAGCGTCAGTGGGATCGTTGTGCCGGCATCGAGGGTTTCCGCGGCCAGCTGGGCGGTTGGCGCAGGGAAGCGCCTGCCGCTCATCCCGAAGCCTGCCTGCTGGCCTTCTGGGAGGACGAGGAGCGTTACCGGCGTTTCATGGAGCGCGAACACGACCAGGTGCTGGAACATGCCGGACAAGCCTGGGAAGCGATCGAGGTCCGCTTCGCCGAGATCCGGCTTGAAGTCGCAGGCAGTCATCGGGATCCCCTGGAAGCGCTTTCCCTCTGCCGGGTCCTGCGCTGCCTGGAACACGACCTTGTCGAAGCGTCGCTGGATGAGCGGCTGGAGAACCAGCGCCGGATCTGGGCCACCGGCCTTCCGAGCCACCAGGGCCTTCTCTTCGGCCTGAGCGCCTGGGAAGCCGGCCGCGGGCGCCTGCTCAACCTGAGCCTCTGGCAGGACGCCTTGAGTCAGCGCCTCTTCCAGGAGCAGGTCTTTCCGGACCTGGCGCGCCGCGGCGGCTTGCCGGATGAGCTCGAACTCAGCACCTTTGCCGTTGACCAGACCTGGACCGTCTACCCGGTTTCGAACAGCTAGGAAACCCCATGCCTTACCCTGACCGCCTGCCGACCTCTTCCGAGTGCCCCGAGTTCTTCTTCCACTATATCCGCGAGTTGCCCGAAGGCTCGCTGCCCCGTCTGATGAAGGACGTGCGTCGGGAACTGCTGGAGGTCCTGGATGCCCTTGAAGCCAAGGACTGGCAGTATCGCTACGCCAAGGACAAGTGGAGCGTGGCCCAGCTTGTCGGACACTTGACGGATTGCGAACGCGTGTTCCAGTTCCGAGCGCTGCACTTCGCCCGCGCCGCAGAGGGGGAACTGCCCGGAATGGAAGAGGACGACTGGGCGCGGATCTCGCATCACCACCAGCTTGAGCCCGCACTGCTGCTCGCCGAACTGCAGCAGGTGCGCGCGGCGACGGATTCATTGTATGCCCTGTTCAATGAAGAGGACCTCTGGCGTTCGGGCCGGGCCAATCAGCAGACGATGACCGCCGGAGCCATCGCCTGGGCCTTCGCCGGTCACGAGATCCATCATACGCGCGTGCTGCGCGAACGCTACCGGCCCTAGACTGCCCGATTCAGCGGTAGTACATTGAGGCCTATGGTGAATCTGCCGCAACAGGTTGCGGCACACCCGTCCTATAGCAACACGGATTCCATGAGCAATTCCGACCTCTCCACCGGGCATCTGCTGGATCGCCTGGGCCGTCAACTGTCCCGCGCCTGGCCGCATCGCGCCACACGCGAAGGGGATGCCTCCTGGGCCGGCAAATGGCCGGATTTGAGTGCTGAAGGACGCCAGACGCTTCGCGAAAGCCTGCAGGCGCAGCGGGAGGAACTGGCCGGCCTGCTGGGCGAGGAGCAGGGAACCGTCCCCGGTGAAGCGGCATTGCTTCACTTGCTGGACAGGGAGCTGCGTGTTCTGTCCGCCCCCTTGCAGCCGGAGGAGTTCTACCGGGTGCTGGAATGCGGGCTGCAGAGTGTGCTCGACTGCCTGCCAGGCAGCCGCGTCGAACGCGCCGGCGCCCTGGTCCAACGGCTGCAGGCGCTGCCGGCCTTTAGCGAAGCCGCGCTGGGCGCGCTGGACCCGAAAGCCAGCACGGACACCCTGGTCGCAGGCCTGGCGCATCTTGAGCGCTGGCTGGAGGTCGAGGCCGAAGAGGCGCTGGCCGCTTCCGACGAAGGCCTGGCGCTGCTGCGTCGCGAACGCCCCCGCGCACAAGGCCAGCTGCGGGAACTGGGCCTCCAGCTGGTCCGAGAGCGCCGGCCGGCTCCTGTGGGGACCGACGCCATGGGCCTGCTCTGGGAAGCCGAAGCCCCGACGCGCTGGCAGCCCGAACGGATCCGTCAACGTCTGGAGCGCAGTTCCAACAAGCGCAGGGACCGCCTGCGGCAGCTGCTGGGTCAGCTGGGCAAGCGCTACGCCCTGCGCGGCGAGGCGGAGGACGTGGCCCGCGACTGCCTGGAACAGCTCAGCCTGGACACGCCGCGCCTGGAACACTGGCAGAGCTACCAGAACGATCAGCTTCGCGCCCTGCACAAGGGGTTGCGGCAGTGTGAACTGATTCCGGAATCCCCCTGCCCGGTCCTCTCCTGGATGTCCTGCTCGCAGTTCGGCGAATGGCGGGCGGATCCCCGCTGCGGCGAGGGAGGCACCCTTCGCGCTCCGGAACTGGACGGGCAGCCGCTGAAGGACCAGGAAGCCTGGACCGGAGATCGCAACACGGCCTCCATGAAGATCCACCTGCTGCGGGAAGCCCTGCCGGGAAGACTCTGGCTGCTGCGTTTCGCGGAAGCAACGCCGCTGCGTCGCCTGCTGCGCCGGGAAAGCGACCTGGATGGCTGGGCCTCCCTTGCTCCGCGGCTGGCCAACCTGCTGTTCAGCGGGGCGGGAGACGGCCGGCACCGCATATTCCTGGAACAGGAAGAAGCGCGCGACCTGCTCTGCGCCCGCGCCGACCTGGCCTGGCACACGGAGCAACTCGACGAGGAGGGCTGCCTGGAGCTTCTGCGACAGGGCATGCCCGACTGGTTGGCCCGCAAGCGACTCACGCACATTCAGCGGGAGGCCGGACGTTTCCTGCAGGCATGGGAACGGCGCTCGGCGCTGAACTCCCTGGCCAAGGCCCTGGCGCGACGCGGCGAAACGGCAGCGGACCCGGCGGCCGTGCTGGAAGCCCTGTCCCGTGTCGCCGACCTGCCGGCAAGTTGGCTGGAGACCTTCGGCGAAGATCTGGAAGCCGGTTCGCGCAGCAGCAAGGCGCTTCCGCAGCCGATTCCGCAGATCACCCGGGAGAACTCAAGCGAACTGATGCAGTCGGTGGAACAGCAGCTGGCGGCCCTTGGCCGGATCAATCTGGAAGACCTGGAAGCGGGGCAGGAATTCGACGATCCCTCGCTGAAGACCGAAGCGCCCGTGGCGAATAAGACACCCGGCGAGGAAGCGGATCACCCTGCGGCGGAGGTGGATGAAGAACAGGCGGAAGTCGTCGCGAATGACTCCCCTTCGACCGCCCCTCTTCCCTCTTCGGAAACAGTGGCGGCAAGGACCAGCGAGAACTCTTCCACAAAGGATGGACCGCAGTGAAGGTCCTGCTGCCTTTCCTGCTGCTCTGCGGGCTGCTGGCCTGCACCCACCCCCCGCGCCCGCAGGAGACAGCGCTTCCGCCGGAAGTCCAGGCCGAACCCGGACTGGCGCGCTGGCTGGTCGAGCTGCATCTTCCGCAGGACTTCGTCTCACACCCGGCCGACGGCGGGAGTCCTGGATGGCTGGCCCTGCCGGTCTCACATGAGGCCGTGCAGAAACTGGTCGCCGGCATCGAGCACATTCGAGGCATTGAACTCCAGGACCGCGGCGAGTCCCACATCACGGTGATCACTCCTCCGGAGGCACAGAGCATCCGCGAGCAGGCGGGCATTCCCATCGAGGCCCTGGAGGCCTACGCCCTTCCGAAACTCGAGGCCGCGCGCTGGCAGGTGCTCGGCGTCGGCAGCGCGAGGGACCTGCTCAAGCAGACTTTCTTCCTGGTGGTCGATTCCCCGGACCTGCTCGCCCTGCGCCGGGACCTGGCCGATGTCTTCCAGCTCGATCGTGATACCTTCGATCCCGCCGCCCAGGACTTCCACATCACGATCGGTTTCGTCCAGTCCGACATCTGGGGCGTGGACAAGGGGCGGGGCAGCCTGCAGGGGGACTTGGGGCTGGATGTGTTGTTGGGGCATCCCTGAACTGGGGGGGTCTTCTCGATTCTGTTTTTGTTTCGTAAAGAACCCTGCATGTTTCACATGCAGCTGACTTTGGTCGGCCGTTGCACGGCCGGTTGATTCAATGAATCGGCCGTGCAACGGCCGACGAACACTTTCTGCAGGTTTCACCTGAAGATCCAAGGACGAAACATCCTCATAGGAAGGGATTGATTCGTCGGGTTTGATTGGATTCGATGGTGGGGGGTGTCTTTGGGAAATCAACCCTGCATGTTTCACATGCAGCTAACTTTGGTCGGCCGTTGCACGGCCGTTGGATACAATAAATCGGCCGTGCAACGGCCGACTAAAAATCGCTGCAGGTTTCACCTGCAGTCTACTCGATCAACTCAATATCCTAATCCACTCTCCTCGTCCTCTTCATCTTCGAACAGGTTATTCGGATCGTAGGGGATATTGTGCTCTACAAGAAGATCGACATACTCGTCGACGAAGCCCTTCTTCGAGTGATGAGATTCCTGGTTTTGAATGTATCGTGTAATACGATCGAAAGATCTGGCTTCAAAGGAAAAGGCTGCAAACCCCTTCTGCCATTGGAATTCAGGTGCCTCAGGAAACTGGGCCTTGAACCAGGAAGAAGACCTGCCTTTCGTATGCATCACGGTTTTACCGATTGACTGCAATGACGATAACATCATTCGAATGTGAACATGGTCAGGCATCCCGCCGATCAGAATACCCTTGCCACCACAGTCCTTCAAGATGCCAGCCATGAACCCGAAGAGACGCTCCTGTCTCTTGTTCAGAAGCCAGGGCCGACGGTATTTTGTCGAAAACACGATATGCAGGTAACACTGAAGATAGCTGCTCAACGAACTGTTCTCCCGACTTCGACTGTTTAACTGCGCTCCAGGCCTTCAACTGAAACGGCCGTGCAACGGCCGACCAATGATGGCTGCAGGTTTCACCTGCAGATACCGGTTCCCGGACCATTCAAGGAAAATCTACGCGAGTCGGGGTTGCAGGAAAAGAGAATCCAGGACGAAACAGTACAATACGTATCACAGTGTCACACCACCCGGACGGATCCCCGGAAGGGGCGGAGTGTACAGAACCGTCGACAGGAAAAGGAATGTGGATCACCCGGGCGAGTCGCGCTCTACCCCGACTTCCTCCGTGCCCGGCGCAGGCAGTCCAGCAGCAGGGCCGGATCCTCGCGCAGGAGGTCGGAGAGTTCCTCGATGGCCTCCTCGTGCTGCAATCGCCGCTGCCAGTCCTCCGGAAAGAGTTTTTCCAGTTTCCGGCGATAGCGCAGCCAGTCGCCGCGACGGAGTTCGCGCAACTCCACGCGCAGCTTGTCCTCCGGCGACGGGGATCCCGCGCCGGGGCGGCCGTAGAGAATGTGCCCGCCCAGCTTGCCGCCGTCCTCGACCAGTTCGAGGGCGCGCAGCGTATACAGGACCTGGCGGGACAGGTCCTCGTCCATGCCGGCGGCCTGGCTCAGGCCGCGGCTGGTGAACCAGGGCGGCAGGCCCTCCGGCAGCGCGAGCAGCAGGTCCTGGGGAGTGCGGAAGCGGTAGACGCTTTGTACTTCGCAGAGGCTGCGCTCGAGCACCTTGTGCGGCTTCGCGCGCCGCCGGCGGGGGGGGCGGTCCTCGCGCAGCTCCTCCTCCTCCGTCAGCAGCACGTCGAGCTCAAGGCCGGACTCGCCGATCAGGGTCGGCATGTGGACCAGCTCGGCGAAGACCTGCTCCCAGCGCCCGGCCAGCGGGCTCTTGCGGCGAGGCCCCTCGCCCTTGCGGATCCAGCGTCTCACGCAGATCGGATGCACGAGCAGCACGCTGTGCTTCTTCAACAGCCTGCGCAGCTTGGGGGCGATGGCGCCGAAGTTCGCGGTCTGGATCTCCACCAGGCGGCCGCCGGCCTCGACGGCGTCGATCCGGTACTGGTCCAGCGCCTGTTCGCGAATGCCGTCCCCCGGGGCGTAGCGCTCCTTGAGCTGGCGGTGAAGCAGGGACTCGCTCACGCGTCTGTGTCACGAGGCCGATCGGCGATCTCGCGGAAGCCCCGGGTGAGCAGGAAGGAGGAGAGGATCGAGAAGATCAGCGAGAAGAAGAGCACGCTGGCCATGTTGCTGAAGAACTGTCCGCCCGGCGAGAACTGGCGCTGCAACACGGCCAGCCGGGATTCGATCTCTCCCGCGGCAAGCGAGTCGGCCAGGAAGCGGGCTTCCTGCTGCGCAAGCAGGGCCGGGGTGAACTGGGGATTGACGATCGAGAAGTAGTACCAGAAATAGGCTCCGGTCAAGACGCCGCCGACGGCGCCGATGGCCAGGCCGCGCTTCATGGCTGCGGCAAAGCTGAGTCCCCCTGCCCGGTTGCGCTCGCCGCGTATGCCCATGAAGACCATGAAGAAGACAACGGCCAGCACGAGAAGGGGCGCCAGCAGGCTGCCCGCCTGCTCGCTGGGCAGGGGATCAAAGGTCAACTGGGCATTGAGGGCGATCAGGGCCGCCATGCCTACGCCGTAGAAAATGGAAGAATTCATCTGGGGATCTCTGCTTGAGTGGCTGAATCGCTGCCGACTGGATGAGTCGCGCAAAAAGTACTTCACGGAATGCAGGAGCGAAACGGCGCACGGCTAGGCTTCGGCGCGCATGGCGGCGTGCACCAGCCGCAGCTCCCAGCGCTCGTATCTCCCTTTCAGGCGTTCGGCGGCGGTCTTGTAGACATCCGGGCGCGAGGTATCCAGGTCGTGGAGTACACGGCGGGCAGGCCCCGGGTCCAGGTCGTCCATGCCGGGAAGCTCCTCGAAGCGCAGCAGGCCCCGACACAGAATCTGCTCGGCGTGTTCCACGACGCGCTCCAGTTTCCAGGACCGGAGCCGGGCAATGTCCTCCAGCTCGAGGCCGTTGCGCAGCGCCTCCAGCGTGCTTCGCGCCGCACTGCCCAGTTCCGCGTCGGCAGGCTCCTTCCCCTGCGGCGGCTCCGCCGCCGGTGCCTGCTCCTCCTCGCGCTTGAGCATCGCCTCCCGGAGCACGGCCAGCACCTCCTCCCCGTAGCGGTCGACCTTGGCCGTGCCGAATCCGTGCACCTGCAGCAGCTCCGCCAGGTCCGCGGGCCGGCGGCGGACCAGGTCGTCCAGGCTGCGGTCCCCGAAGAGGCGATAGGGAGGAATGCCCTGTTCCCGGCTGCGCTCCAGGCGCCAGCGGCGCAGGTGTTCGCGAATCCGAGGATCCACCTCGCCGGCATCCGCCTCCGCACCCCCTTGAATCGGGGATCGGGCGGCGCTCTTCGCGCGCGGCGCGGGATCCTTGCGCAGCTGCAGGCCGGCGTCCCCGCGCAGGACGGCAAAGGCCTCCCCGCCCAGCTTGAGTCCCGCGGGCCCCTGGTCCGTGGTCGGCTCGAGCAGTCCCTGGGCGCTCAGCTGGCGGATCAGGCTCAGCCAGCCCTTGCGGTCCAGTTCGCCGCCGATGCCGAAGACGGACAGGCGGTCGTGCCCGAAGTTCCGCACGCGCGGCGTGCTCTCGCCGAGCAGCACGTCGCACAGATACTGCGCCCCGAAGCGTTCCCCGGTGCGGCGCGCGCAGGAGAGCGCCTTCTGGGCCGAGACGGTTGCGTCCCAGGTCTCGACGGGTTCGAGGCAGGTATCACAATTACCGCAGGCCCCGCCACCGCTCTCGCCGAAGTACTCCAGCAGCATCGTGCGGCGGCAGCGGGCCGTCTCGCAGAGGGCCAGCAGGGCGTTGAGCCGCTTGCGTGAGACCTGGCGGAACTCGCTGGAGCCTTCGCTCTCCTCGATGAAGCGCCGCTGCTGCTGGATGTCCTGGGCCCCGTAGACCAGCCAGGCATCGGAAGGCAGGCCGTCGCGGCCGGCGCGGCCGGTCTCCTGGTAGAAGGCCTCCACGCTGCGCGGCAGGTCCATGTGCGCCACGAAGCGCACGTCGGGCTTGTCGATGCCCATGCCGAAGGCGATCGTCGCCACGATCACCAGGCCCGGCTCCTCCTGGAAGCGGTCCTGGTGGATCTGGCGGCGCGAGGCGTCCATGCCGGCGTGGTAGGGTAGCGCCATGCGGCCCATGGAGCACAAGTAGTCGGCAAAGTCCTCGACGCGCTTGCGGCTCAGGCAGTAGACGATGCCCGCGTCGCGGGGATGCTCTTCCGAGAGGAAGCGCCAGAGCTGCTTCTTCGGGTCCTGCTTGAGGCCGATGCGGTAGCGGATGTTAGGCCGGTCGAAACCGGTAATGAAGGTCTGCCCCTCCAGCAGGCCCAGCCTTGCGCGGATCTCTTCCCGTGTCACAGGGTCCGCCGTCGCGGTCAGGGCGATGCGCGGCACGCCGGGAAAGTCCTGCATCACGGAGGCAAGCTCGAGATACTCGCGGCGGAAATCGTGGCCCCATTGGCTCACGCAGTGCGCCTCGTCAACGGCGAAGAGCGCCAGGGGATGGTCAGCGTGGACCTCTGCCAGAAAGGAGCGGAAGGAGTCCTGCAGCAGGCGCTCGGGCGCCAGGTAGAGCAGGTCCAGCTTTCCGGCGCGCAGGTCGCGGTAGACCTGGCGCGCCTCATCGGAATCGACCGAGCTGTTCAGCGCAGCGGCGGCGACCCCGTTCAGCTTGAGCGCCGAGACCTGGTCGCGCATCAGGGCGATCAGCGGACTGACGACGATGCCCGTGCCCGGCCGCAGCAGGCTCGGCAACTGGTAGCACAGGGACTTGCCTCCGCCGGTAGGCATCAGCACCAGGGCATCCTGCCCAGCTGTCACACAGTCTATGATCTCCTCCTGCGGGGGGCGGAAGGAGTCGAAGCCGAAGACCTCGCGCAGCAGGGCGCGGGCGCGGCTGTCGGCATTCGCCAGGGCTTGTGTCACGAGGACAGGACCCGCACGTCGACGGCCTTGACCTTGCCGTCCTCCTGTTCCTCCAGGCGGAAGTCGAGCACGCGCTCGCGGGTCTTCAGGTAGCTGAACTCGGCGGGATTCATCGGAGGTCCGCCGGCCATGTCGATGTCGGTCACATGCAGGAAGATGTCGTCACGCACATCCTCCGGCCCGAGGCCGGTCGGGGCGGTAATGAAGCCGAAGCCCTTCTCCTCCACGGCCGCGTGCAGGATGCCCCGCATACGCTCGCTGGCCGTCTCCGGCTGGGGCAGCAGGCCCGGCACCAGCATGCCGTTGAAGTGGCGATCCACTTCCTCGCGCAGTTCGCGGCTGGTGTTGGCGAAACTGAGCAGGTCCACCCGCCGGCCCTTCGTCTGCAGGGCGCGCACCAGGCGCAGGAAATCCCCGTCGCCGGTGCCGAGCAGGATCATGTCCAGGTTCTCCGCCTGCAGCAGGGCATCGACGGCCAAATCCAGGTCGGCGTTGGCCTTGACGATCTCGTTGCCGTCGGTGTCCCGGAAGCGGCGCACCTTCTTGGGGACAATGTGACACCCCATGCGGCGGATCACGTTGCGGTACTCCTCGCTGCGCCGGCGGTACTCGCCGTCCTGCTTCTCGCGGTCCTCGTCGACGGCCAGATAGGCGTTGAAGCGCAGCACGGTCGCGCCCTGGGCCTCGACCAGGTCCTTGACCACGCGGTATCTCATGCCCCGGCCGCCGCAGCGGACCAGGTTCTCGATATCCAGATAGATCCCTGCCTTCAGCATGGACTTCCTTTCGTCGGTTCCTCGTCGTGTTCCATTCTTGTCGTGCTCCCCGGTCCCCTAGTCGCTGAAATGGAATCTCAACTGCTCGCGCACGCCTTCCGGCAGCTCGGGCAGCTCGCTGCGCGGGATCAGGCAGGTGGCCAGGTCGAAGAAATCCATGAAGACGCGGTGCCTGTCCACCGTGTCACGCAGGTACTCAAATCCGCTGGAACCGCCGGTGCCGATCTTGCGGCCCAGCATGCGCAGCACCATCTGCGTGTGCCGGCTGCGCCAGTGGGCCAGCCCCTCGTCGATCTCGACCAGGGCCTGCAGCAGGTTGAAGGGCATCTGCAGGATCGGCTCGTCGCGGTAGAGGTTGATGAAGAGCGCGGCGATCGTTGCCTTGTGCGACAGACAGCGGCGGCCTTCCTTCACGAGGGCCTCGTGCCGGTCCGCATGGATCACGGATTCGAAATTGGCCGCCGTGCCGTCGATCATCTTCAGGCGCACCTGCCGTTCCTCGTCGCTGATCAGGGTGCTTCGGCGCACGGTCTCGCGGTCGGCCTCCAGCATGCGCTCGGCGGCGGCGGCGTAGGCGTCCAGGAAGCGGAAATCGCCCAGCTCGAGGAAGGGCGTGCGCTCGAGCCAGGCCTGCACCCCGCTGAAGAGCGTCGTGTTGCGCTCGCTGGACTCCAGCTTCCCGCGGATCGCTTCGGGGAAATAGCTGGAATAGCGGCGCTCGCTGTATCTCAACCGCTGCTCTTCGGGCAGGCCCAGCTTGTTCTCCAGCAGGCGGAACTGCCAGCTCTGAAAGCCCGATGCCGTCGAGAGCAGGTTGCGGAAATCGAGGAAGTCCAGGGGCGTCATCGTTTCCAGCACGCGGATCTGCTGCACCAGCAGCTGCTGGATCTCGATCACGCGGTCCAGGCGATGCACCACCGTACCCAGGCCCGCCTCGTCCACCTGTTCCCGCGAGAAGGCGGCGAGCACGGAATCCAGTTCGTGATGCACCTGCTTGAACCAGAGCTCATAGGCCTGGTGGACAATGATGAACAGCATCTCGTCGTGGGCCGGCACTCCCGCCGCCTCGCAGCGCGGCTGCTGTGCGCCCAGCAAATCGTCGAGGCGCAGGTACTCGGAATAGCTGACGGTCTCCGGCAGGCTGCCGCCGGGTCCGGCCTTCTTCTCTGTGCTACTCATCGGCGTCATCCTTGCGGTGTGTGGCCTCCAGGCCCGCCAGTTCGGCAATGCGGTCCAGGCGCTCCGGCTCGCTGCCTGCGAGCCAGCCGATGTCGCACAGGACGGGATAGGCCCTGGCGAAGGCGGCCCTTGCGCCCTCTTCGTCGCCCTGCAGCAGCAGCAGTTCGCCGATCTCCTCGTCGACGAAGCCGTCCGGCTCCTGCTTGCCCGCGGCGATCTCGGCCGCCAGCTCCCGCTGTTGCGCCAGGGCCTCCTCGTGACGCTCCAGGCTGCGCAGGCAGCGGGCAACGGTCCAGCGGGCGATGAAGTGGCCCCGCCCTGTCTCACGCCCGGCGTGCCAGGCCTCGCAGCGCTCGAAGAGCTGCAGGGCCTTTTCGTACTCGCCCATCTCGTGCCAGGTCCAGCCCGTATTGTTGTAGAGCGGTCCCAGCCAGCCCTTGGCCCGCATGTCCTCGCTGGCTTCCGCGGCGCGAATGGCCTGCATGTTCCAGTCCAGGCCCGCCTGCCCCTTCTCCGAAATGCCCAGCATGTGCAGGGCGTCGATGGTCAGCACATCGTTGCCGACCCGCTTGCCGAAGTCGGCGGCCTTGAGGAACTCTTGCGTCGCCTTTTCCGGCTGGCCTCCGGAGTTGTAACACCGCCCCCGTTCCAGGAAATAGCGCACATGCAGCAGCGCGGGCTCGGCGGGCAGCAGTGGCTCGATCTCGTCGAGCAGGGAGTGGCCCTCGTCGAAACGCTGGCGCAACCCCATGGTGCGGGCCAGCTGCGTTTTCAGTTCTAGGGCATACAAGGCATCACCGGCGGCCTCGGCCTGCGACATGGCTTCGCGAAAGGCGCTTTCGCTGGCGCCGGGGTCGCTGAAGTTCCACAGCTCGCGGATTTCGGGCAGGGCGTTGTCGGACATGGCGGCTCCGGATAGGCTAAGGGACAGGATGGCAAGCATCAGGGTGCGCATGGCGGGTCGGCTCTCTAGTTGCTGTTGCGAGGCAATGTAGCAGAGAGCCACCCCCGGCCCAACGGGGAAAGGGGACTTGGGTGCAGGATCGTTGCCTACTGTACAGCGCTCTGGACAGTCGCATGCTCGTTCACCGGATTCCGCGAACCTTCTCTTGAAAGGGCTCGGATGGAAGCCTGGACTCTTGGGGGGAGAACCACATCTCTCATTGAGATTCTCTTGACATTACATAAAGGATATATATCATTTACAACATGTGGGAGATCTACGAGCACCGCTCCCTTTGCGGTCGCTGCGCAGCCTGCCCGTGGCCATCCTGAAGCGCTACGAGCTCTGGAAGAACATCGTGCGCTTCTCCGGCCCTATGGGGTTGAAGGCCATCAAGGGTTTTCACGATGAGGCCTTGCGCGGTGAGCAGAAAGGAAACCGCTCCTCGCGCCTCAATCAGCAATACCAAGTGATTTACCGGGTAGAAGCCCAGGATTTCCATGTGCTGGTGTTGAATGTGACGGCGCACGACTACCGGAGGAAATAGCTATGGATTCCAGGCAGTTCCGAAAAGCCCCCAAGCATGTGGATGTCACCGTCGGCGAGTCCGTGCGGATGCTGCGGGAACTCCAGGAGCTCAGCCAGAGCCGGCTCGCCGAACTCTGCGGCCTGTCCCAGCCGACGATCTCCGGCATCGAGAAGGATCGCATCAAGCTGGGTGTCGAACGGGCCAAGGTGCTGGCCCGGGCATTGAAATGCCACCCGGCCGTCCTGCTCTTTCCCGGCTGGGATGTGGAATCCGAATCCGCCGCCTGAAATCGACCGCGTGTCTGCCATCCGGCCCGCTCTAGCTACCCACCAGGAAATCCAGGATATTGCCCGCCGTCGACGTGTCCTTCCTGAACAGCTCCGTATAGCCGCAGCGCGTGCAGCTCACCGTGATGAACTTGCGGTTCTGCACATCGAAGAAGCGCGAAAGCCCTCCTCCCGTGGTGCGGATCTCATCCTTGTCGAAATCGCGGCCGCCGCACTTGGCGCACTCGTAGGTTTGTCCGGGCATGGTGGGGTCCTTCCAGAATGAAGTGGGTTCTCGTCACCTTGTAAATACATTCCACGATTGGACTTCAAGAAAGCGAATTGGATTCGCCCTGCCCTGGGAAGTCGAAAGAAATTGTTGACAATTTTAAAGTACAACTTTAAAATTGTCAACAATGAGCTATTCCACTCGCATCCTGGGTTCGGAGGTGCTTCGTGCGGCAAAGGCCTTTCCGGCATTGCTGCTCACGGGGCCGAGACGCGCGGGCAAAACGACTCTGCTGCGCAAGGTCTTTCCCAAGGCACAGTACCACCTGCTCGAGGATCCGGATCTGGTGGAACGGATCCAGTCCGATCCCCGCTCCTTTCTGGAGTCCCTGCGGCTCCCGGTCATCCTGGACGAGATCCAGAACACGCCCGAACTGCCCTCCTACATTCGCAGCCTGATCGACCAGGATCCGGGTAAAGTGGGAGGATGGCTTCTGACCGGCTCCCAGGAAGCGCCCTTGATGCAGGGCATCAGCGAATCGATGGCCGGCAGGGCGGCCGTGTTCCAGCTCCTGCCCTTTTCCGTGGAAGAACACAGGAAGGTCAGCCTCCTGCATGGCGGGTATCCGGAAGTCCTGCAACAACCGGACACGGCGGACCTCTGGTTCAACAGCTACCTGCAGACCTACCTGGAACGGGATGTGCGCGCCCTGACCAATGTGCGGGACCTGGCGACCTTCCGGCGCTTCATCGCCGTACTTGCCACACGACACGGCCAACTGCTCAATCGCAGCGAACTGGCGGCCCCACTAGGTATCACAGTTCCCACCATCAACCAGTGGCTCTCGATCCTGGAAGTCACCGGCCTGCTGACGGTCGTACAGCCGTATTACGAGAATTTCGGGAAACGCTTGCTCAAGTCGCCGAAGGTCTACTTCAACGACAGCGGCCTCGTCTGCCATCTGCTGGGCATTCGTGATACAGTGGCCCTGGAGAGCTCGCCCTTCCTGGGAGCGCTCTTCGAAGGCTGGGTGGCCTCGGAAATCAGCAAGGCGCGGCTCTTTCGCAGCCTGCCCCGGAACCTGTACTTCTTCCGGGATCGCCAGGGGCTGGAAGTGGATTTCCTGCTCGACCGCGGAAACGGCCGGCTGTGCCTGCTGGAAGCCAAGTCCACCCGCACTCCCCGGCCGCGGGACGGCCTGGCGATGCAGAAGCTGCTGGAGCGCATGCCGGACCGCGCGGCCGAGGCCTTTGTGATCCACCGGGTAGGGAATGAACCCGAAGCGTTGACAGAAGGTGTGCGCCATGCGGGGATTCACTGCATTCCCGGCCTGGCGCTCTAGACCCGTTTCAGCCCGGCCCCTCACGCTTCACTTCAGCAACAAGACCTTCCTCGACACCGCCGTCCCCTCCGCCTCCAGCCGCACGATGTAGACTCCGCTGGCCAGTTCCCCGCCATGAAAGCGCGCCTCGTGTTCGCCCGCCGGCAAGGGGCCTTCGTGCAGCACACGCACGCGCTGCCCGCGCAGGTTGTAGACGGCAAGCTGCGCCGCGGCGGAGTGCGGAAGGTGGAAGCGCAGCTGCGTGGACGGATTGAAGGGATTGGGCCAGGCGGGTTCGAGCCGCAACTCACCCGGTCGCGTGAAAGCGTCTTCCCGCGGCGGTGTGATACCGACCAGGTGATCCAGCGTGGCGGCGTGCGGGCCGCCCGTGTAGCCGATGTCGTTGCGCAGGCCGCCCTGGCTGGGCCAGAGGGCAAAGCCCGGGTTGGCGGGGTCCTCCATGTCGTTGTAGACGCTGTCCGGGGACCCTGCATCGATCAGCGGCGAAGCGGCGGACAGCCAGGGTTGGCCAAGCTCCGTTTCGAAGAGGGGATCGACCTCCAGCAGGTTCCCGGGGCCGGGGCGCTCTTCGGGGAGGAGGCAGTGGGAATAGTCCCAGTCCGTGATCGCAGGGCTGTAGGAGCTTTCGAAGGAGTTGTTCCAGAACAGGCTGTTGCGCATACGATGGTGTGCACCGTCAAGATGGTAGCAGCCGCTTAGCAGGACCACATCGCTATCGATGACTGTCATGTTGGAAACTTCCGCGCCATTCTCCTCCCGGGAGCCGAATATCAAAGGTGACTGCACGGACCAAGGCCAGGGCGATGTCATGAATGCCCATTGTTTCTGGAGATTGCGCACATATACATTCTTGATTCGCGTGCTCATGTTCGGTCCGTTGTAATTCTTGACCGCCATACCCATCCGATTGCAGTCGATGATCTTCACGTTCCGAATGTGCAGTGTTTCTGCGGGATTAAGAACCTCGAGTGCTCCATCATCGCAGTTCTCGAAACGCAGATTTTGAAGAATGCAGACAGTGCCTTCCGCATCATCGGAATCGTTATCTCCAATGCGAACCGTTGATCCGACCTTCTTGCCGCCAAAGGCCATATTCACTTCGGGAAGAATTACGGGGCAGAAATTGTCTACGAACTGGCAAGAGTCCATACGATAGTAGCTGGGTTGACCGACAAAGGAGCCATGATATACCCGGCCATTGGTCGGATAAATGCTGAAGTCCTGGGCTTGCAAATCCACGGTCAGCTGCTCCAGGCTGTAGTCATCGGGATCCAGGTAGGTATTGTTGCTGAATTCCAAGTTGGCCACGACGATGCTGTCCTCATCCGAAAGACGATGCACCAACAGGGAGCCACCTCGGCTGTAGGGGTCGGAATTCCATTGATTCCACAGTTCAACCGTATTGTTGCGGAAATAGCTGTCGCGTATGCTGCAATGCTCGATGCGGACTACGCTCCCGAACTCACCGATAGATGGGCCGCAGTAATTGTCCTCTACGAATAGATGGCGGATTGTGCCTGGACCTTGTACTTCCAGCAGGCTAAGAGAACCTTCTAATTGGTTATTGCGAATAAAGACACTGTCAAGGTCGACAGTGGCAACATCAAAAGTGCCAATTAGCAGATGCAGTCCCGAACCGTAGTCTATGCGTCCTCTGTCGTATTCGTAATTGTTTCTCTCCATATGAATGTTCCTGACTGACAGATGTGTGAAATCATCCGCAGTGAAGCCCACTATGGGACCACCGATTGCTTGGTTATCCCGTATGAAAACATCTCGTACTGCCGCACGCCCTGAATTGAATATTTGACAGACAAAGGCTGGAGATTTTAACTGGCTCAGACTGTCGATGTGAACATTCTCCAAAAAAAGCGAATCACGAGCAGACAAACTGATCTGTGCTTCCCCTCGCATTTGTGCGGCTCGTACGTATATCCCTGAACCAAATATTGAACGAGCTCCAAAAAGTTGGATTGCATAGTTTGATGGTGAAAAATCCTCCTCATCGTAATTGTCTCTACAATGCACATCCTGGAAATCAAAGACGCCACGAGATTGAGGATCTGTGTTCAGGAACTGTACTGCGGCGCCCATTTGGCTACTTGTGTTCCCATGAAAGCGCATGGATCGCAACTGCAGATAACCGACATTGTCTACATGGATGCCACCACCGACAATTTGCCAGTTATCCGTATCGTAGAACCCCCGCCCCCCGGTAACCGTCACCCCAATTAAACGCAGACTGTCCCCTGACCCCATCTCCACACGAACGATTGGGCCAACTCCGCCGCCGTCTAGAATCGTGTTTTGCACATCCTCTTCAGCCATGCTATACAGGTAGTTAGATGCTAGTGTCAAATGCCCTGACGGCACAGTGAACTGCTGCTCGTATACTCCTGGTGCAAGCAGAACAGTGTCACCCGTCATGGATAGATTGATGGCTTGCTGGATGATTGGGAAATCCTGGGGGACATGGAGTACCGTTGCCTGAGTTGTATGCCAGGCGCAGAAAATTGTCAACAGGATGAAGACGGTGCGAATGGGGGACCTCCTCCTTGCCGTGCGGGACAGCGAACGAGTGTAGGAAATGGCATGACTGAACGCCCGACATGAGTCAAGGGAACCGTTTTTTCTGGCCAGGGGATCTTGGGGCAGTCGCCCGCCGGCATTCCTGGCTGCGCTGGCATCGATCCCGATAGCGATTCCGATATCGATAGCGATGCTATGTGAGGAGAAAAGCGGTTCGGGAATCGTCCTCCCCTTCCCCTACATTCTTGGCTTCGTCAACCGGAGTGCCCGATCAAGAACCTGCGCCACATCCTGCCCCTGTTGGGCCGCTACCGCGGACGCATCCTGCGCGGGGCGCTGCTGGTGCTGGTGACCAACAGCCTCTTCATCTTCGGGCCGCGGGTGCTGGGGCTGGCCATTGACGACCTGGGCCAGGGGCTGCAGAACCACTCCCTGGGCTGGTACATCGGCGTGCTGCTGGGCCTGGCGGTGGTCAGCGGGGTGACGCGCTTCGGCATGCGGCAGCAGCTGATCGGCACCTCGCGGCTGGTCGAACGCGACCTGCGCGAGCTCTTCTTCGAGCGCCTGCTGGCCCTGAGCCCGCGCTTCTTCGCCCGCCAGCGGACCGGCGACATCATGAGCCGGGCGACCCAGGACATCGAGAACGTGCGCCTGGCGAGCGGTCCGGGCATGATGTACAGCATGGACACCCTGATGCTGGGCGGCTTCGGCCTGGCGATGATGCTGAGCATGAGCTTCAGGCTTTCGCTGGTCGTGCTGGTGATGCTCCCCGTCGTCAGCGTGATCGTCTACCGCATCTCGAAACGCATCCATCGTCTGACCCTGCTGAGCCAGAAGCAGTACGGGCGCATCTCGAGCCATGTGCAGGAAAGCGCCGCCGGCATTCGCGTGATCCAGGCCTATGCCCGCGAAGAGTACATGGCCGGGCGCTTCGACGGCGAGCTGGAAAAATATTTGCAGATCCAGATGAGCCTGATCCGCACCGATGCGGCCTTCCGTCCGCTGATGGGAGCGCTCTTCGCCCTGAGCCAGGCGATCCTGCTCTGGCTGGCGGGCACGGACATTGTCGCCGGCAAGCTGCAGCTGGGCGAATACGTGGCCTTCTCGACCTATATGAGCATGCTGGCCTGGCCGACCATCGCCATCGGCTGGGTCACCAACCTCCTGCAGCGCGGCGACGCCGGCATGCGGCGCCTGGACGAGATCATCCGCGAACCGGATGTGCTCGGCGAAGGAAGGGCCGTGGGGCGGCAGGGCGGAGCGATCACGCTGCAGGACCTGAGCTTCGCCTACGAGGACGGCCCGGAAGTTCTGTCGCACATCGATCTCGAGCTGCCGGCGGGTTCCGTGCTCGGCGTAGTCGGCGAGACCGGCAGCGGCAAGTCGACCCTGCTCAAGCTGATCTGCCGCGAGCTGGAACCCCAGAGCGGCCGCGTGCTGCTGGACGGCAAGCCCCTGGCCGAACTCAAACTGGACGAACTGCGCGCCGAGATGGCCGTCGTGCCACAGGACGCCTTCCTGTTCAGCGAGACCCTGCGCAACAACGTGCGCTTCGGCAAGGAGCACGCCAGCGAGGAGGACTTTCTGCGCTCCAGCGAGATCAGCCGCATTTCCAGCGACATCGAACAGCTGGCGGACGGCTGGGAGAGCGCGATCGGCGAACGGGGCATCACGCTGAGCGGCGGGCAGAAGCAGCGCTCGACCATCGCCCGCGCCGTGCTGATGCAGCCCCGCGTGCTGATTCTCGACGACTGCCTGAGCGCCGTGGACAACCACACGGAAGAAGAGATCATCGGCGAGCTGCGTCAGTACATGGACGGCCGCACCACGCTGATCGCCAGCCACCGCCTGAGCGCCCTGCGCGGCGCCGACCGCATCATCGTGCTGCAGGAAGGGCGGATCACAGAGAGCGGAACACACGAGCAGCTGCTGGAGCACAAGGGGCTCTACGCCGACCTCTATCGCCGGCAGGAGCTGGAAGAGGAGTTGAGTCACGGCGGGGACGAGCATGCCTGATCGCCGCGATGTCAAGGGCCTGGACTGGAGCCTGCTGAAGCGCCTGACCGGCATGCTGCGCCCCTACGGCTGGATGGCCGCCGGCGCCTTCTCGCTGATCATCTGCGCCGCGCTCTTCGAGACGGCGATTCCCCTTGTGACACGGCACGCCATCGACGTGGACATCGCCGGCGGCGACCTGGAGGGCCTGCGCGGAACGATCCTGGTCTTCCTGCTGCTGGTCGCCGGCGGTTTCGTGACACGCTATTTCCAGCAGGTGCTGACGGGCTTCATCGGCCAGCGCATCGTCGTCGACCTGCGGCGCTCGCTCTACCGCCGCGTGACAAGCATGCAGATGGGCTGGTTCGACCGCACGCCCGTCGGCCAGATCATGACCCGTCTCACGAACGATGTCGAGAACCTGAACCAGCTCTTCACCGGCGGGCTGATCCTCATCTTCCAGGACATTCTCAGCCTGGTGCTGATCGTCGGCGTGCTCTTCTGGATGGACTGGCGCCTGGCGCTGATGCTGCTGGCAGTGGTGCCCGTGATCATGCTCGCCACCTTTCAGTTCAAGAAGCTGGTGCGCGCCGCCTTCCGCCGCGTGCGCGCCTTGGTGGCGGATGTGAACACCTTCCTGCAGGAGAACATCACCGGCATGGCCGTCGTCAGGCTCTTCCGGCGCGAGGCCCGCAACCGGGAGATCTTCGAGCAGATCAACACGCGGCTGATGGACGAGCACCTGCGGACGATCTTCTATTTCGCCGTCTTCTTCCCGCTGATGGAAGTGCTGGGCAGCGTGGCCACGGCCGGCGTGCTCTGGGTCGGCGGCGGACGCGTGCTCGACGGCGTGTTGACTTTCGGCACCCTGGTGGCCTTCCTCAACTACGCCGAGCGCTTCTTCCGCCCGATCCGCGACCTGGCCGAGAAGTACAACATCCTGCAGAACGCGATGGCCGCCGCCGAGCGCGTCTTCGAGATCCTCGACAGGCATCCGACGATCACCGGCGGAGAACAGCTGCTGCCGAAGCTGAAGGGCGAGATCGTCTTCGAGCACGTGCATTTCTCCTATGAGAAGGGCATTCCGGTGCTGAAGGACATCAGCTTCCGCGTGTCCGCGGGCAGCTCGACGGCGCTTGTAGGGTATACGGGCAGCGGCAAGAGCACCATCGCCAGCCTGCTGCTGCGCTTCTACGAGCCCCAGCAGGGCCGGATCCTGCTCGACGGCGTCGACCTGCGCGACTACCGGCTGGACGAGCTGCGCCGCCGCATGGCGATCGTGCTGCAGGACGTCTTTCTCTTCCAGGGCACCTTGTGGGACAACATCTGCCTGGGCGAGGACTACCCGGAGGAGCGCGTACGCGAGGCAGCGCGGCGCACGGGACTGCTCGACTGGGTCGATGGCAAGGCCGAAGGCTTCCACACGGAAGTCAGCGAGCGCGGCCAGAGCCTCTCCGGCGGCCAGCGCCAGCTGGTCAGTTTCGCCCGCGCGCTGGCGCACAATCCGGACCTGCTGCTGCTCGACGAGGCCACCAGCAGCGTGGACACGCGCAGCGAGGGCTTGATCCAGGAAGCGATCGCCGAATTGCTGAAGGGCCGTACCTCGGTGGTGATCGCCCACCGGCTGAGCACGATCCAGCAGGCGGACCAGATCCTGGTGCTGCATCACGGGGAACTGGTCGAGTCGGGGACCCACCGTGAACTGATGGATCACGAAGGCATCTACCACCGCCTCTGGATGCTGCAGAGCCGCAACGGGGCGGCCGCTTCCAACGGGAAGCCGGAGGCGTGAGCTCGCCCTGGATCCTGCTGGCGGCCGGCACGGCGGGGGGCCTGTTGGCGGGCCTGCTGGGACTGGGCGGCGGCGTGGTGATCAATCCCATCCTGATGGCCCTGGGCCTTCCGCCGCGTTTTGCGACGGCCTCGACCGCGGCGGCCATCGTGGGCAACTCGGCGGCAGCGACCGTCTACAACGCCAGCGAGCACAAGGTCGACTGGTCCCTCGGATGCTGGCTGGGAGGCGGGGCCGTGCTCGGCGCCCTCTCCGGCAGCATGGTGATCGCCCGTTTCGAGGATCCGCAGCTGCTGGACCAGGTGATCCGCGCCGGCTTCCTGTTGATCCTCCTGCTGGCGGCCAGGCGACTGCTGCACAGGCCGCCCGCGGGCGAACACGCGCCCTCGCCGCTGATGCTCGAGCTGCCCTTCCGCCTGAAAACGACCCTTTCCGACCAGCCCCTGTCTCCCCTTGTGCCGGCCCTGGCGACGGCGGCCGTGGCCTTTGTCGGCAGCTTCCTCGGCATCGGGGGCGCCGTGCTGCTGATTCCGATGCTGATGCAGCTCAGCGGCTCCACCATCCGCAAGGCGATTCCCGTGATCCAGCTGGCGATCCTCTTCGGGGCGCTGGCGGCGGGCACGGGGCACATTCTCTTCAACGGCAACCTGCGCCCGGAAGTGGCCTTCTGGCTGGTGCTGGGGGGAAGCCTGGGGACGCCGGCCGGCATCTGGCTCAAGCGACGGGTCAGCGACCGTTTCCTGCGGATCGTATACGCCGGCGTGATCGGCCTGTCCTTCGCCAAGATCGCCGCGGGCCTCTTCGGCGCTGATCCTGCTCCTGCAACCGCCGCCTCTTCAGGCTACGGCGGACAATCCCCGGCATGGGTCTGGATCACATCCATCGGCTTCGCCCTGCTCTGGGGACCGGCAAGCGCCTGGTGCATGCGGAAGCTGGGACGGGGGTAGATGGGCGGCGACTTGACTCTCGCTGTGGGATTGCGCCCGCAGCGCAGTCGAACAGACTCGAGAATTACCCCCTCCGCCGGCCTCCCGGCCCCGTGCCGACGGATCGCCCCTGTGAGACGAGCCACGCTGGAAGCGATTCCTCGTCCCCGTCGCGGCGGTCTCCGAGCACGGCCTTGTCCGGGTAGATATCGTAGGAAGACCGGCGCTCTGCCGGTGTCAGGTTGGGCATGAGAACATTTGCGCCGTGTAACAGACCGGAGGCGCGGCCCTCCCGCGGATCCCGTGTCGCCAGGGCGGTCGTCGCCGGAATGTTGGCCTGCGGACAGAGGATGCGCGCCAGTGCGATCGTCTTCAGGGCCAGGACATTGCCCTGGGGCGCCTGATCCCTGTCGAGTGGCTGACTGTGCGGCAGGCGCGTCGCCGGGTGCGGCAGCCAGGGGCCGACACCGATCATGTCCAGGTCGAGCTCCCGGAAGAGCAGCAGGTCATCGGCCAGGCTGGCGAGGCTCTGGCCCGGCACCCCCGTCATCACGCCGCTGCCGATCTCATAGCCCATTCCACGCAGTTTCTTCAGCAGCAGGAAGCGATCACTCCTGCGGCCGGGCAGGTCCGGGTGGATGCGGTGATACAGCTCCTGGTCGGAGGTCTCGAAACGCAGCAGGTAACGGTCCGCGCCCGCTTCACGCCATGCGGCGAGTTCCTCGTCCTCGCGCTCGCCCAGGCTGAGTGTCACCGCCAGCGGCGTGTTCTCCTTGATCCAGCGGATCCACCCGGCCACGCGCTCCCGGGTCAGGCCGGGATCCTCTCCGGCCTGCAGCACCACCGTGCCATAGCCGCGGGCCTGCGCCAGCCTTGCGCCCTGGCGGATGTCCGCGTCTTCCAGGCGATAGCGCTTCACCTCACGGTTGCCTCGGAAGATGCCGCAATAGGCGCAGTCCCTCCGGCAATGGTTGCTGACTTCGAGCAGGCCGCGCAGGTGTACGACATCGCCCAGGCCATCCCGCCGGCGGGCATCGGCGCGTCGACGCAATTCCTCGTGCCGCAACGGACTCGCATCCCGCAGCAGCTCCAGCACTTCGTCCCGCTTCATCTGCTCTCCGAATAGTAGACCCGCTTCCGAAGATGACGGAAGCGGGCCCGCTGTCGTTGACGAAGGTCAAAGAGCGACAACGACTAGCCGGGAATCTCGTCCGACAGGCTCTGCGAGAACATGAAGGTGTTGCCGTCGGGATCGAAGAAGGTGGCCAGCTTGACCATGCCCTCGATGACCATGGTCTCGCCGTCGAAGCGCACGCCCTTGCCTTCCAGCTCGGCGCGCGCCGCATCGATGTCCAGCACTCCGAAGACCAGGGTGGCGCCGCCGCCGGTCTTGACCTGCTCCACCTGCGAGAGACCGATCGTCACCTTGGCGACGGCCGAGTGCACCTCGGCCCAGCCCATCTCCTCCATGTGGTACATCACCTCGAAGTTGAGCATCTCCTTCAGCCAGGCCAGGCCGGCCTTGAGGTCCTTCACGCCCATGGCGCAGGTCAGGTCGCCCTTGTACTCGAATGCCATTGTTCTTCCTTTCTTGAGGGGGTTCGATGACTTGTCACTTTTTATAGTTACTATACTTCCAACAAGAAACCATCGGGAAATCGTGGCGCGGCGAAAAAGAATCGACCTGCTGGCCCTCTGCCGCTATCGCTGGAGCCTGCCGCTGCTGGCCGCCTTCGGCCGCCAATCCGGATGGCGCGTCGCGCCGCTGCTGAAGGCGCTTGGGGCCAGCAGGGGCGCATTTCGCCAGTCCCTGGAACACCTGCTCGCGCTGCGGCTTCTGCGCCCGAATCCCGGCCATGGACATCCCTTGCGCCCCGAATACCTGCTCGTCGAGGAACACCAGGCCCTTGCCGCGGCCGCCGCGGAGCTGGATCAAGCCTTCAGCGAGGCGCCCGAACTGCTGCTGGATCGATGGGCGCTGCCACTGCTGCTGGAGCTGCAGCAGGAACGACGCTTCGGCGAGCTGCGAAGCCGTCTGGAACCGATCAGCGACCGCGCCCTCTCCCTGGCCCTGGATCGCCTGGCCACCGCTGGCATCCTGCAAAAGAAACTGCTGCCGACCCGCCCGCCCGCCTGGAGCTACACCCTGGCCCTCGACCCTCCCCGCCGCCGCGCCCTCGCCGGCTTCACAAAAACTCTCGCTTTGCGGGAGTCGTCCTCGTAAAATCTCGCACGGAGAGCACGGAGGTGACAGAGGCCACGGAGAAGTCGATTGCCATTCTGTCTGACAATCTCTTCTTCTCAGCGCTCCCTGTCACCTCCGTGCTCTCCGTGCGAGCTCTTCCGATGAGGGTATCAGAGCGATAGAGCCCTGGCCGCCAGGAAGGCCGAGGCCCAGGCCCACTGGAAATTGTAACCGCCCAGCCAGCCGGTAATGTCCACGGCCTCGCCTATGAAGTACAGGCCTGGAACCTTGTGGCATTCCATGGTATACGGGTCGAGTTCCTCCGTCGCCATGCCGCCGCGTGTGACTTCGGCCTTGCGGTAGCCCTCGTCGGCGGCAGGCTTCAGGCGCCAGTCCTGCCACCAGCCCTGCTGGCGCTCCAGGACACGCCCCCGGCACTCGGCCACCCGCGGGTTGCCGCTGAAACGATCGGCGAAGGCCTGGCAGAAACGGCGCGGAAGGTACTCCGCCAGCCGTGTCGAGAGTAGCTGGCGTGATCCATCGGCGGTTCCCAGCAGCTCCTCCAGCCTGCGCCCGGGCAGGAAGTCGATGCGCACTTCACGCCCCGGCTGCCAGTAGGAGCTGATCTGCAGCACGGCGGGACCGCTGAGTCCGCGGTGGGTGAAGAGCAGGTCCTCCCCGAAGCGGGTGTCCCCGCAGCGGATCGCGACCGGCAGCGACAGCCCGCTGAGCCCCGAGCTGAACTCCTGCAGGGGTCCCGTGAGACAAAGCGGCACCAGGGCCGGTCGCCGCTCCACCAGGCGCAGGCCCAGTTCCCGGGCCAGGCGGTAGGCGAAATCGCTTGCGCCCAGTTTGGGAAAGGACAATCCCCCCGTGGCGACGACCACCTGCCGCGCGCGTTCCGCCCGGCCATTCAAGCGGAAGCGGAAGCCCTGCCCCTGAGGCTGCAGGCCTTCAATGGCCGCATCCAGCAGCAGGCGGACGCCGCTCCTGCGGCAATCGGCGACCAGGGCGCCCCGCAAGGCCCTGGCCCGCTGCTCGCAGAACAGCTGGCCGCGCGCCTTCTCCTTCCAGCCCAGGTTCCACCGGCGCATGTGATCCAGGAAATCCCCGGGCCCGAAGGCCGACAGGGCCGTGGTACAGAAGGCGGGATCCTCGCCCAGGTAGCATTCCGGCCTTGCCCCGCTGTTGGTGAAATTGCAGCGCCCGCCTCCGCTGATCAGGATCTTGCGCCCGGCTTCGCGGCCGTGATCCACCAGCCGGACCTTTCGTCCGCCTTCCGCCGCCCGGGCCGCGCAGAACAGTCCCGCCGCGCCCGCGCCGATCACCAGCAGCTCATCCCCAACAGCAGCGGCCGCATTCGGCTTCTCGTGCATCATCGGTCTCCCCTGTCGCCGCGAATCTCTTCGAGGGCCGCCAGGAACAGGGCCTCCAGGTCCCGTCCGCTCCATTCCTCGCGATGCCAGAAGGCGAAGATCCGTCCTTCTTCCAGCGCAAGCACCCGGTCACAGCAGCGCTGCAGCTCGCTGAATTCGTGGGCGCAGTAGAGGATCGAACAACCTGCCCGGTGGCGCTCGCCCAGCAGCTCCCGCAGGCGGACCCGACTGAGTGGATCCAGGTTGCTGAGGCTCTCATCCAGCAGCAGCAGGGGAGGATCCCCCATCAGGGCGGCGACCAGGGAGGCCTTCTGTTTCATGCCCAGGCTGTAGGCGCCCAAGGGGAGATCCAGTTCCTCGCCAAGGTCCAGTGCATCACAAAGCGCCAGGTCCTCGACTCCGCAGGCCTTCCGGCCCTTGCCCCAGGCCCACAGATCGAGGAACTGGCGCAGGCTCAGGTCTTCGGGCAGGGCCGCCGGCTCCAGGCACACGCCTAGAGCCTGCTTGGCCGGCACCGGCTGCTCCGCCAGATCCTTCCCGGAAACCGTGACACACCCGGCCTGCACCGGCAGCCTGCCGCAGATGCTGCGCACCAGGGTCGTCTTCCCGCTCCCGTTGGCGCCGACCAGACCGAGCCACTCTCCGGCCGCCAGGTCCAGGTCGATGCCTTGCAGCACCTCGCGCCCCGAAAGGGTGATCCGCAGGTTCCGGACCTGCAGCAGTGCGTCACTCACCAGGCGCTCCTTTCCCGGCTGTGGCGCGCCGCCGTATACAGCAGGAGACCCAGCAGGAGCAGCAGCGGCCCCAGCAGCGGGGGCAGCAGCAGTGCACAGAAGAGAGCGAGCGCCACCAGGATTCCGCCGAGCAGCTCCCGCAGGCGCGGGGAGTCCGGCAGGGCCAATCGCAGGGAAAGAAGCAGCAGGGCGTCCGCCGGCAGCAGAAGCAGCCAGGGCAAGGAGTACATCCCGTCGCGAAGCAGCAGCATGACCAGCAGCAGCCCCGGAACGGGCCACAGGCGGCGCGCGATCTCCAGCACCTGCCCCTGCAGGAATCGGCCCCAGGAAAGGGGCAGTACGCGCGTCACACGGACCGCCGCTCCGGCCTTTGTGAGACAGGGACCCAGGAGCAGCCTGTGCCAGGCGAATCCCGCCAACAGGGCCAGCGGCAAGGGCGCCAGCAGCACGCCGGCCGCCAGGAACAGGGGATGCAGCCGATCCCATGCGCGCAGTCGACGGACGAAGGGCCGGGGCCTTCCGCGAGCCGGTGGGTCCTGTCTTGCGGCAGGAAGCAGCAGGAACAAGGGCGCCAGAACGAAAAGCAGGCGCGCGGCCTCCGCGTGCGCCGATCCGGAAAGGGGCAGAAGATACAGGGCAAGCGGCAGCCAGCCCCTGCCGACCAGACCGGCGGGCAGGAAAAAACCCAGGCGCAAGGCCGCGGGCAGAAGCAGCAGGGAGGCCCAGGAGCTCCATGCACCTCCATCCATCGACGCCAAGTAAGCGAGAAGGCACAACGCCAGCGCGCCGAATGCACGCAGGAGAAGCCTTGATGCCGCATCTGCCAGGGGAAGCACCCGGATCCAGGGACGCTGCCCTTCCCGGCCTTCCTGGGCCAATCCATGGAACAGGGCCACGTGCATGAGCAGGGCCAGGGTCACCGCTGCGGCAGAATCGGTTGGTCCGCCCAGCTTGTCCGCCAGCCCCAGCACCGCTTGATGCACGATATTTGCCGCGACCAGCAGCAGGAAACCAAGCCACCCCAGGAACCACAGACTCCCCAGGGGGTCCCGCAGGCTCTCTCGCAGCCGGTTTCCCAGGCGGATCCGCAACAGGCGCCGGCCGAAGGCTGGAACAGTCGGCCGGGGTGCCGATGAATCAGAATGCATGATCGAAAGTAGAAAACCCCGGTCTTGCCGAATCACCGGACAGCTTGGAAAAGGTGGCCGAAAACCGGAATTTGCCCTGCCGTCTGCCGTCTGCCGTCGGCGCAGACCTGGAGGAGCGAGAGACATGGAACTGATCGTACTGGGCCCGGGAGAAGACTTCCGCGGCAGTTGCCAATACCTGGGAGTAGATGGCTGCGGCATCCTGCTGGATGCGGGCATCGATCTTTCCCGGGAGGGCGAGGCGGGCCTGCCGGATCTCTCCGCCATCGGCAACTGGCCCCTGGACTGGATCCTGCTCAGTCACGCCCACCTGGACCACTGCGGCTCGCTGCCGATCGTCCTGCAGCGCTGGCCGCGGGCGCGCATCCTCTGCACTCCCGCCACCTGGGAACTGACCCGCCTGCAGCTCACCCGCCGGGCGGTGCTGATGAACCGCGCCTTCCACGAGGGCCGCAGCCCGGACTTCCCCTTGTATACGGTGGCCGACCTCGAGCTCCTCGAAGAGAGTGTCGTACGCATCCGCCACGGCGAGAGCCGGCAGCTGGAAGGCTCCTGGAACCCCGCCGGCGTCCGTGTCAGCGCGCATGATGCCGGACACATCCTGGGCAGCATCGGATTCCGGCTGGAGGGGGAAGAAGCCATCCTCTTCAGCACCGGCGACACCTGCCTGCGGCCGCAGAGCGTGATCCAGGGGGCCAGCCTGCCCGCCTCGGCGGACATGGTGCTGACCAAGACCACCATGGCCTGGTCCGATTTCCACCAGGACAACACACGCCGCGACGAGATTCAGCGCCTGGAAAGCGCGATCCGCGACGTGGAGCGGATGGGCGGCAGCATCCTGATGCCGGTCTTCAACCTGGGACGCGCACAGGAACTGCTCTTCATCCTGCACAGCCTGAAGAAGAAGGGGCGCATTCCGCCCCTCCCGATCCACGTGGGCGAGGACGCCTGGCACGTGGCCGATGTATACGACGCCTACGCGGAAGGCGACCGCCGCCTGCTGCCGGACTTCGCCTTCCGTGATACACTGGTCGACATCTACAGCCCCGACATGGTCGATCGCGTGCACGAGGGCGGCAGCGAGATCTACCTGGTCAGCTCCGGCATGCTTTCCCCGGACAGCCTGTCCTGGGACCTGGCCCGGCGCCTGCTGCCCCACGCCGTGCACGGGATCTTCTTCTCCGGCCACTGCGCCGGGGGGACTATCGGCAAGGCCGTGCTCAAGGCCGGGCCGGGCGAAAGCGTCCCCTTCGGCGACGGGGACATCGAGCGGCATTGCCGTGTCGAAAGCTTCCACTTCAGCGCACACAGCAGCCGCCGGGAACTGGTCGAGATGCTGGAGCGCATCGAACCGCGCAAGGTCCTGCTGCTCGAAGGGCGCAAGGATTCCAGGGCGCGCCTGCGCGAGGCCCTGGCAGGGCGGCTGGACGCCGAGGTGCTCGATCTAGAAATCGGGCGTGTGACGGCACTGCTGGATGAATAGCACATCCCCCGGGGGAAAGACGCTTCCCGCGCGCCTTCCTTTCGTGATACCCCGGAAGAGATTGATCCGCTGATGCCTTTCCTACGCCGCGACATTGTCCGCCGCATCCTGCCGATCGCCGTCCCGGTCGTCATTTCCCACATGTCCCAGACCCTGGTCGGGCTGGTCGACACCTTCATGGTGGGCCGGATCTCGGTCGAGGCGCTGGCGGCGACGGGTCTCGCTGGAGTGGCCATCTGGATGGTGCTGGGCGCGGCCGGCGAGCTGGCGACCGGCACACAGGTGATTACCTCGCGTCGCTTCGGGGAAAAACGCTTTGGCGAGGCCGTGCTGACCTTGCGTGAAAGCCTGCTGCTGGCCCTTGCCCTTGGGGGTGTCCTGACGCTCCTCTGCCTTTGGCTCGTGGAACCCTATTTCCGCATCGTGCTCACAGATCCCGCCGATCCGCTGATGCCCCTCTGCAGCGAGTATACACGGCTGCGCCTGCTTGCCCTGGCGCCCTTCCTCGTGATCAGCGCGCTCAAGGGCTATTTCAACGGCATCGGCGACACGAAGGAGCACATGCGCATCTCCCTCGTGGTCAACCTGTCGAACATCTTCCTCAACTGGGTCTTCATCTATGGCCATCTGGGAAGCCCGGCCATGGGGGTCGCCGGCGCCGGCCTGGCCAGCACGGTGGCGACGGCCCTGGGGGCGCTGCTTTTCCTGGATCGGCTTCGTATACGCCGGGTCTTCCGCGAACACGCCATGCGGGTACTGGGTGCCGTACGGCCGGCCGACCTGCGCCAACTGGTGGCGCTCAGCTCACCCGCCGCCGTACAGACCTTCCTCACCATGGCCGGCTTCACTTTCTTCACCAGCTTCATGCACCGTGTCGGCCTGGTCGAGGTGGCGGCGACCAACCTGATCATCAATGTGATGAGTGTCAGCTTCATGCCTGGGTTCGCCATCGGCATCGCGGCGAGCACGATGATCGGCCAGGACCTGGGGGCCGGCAGGCTGCAGCAGGCCCGCGAAGACGGTGATACGGCCCAGCAACTGGCCATGCTGATGATGAGCGCCCTCGGTCTGCTCTTCCTGCTGATCCCGGAAACCCTGCTCGGCGTGTTCACGGAAGATGCGGGCGTGATCCAGGCCGGCAAGCCCGCGCTGCAGCTGATGGGCCTGGTGCAGGCCATCGATGCCATGGCCATGACGACAGCCGGCTGCCTGCGCGGCAGCGGCATGACGCTCTTCGTCATGTGGGCCGAGATCGGCATCAACTGGCTCTTCTTCATTCCCTTCACCGCCGTGGCCGTGATCCTCTTCGAGGCGGGCATCGTGACCGCCTTTGCCGGCCTGGCCCTGTATCTCCTCTTCCTTGCGATCCTGCTGCAATGGCAATGGCGGGGGAATCGTTGGCAAGAGGTAAAGGTGTAGGCCGTCGCCCGCGTAAGGGTCGTTCGCGAACGACCCCAACGATATATACAGTCCATGGCACTGTCCATGGCACTGTCCCTGGCACTGTCCCTGGCACCGTCCGTGGCACTGTCCTTGGCACTGTCCATGGCACTGTCCGTGGCACCGTCCCTGGCACCGTCCCTGGCACGGTCCTTGGCACCGTCCCTGGCACCGTCCCTGGCACCGCCCCTGGCACCGTCCTTGGCACCGTGCCTGGCACCGTCCCTGGCACCGTCCTTGGCACCGTCCCTGGCACCGTGCCTGGCACCGTCCTTGGCACCGTGCCTGGCACCGGAACGAAAGAGGCTCTTGTGGTCAGTCGAATGGCAAACAGGAATGGACAGAAGTCGATGGAATCTCAGGATTTCGCGGGGGGAAGGCTGCCCGGCGTGGCGCTCTGATCTTTCAGGAGGGCAGCCGCCTTCTGTACGTCCTCCCAGCATGGGCGCTTCCAGTGCGGATTCCGCAACAAGGCCGCCGGGTGATAGGTGACCACCAGGGGCACACCGCGAAAGCTCAGCTGCTTTCTGCGCATGGAGGCCAGCGACTCCTCAACGCCCAGCAGGGTCTTGCCCGCGACCCGGCCCAGAGCAAGGATCACCTTGGGCCTGATCAGGGCCAGCTGCTGCAGCAGGTATGGCGAGCAGTTGTGCACTTCCTCGGCATTGGGGTCTCGGTTGTTGGTCGGGCGGCACTTGAGAATGTTGGCAATGTATACATCCGAGCGGGCGAAGCCGATGGCGGCGAGGATCTTGTCCAGCAACTGACCCGCCGGGCCGACGAAGGGCTCACCCTGGCGGTCCTCTTCGGCGCCCGGCGCTTCGCCAATCACCACCAGGTCCGCCTGCGGATTGCCGACTCCGAAGACCAGGTGCTGCCTGCGAGCCGCAATACCGCAGAGACTGCAGTCAGCAAAACTGGAGCGCAGGGCCTCCAGATCGGAAAAAGCGCATTCGATCTCGCTCAAGACATTGCCCGCGCCCAGGGGACCCGCAGCCTGTACGGGCGCTGTCGCGGCTGAGGGCGCGGATTTCGGCGCGCGAACAGGAGCCGCCGTCGTTGGTCGAGAGTTCTGCCGTGGCGTCGATTTCTTGTCAGGAGAAGACGGCACAGAAGAGGCCAGGTGAGCATTCTGTTTCGCCTGACGCGCCCTCAGCAGAGCAGCGCTACCTCCAAGCAACAGCTTGCGTGCCTGGGCGGATGCAGGCAGCCAGTCGAAATCCTGCTGTTCTTCCAGCCAGTCCATCAGGGCCTGGCGCATGGGGCGGGTCGTCATATGCGGTCCTTCTTCAATGCTTCAAGATCCGCAGTGGGCGGCTGGGAAGCAATGATCGACCAAAGCTTCTCTTGAACCAGTCCGAGCGGGCTTCCACCTCGGCAGCCATCGACCTATCTTGGATTCCGGAACCGAAATAGAAGAGGACACCATGAGCAGCAACTCCCCCCAGTTCAGCGAGGAACAACTCCAGACTATCCACAAGGGCCTGGCGGCGGGCGCTTTCAATGCCTGCTGGGACCTGATCGAGAAGAGCGGGCGCAGCGAGGAAGAGAACGAGGACATGCGGCGCCTGGCGGAGGTCTCTATGCACCACTGGAAACGGGTCAAGAGCCATGGACCACAGGAGCTGAGCGTCGGCTACTGGCAGCTGGGACGTGTATACGCCATCAGCGGACAAGCGGACGCGGGTGAGCGCTATGCCCGAAAATGCATCACGATCAGCGAAGAAGGCAAGTTGGCCCCCTTCTACCTGGGCTACGCATGGGAAGCCCTGGCGCGCGCACAAGCAGTGCTGGGCGACAAGCAGGCGTCTTCGAGTCTGAACACGGCGCGCAGCTTCTGCGATCAGATCAAGGACGAGGACAGCCAGGGAATGCTGGCAGCTGACCTGGAACAAGTTGCCGCAATGATCCAGTCCTAGGCGGCTGTCCGGCGCTGTCCGGCGATTCGGACAAAATAGGGAAAGCGGGAAAGTGTCGGGGGTCTACACGCTCCTACTCACAGTGCACAGCTTTCATCCCCAAAAAAATTCTCTGCCCAAGGCACAAACGCGCAGAATGTCCGCTGGAGTGGACAGGGCCGCTCAGGCGCTCTTGTGCCGGAACTGCAGCTCCAGCAGGCGAGGCACTTCGGGACGGCTCCCCGCCCCGTAGTGGTCCGTGCGGTAGACAAGCCCCAGCCCCGCCTCGTCGGCCCACTCGACGAGGCGCTCTTCGGAATGAGACCAGGACGGGATCCTTCGCAATTCCCCGTTCTTCTCGAAGCGCGCCTGCCTCCCCTCGGATGTGCGCGCCGGGTGATACTCGCAGAGCAGCAGCAGCCCTTCCTCCTTCAGCAGCCGGGACGCTTCCCGTAAGAAGGAGCCGCAGTCCTCGATGTGTTCCAGCACCAGCGCGGCCAGGATCAGGTCGGCCGGCTCGTCCAGCGGCCAGGCCCGGCGAAGGTCGGCCTGCAGGAAACGGACATGCCCTTCCGTCACACGGCGCCGGGCCTGCTCCAGCATGCCGCTCGAGAAATCCAGCGCGTGGACATGCTTGCAGCAGCGGACCAGGCGGAGGGTCTGCAGGCCGCTCCCGCAGCCGGCCTCGATGGCAAGATCACAGGAAATACCGTCCAGGCGCCGGGCAAGCACCTGGTCCTTGAGGTCACGGGTGGGATTGGGATCACGATCGTAGGTGGGCGCCCAGTCGTCGTACAGAGCGAGAATCCGCTTCACCGGGAGGCGGCAGCCAGCAGCCCGGACAGTTCCCTCATCACGATCCGGGCCTGCTCGTCCTTGCTGCCCATGTCCAGGTCGCGACGATGCCCGTCGGCAAACAGCAGGCTGAGCTGGTTCGTGTCACAGGCGAAGCCGCGGCCCTCCCGCGAGGCGTCGTTGACGCAGATCAGGTCCAGCCCCTTGGCCTGCAGCTTGGCCTTGCCGTACTCAAGGGCGTCCGCCATCTCGAGGGCGAAACCGACGAAGACCTTGTTGCCCTTCGCCTCACGCAGGCTGGACAGGACGTCCCGTGTACGCTCCAGCCGCAGGTCCAATGCCCCGGGCTGCTTCTTCAGCTTTCCGGGTGAATAGGAAGGAGTGTAGTCCGCCACGGCGGCGCACATGACCAGCGCGTCCGCCTCCGGCAGGTGCTGATCGACGGCGTCGGCCATCTGGGCCGCGGAACGGACATTCGTGCGACAGACCCCGAGCGGAGTCGGCAACTCCGTCGGCCCGGCGACCAGCCGCACGCTGGCTCCCAGCAAGTGCGCCGCCCGCGCCAGGGCGAAACCCATGCGTCCCGTGCTGCGATTGCTCAGGAAGCGCACATCGTCGATGTCCTCGATGGTCGGGCCGGCCGTGACGAGAATATGCTTCCCCGCCAGTTCTTCGCTGCCCTCCAGCATGGAAAGAGCCTGTTCGGCGATCCGGGAGGGATCCGCCATGCGTCCGTCGCCGGTTTCCCCGCAGGCCAGCCAGCCCGCTTCCGGATCACAAATGCGAATGCCGTCCGCGCGCAGCTGCTCCACGTTCCGTGTGACAGCCGGATTGTTCCACATGCGAGTGTTCATGGCGGGGGCGAAAAGGCGGGGCTTGTTGAAGGAGCACAGCGTGGTGCTCAGGAAGTCATCCGCCAATCCCTGCGCGGTCTTGGCGAGGATGTTGGCCGTCGCCGGGGCGACGATGGCCAGGTCGGCCCACAGCGTCAGGTCGATGTGCTCCGCGCCGGACAGGACCCCTTCTTCCAGGGGATCCACCAGCACGGGCGATCCGCTGAGCGTGGCCAGGGTCAGGCGGCCGATGAAGCGTTCCGCGTGCCGGGTCATCAGCACGCGGATCGTGCAGCCGCGCTGGCTCAGCAGGCGGATCAGCTCGCAGCTCTTGTAGGCCGCGATGCCGCCGGAAATGCCGAGCAGAACCCGGTGTTCAGCTGTCGGCGGAGTCGCCATCGCTGCTTTCGCCTTCTTCCGCGGCGGGTTCTTCTTCCTTCTCGGGCTCGAGATAGCGGTAGTCGATCTTCTTGCCCAGCATCTCGCGCAGGGAGAGCAGGGTCGGCTTGGTGAAGTGCGGAATGTTGAGCTCTTCGGGCTCTTCGCTTTCCGTCAGGGCCATTTCCGCCTGGTACTCTTCGTGGATCTTGTCCAGCTCCTCTTTCTGGTGCTGGTTGATCTGGCGGGCGCGCAGGCCCATCACGAGAATCGCCTCGTAGATGTTGTCGCTCAGATCCTGGAAGTCTTCCTTGGTCGTCTCGTCAAAGCCTTTCATGAGGCGTCGATCCTTCCGATATAGGATTGGAATACATTTTTCAGTTCGTCGGCGGCGCGTGAGACATCGTCATTGACCACCCGGTGGTCGAAGTCCCGCGCCCGCTCCATCTCTTCGCAGCTTCGAGCCAGCCGTATACGGACCTGCTCCTCGCTTTCCGTTCCCCGGGCGCGCAGGCGCTGCTCGAGGATTTCCAGGGAAGGCGGTTCGACGAAGACCAGCAGGGCCCGAGGCTCCAGGCTCTTGACCCGCAGCGCGCCCTTGACATCCACGTCCAGCAGGGGCAGGCGCCCCTCGTCCCACAGCCGGCCGAGTTCGCTTTTCAGCGTGCCGTAGCAGTTTCCGTGCAGCTCTTCCCATTCGATGAACTCGCCGGACTGCGTCTTCTCCCGGAATTCCTCGTGATCCAGGAAGAAGTACTCGCGGCCGTCGATCTCGCCGGGCCGCGGGGAGCGTGTCGTACAGGACACCGCGAAGGAAAGGCGCGGAAAGTCTTCGCGCAGGCGGGCGATCAGGGTCGACTTGCCGGAGCCGGAGGGGCCGGACATGACCAGCACCGCGCCCCTACTCAATGTTCTGCACCTGCTCGCGGATGCGCTCGATCTCCTCCTTGATGGCGACGACCTCGTGAGTCATCACCGTATCCGGAGACTTGCTGCTGATGGTGTTCGCCTCGCGCAGCATCTCCTGGACAATGAAATTGAGCTTGCTGCCCACGCTGCCGCCGCGTGATACGGTCTCGCGGAAGAAGGAGATGTGCGACTGGAAGCGCGTGATCTCCTCCGAGATGTCCTGGCGGTCGAGCAGCAGCGCGATCTCCATCTCGAAGCGCTCGGCCTTGACCTGCTCTTCCTCGATCAGGCGCAGCAGGCGTTCCTTCAGCTGGCCGCGTCGCGCCTCGCGCGTGCCGTGCCAGGCCGTCTCGACCCGCTGGAGCCCTTCTTCAATGGTGGTCAGCCGGCCCAGGATGTCCTCGGCCATGGCTTCGCCCTCGCGGGCCCGGGTGGCGTGGAACTCCTCCAGCACCGATTCCAGCACCTTCAGGCACAGGTTCCAGAGCTCCGGGTTCTCGCCGTTGTCCTCGCGGGCGCCAAGCACCCCGTCAACGGCAAGCACTTCGCGGACGCCCAGGTTGTTCTCGATGCCCAGTTCGCGGCTCAGCTCCTCCGCCGCGCGCACCACCGAGCGGGCCAGGCCCTGGTCGACGGGCAACTCCGCCTCCGTCTGGTCGGTCTTTCGCACCGAGAGGAAGAGATTGAGCTTTCCGCGCTGGACGGACTTCTTCAACAGATCCCGCAGCGGATGCTGATAGTAGTTCAGCACCCGGGGCACCTTCAGATTCAGGTCCAGGTAGCGATTGTTCAGGCTGCTCAGTTCCGCCTGAAGATCGTAGAGCTCATTGGCTCCGGCCGCGCGGCCGAAACCGGTCATGGATTTGATCATGGCCTGCTGGATTAGAAGCGACGACTCCGGTGAGGACCGGCTGCCGGTCGAATGCCTGGAAGACGGGACGATCCCGTCGGATCAGCCAAGATAGGCTTTCAGGTTCTTGCTGCGACTGGCGTGGCGCAGTCGGCGCAAGGCTTTTTCCTTGATCTGCCGGACACGCTCGCGAGTCAGGTTGAAGCGCTCGCCGATCTCCTCAAGAGTCATCGGGTGTTCGCGGTGCAGGCCGAAATAGAGGCGCACCACTTCCGCTTCGCGATCGCTCAGGGTGCTGAGCGCCCGGGCCACTTCCGTCTTGAGGCTTTCCTCCATGAGCGTGGTGTCAGGAGCCGGCTGGCTGTCATTATGCAGAATGTCCAGCAGACGGTTTTCCTCGCCCTGGTTGAAGGGCGCGTCCATGCTCAGGTGACGACCGCTGCGCTTCATGGTGTCGGTCACCTCGTAGGCCGTCATGTCGAGCTCCTTGGCGATCTCGTCGGGCGAGGGTTCGCGTTCGAAGCTCTGTTCGAGGTTGTTGTAGGCCTTGCCGATCTTGTTCAGCGCGCCGACCCGGTTGAGGGGCAGACGCACGACGCGGCTTTGCTCGGCCAGGGCCTGCAGGATCGACTGGCGGATCCACCAGACGGCATAGGAAATGAACTTGAAGCCGCGGGTTTCGTCGAAGCGCTTGGCGGCCTTGATGAGACCCAGGTTGCCCTCGTTGATCAGGTCGCCCAGGTCCAGGCCCTGGTTCTGGTACTGCTTGGCCACGGAGACCACGAAGCGAAGATTGGCCTTGGTCAAGGTCTCCAGGGCGTCCTGGTTGCCAGCCTTGATGCGCTTGGCCAGTTCGATCTCCTGATCGGGAGTCAAGAGTTCGACTTCGCCGATTTCCTGCAGGTAGCGTTCCAGAGTCTGATTGGCTTTCATCAGGTCCTTCCAGGATAAGCCGCCCGCGGACGGCGCCAGGATTCTAGTCCGGCAGCACCGGTACAATGATGCTGCGCTCTCCCCGGATGACATGAAACAGGGTCGCCCCCTGCCTCTGGCGAATGGCCTCGCGCGCCCTCCGAAGATCGGAGAGGCTGCGAATGCGGTAGCGGTCGACCTTCGTGATCAGGTCGTCGGCCTGCAATTCGCCGTACACCCAGCTGTCGCGGCGGATGTCCACAATGAGCACGCCGCCGTCCACTTCGCTCTCGACACCCATGCGCCGCAGGGTTTCGCGCCCCGCGACCCGCACATCCATGCCCAGAATGCGGCTGCTCTCGTCGGCGAATCCTTCGCCGGGTCCGGGCAGCTGCGGGCGTGGGGCCTGGGCGATCGGCACGTGATCCGCGCGATCTTCCAGGCGGAAACTCAATTCCCGGGCCTCGCCCCGTCGAAGCACGGTGGCCTGGACGAGTTCCCCGGGCGATACTTCGGCCACTCTCATGCGGAAGTCCTGTACCGTACGCACGGTATTCCCATTGAAACGGGTAATCACGTCTTCCACACGCAGATCCCCGCGGCCCGCGGGGGTTCCCTGCTCGACGCTGAGCACCAGGATGCCTTCGGCATTCTCCGGCAGCCCCAGGCGACGTCGATCAGGAGGATCCAGCGCTCCGGGCGACATGCCGAGGTACCCTCGGCGAACACGTCCGTACTGCAGGATCTGGTCGTATACGCTCCGGGCCATGTCAATGGGAATCGCGAAGCCGATGCCCTGGCCCATGGAATTGATCGCTGTATTGATGCCGATCACTTCACCCCGGATGTTGGCCAGCGGCCCCCCGGAATTGCCGAAGTTGATCGAGGCGTCCGTCTGCAGAAAATCCTGAAACACGGGCGCGCCCCCGTAGATGCTCAGGTCGCTGCGCCCCATGGCGCTGATCACGCCGACGGTCAGGCTTTGCTGCAATCCAAGGGGGCTTCCCAGGGCAATCGCCCAATCCCCGATGCGCATGCTTTCGGACTTGCCCAGGGGTGCAACCCGCTCCTCCCCGAAACGCTGGTTCACCAGCAGCACCGCCAGGTCCGTTTCACTGTCCACGCCGACAACGCTGGCGGCCAGTTCGCGCCCGTCATCCAGGCGCACCTGAATGCGATCGGCGTCCTCGACCACATGGTAATTGGTCAGGACATGGCCTTCCGCGGAGACAATGAGCCCGGAGCCGCTGCTGCTGACTTCCGTGATCCCGTCGTGAAAGCTGTCGTCCGGCATGTTGCGATGCATGCGGCTCAGGTCGACCTTTTCGGAGGTTTCAATGAAAACCACTGCCGGCAGCAGACGATCTGCCACGGCGACAAAAGGCGACTCCATGCTCCTTTCCGACAGAAGAGGGGCATAGTCCCTCGCGAAAAGGTCGGTGCTGAGCAGAAAACAGGCTGCAAGAAGCACGCCTGTCTGAATCATCTGAAGTGGAAATGAGTGAGCAAGTGTAGGATTTTTTTGAACTTGCTCGCTTGGATTTTTCATCGGATCCGTCCCAAGTCGGGGATGTTAACAATAGAAGACCCACTTTTCCAAAACAAAAAGTTTGGATTCTGAACAAGTTGCATTCAGAATGGGCAGATTCTGGACACGCGGTGCAAGCCCGCCGCCCCGGGTGGAAAGACGGATTCAGCGAAAATCAGGAATCCTTCTTCTCGCCCTTCTCGTCTTCTTCGTCCTTGATGTGGGCAATGTAGACGACTTCTCCGTCCACGTCCTCGCCGTCCTCATCCGCCATGGGCTTGGAATTGGTGGCTTCCAGGTCGGCTTCCAGATCCTTCAGCCGCTGCTCCAGTTCGCGCAGATCATTGACCACGCTTTGCACCGCGGCCTCGATTTCCATTTTCTCGCGGTCTTCCTCGCGCAAGGACTCGTAGACCAATCCTCCCAGTTCGGAAAACTTGCGATCGATCTTCCTCTTCTGGCTCAGAATATCGAGGCGCAGGCGGCCGATGCGCGTCAGCTCCTCGGTCTTCTGCACCGTGAACTGCACACCCTCCTTGAATCCCTGACGAATATTGTCCCACAGCTTTTCGCGATCCATTGTGATTGCTCCTTTCTGGCAGGCCTTCCTGGGTGATGGCCCCGTATCAATGATAGAGCAGACAGGGCTGCCGCCGTTTCAGAAAATCGTCCCGTTCCTTCCGGCAGTGCTCCAAATAGGATTGACCGCTCTTGGCGCTTCCAAGTTCCCGACGCATGCGATCACTGCCCATTGCCTTGTCAAAGTTGTCGAACCGGTCCTCTGGCCCGTCCAGCAGCGCGGAACCGGGCCAGGGCATGTCCAGCAGAGTGGACAGCAGGGTCCATTGCAGCCGATGCCAGTCCGGTGTTTCGCCGGGGTCCGAGAGCAGATAGACTCCGTGGCAAAGGCTGTCCTTGAGCGCGCCCAACGTCGGCGTCCAGCTCCAGGGAAGGAAGCGCACGCCCGGCAGTCCGGCCGTCTGCAGGGTCTCCGCCAGATCCCGCGCCACGAAGCGTGGATGGCCGATCAAACGGAAGGGCAAAGGCGTGCCGATGCCGATGCTCAGGCCGCCCAGTTCTCCCAGGCCGCCGGTCAGCACCATCAGCCCGGGAGTGTCCGCGGTGGGCACATTGGGGCTGGTCGGCACCCAGGGCAATCCGGTATCGGCAAAGAGCATGCTCCGATTCCAGCCCTCGACGGGCACCACACGCAGATCACAATGACTGCCGAATTCGTCCCGGAACAGCAGAGCCAGCTCGCCCATGGTCATGCCGTGCACATAGGGGATGGGATGGATTCCGATGAAGGATCGGAAGTCCTCCTGCAGCACTTCGCCCCCGACATGCCCGCCCAGCGGATTGGGACGGTCGAGAACGATGCAGGTGCTGCCCGCCAGGGCGCAGGCCCGCAGCACGGCGTCCATAGTGGAAATGTAGGTATAGGGGCGAATCCCGATATCCTGCAAATCGACGACCACCGCGTCGAGCCCGGCCAGCAGCAGGGGCTCGATTTCTCGGGAGCCGTTGTAAAGACTCACCACCGGCAGGCCGCTGGCTTCGTGCACGCCGCTGCGCACATGCTTGCCGGCAGGGCGGCTTCCGTCAATGCCGTGCTCGGGCGCGAAGAGGCGGACCAGGCGGCAGCGGTCTTCCTCCGCCAGCAGGTCGATGGTCGAACGCCCCGCTTCGTCGATGCCCGTCTGGTTGGTCACCAGCCCCAGCGCCTTGCCCTGGATCAGGTGCAGACTGTCCGACAGCAGGACGCTGATGCCGGGGCGCACGGGCTTTGCCTGCAGGGACATGCACAGCAGCAGGCAACACAAAACGGATCGCGGCAGCAGCCGAATCATTCCTACCAGTCCTCCAGCCAGTCGGCAAGGCTGCCCAACAGTTCTTCCTGCACTCGGAGAATAGGGGCCGACGGTCCCAGGTACCCTTCCAGGCAACAGGCAACATACAGACGATTCCGCGGATCCTCTTCACGAAAGAGCACACCGGCAATCAAGCGCCTGCCGCTCAGGCTGCCCGTCTTGGCGCGGAAGACGATTCCTTCCGGAAGGCCGGCAAAACGGCCCTTCAGCGTGCCCTGGCCGGGCGCGGGCAGATGCGAGGCCAAGGCTCCTCCGCGGGCCTCGTGATCCATCAGAAGCAGCTCCGTGAAGAGGCTCATGGGAGCCGCGTTGTAGCGCGACATGCCCGAACCGTCGACGACCCGCCACTCGGGCAGCTGCCCCGAGACGGATGCCGCCAGTTCGCCCAGCACCTGTTTCTGCCTGCGCGCCGCTCCCTCCCAGGTCGCCTGGCCGAGCGAATCCGCGCGCGCCTCGCATTCCTGGAAGAGACACTCGGCCCCCAGGTTCCAGCTGGCATGAAGCACACTGTCGATCAGCGCATGAAGGGAAAGCCCGGGAAGAATGTGATCCAGCGTGTCCGCGGAAAGGCGTGTGATCCGCGGAAAGTCGACGGGCTCATGGCCGGCCTTGCGAATGCCCGTGTTCAGCAGGCGCGCGTAGAGGCTGTCCGGGTAGGCGACGCTGCATTCCAGGGGCGGGGTGGCGGCCCAGAAGGGAACACGAAAGTGGTCGCGGCCTTCCTGCCAGTCGCGGCGTGGGCGGCGCAGTCCGGCCTGAACGCGTATACGCTCCTCGGCGGCGCCGACGAGACGGGGAATGAGCTGTCCCGGCCGCCCGGCCTCCAGCCGATGGATCACGCAATTGCCGTTGATCGTCGCCGCGCCGACCCGCGCGGCCCAGCGGCCGTCGCCGTCGTCCCACATCCAGCCCGGTCCAAGGCCTCGCCGGTCGAAGCGACCGGTGTGGATCACGGCCTGCACCGGCAGGCTGTCGGGCCAGGCCGCCAGCAGCTTCCGCACCTCGTGGTCCAGCAGACTGTCCCCCAGGTCCGGATTGCCGCCGCAGGAGACACTCAGCGCCAGGTGCGTCCGCAGGCTGTCCGGCCGCAGGCTCAAGGCCGTCCGGAAGGGCAGGGAATCCGGCAGGCATTCCAGGGCGGCGGCGCAGGTCAGCAGCTTGGCCAGGCTTGCCGGGGCCGTGGCTTTGTGTCCATCGAAGGAGGCCAGTTCCCGGCCGTCGCCGCGAAGCACATGCAGGCGCAGGGCCAGGCTGTCCCCCGCCAGTTTCCGCATGTCCTCCTGCAGGCGACGGGGCAGCTTGTCGGGCTGCCCCCACCAGAGAAAACGCGCTTCGGCCTGTTGAGTCTGCAGAAGCAGACACAACAGGCCGAGGACGAGCAGCAGGCCACCATGTGAGCGAATGCGCATGAGTGCAATGTGGCACTCCGGCAATTGCTCTCAAACGCCCGCGCTAGCGTTGACCGGGTCCGTAGTGCACATAGGGCGCAATATCGAGAGAGGACCGCTCGATGGTCCCGCTTCCCGGCCAGTAGAGGGTGTACTCGGTTTGGAGACCGTTGTCGATGATGCTCATTTCCAGATCGGCACCGTCCCCAAGCAGACCCTGGAAGTCGGCGTCAAAGGCAGGGTGCAGACGCTGGTCGAGGAGTTCCATGGACAGGGGATCGGAATCGAAATTCTCGCGGATTCCGCATTGGCAGGTGGATTCGAACTCGCCCTGCACGATGTCCTGCACACTGAGCGGCGTGATCCGGCTGAGCACCAGCGAACTGGCCGGCTGCTGGTCGAAGGCCCCCAGGTTCGAACGGTTGCCGAGGAAACTGCAGTTGCTGATGTAGACATCCCCCAGATCGCAGGTCAACCCGCTGCAGTCTCCCGAAGCAGAGGCGATGGGATAACTCAGGTCGAACCGCGCCGCGTTGTTGACGATCGGGGCACCCGGTGAATCGTAGAACAGGAAGGTGTTGTCGGTGATGTCTACACTGCTGAAGTCGGCGCGATCATGGAGCGCAAGGTTGTACTTTCCGCCATTCCATCCGACCAGGAAGGGAGACACACCATAGGCGCGGCCAGGCACCTCGACCCCCGAAGGATACTCCAGGCTGTAAAGGTTGCTGAAGCTGTTTCCAGAGAAGAGAATGCGCCGTGTCTGCGGACAATGGTATGGAGTGCCGTCGGCAGCGCCGGAATTCATGTAGGACAAAACCCGCAGGGAGCCGAAGGCCCCGTCCACCGTGTTGTCCAGGAAGCGCACATCGTCCGATCCGTCGGCTTGCAGCCCGATTCCGGCCGCCATGGCCGGCGCCTCCGCAAGGTTGGCCGAGTGGATGCGGTTGCGTTCGACGAGTACCTCGCTCGCCTCCTGCACCCAGATGCCCTTCCATTCGCGGAAGTCCACATACATGCTGTCCGTGACGCAATCAATGGTGTGATACGCAATCAGCTTCTGGTCGATGCGGTTTTCCGCAATGCGGACGTTCTCGATCGAGCGGCTGAAGGCGTCCGCTGCATCCAGCAGGATGCCGTCCAGCAAAATGCCGTTGGAGGCGGTCTCGATGGTGTTGCCCTCTATGAGCAGGTTGTCGCTCGCCAGCGGGGGATCTCCTCCGGGCAGTTTGCGCTCGATGAGCGCGATCCCCGAGAAGAGAAGAAAATCATCCCGCCCGAACTCGCACTGGAAAAGGTCGATTTTCTGCTGGTACAGCTCGACCGAAGGTCTGCAGTCGACGAGAGTATTTCCTCTCACCGCAATGTCACACCCGCCAATGCGGATCGGAATGCCCTGCACATTGGCCAGCAGGTTGTTGTCGATCCGGCTGCTGTACTCCTGCCGGCTGTCGGCGAAGAGATTCAGCTGTATCCCTGAACCTCCCAGCGAACTGAGCCGGTTCCGGGAAATGTCCAGTTCGTCGAAGTAGCCGCTGGCGCTGATCGCGAAGCGCGCCACACAGGATCTGTAGAGATCGTAGTGGAAGCCCGGCGGCATGTCGGACTGCTCTTCGCGTTGCATCACACCCTCCATTAGAAGAGGCAGGCTGTCATCACTCCAGGAGTGCTGGTTTGCCATGCTGAGGCCGGGTGAGATTCCATCCTCCACAAGACGCAGACCGTCCGAAGGCCCCACTGCCGCGATCGTGTTGCCGGCGATATTCAGCGAGCGGCTTTGTGAGGTCCTGCCCAAGGCCTGGATGGCGGTGGTGATCATGTTCTCGAATCCGCATTCGAAGACCGCGGCGCTCGAGCAGTTCTCCAGGTACAGGCCGCGATCGATGCCGAAAAAGCGGTCTTCATGGTATTCGCTGTAGAACAGGCAGCGTTCCGCAAGAAAGCTGCCCGTTTCCTCAACAATGACCGCCGTCAGGTAGGACCCGAGGAACTGGTTATCCCGCAGCAGCAGCTCCCCATGGCCGTTGCCGGAGCAGCTGATGGCATGGCTTGCGGGAATCCGCATGTCGAACTGCCCGTCCAGGGGAAACTCGTGCCGGAAGGTGGACCCGGTCACGGCCAGGGTTCCGAAGGGCTCATTGCCGGGTGGAAGGAAGCGCAGCGACCGCAGGCTGCCCAGCAGGGACCGGTCCGAGATCGGGTCAAAGGTGCACTTGTAGACATGGAGATCCGTGCCCCCCTGCCGGAAGAACACGGCGCTGGAGCGATAGTTGGAGAAATCCACGGCGGAGAACTGGATCCAGCGGAACTGCGACAGCTTGTCGTCACACAGAACCAGGTCCGCGTAGCTTCCTCCACTGTGTACATCCCCCGCCTTGAAAAGTTCCAGGTTCTCGAAGAGCAGCGCGCGCGGCGGATGCCCCAGGGCAGCGGAATCCCCGATGCGGATTCGCGCCCCGCCCTCGTCTCCCAGGGCAATGCGCCCTTTCCTGTCATCCATGCCGACAATGTGCACGAACAGGCCCAGGAAGCTGCCGTCGATGTATACATGATCCGGCTCGACCGCGCTTCCGGTCGTGTCCTGATCCACCTCCACGGTCAGTGAAATCGCACCCTGCGCCAGCATGTCCGCCGCCAGGTTCTCGTTCTGGAAAAAGGAGTGCAGGTTCTCCGCCCCGCCCTGGGTCAGCGGTTCCCCCTGCGTGTCATAGTAGGTGTACTGGATATGCTGATTCCTGGCAAGCAGGGGCAGGGCGTACAGCAAGGCCAGGAACAGGGCAATGTTCCGTATACAAGTCATTCGGGCTCCTTCAATGGTTCGGGGGGGAGGTGTTCCAGGACAGGCGCGAGAATAGCAAGAGAAGCATGCATGGGCAAGTCCATGGAGCACTTCCTGGTGTGACACCCGTGACACACAAGTGTGCCCTGCGGCAGCCAGTGAAGCCCATCTGCAGAAAAAACAATCCAGCGGACAAAAAATGTTCACACCATGGCTGGATGGAATTCCGTATACCCGCAGAAAGAAAAGAGTCGAAGTGGCGGTGCGAAGGCAGGTTCCGGGTGGAGGATCGAACAGGAGGTGTTCGCAGATACTGAAGCAGGCAGGCAGTCAACCCCGACAAGCACAGGAATACAGAACAGGGGGCCCCGAAGGGCCCCCTGCATCGAATCAGGCTGTGAAGCGTCTTACTTCAGCAGGACCATCTTGCGGGTCTGCACGAAGTTGCCGGCTTCCAGGTGATACAGGTAGACGCCGCTGGCCAGGGCGCTGGCGTCGAAGGTCAGCTCGTAGCGGCCGACGTCCTGCATCTCGTTCACCAGGATGTCGACCAGCTGGCCCTGCATGTTGTAGATGCCCAGGCTGACCGGTCCGGCCACAGCGATGTCGTAACGAAAGGTGGTCACGGGATTGAAAGGATTGGGACTGTTCCCGAATAGACGACACTCCAATGGGCCAGAAGATGAGATGCTGGTACGCCAGGGACTGGCAAGAGACACTTGCAGACCATGGTTGCCATTGGAATCGACGGCCTGCAGGAAATAGAACACGCGTTCACCAATCCCAAGGCTGTCCGTGTGATACGTATACGAAAGCTCTATCGTCTCGGCGACCAGGACCGATTCCAGGATGTCGCTGCTGGTGCCGACCCGGACCGAATAGTGATTCAGGTCGTTTTCCGTGTTCGCACTCCACCAGATCGTATGCCTCAAGGGGTGCTCGAGCGGCTCCGTCCAGAAGTCTTCCCCTTGCAGGCCGGCGATCGCAGCCGGTGGCAGATTGTCTACGGAGTGGCCGCGCACGGAATCGGAATAGGCAACCAGATCAGGGCGATCGGAAGCATGAGCGCTGATGCGGAAAGCATGATCCCACTCGCTTGCGCCGATCGCATTGCTGTCGACAGTTGTGGGCACTACGATCGCGTAGGCAGCAGAGCCGGTCGCACCCAGGGCTTGCCCGCTGGAAATCCAGTTGCTGCTTCCGGGGTGACGAACCCAGACGGCATAGAAGGAGATCGGATTGATCCAACTGCCATCGTTCGGGCTGGCATTGAAGTGCAGTAACACGTTTCCGCCCTGATCGCGGGGAAGGTCCACAATCAAGGGGTTCGCAGGGGGCAGAAGGACATTGTGCTGATCAAAGGGGAAAGCGCCCATGTCGGCCGGTGTCCCATCCGGATCCAGTTCATCCGGCAAAAGGGCCGCATCGATCGTGCAGTTCGCCTCCCCGGGCAGATCCGGATTGTAGTACGAAATACTGAAATCACCGGCCTCTGGATCCACATAGCCCGGATCGCAATGCCAGCCGGTTCCATCCTCCGGATCCGCCAGCGGGTATACATTGCTGACCTGCAGGCTAGCGCCCAGGGGCCCCGACTCAACTTCCATGCAGTTCGGCTCGCCATAGGTCACCAGGTTGTATCGACCGCTGACGATCCCGCCTGTAGCGATGTAAATGTTTCCCCCGCCGCCCTCCGCCGCATTGTGTGACAAAGTGCAGTGACGCAGGCGCAGGTGGGCTGAACTGTCGACGAATGCCGCGCCGCCCCGGCCCTCAGTGGCGCTCTGCGCGATCAGGCAATGATCGAGGCTCACCTCCGCGCCGGGCTCAAGCAGAAACGCCCCGCCATCCCTGGAGGATACGCCGCAGCCGCTGATTTCCGTGTGACGAAGCTCGCCGCTGCCGCCCGGGGCGAAGTGAATCCCGCCCCAGTTGTCTCCGCTGATCCGGATCGGCTGGTCCTGCGAGCCAGGGGCCTCCACGGCGCCGACAATCTGGATCCCTGCGCCGTCGTGGCACAGGATCTCCATCCCGGGAGCGATCCTCAGGGTTTCCGTCTCAGGAACCTGGATGTCCGTAAGCAGCTGCACCTGCCCGTCCGGAAAGTTGACAAGATCCCAGTCCCACATGGGCCAAGGATGGCCGCAGCCATTGTCGATGGGGATCGTCTCGGGAATCGCCGGTGGAATGGGAGGCCCTTGGAGATAGAAGAATCCGAAGGGCTCCCACTCTTCCACAAAGTTATAGTTGAAGCCCGGCCCTTCGAAGGAAACGCTGAATCGAAGAATCGCTCCAAGGTCATCCAGCAGGCTGTCTCCCTGCAAGACAAAGTGGTACGCAAGCGGCGAACCCGAAGGACCGGAGATGGCCACCGGAACGGCATGCTCTTCCTCGCTTGCCAATTCCAGTACAGTAGAACTTGCCGAGACCGGAAAACAGGTTTCCGAATCGAAGCACATCACGCTGTAGAGGTCCTCCAGGAGGATATCGAGTTGCACCTCAGCGTGCGCCAGCGAAAGCAGACCTGTGCAGATCAGAAGGAATGCAGAGCCGGGAGTCTTCATCGATTCACCCGCATGATGGAAGGAGGGGCATACCTGCAAAACTGCGTGCAGAATGTGTGCCAAATACTGAGCAATCCACTGCCGGCGGCAGCCTGCAGCCTTCCCCGACGCTCCTCCCGACGCTTGCAGGCAGCAGGAGAAAGCACTGCGGAATCCCAGAGCAAAACAGGGGGCCCCGAAGGGCCCCCTGCATGGAATCAGGCTGTGAAGCGTCTTACTTCAGCAGGACCATCTTGCGGGTCTGCACGAAGTTGTTGGCTTCCAGGTGATACAGGTAGACGCCGCTGGCCAGGGCGCTGGCGTCGAAGGTCAGCTCGTAGCGGCCGACGTCCTGCATCTCGTCCACCAGGGTGTTGACCAGCTGGCCCTGCATGTTGTAGATGCTCAGGCTGACCGGTCCGGCCACGGCGATGTCGTAGCGGATGGTGGTCGCGGGATTGAAGGGATTCGGGTAGTTCTGGGCCAGGTCGAAGACCGTCGGCAGGAAGCCGTCCACGCCGACCACGACCGGGCTGCCGGTGCTGGCGGTGCCGCCGACATTGCCGTTGTAATCCACCGCGCGGACGAAGTAGTAGAACATCTCGTCCACGTCGTCGTAGCTGGCGTCATAGGTGTAGCTGGTCTCGATCTGCTCGCTGACCAGGCTGGCGTCCTCGAAGACCTCGGTGCTGCCGATGTAGACCTGGAAGTGGTCGAAGTCGTTGTCGGTGGCGATGTTCCAGCTGAAGGTATTGCTGACCGTGCCCTCGCCATCGTCTTCCCAGGCGTCGTCGGCAGCCAGGCCGGTGACGGGACCCGGGGCGATGTTGTCGATGGAGAAGCCCATGCCCTCGTTGGAGATGGCCACCAGGTCGGCGTTCATGCTGTTGTGCGCGCTGACCAGGAAGTGGTGCGTATACATTTCGGCGTCGGCATCGCTGCTGTCGGCGGCGGTGGAAACGGCGACCGTATACATGTCATCACCGGTGGCGCCGATGACCTGGCCGCTGTTCACGTAGTCTTCCATGCCCGGGTACATGACCCACACGTTGTAGAAGGTGATCGGGTTGATCCAGCTACCGTCGTTGGGGCTGGCCATGAAGCTCAGGTGCACCAGGCCGCCCTGGTCGCCCGGGTGATCCATCACGGTGGTGATCATCGCCGGCTGCAGCACGGTGTACTGGTCGAAGGGGAAGGCGCCCATGTCCTTCTCGGTGCCGTCGGGATCCATGTCTTCCGGAATCAGGCTGACGTCGATGGTGCAGTTGATGACGCCGTCTTCCATGGGATCATAGAAGGAAATGCCGAAATCCATGTTGTCGGGATCCATGTAGCCGGGATCGCAATACCAGCCCGTGCCGTCTTCCGGGTTGTCCAGGGGATAGACGCAGGAGGTCTGCAGGGCGCCGGTCAGGTTGCCGGTCTCGGCAGCCATGGTCTCGGGGGTACCGAAGGTCACCAGGTTGTAGGGGCCGCTGAGCTGACCTCCATCGGCCAGATAGATGTTGCCGCCGCTGGCCGCTTCGTTATGCGACACGGTGCAGCTGCGCAGGCGCAGGTGCGCGGTGTTGCCGACCCACATGGCGCCGCCATTGCCGGTGGTCGTGTTGTGCGAGACCAGGCAGTTGGTCATCCAGAGGTTGGAGCCGTCGGCCATGTGCACGGCACCGCCGTCGGCATCGTCTTCCACGTCGTGGATCTTGGCATAGTTGATGTGGCCTTCGGCATCGCCGTCGATCTCGATGCCGCCCCAGCCGTCGCCACCGAAGGTGACCCAGGCGTCATGCATGCCATCAACCATCAGTTCGCCTTCGACGATGATGGAGACACCGGGATCCGCCTGCACCGTGATGCCGCCCTCGATGTAGAGGGTTTCACCAGCCGGCACGACGAAATCCTGCAGCAGTCCGACCAGGCCCGTGGGGAACTCGGCCCAGGTCCACTCGTAGCCGTCAACTTCATCGCAGCCGTCAGCGACCGGAATGGTCTGCGGAATGGCGGGCGGAATGGGCGGGCCCTGGATGTAGAAGTACTGGAAGGCCTCGTAGGTCTCGCTGTAGGTGTACTCGAAACCCGGTCCCTCGAATAGGACTTCGATGCTCAGAATGGAACCCGTGGCGGGCAGAAGGTCGTCCCCCTGGATCACAAACTGGTAGGCAGAGGGCTGGCCGGCGGGACCGTTGATGGCCACGGGCATGCTCAGCGTGTCGTTGGGGGCCGTATTGTCCCGCACAGAGGCCCAGGCCATGGCCGGGGAACAGCTGGCGGGGTTGAAGCATTCGACATTGTCCAGGCCCGTGGAACCGCCTTCGCCTTCGAGCAGGATGTCGAACTGAACTTCCGCTTGCGCCATGCCCGCGAAGGCCGTGGCGGCAAGACAAATAGCAATGAATCGTTTCATGTTCATCCTCACATTGAATGGAGTTTAGTGCTGCTTGTATTCCTGCCACTCGCCCATGGGAACCAGATCCGGCTTGACTTCCCAGAACCCGGCCTGCGTCTCCCATACAGCGGAATCGATGTAGTGAGTGGCTTTTTCCTTGTCGTCATTGTTGTATACGCGCAGGATGATCTTCTCCCAAAGCTGCACGACGGTATCTTCGGGATTGACGCGCTCGACCTTGATGTTCACCAGGGCCTGGATCAGCCCGGGATTCTCGTTCATGTAGTCCCGCTCGCGCTGGCTGTTGAAGTGCTGAGCGAGATCCTGTACGCGGTCATCGGACTCCACATGTGGCGGATCGACCTCGCCGTTGACGACCACGAATTCGATGGTTCGCGAGGAAAGCGAATCCCCGGTGACTGGATCGATTAAATAGTATTCCAGAAAGTGGGCGAATCCGTCCATCATGGAAGGCATGTAGACGGAGGAACTTTCGCTTGAATCCGCGGCGGCTTCCTTTGCATCACTAGCGAGGGCCGCGCTGGACAAGCCGAACAGCAATGCGCAGCCAAACCAAAGATTCTTCAGGGACAAGGTCTTCTCCGTCAATTTATCCAATAACCCCGCGAAAGTAGCAAAGGCATCTCGTGCTGCCAAGCTCCACCCGGCCAGCCTTTGAGCTACCAGATTCTGCCAATCCTGTCGCATCTGCCAGGGTCTCACATTCTTCGTTGGGGGGGATGAAAAGGCAATTGGCAAATGTTGTGCCAATGGATTTGGGGGAATACACCTTCACTCAAGCGCAGACTCGATCGCGCACGTTGTCGTTCCATAAACGATGGAGGTTCTAAGGCCTTGAAATTTTACTGTTTGTATCAAAGCCCATCCAGGGACCGCATCATAAAAGAAACGGCTTCTTACAGATGAGAGGATCCTGGACTTCGCATCTCGCCATGCGCGGCACTATCCCGCCAATACTGGCGAGATCATCGCATCAGAATCGCCTTCTGCTGATCCTCCAGGTCCCCGCTGCTCAAATGCAGAATGTAAAGGCCGCTGGCAAGCTCCGCCGGATCCCAAACCAATTCATGCGTGCCTGCAGACAGCTCTTCCTCTAACAATACCTGGCGCATGGCGCCGCGCAAGTCATAGACTTCCAGGCGTGTCAGAGCGGCGGAAGGCAGCTGAAAGGACACTCGCGCGGAAGGATTGAAGGGATTGGGCCAGACTTCCTGCAGCCCGAAGCTCTCAGGATGCTGCGCCGGTTCATCCACGGAAACGGCTTCGCAGACCTGCTCCGGGTCCAGCTCCTCGAACTCGGTCAGCTCGCTCGGTGGCAGGAGAGGGCCAGGGTGATAGAAGACCGTGAACTCCTCGGGCGTATAGGTTCCCAGCACCAGTTCTCCTCCGCAGTCGATGTGCACGGTCATGCTCTGGACAGGCGTGGGATTGCTGAAGTGCTCGTCCAGGTTCCAGACGGCATGCCATACAGCGGGTTGGCCGGAAGGACCGGTAATCGAGGACGAAAAGTTTTCGGCTTCTCCAGCCTGTCCGATCTCCGCCACCACATCCAGGACCACTCCATTCACTGGCAAAAGCGCGGGATCAAAATCGATCTGTATTTCGGCATGGACCTCGGTCGCGGCCAACAGCAAGGCAAAGGCTGGAATCCAGCGCATGGGCAACTCCTTGAATCAGGGTTCAGTGGCAAGCACATCTGAAAGTGGTTCCTGCCGGTCAAAGGAAACAGAGCTTTCTACAGGGGAAGCAAATCGCACTCTTTGTTTTCCCTGTCGCACACGGACACAAGCTTGTACACACCTCGCAACAGGCAGGTTTCCCCCCACCGGCAGGCGGCGACAGAATCCCCAAAAAGAAACACGCCCCGACCGGGGTCGGGGCGTGCGGGTGATCTCGAAAGATCGAAGACGGGTGGGGAAGCTTACTTCACCAGGACCATCTTCTTGGTGTCGCTGTAGTCACCGGCTTCCAGGGTGTACATGTACACGCCGCTGCTCAGGGCGGAAGCGTCGAAGGTGATCTCGTAGGAACCGCGGGCCATGGTCTCGTTGACCAGGGTGGCGACCTTCTGACCGGTGATGTTGAACACGTTCAGGCTAACCATCTCCACCTGGGGCAGAGCGAACTCGATCGTGGTGGCCGGGTTGAAGGGGTTCGGATAGGCGTTACCCAGGGCGAAAGCGGTGGGCAGGTCTTCCGTATCCGTGGGGACGACGTCAGAGCAGTCAGCCTGAGCGTCGATACCGAAGTCGGTTCCGCCGGGAGCGGGGGGCGACGGGGGACCGGTCAGGTAGAAGTTGCTGAAGGGAGCATAGTCCAGGCTGTAGGTGACCATGTCACCACCGCAGTCGAAGCTGAAGCTCAGGTTCAGGATCTGGGCGGTGGTCGGGAACAGGTCGTCGGCCTGGATCACGCACTGGTAGGCCAGAGGCACACCGGCGGGGCCGTTGACGGCGCAGTCGATGGTCTGGACGTTGATCTGGGCGAAGTCGGCGACGGTGGCCGTGGCGGTCGGCATGCCGTGATCCATGGGCAGAGCGTCATACATGACGTCGAACTGAACCTCGGCCAGGGCGACAGAAGCCATGCCCATCAGGGCGGCAGAAACAATCAGCTTTTTCATAATTCCAATTCTCCGTGTTTGAGATGTCTTATTGTCGTTTGCGTTGAACTTAGTTCAGGGCGCTGGCCGTGCGGACCTTGGCGCTCTTGCGGGTCGCGGGAACGACGGCAGCCGGGGCGGAACCGACCGTGTAGTCCCAGGTGAAGGGGGCGCTGTTGACCTTGACCAGGTAGCCTTCGCCGGCCAGCAGGTCGAGACCATAGGTGGCGCCATTGTAGGTGTAGGCAACCCAGGCACCGCCGCTGTTGTCATACAGCACGTCGCCGCTGGCGAAGCCGTCGGCAGCCAGGGTCAGGTCGTCGCTGTCCAGATCGACATCGATCGGCAGGGCGTGACCGTAACCATTGAAGCCAACCGTGAAGTCACCCATGGTCACATCCGTACCTTCTTCGACCACAGCACCGGCGATGACCAGGTTCTGGGCGGCACCGCTGTTGTTGCGGTACAGGTAGGTGCTGTTGTAGGTGAAGGTCAGGCCGGTCCAGGCAGCACTGTAGGCGTAGGCCACCCAGGCACCACCGGAGAATTCATAAATCACGTCGCCCGGCGTTCCCTGACCAGCAATGTAGTCGCCGGCAGCCTCACCATTGGACAGACCCGTCGGGGTGGCACTGAAGGTGCTGAAACCCGTGGGCAGCGTCTGGTTGATGAAGCCGACCGTGTTCGACGTCGACTGAGCGAAAGCCGTGCAAGCCAGCACACCAGTCAGAGCGAGGGTCAAAACTTTCTTCATTTCTTCCTCCTAGAAGTGTTGAAACATTTGGTTACAAACGATCAACACCAGTCTACGTTGACACACTCGTTCCGCCAGGCCACACACACCCGACGAACGACGACGGAGTTAATCGCAACTCATGTGCCAAAAGCTGTGTGATGGGACTCACATCAGCACTTTAATCATTGTTAATCAACAACCTAGCTCATGTGCAGGCTTTAAAATGTTCCCCTAAGCGCATGATTTTGGCGGAATTCACTGCATTGAGCCGATGTTTGGCTTTCCTACATCCGTCACTCGGTGTCGGCTCTTGAACAGAGGCGGACAAAAGCGACTCATGAGTCACAAGTCCCGTGGCGCTGTTGTCACAGGGGCAGTGACTAGTGCTAAATTGTTTAGAATCATTTCTATAGACCTTGACTCCGCTCTCGAATGCGGCAATGAAGGCGTGACTCGAACGAGGAATGCCAAAGCACGGCCAGGCCTGGGAATCCCGGTTGATCGCATTCCCGATATCCCTCCTTCTATACATACAATTAGAATCCCAGAGACAATTTTGGCAAACTATGGCCTACCTACCGCGCATCCGGCTTTTCCTTGTCAGGGTTCAGATTGTATGCAGCGGAGTGACCTTTCGGTATGCTCAGGGAGACCCAGTCCCCGCCTTTCTGCAGCCTGGCCAGCAGCACGATCTGTCCCACATGGTAGGCGACATGCGCCAGCGATCGCTCCAGGGCCTGCAGGACCGTCAGGGGCTGCCGTCGAATCCGCACCTCGCGAGGCAAGTCGGCGTCTTCCAGGCTCTCCAGCGTCTTTTCGAGGACTTCCCACCCCTGCGCCCACAGGGCAAGGAGTTCCTCTTTCGGCAATGAGCGCTCCGCGAACTCGCCTTCCCGCTCTCTCCAGGGCTTCTCGCCGTCGCTGTCCAGGAAATCGGTGAAACGGGATTTCAGGTTGCCGCTCAGGTGGGCCACCAGGACCGTAACGGAATTCGCTTCTTCCGCCGGAGTCCAGTTGCACTGCTGGGCCTCCAATTGGCGAATGGCCCCTTCCGCCAGTTTTCGGTACCGACTGAACTCTCCGCGAATGGCGTCTCGAACCGGGTTCATTGGCCCTTCTCCTTCGATCTTCCGGCACGATCAGGGTGATGTGCCGGCAGGGTCTCGTAGAATTCGTCAAGGGCTCGCTGACCGGCTCGCCGCAGGCCGTCATTGAAGGCCTCCTCGTCCCGCGCCCGCCAGGACAAGCGTTCCGTGTAGAAGGGCGCCTGCGGGCGCTGGCGCCTTTCCTGCCAGCCCTTCAGCCACTGCTGCAGACATTCCTCGATGTCCTCCGGACCGGTCCAGGCCCCCTTGTAGACCACAAGGCCTCCCTGGGCCACGATCCAGGTCATGTTCGGCATGAGGCCCCAGGCGCGGTGCACCTTGCCGTCCAGGCTGTCCACCAGCAAGGGACGGCGCAGGCCGGTCAAGTCGTGAAAGGCCCTGGCGTGCTCCCGCTTCCGGGACATGGAATCGTGATGCGGATAGTGTTCTCCGGGATGCGCTTCCCGCGTGTAGATGAAAACCGAACTCACGGCCCGGTCCGCCCAGCGTTCAGCCATTTCATCCATGGCTGCCGCTGCCTGGGCGCAATAGGGTCAGGTGAGAGACCCGAACTCCAGGATCGCCGGTCCCTTCTTCCATAGCGATGAAAGGTTGAGCTCTTCCTCGTCCAGCTGCTCCAGAACCCCTTCCGGTGCCCGTTCACCAGGTCTCAAGGGAAAGCCTGGAAAGTCCTCCAGGGCTTTGCTCTCACCGGGAAGATCAAAATGAGGGTAGTTGTACGCTTCCGTATTCATCGCGAGTCCTCTGACTTGTATACTGCACGCTTCTGGGAATGCTGGGGACAATCTACAGATCAGGTGGAAAGTCGGATGCAAAGCGACCGGGGATTCCAGCCCCGACTTCTGAGCAGCTTTCAGGACTATGGCCTGCCGTCCTTTCTGGCCGATCTCAAGGCCGGACTGCTGCAAGGTTTGATGGCCCTGCCCGTGGCCCTGGCTGTCGGCTTCGGCTGCGACCTGGCGCCGGAATACGCCCTGGGCGCCGCCATCATCGGCGGCCTGGTGATTTCGCTCTTCGGCGGCAGCCGGGTGCAGATCGGCGGGCCGGTGGCGGCCTTTGTCGTCATTGCCGCGCCCGTACTCCACCAGTCGGGCCTGCCCGGACTGGCGACGGCTACCCTGATGGCTGGGCTGATGCTCCTGCTGCTGGGGGCAAGCGATCTGGGGCGCTGGCTGCAGATCATTCCGCATACGGTGATCGTCGGCCTGAGCTCCGGCATCGCCGTGCTGTTGATCGCCGCCCAGTTGCCCATCGCCCTGGGCTTCGACATTCCCTTGCGCGCCCAGGGCCTGCTGGGTTCGCTGCAGACCCTGTTCTCCAACTGGCAGACTCCCTCTCCGGCAGCAATCGGCGTCGCCCTGGTCACGGCCTACGCCTACCACTGGCTGCCGCGGCTGAATGTCCACATTCCCGGAGGCGTGATCGCCCTGGTCGCCGTGACACTCCTCAACCCGCTGCTTCCCGAGCCCCTGTTGACCCTGGGCGACCACTACGACGAGATCCAGCCGGTTTTCCGTGATACACCGGGCCTGCTGACCGGCCTGGAGGACCTGCGCGCGCTCTTCCTGCCCGCCATGAGCATGGCCCTGCTGGCGGGGCTGGAAGCGCTGCACAGCGCGGCCGTCGCCGACGCGCGCATCGGCGGTCGCAGCCATACGCCGACGGAGCTCCTGGCGCACGGCATTGCCAACATCTGTTCCGGATTGTTGTGCGCCATGCCGGTCAGCGGAGGCATTCGTCGCACGGGGATGAATGTGGGACTGGGCGCTCGCACCCCCCTGGCGGGCATCCTGCAGGTCATGGTTCTCCTGCCGATCGGGCTCTGGCTGGCGCCGCGCCTGCACCTGATTCCGCTGGCTGCGCTGGCCGGACTGCTGATCCGCCTGGCCCTCAACCTGGGCGAGTTCCGCAATGTGCGCCATCTGCTGAACGCGGAAAAGGACGATCGCCTGGTCCTGCTGACGACCTTCCTGCTGACCGTGATCGCCGGTGTCGGCATCGCCATCCAGGCCAGCGTGGTCCTGGCCAGCCTGTTGATCCTGGCCCGCATCTCCCGGGCCAGCGAAGTCCGGCCGCTCTGGTCGCCGGGAACGGCCTCGGCGGAGTACTACAACCGTCCGGACGCCCTGAGCCGGCAGGACATTCCGGCGGATGTGGAAGTCTTCGAGGTCCAGGGCGCTTTCTTCTTCGGTGCCGCGGGCAAGTTCGAGCGGGAGATCCGCGAGATGTCGCGCGGCATGCGCTGGCTGATCCTGCGCATGAATCACGTCATTGTGCTCGATGCCAGCGGCATCCAGGTGCTGCAGCGGCTGCACGAGGACACGCGGCGTTCGAATGTCAAGCTGCTGCTCGCCGAACTGAATACAGCCAGTTCCGAATCCCTAGCCCAGGCCGGCGCGCTGCGCGAACTGCTGCGCGACCACAGCTACCCCACACTGACGGAAGCGCTGCAGGCGACGCTGAACGCGAAACCCCGCGTGATCCAATAGGCGCAGCAATTCTGAATCCAGGCAGCGGCGTTCCCGCGATTCGGGCTATTCCCCGACGACTGTAAGACGCAGGGAGCGCCGATGCGGGCGCGCCCGGTGTTCCCAGAGGTAGATCCCCTGCCAGGTCCCCAGGACAGGGCGCCCGTTCTCCAGGGGAAAACCCAGGTCGTTGGCCGTGAGGATGCTGCGGATGTGGGCGCTCATGTCGTCCGGCCCTTCCATGGTGTGACAGAAGGCCGGATCGCCGTCGACCACCTGCCGGGAGAACCAGGTTTCCAGGTCGCGTCGTACGTCCGGATCCGCGTTTTCGCAGAAAAGCAGCGAAGCGCTGGTGTGCCGGCAGAAGAGCTGGGCGATGCCGTTCTTCAGCGGACAATCCGCAAGGCGGACGCGCACCTGGTCGCCCAGGTCGATCAGGCCCCGCCCGCGCGTCTCGACGATCCATTCCGTGTGCCAGACCAAGGCATCCTCCTCCCTATCGGCCCTTCATCCGCGAATTCCGTACGACAAGGACCAGGCACGCGACTCCCGCAAGAGCCGCCGTGATCCACCAGGCCCCCCAGGCCGTCGCCGAGGCACCGGAAAGCAGGGTGCTGCCCGCCGCCGGCCAGAGCGCGTGAGTGGCCAACAGCAGGAAGGCCAGGTGCAGCGGGAAGCGAATGACGCCAAGAAGGGACTTCAGGGCTGCCTTCCCCCGCAGATGCGCCAGGCGGTCGTAATACAGCAGGAGAACGAAGACGCAAGTACCGTACACATGCAGGCTCTCGAGCACCATGTGGTCCCTGGCAAGCCAGGTGCTTGCCAGGAACAGGGCTACCAGCACCCGGGCCGGCCAGGCGGGCGGCAGAGTTCCCTGCTCAGGCACCCTCGGCCCCCTCCCCGGCATCGAAGGCTCCCGGACGGAAGCGACGACGATACTCGGCGGGGGTGCAGCTTGTGACACGACCGAAAAGCCGCCGGAAGGAGCTCGGGTCTCGGTAGCCGATCCGCTCCAGGATCTGCTCCAGCGGCAGTTCGGTCTCTTCGAGCAGGCGGCGTGCCTCCTGCACTCGCAGCTCCTGCAGGCAGGCCTGGGGGCTGCGGCCCAGTTCCCGGTTGAACAGCCGGACCAGGCTGCGCGGACTCAGGTTCAGGTCGGCGGCTACGGCTTCCATGCGCAGCTCCCCGTGCAGTTCGCGGCGCATCTTGTTGATGGCGCGGCGCAACACGGGGTCCGGATTGTGCAGGGGCAGGGGCAGGCGGTAGATCGCCTGGCTGGTCCTGCCCGTATCCATGAGCATGTAGTGTGCGACAAGCCCCGCCAGGCGCGCCGTCGTCAGGTCGGAGACCAGCTTCAGCAGCAGGTCCTGGGCGCCGTTGCCCGTGCCGGAACTGGAGACCCGCGGATCATGGATCACAAGCGAATCCTCGTCGACGATGACCCTGGGATAGCGGCGGCGGAAATGCTCGCAAAGCCACCAGGCGGTGGTCGCGTGCCGGCCGTCCAGGTGCCCGGCTTCCGCGAGCAGGTAGTTGCCGGTGCACCAGGCCGCCAGGCGGCAGCTGTCCGTGTCCAGGCGACGCAGGACTCCGATCAGGGCACCGCAGGAATCCAGGGCCCGTTCCACCTCCTGGGGCGTGAAGGCGGCAATGGCCGGCACCAGGACCAGGTCTGCGTCGAAGGCTTCTTCCAGATCGCCTGTTGGGCGGATCGGCTGGGAACTGAAGCTTTGCAGCTCGTCCGCTCGATCGGCAAGAAGGCGTACGCGAAAGGGCGCGGCGCGCTGGGGGCGCGTCAGGCGGGCAATGCGATTGGCGGTTTCCAGGATGTCAAGCACGCTGAACAGCGACCCGGCCATGGCCGGATTCGCCTGAAGCAGGGCGACAGTCCACACTTTGTCTGATTTCGCACTCATGCTGTCGAATATGCCCCTTTCATCCGGAAAGAGCAATCAACAGATTGGGTGCGAGATGGAAGCCCGGTGTTCGAAGGCGCGACGACTGCCCTGCGTCCATGCAAGCTTCCAGTGGATCGAAGTGCCGGAAGTCCCCACCGGAAGCACAGGAGGAGGCCATGAGCGCCGCCAGCAAGGCCGTCCAGCTACCCGCCCAGGAAGTTCTCCGCTTCCTGCTTCCCCGCCTGCTCTCCCTGTTTCCAGGAACGACGGAAGCGGCCCTGGCGCGCCTCTTTTTCTGGACCCGCGCCCCCTGGCAGAGAGCTGAACGCAGCGCGGCGCCGCTGGAATGGATCACGGCCGGCGGCGGGAAGCCCGGCGAAGGCATGCGTATACAAATCGAAGGCGAGGGCCCGGGCATCCTTCTCCTGCACGGCTGGGGCGGCCATGTGCGACAGCTGGACGAGCTCAAGGCCGCTCTCCAGGACAAGGGTTTTCGCGTTCTCCTGCCGCATCTGCCCGGACACGGGGCTTCGCCGGGACATACCTGCAGCCTGCCGCGTGTCACAGAACTGCTCCTCGAGCTGGACAGGCGCCACGGCCCCTTCCACGGAGTGCTCGCCCACAGTTTCGGCGCGCTCTGCCTCAGCGAGGCCCACAAGCGCGGGTTCCGAACACGGGCCCAGGTGCTGGTCGCGCCGGCGCACAGCGTCGAGTTCTTCCTCGAGAGCTGGCGTACCGCCCTGGGCCTGCCCAGGGAATGCATGCCCGGCCTGAGGCGTCGCATCCTGAGAATCGTGGACGATCCGGGATTCGACTGGGAGAATCTGGAACTGCGTGTTCCCGACGCAATGAAGGCGCACTCCCTGCTGATCCACGACCTGGAGGACCGCATCATTCCTGCCGACCTGAGCCTGCACCTGGCCGAACGGCAGCAGCTGCCCGGAACGCGCTTCAGCAGGGGTCTGGGGCATGGTCGGATTCTGAGAGACGCGGAAACGGTGAAGGCGGCGGCGGGCTTTCTGGAATCGGCCGGGCGGCTGCGGGAAGGCGCGTCCTTGTGAAACAAAGCCGCGAATGCGCCATATTGCCGCCCACTTCAGGAACAAGCGGGACAGGGACATGAGCGGCACATCCCATCACATCTGCACGCAGGACGGCAAGGTCCGGGTCGGAAGCACCTACACCTATGTCGACAGCCAGGCGCGCATTCTGGTCGAAGTCCTGGAAGACTTGTCGGACAGCAAGCAGATCCGCCTCTACCTGAAGCAGCTCCCCGCTTCTTCAGGCGAGACTCCCAATTGGCAACCCTTCATGGTCAATGGATTGCGCGGGAATTTCGAATACCGCAGCGCCTGGAAACTCTACGACGAGCACAGCCTCCCCCGGGACTAGGGCCCGATTCGCTCCCATTGCCAGAGAGAAAAAAAGCCGGCCCACTCAGCGGTCTGGGCCGGCACTCCGAGCAAGGAACAAACTGCCTGATTTATCCCTCTTGAACAGAGCTCTTCACCTCCGGGAGGTCTCGGAACCCGGTTCTATAAAGACCCCGAATAGGGGCAATGGAGCAGTGGGATAGCTTGCCAATTCAACAATCTGACCCAAGCATGAATTGTGCCAGCCGAACCTGTTTTGTTTTTCTTTGCTTTAGATCTGTGATGCTTGTAAAGCTGTTCAGAATCCGGCAGATTCGACCAGATCCTGGCCAGACCGCCGTTGCTTCAACAGCCACGGATCCGCAGCTAGCCGATTCCGCAATCGGATGCACGAACAGTCCGCCGCAATGGAAGGAGACTCCGGAATGCTCAACTACATCTGGTTGGGGCTTGTCCTCTGCAGCATTGTCGTCGGGACGGTCAACGGCCGCCTCAAGGAGGTCACCGAAGCGGCCTTCCAGATGGCGGAAACCAGCGTCACCATCGCCATCGGCCTGATCGGCATCATGAGCCTCTGGCTGGGCCTGATGCGTATTGCGGAAAAGGCGGGCATCGTCCGCTTCCTGGCCTGGCTGCTGACTCCTCTCTTCAAGCTCATCTTTCCGGAAATCCCCAAGGGCCACCCTTCGCTGGGCAGCATGCTGCTCAACATCTCCGCCAGCTGGCTGGGCCTGGGCAACGCGGCGACACCGCTGGGCCTCAAGGCCATGGAACAGCTGCAGGAGCTGAACCCGGTCAAGGACACGGCCAGTGACAGCCAGGTCACCTTCCTGGCCATCAACACGGCCAGCATCACCATCGTGCCGACGACGATCATTGCCGTGCGTGCCAGCGCCGGCAGCGCCAACGCGACGGAGATCATCGGAACGACCATTTTCGCCAGCGGCTGCGCGACCATCATCGCCATCCTGGCTTCACGCCTGCTGCGGCACTTCTTCCCCGTGCGCAAGGAGGCGAGCCATGACTGAGATCCTTCGCTCGGCAATCAACATTCTATCCGAAGCCCTGGTGCCGCTCTTCATCGCCGTCGTCCCCCTGGTGGCGATGATTCGCGGCGTGAAGATCTACGAGCAATTCGTGGAAGGCGCCAAGGACGGTTTCAACGTGGCGGTGCGCATCATTCCCTACCTGGTGGCGATCCTCGTGGCCATCGGCATGTTCCGGGCCAGCGGGGCGCTGGACTGGGTCGCGGGGGCGATCCGTCCGCTGACCGAAGCCATCGGCATGCCGGCGGAAATCCTGCCGGTCGCCCTCATGCGCCCGCTTTCCGGAAGCGGCAGCCTGGGCCTGGTCACCGAACTGATCAACACGCACGGGGCGGATTCCTTCATCGGGCGGCTGGCCTCGACGCTCTACGGATCGACGGAAACCACCTTCTACGTGCTCGCCGTCTACTTCGGCAGCGTCGGCATCACACGCAGCCGCCATGCCGTGCTGGCCGGCCTGCTGGCCGACGCGACGGGCGTGCTGGCAGCGGTCTTCATCTGCCGGGTGCTGTTCCTGTAGGTTCCCTGGGCGGCGTGCGCGAATTCTGGATCACAACGCCCCGCCTCCGCTTGGCAACTTTCCGCCCTTGTGCCACATTGTTTTACAGAAACGAAAGTTCGTCTTGTCAAACAATCGTTGTGCATTGTGCAAGTCCTCCCGCGTCTGACGGCCGGCCTGCTATTGGTCTGTGTCATGGCCACCTGCTCCCACCCGGGAAAAACGCTGCGTCCCATTGAGTCCCACGCCGGAAAGCCTATCCACGCATTCGATTTTGCCATTCAGGGATCGGAATGGAGCTTGTCCTTCTATCAGGACTACATCTCTCCGGTCGACGACCACAATTGCCTGATGCGCCCCACCTGTTCCCAGTTCTCCAGGGAGGCCATTCGCGAGCACGGACCCGCGGAAGGATTCCTGATGACCATCGATCGGCTGAACCGCTGCGGGCTCGACCTGCAGCACTACCCGCTGGACACGAAGCGGCGGCGGCCGGGCTACCTGGACAGGCCATGACTTCTGCGGCATCCTGCATTGCCTGGATCACGCTGGCGCTGTGCTCCATTGCCCTCGGGGCGGAGCGCTACAGCGACTGGCTCTATGAGCGAGGCGACTACGAGCTGGCCCGCCAGGAATACATGCGCGACCTGTACCGGGCGGAAGATTCCGACGCCAGGGACATGAGCCGCCGGCGGATCGCCGAATGCCTGGATCGCCTGGAGCACTTCGAGAAGCTCAGGGACTGGTGCCGGCGCGAGCCCGCCGAATCCCGTGAGACACGCATCGAGATCGGCCTGCTGCTCGGCATGGCCGAAATGTGCCAGGACCTCTACGAAGACGCGGAGCAGACCCTGGCCGCCCTGCTGCAGGATGGATCACACGATGGCCTGGCGCTGCAACTTGGCCGGGCCCGCGCCGGCCTGCTGGATGCCGGTGGCGCACGCTCCGCCTGGGAGCGTATTCCGGAAGACAGCCCGCATGCCCCGCTCGCCCGACGCTGGAGCGGGATTCTCACTGAAACACACCCGCCTGTTCCGTGCGACGGCCTCCGTCCTTGCCGTCTGCATGCTGCTGCTCGCCGGCCCCCTGCCTTCCCTGCAGGCGGCGGCGACCGTCAAGGCCGCCACGCCCCTTTCGATCGAACTCATCGACTCCGTCCACTCGGACAACCTGACCGCCGGTTCCGGCGTCATGGGGCGCGTGGTCGCGGATGTGGTCGTGGACGGCCGCGTGGTGATCGCCGCCGGCGCTCCCGCCATGGGCAAGGTCGCCAGCCGCACGGAGAGCAATATTGCCGGCGTTCCCGGCGAGATCATGATCCGCTTCGACACCGTGCAGGCCGTGGATGGCAGCCAGATCCCGCTATCCAATTCGACCCACTTCCGCAAAGGCAAGAGCCAGATGGGCGCCTCGATCGGCATCGCCCTTCTTTGCTGCATTCTCGCGATCCTGATCAAGGGCGAAGAGGCGGTGATTCCCGCCGGCACCGCCGTCAACTGCTATACGGCCAACCAGGTCGTCATTCAATAGCAGCGAGGATGAAACCCCCGCCCCGCCCGGATGTCTATTCCAGGCGCGCAATCCCTACTTCGTTCGCCGGCCCTTCTTCCGCTCGTGGAGAAGGGCCGGTGTATTTGAGGGGTAGGCAGGATCAGAAAGTGCGCAGAAAGGCTTCGGCCCGTTCGCGAAAGGCCAGCAGCAGGGAATCCCCGGAAGGGGTCAGGAAGGATTCGGGGTGGAACTGCACCCCGTAGAGGCAGCGGGTCTCGTCGGCCAGGGCCATGGCCCAGGGGCCGTCGTGCGCGTCCGCCCGCAAGGTGGACGGCAGGTCCTCGACCCGGACGGCAAGGCTGTGATACCTGGCGACGGGCAAGGGATTGGCCAGGCCCCTGAACAGGCCCCGACCTTCATGCGTCACGGAACGGGTCTTGCCGTGCAGCGGAGTGCCGGTTTCCAGCAGGGGCACGCCTTCCATGCGCGCGATGGCCTGGCAGCCCAGGCAGATGCCGAGCACAGGCACTCGCCCGGCCACGCGGGAAAGAAGATCGACCAATGGGCCGTCATCCGGCCGGCCGGGCCCCGGGGACAGCAGAACGGCCTGCAGCCGATCGTCTTCCAGCAGCCCGGCAGGCAACTCGTCCGGGCGGAGGACCAGGGGTTCGCGCCACAGGCGCGCCACCTGGTGAGCCAGGTTCCAGGTGAAGGAGTCGTAGTTGTCTACGAGCAGCAGCACGCCCCGCTAGGCCCGCGCCCGTGAAGCCGCGGCTTTCCCGGCCGCCTTGCGCCGTACGGGGAGAGTCTTGCGCCCCTTCGCCAGCAGGGCCAGCTTGAGCACTTCTTCCATTTGGGAAACCGGGTGGAAGGCGAGCTTCCGCCGAATCGCCGGGTCCAGTTCGCTCAGCTCGCGGGCGTTCTCCTGCGGCAGGATTACTTCCGTGATCCCTGCGCGGATCGCTGCCATCGCCTTCTCCTTCAATCCGCCGATGGCCAGCACTTCCCCGTGCAGCGTCAATTCGCCGGTCATCGCCAGGTCGTTGCGCACGCGGCGTCCGGTGGCGGCGCTGGCCAGGGCGGTGGCCAGTGTGACACCTGCCGAAGGGCCGTCCTTCGGAATCGCACCTTCGGGAATGTGGATGTGCAGGTCCCGCCCCTCGAACCACTTGTCGGGAATCTTGTAGTACGACGCGTTGACGCGCAGCCAGGTCAGGGCGGCGCGCGCGCTTTCCTGCATCACATCGCCCAGCTGGCCTGTCAGCAGGAGGTCGCCCTTGCCGCGGTGCGCGCCGATTTCGATGCGCAGGATGTCGCCCCCGACCGCGGTCCAGGCCAGGCCGATCGAGCTCCCGAGCATCGGCTGCTCCGGGCGGAGCTTTTCGTGGATGTCCGGCACGCCCAGCCAGTCGCCGACGTTCTTGCCCGTAATCCGCACACGCGCCTTCTGCGTGCCGGCGACGCGCTTGCGGGCCACCTTGCGGCAGAGCTCGGCGATCTTGCGTTCGAGCGAGCGCACGCCGGCTTCCATTGTATACTGCGTGATCACCGCCTCGAAGCCGTCCTTGCTGAAGGCCAGGTCCGCCTCCTTGAGGCCGTGCTGCTTCAGGTTGCGGGGCAGCAGGAACTGCTCGGCGATCTTCTTCTTCTCGTGCAGCAGGTAGCCGGGCAGGTCGATGACCTCCATGCGGTCGTAGAGCGCGTGCGGAATATCCTCTGCCACATTGGCCGTGGTGATGAACATCACCTCCGAGAGGTCGAAGTCCAGGTCCAGGTAGTGGTCGCGGAAGGTGCTGTTCTGCTGCGGATCGAGCACCTCGAGCAGCGCGCTCGCCGGGTCCCCGCGAAAGTCCATGGCCATCTTGTCGATCTCGTCGAGCAGGATCACCGGATTGCGTGTGCCGGCGCGCTTCAGGTTCTGAATCACGCGTCCCGGCATGGCGCCGATGTAGGTGCGCCGGTGTCCGCGTATCTCCGCCTCGTCGCGCACTCCGCCCAGGCTGAAGCGCACGAACTCGCGCTTCAGGGAACGGGCGATGCTGCGCCCCAGGCTGGTCTTGCCGACGCCCGGAGGGCCGACGAAGCAGATGATCTGACCCCGCAGCTTGCGTACCAGCTTGAGCACGGCCAGGTGCTCGAGAATGCGCTCCTTGGGTTTTTTGAGGCCGTAGTGGTCCTCGTCAAGGATCTTCTCGGCGTTGACGATGTTCAGGTTGTCGCGGGACCTCTTGCTCCAGGGCAGGGCGAAGACCCAGTCCAGGTAGTTGCGTATCACGGTCGATTCCGGCGACATGGCCGGCGTGATGCGCAGCTTCTCGAGCTCCTCCTCCGCCTTCTCCACCACTTCGCCGGGGAAGGTGCCTTCCTCGAGCAACTTGCGGTACTTGCTGTAGTCACCGCTCTCGTCCTCGAACTCCTCGCCCAGCTCCTTCTGGATCACGCGGATCTGCTCCTGCAGGTAGAAGTTGCGCTGGGTCTTGGCGATGCGGTCGCGGACCTGTCCCTCGATGGTGCGTTCCAGCTCCAGGATCTCGTTCTCCGCCTCGAGCAGTCCGGTCAGGGCGGCGAACTGGTCCTCCAGCTTCTCCGCCTCCAGGATCGGCTGCTTCTGGTCGACTCCCTGGATCACATGGGCGGCAATGAAATCCACGAGCACGGAAGGCCGCGAGACCTGGTCGATGTTGCTCAGGATCTCGTCGGGCAGGTTGGGGTTGAGTGTCACGTAGGTGCGGAAGAGGTTGATCGCCACGCGGGCCGTGGCCTCGATCTTCGGCGTGAACTCCTCCTTGGGCTCGATCAGGCGGATGTCGACCTGCTTCATGCCGCGCACGCTGTGCATCTTCTTGATGCTGGCCCGGGCCACGCCCTCGACCAGCACCTTGATCACGTTGTTCGGCAGTTTGAGGATCTGCAGCACCTTGGCCACGGTGCCGTGCGAATAGAGGCCGCGGCGTGTGGGCTCCTCGTCGCCGGCATCTTTCTGTGCCACAACGAAGACCATCTTCTCGCCGACCATCGCCTCTTCGACGGCCTTCATCGAACTGTCCCTGCCGATCAGCAGGGGAAAGATCATGTAGGGATAGATCACGACGTCGCGCAGCGGAATCAGCGGCAGGCGACCGGGAATCTCGATTTCAATGTCCTTGCTCACGTTCCATCCGGATTGTTCGGGCAGCACGGCATTGAAGACCGCCCCATGGGCTGCGTGGACGGGCTTCGGGACCGGAGACGCTCGCGAGCGCCCGGTCATCTTTCAATATAGGGCAAGCGGATCGGGGGAACGGTCTTTCTAGATCTTCCAGTCGGCCATGTCCTGGCGCAGTGTGGCGCCATCCGGCAGGGAGCTACGACCGCCGAGTTCGCGGCAGGCGCGGCCTCCGCATATGGCTCCTGCCTTGAGCGCTTCCGCGAAGGAGAGCCCTTCCAGCAGTCCCCAGGCGAAGGCGCCATGAAAGGCGTCGCCCGCTCCGGTGCTGTCGAGCACCTTGCCCGTGCCCGGCCAGGCAGGAAACCAGGTCGGGCTGCGGTCTTCCACGGAGTACACCAGTCCTCCGGGGCCCATGGTGATGGCCGCGAAGGACGGACCCAGCTCGCGCAGCAGATCCGCGCCCTGGAAGAGCTCGACTTCCGGATAGGCGCTCAGCAGGAATTCCTTGGAGACGATGACCAGATCCGACAGGCCGATCAGTTCCTGCGGGTTGTCGCGCTCTCCCCCCAGATCGAGCAGGACGCGCGCGCCGGCTTCCTTGGCCTGTCGGGCGGCCGCGAGACAGACGGGATCCTTGCCGTCCAGCAGAAGCAGATCTCCTTCGGTCAGCTCGAGCGCCGGGAGATCGGCCTCTTCGAGGGGTGGCAGGTCTCCGCGGTCCAGCACCACCGTGCGACGCGCGCTGCGCGCCTCGACCCAGATGCTGGCCAAAGGGCTGCGGCAGCCGGGCCGGATGGAGCAGCTCCCGGTCCGGACTCCTTCCTCCTGCAGCGAAGCAAGGATCGCCTGCCCCAGGGGATCATCGCCGACCTGGCCGCTGAAGTGGCACTCGCAGCCGAGGCGGGCGGCGGCGACAAGGGCGGTTGGAACCGGTCCACCGCCGCTGATTCGACGCTGCCGGGCCGTGTTCTTGCTGTCCAGGGCGGGGTAGCGTTCCACAAGCAGCAGCTGGTCCATCACGCAGTGGCCCAGACCGACAAGGCGCGCCATGTGCTCTCCTCCCGGGGTTTCAGTTCTCGCCGTGCTGCACCAGCTGGATCCAGCAGCCCTCCGGGTCGCGGACCAGCGGGCAGTTCTCGTCGCCGTCGTGTGATGCAACCGGGATTCCGGCCGCCTCCAGGACGGCAAGGGTCCGATCCAGGTCTTTTGTATACAAGACCAGCCCCTGGCGCTGCGCGCCCCAGGACTCCGCGGGGGATTCGGCGGCGCTTTTTCTGAGCAGCAGCTCGAACTCGCCGAGGGCCAGCCAGCAGAAGTCCTCGCCCTGCCAGGCCGTCAGCGTGAATCCCAGCCGGAGATAGAACTCGGCCAGGGCCTGCGGATCGCGGCAAAGCCGTTCCTGGTGTCCAAGGCGAAGGGCGGGCATGCAGGGGTCTCCTTTCGGGCCGGGCGCAGGTGCATTCGCGCCGATCCTTGCTCAAAAAGGATACAAAAAGAAACGGGCGGCCCGTGGCCGCCCGTTTTGGTATTCGGGACAAAACTAGTCGAGCGCGATGACGCGATAGATCTTCAGGCCCGGGGCCGCCGCGGCATTCGCGTCCGTATACTGCAGGCCCGCGACGACCGCTTCCGTCGTCCAGGCGCCGCCGCTGAAGGGCGCGCTTTCCACGCGATAGGACGAAGCGGCAGGGCTCAGGCTCCAGTCGAGCTGGATGTCGTCGCCGACTCGGGTGATCACCAGTTCCGGAGCGAGGAGCGGCCAGGTGCTGAGCTGCGAATGCAGGTCCCAGCAGTCCAGTTCGAGCGAACCGCCGCTGACCGAAAGAGTCAGGCTGCGGCTGCCCGTGCCGGGGATCGCCCCCAGGGGCAGGATCCATTCGCCGGTCGCGTCGATCGACAGCGTCTGGCTGGCGACGTCCGCTCCCGGCAGCTCGACGGTGAGTTCCGGCGAGCCGCTGAGGGCAATGGGACTGATAGCCAGCGCCATGGATTCCCACCAGGGATTCTGGGCGTGAATCTCGAAGTCCACCTGCAGGCTGGCGACGCCTCCGCTGCCGAGCACGGCGGGAAGGTCGCCCAGGGACATGCCGTCCTGCTCGACGACGGTGAGCGCTCCGGCGACGATCGATGTATACTCGCCGGAGCTCTGGTTGCGCCAGCCCATGTTGAAGCCGGCGAACTCCTCGCGGTTGCTGGGATCCGTCACACGACTGTTGCGGCCGCCGGCGTGGGCCGGATTGTGCGAACTGACCTCGATCCGGTAGGGCCCGTTGTTGTTGTGGATGATGTACATGCCCGTGCCGCTGGTGTCGGCGTCGATGCGGCGCTTGTTCTGGCCGTTCTGGAAGCGCGCCGAACCCGGGATGTTCCAGTTCCACTGGGCCAGCTTGATGTACTTGTTGTCGCTCTTGCGCTGGCAGTAGACCGTCGAGTTGCCGCAGTTCTCCGATTCCCCGAAGAACTCGATGTCGATGTATCCTCCCGGGGTGACCTGCACCTGCATGCTGTCGCAGCGCCCCTCGGAGGGAATGCTGCGAAAGTACTGCCCGGTGCCGATCTCCTCGTGTACGCCCGTATCGTCCAGGCGGTCGTCGTAGGCCTGGTTGGCGCGGCGGATCGACTCCTGGAGCGACAGTGTATCACGCCGCCCCTCTACCCAGGGCCGGCCCCAGCGGGAATAGCCGCCGGGCCCGCCCTTGCTCCGGGCGTAGTGCACGCTGTCGACGGCGGAGGCCGCGGTCACTTCGCAGGAATCCGTGCGCGCCAGGTTGTTGCGCAGGCTGTTGACCACGCAACCGCCGAAACACTGAGTCGCCTCGACCTCCAGGCAGGCCGCTCCCGAATCGACGGCCGCCTGGATCCAGGCCGTCAGGCTGTCCGGGTAGAGCCGGTTGTTGTCCAGCAGATTGATGTAGGGCGAGCCGCCCAGCGTGTCCCCGTGATTGGTGATGAAGACTTCCAGCCTGGTCTTCTTGCCGGCCCGGTTGCAGGCGCCGATCTTCGCCGCCGCCTCGGCCAGGCTGGCCTTGATCTTTGCCGCCGTGCAGGTATCCACATTCGCCGAAGGGATCTGGTTCCCGCGCCTGGTTCCCCTGTAGTACAACACATCCAGGTTCTCGGGGCAATAGCCTTCGCCGCGCTTCATGCAGTAGACATCCGCCAGGTTGTTCCAGTAGCGCGGGTGGTTGTCATGGGCATTCAGGCCTCCCGAGATCAGCACGCCGAACTGGCAGGAGTCGCAGTCCGCCGGAATGTTCCAGTTGATCGGCGCCCAGGGCGTGTTCGGATAGGGAGCCGTGATGACCTCGTAGGTCACGATATCCAGCCGCAGGTCCGTGCCGGAGGGCGTGTCTTCCAGGTCCAGCGTGCCGGTGGCGATGATCTCCGCTCCCCCCTGGTCGAGGAAGTCGATCGGCGTGCCGCCGAGCCACATCCAGGTGTCGGCCGGCAGGGGCGAGTCGACCTGGAAGCGTTCCCAGTCGTCGACCAGCAGGCCCTGCTCATCGTCGGTGGTGAAAGCGATCACGGAAACCGTCTGGCCAAGCAGCTGCTCCTGGTTGGCGTAGCACTCCGGGATCCGCAGCGGCTCGCTGCTGCCCGGACAGCTCACATCGAGGACGTAGTTGCCTGAATTGCCGGAATAGCCCTCGATCTGCACCGTATACACTCCCGGCTCGACGGGCAGGCTCAGCCGGGATTGCAGACCGCAGAAGTCGTCGTTGGCGGCGATCAGCTGCCCGCCGGCGAAGGGGCAGCCCAGGTATAGCGCCAGGTAGCTGTCGTAGTCCGTTCCGTTGCAGAGGTCCAGCGTGAGCACGCCCGCGACCGGTACCTCCAGCTCGAAGAGCGCGTCCGGCGCGGGGTTGCCCAGCAGGTTCGGCAAGCCCACCGTGCTCCCGGCAAGGGTTTCACCGCAGCTCAGGGGGGGAAACTCGCAGGAACCGGTTCCATCGAAGGAAGAGCTGAGCTCGAAGAAGCCCTCCTGCGAGAGGTAGCCTTCCACCTGCACGATATAGGTTTCGCCCGCCTGGACCGGAGTGACCAGCGTGCTGCGATCGATACTGAAGGGACAGGAATTATCCTGGTCGTTGCTGTTCAGAATCGAACCGCCGTCGCAGGGACCGCCCGCGTTCCACAAATGGAGTACGGTATCGAAATCCGTTCCCGGATTGCAGCTTGTCAGGGTGAGCAGGCCGTCCTGTCCGGCGACGAATTCGAAGAAGGCGTCTCCCGAGGGCTCGCCCGCCACATCGACAGCGCCCAGCGTGCTGCCGCTGACCGCCAGCGGGAGCACGGCTGGAACCGGATTGTATACATCGCAAGGCTCCGGAGCCGGCGGGTCGAAGAGGACTTCCAGGGAGTAGTTGCCGATGCTGCCCGAATTGTATCCGTCGACGACGAGGTAGTAGGATCCCGGCGGCAGGTTGCACTCCAGCTGCGAGGTGAAGCCGGCGCAGTCCGGGCCGTCGTCATTGGCCGCCGCAGCGGACTGGTCCGCGTAGAGGAAGGCCAGGGCCGTGTCGTATTCCGCGAGATTGCAGGTCGACGCGCTGACATGTGTTTCCTGGAAGAGCGTGAAAGCATACCAGGCATCGGGCGCCGAGAAACTGGATCCGAAGATGCCCAGGTCGCACAAGTCCGGCAGAAGCCCGCTCGGCAACTGGTCCGTCTTGCCGACAGTCGTTCCGGAATCCGCGTAGAAGTCGCCGAAGTTCGTGTTCGGGATCTGCGTCGCTCCGCCGGGGTCGTCGCCTCCGTCGCGCCCGATGCTTCCCGTGTCCGTCCGCGGGAAGAGGCGACGCGCCAGGTCCTCCGGAATGGGCCGATCCATGCACTTGAGCTCGTAATACAACTCCTCAGGATCCTGCGGAAGAGGCGCTCCCGCATCCTTGCGGATCCTGGCCGCCTCCGAAGCCTCCCGTTCCTGCGCACTCTTGAGCGTGTCCGCTGCCGATCCGCTCGCCAATGCTGCGAGAAGAATCAGCACGAAGCTGTTTCCGAGCATGTGATTCATGGTGCCCCCACCTGATGTGTCCGACCGGAAGACGACTAGCTGGAACTCGTTCCCGGTAGGTATCCTAACAGTACTATTCACCACGCCCTTAGGATCTGCACAGGGCTGGACCGGGAAAAATGCCTTTTCGTCCTGCCTGCGCCGAATGCCTGGGGGAGGTTGGAAGCCCTTGAACCTGCAATTTTTGTTCCCGGAGGGGTTCTTCGAGAACGGGCTTTAAAACGCCGTTATTCCTGAGCGAATCGCTCTGAATCGGGCGGCAAGCGTCCGCAATTCGACGGCCATGCGGCAGGGCAAAGGCCAGAGGTATTGTGAAGTCGCAGGATGTTGAACAGGATCCCTTGCCGGGAAAGGGAAATCCCTGGAGGCCGGTTATCGATTCTTGTCAGAAGAGCTTCCGGAAGCGGCCGAAGGCGCGGAGTGGAATCTGGCCACTTTTTCAAGGATTGTTCCGCTGTCGTCATGGCAGGCGAAGGTCTCGCCGTATACTTCCTCCAGCAGGGCGCGTCGATCCGTTTCCAGGTAGCGGTCGTCAACGAAGAGCAGCGCGCCGCGGTCGGTAGGCGTTCGTATCACGCGCCCCGCGGCCTGGATCACGCGCTGCATGCCCGGCAGCTTGTAGGCCAGATCGAAGCCGTTCTCGCCCTGTCCGTCGTAGTAGCGCCGCGCCAGTTCCCGTTCGCAGCTCAACTGCGGCAGTCCCGGTCCGACGACAATCGCACCCTCCAGCATCCTTCCCGGAAAATCGACAGCCTCGGCGAAGATCCCCCCCATGACCGTCAGGAAGAGGCGCGGCGGGCCGGATTGCAGCCGCTGGATGAAGGCCCGGCGCAGCTGGGGCTCGACGGCGCCTTCGTGAGCCAGCAGGGCCAGGCCGGCGGGAAACTCCTCGCGCAGCTGGCGCAGATAGCTGAAGGATGGAAGAAAGACGGCCACATTCCCCCGGATGGCCTCGAAGAACCCCAGGCAGAGATTCCGCAGCTCGGCCAGGCTGAATTCCCGATCCTGGTAGCGCGTACTCACTCCGGTGTGAGCCAACAGCAATCGGTTCGAGGCCGGAAAAGGCGAAGCGGCTTCCATCTGCTGCAGGCGAGCCTCTTCCGCCAGGCCCAGCTCACCGGCCTGGAAGTCCCAGGGCTTGAGCGTCGCGCTGAAGAGCACCGCGCCGCGCAGGGCCGAGAGGCACTCGCGCAGGTGGTCCCCGGCCCAGGAGCAGAGCACCTGCAGTCCCGTCTCCCCTTCGTCCAGACGGATGATGTGATGCATGGCAGGCCCTTGACGCTTGAGCAGCTCGACGAAGCGGCCCAGTTCGAAATAGAACTGGATCACAGGATCCTTCGGGACGACGATGGCATGCATCACACGCAGGAAGAGGTAGGACACGATGGCCGTCTCGTAGAGGGAAAAGGCCTCCTCGATCCGCTCGATCGGCAGTTCGGCAAGCGCCTGGTTGCCGTGGCGGAAGCCTTCGCCGACCCAGGCCGGACCATCGGCCCAGATCTCTTCCAGACGCTGCAGGGCCTCGTCGAGTTTCGCCTGCGTGCGCTCCATGGGGGCCGCCTCGAAAAGGTCCCCTGTCCGGCTGCGCTCCTTGAGCAGGGTGCGCAGGGAGGACAGGTCGCCATCGGTGATCTCCTGGGAGAACCACCCCCGTGCCCGCGCCGGCAGGTTGTGCGCCTCGTCCACCAGGACCGTCAGCTTCGAGGGATCGCCTTCGACAAACAGCCGGCGAATACGAATGCGCGGATCAAAGACATAGTTGTAGTCCCCGACGACCAGGTCCCGTGTCTCACACAAACCGAGGGCCGCCTCGTGCGGGCAGACACGGTGCTTGCGCCCGGCAGCCTGCAGCTGCTCCGCCCGGACGATGGGCGTGTCCTCCAGGTCCTCGATTGCCGTCGGCAGGCCCTTTTCCATGTTGCGCAGGTAGGGACAATGCTCCTCGTGGCAGAAGTAGACATCGTTCAGGCACATGGATTCGCGGCTGGACATGGCCACGGCCTTGATGCCGGCTCCGGCGGCATTCATGGCCGAAGCGGCTTCCAGGGCGGCTTCGCGGCCGGTGTTCTTGGCGGTGGTGAAGAACACGCGTCCGTCACGGCGCAGGGCATCGCGCAGGGCGGGAAAGAGCACGCTGATCGACTTCCCCAGGCCCGTCGGCGCGTGCAGGAGAGTGATCCGATCATCCTTCAGCGCCGTCTCGACGCGATCGACCAGGTCCTGCTGTCCGGGACGCAGCTCTCGGTAGGGAAAGACAAGCTCTTCGGCCTGCAGGCGGCGGTCTCCGCAGAGCCTGGCCAGCTTCTCCTGCGCCAGGCGATAGCGGTTGTACTCGACCTCGATCCAGCCCAGGATCTCGTCCGGCGTGCTCTCGAGCCGGAAGAGCTTCTCGCCGTCGTCGATCAGGTTGACCAGGCGCAGGCGGGCGTATACGCGGTCTCCGGAACCGGCGAGCCAGGAGTACAGCAGGGCCTGCATGCAATGACCGGGGAACTGCTCGCTGCGATAGCGGCGGAAGGCGGCCGGGTCGGCCAGGACCGTCTTGATCTCCTCGGCCAGCCCCATCGGATGCAATACATCCGCCCTTCCGCTGATGCGGACCGCGCGGTCGCCCAGCATCCCTTCCCAGGCGAGCTCGACTTCCGCCCGCGCGCCCGCGTGCTCGCTCAGCAGGCGCTGCTCCACGCGCCGGTGGACCTCCTGCCCGCGCTGGGCGCGTCCCGGAATCCAGGCCCCGCCCTCGTTGCGCGCCGGGCGGCCGCCCAGGCGGCCGGAACACAGGTCGCCGACGGAAAGCCGGTCCGCTTCCGTTCCGGGCATCAGGTCTTCTGCTTCTTCTTCTGGGCTGCGGGGAAAAGGATGTTGTTGAGAATCAGGCGATAACCGGGCGAATTGCGATACAAGGACAACTGGGTCTCCGGATCCCCGACGCGGTGCTGGTAGTCTTCCGGATCATGTCCGCCATAGAAGGTGAAGCTTCCCTTGCCGACCACTCCGTGAATGTAGCGCACCTCGTTGCTGTTCTCGATCTCGCCCAGGATGCGCACATGGTCCTTGATCCGGTCGCGCCGGAAGGCGGTGGATTGACCCATGAAGCCCTTGACCACGCCCGTATGATTCTGTGTCAGCATGGTCGGTACAGGGTCCCACTTGGCGGAAAACTCGAAGAGGCTGAACCAGTCCAGCTCCTGGGGCAGGGAGCGGCCGTTCTGCGGGGACTGGTCGATGTCGCTGTACTCGTAGACCATGGGATTCGTGTCGATGATGAAATCCGTGAAGGCGATGCACTGGCTGTAGTCCAGGTCCTCCTGGGCTGTCGGACTGACGCCATCCCCGTCGAAGACCGAGGCGCAGATATCCGTGTTCATCGCCGCCAGGGCAATGTCGTAGCTGTCCGTCGCCGAGCACATGGCGAAGAGAAAACCGCCGGCCTCCATGTAGTCCCGAATCGCCAGGGCGACGGCCAGCTTCATGCGTGAGACTTTCTTGAAGCCCAGCTCCGCGGCCATGGCCTCGAAGTCCTGCTGCTGCTGGATGTACCACGGCGCGGAGGCATAGCTGGCATAGAACTTTCCGTACTGGCCGGTAAAATCCTCGTGATGCAAATGCAGCCAGTCGTAGTCCTTCAGGTCCCCGGCCAGCACTTCCCGGTCCCACAGGGTTTCGTACTCGATCTCGGCGTAGGTCAGGGCCATGGTGACGGCATCATCCCAGGGCTGTTTCCCGGGAGGCGTGTAGATCGCCACCTTGGGCGGCTTTTCCAGCAGGATGCGTTCCATGTTGTTCTGCTCGATCTCGCTGTAGATCGATCCGAGCTCGACGCCGCCCGTCACTTCGTAGCTCACGCCCTTCACGCGCAGTTCGCGCTCCAGGGCCTCGAAGCGGTCACAATGGAAGGAGCCGCCTCGGTAGTTCAGCAGCCACTCCACGCGGATTCCCTGCTGCAGGATCCAGTAGGCCACACCGTAGGCCTTCAGGTGATCGCGCTGACCCAGGTCCATGGGAATGAGAATGCCGGCCATGGTCCTGCCGCAGGTGAGCAGGAGCAGCACGACGATGAGCGTGATACGAACAGGAATCACAGGACCTCCTCCAGCATGCGGATTTCACGGCGTATACGGTCCTGCAGGATGCTCTCCGGCCAGTCGGCGAGCAGGCGCTCCAGCTCGGGCAGGAGCTCGGCCGCTTCCAGGCCCTGCCGGGTGAGGGCTTTGTATCTCATCCATGCCAGCCGGTCCAGGCGAATGGAATCCGGATGACGCAGGCGATAGCGTTCCATTTCCGCCAACGCGAGCTCCGGCTCCAGTTCCGCCAACGCGATCTGACAGCTCCGCCAATCCAGCCACTCGGCCGCCGTGCCCGCCTCTTCCGAGGCGACGCGCAACAGCTCCAGCGCGGCATCCACTTCGCCGATCCAGAGCAGCCGCTGTGCTTCGCCCGCGCGGCAGACGGCCAGCGAGTCCGTTCCTGAAAAAGCCAGCAGGTCCATCAACTCGATGGTGTCGTTGAAGATGGGGTGCCGGCTCTGCCGTTCCAGCAGGGTTTTGAGGCGAGTTCTGGCTTGTTCCAGGTTGCCCTGCCACCAGGCGTGCTGCATGCCCAGGAACTCCAGCTCGATCTGGATCTCCGTGTCTCGTTGCGCGATGGGCATGCTTTCCAGCCTGAGCTGCTCTGCACCTGGATAGTCCTCTTCCGCCGCCAACAGGCGTACCAGGAAAAGCCGCGCCTCCAGGTCGTTGGCATTCTTTTCGACGAGGGTTTGCGCGTGTTCGATCGCCTCCCGGATGCGCCCCAGGGGCCGATGCAGGAGATGCGCCGCCTGCAGCAAGGCCAGGCGACGGTGCTGCCCACGAAGCTCGGCAAGCTGCTCATAGGCCAGCAGGGCTTCTTCCGCCCGACCGGTTCCCTCCAGACAGCGGGCGCGCATCAGCAGGCGCTGATCCTCGGGCTGCTTTCCCGGCCGAGTCTCCTCGATCCGGTCGAGCAGCCGCAGAGCCCTGTGATACTCGGCATCGGCCTCCAGGGTGTGGACCAGGGCGAAGGGCGCGTCGCCGCTTTCGTCCGTGTCCAGACCCCAGACCAGCGGCAGGGCAAGATCGTAGCGCCTGTGCTGCACCAGGACCTCGTTGACCATTCCGGCCAGCGCCGGTTTGCCGAGATCCAGCTCACGCTGCGCCCGCGCGGTCATTTCCTCCAGCAGCAGGCTGTCGCCCTGTGATTCATCGGCCAGGCGCAGGAAACGGTTCGTGAGACTTCCATGCCTGGAGGACTGGGGCAGCAGGAGAGTGTACTCGGCAAAGGCCTCCAGGTAGCGGGACTGTGATTGCAGCATGGAGGCCATCTCGTATACCCACAGGTCGCCCTGCCCAAGTTCCTGGCGCTTGCGCAGGACATAGGCAGCGGCTTCGTCGTAGAGCCGCAGTTCGCGATAACTGCTGAGCAGCACGGAGGACTCGGACTTGTTGCCCGCGCTTCGGTCCATGACCTCCCAGACTTTGCGCGCGGTTTCGCGATCGTCCAGTTGATACCAGGCAGCAGCGATAGCCCCGGCCGTATGCAGTTCACCGAATCCGTTGAGGTGATCCGGGTATCCGGGAAGGGTGTCCGCTATTCGACCAATGGTTTCCCGCGCTTCTTCCGGTTGGCGCAGGCGAATCTGCAGATCCAGCAGGACCCGGAGATTGTTGAGATCCCCGTCGATTTCCACGGCCTGTCGAATGCTGCGCAGAGCTCCCTGGTAGTCCCCCAGGGCCCGTTGCTGAAGGGATTGCTGGCGCAGGGCACGGGCCGCGTTTCCATGCGAGATCTCCTGAGCCGCCGCAAAGGGTTGGGCCAGAAGAAAGGACAAGAGGAGGAGCAGAAGGCGTGTCCGCATGAAAGAATTCACCAAAGGATTTCGCTTCCGGCGTTTCGGGAGCGGGCCAGGAAATGCTGTCGTCACCGAATGTCCGAAGATGGATTCAGAATGCCCATGCCTGCCTTGTCTCGTGAAAATCATCCAGGCAAAGAACATCGTTAGGCATAAGGCAAAATTGTCAAGTGCAAAGCTCTGACGGGAATTGAACAAAACAGGCTCGAAGTCCCGCAGAAATTTGGAACTAAGTTGATAATAATGCTAGCTTTGCAATAGTACCTGTTAGTGGTACATGGTTTGCTATGCATCCAGTTATCGTGAGCGAACAAGTGAAGCAGACGGAACTGACCGAGTACCAGACGATTGCGGATGCCCTGATCCGTTTGAATCGTGCTGCCAGCACTCTGCTCAAGCATGGCGCGAATCCTGAAGCCATCAAGCTGATTCTGACCGGGACCGCCCAGCTGTTTTCCGAGCTCGAGGAAAAGATGTCCAAAACCCTGAGCCCGGAAGATCAGCGCAGTGTACAGCTCAACTTCCCCAAGAGCGAAGGCGGCTTTCGAATGGATGATCCCGGTATGAGCAGCGAAGCCTGAGCTTCGCGCAAGGCCCCTACACTCATCTCCTGCCCCAATGACTCACAACCTTCCCGAGTGGTTCCCGATCGCGCCAGCCCCTGTCACACTCCCCGATCTCGACAGGATTCCTCCGGAGACCGCTTGCCCTGCTCCCGACTCGACACGCATGTTCCTCCTGAAATGAGCGTTGCAGCGAGCGATGCTGCCCGATCCAAAGACATCGTTGATCGCATCCAGGGCCTGATCCACTCGTTGGTCTCGAACCCCCGCCGTGCCTTCCAGCAGGCTGCCTTGAATGCCTGTCCCCTCCAGCCGAATCAGCCCGGATACGGAGACGCCGACCAGGCGCAGGGCCTGCCCTGATTGCCAATTTCGCTGCAGCAGGGCCATGGCGGTCTTGTGCAGTTCCTTGTCGCATTGCGTCGCCTCCGGCAGGCGGGCCTGCCGTGTGCAGGTCTGGAAGTCCGCATCCCGCAAGCGCAAAGTCAGGGTCCGCCCCAGCCAGTCTCCCTGGCGCAGGCGATGGCCGACTTTTTCGCAAAGGTGCAGCAGTTCGGCCGAGATCGCCGCCAGACTGGATTGGTCGCGGCCGAAGGTTCGTTCCTGGCCGATGCTTTTCTCTTCCCTGCGGTAGCCGAAGGGCTTGACCACTCGACTGCCCAGGCCCGCCGCCAGCTTCTTCAGGTTTCTGCCACCGTGGGATCCGAATCGCCGAATCAGCACCTCCTGGGGGAAATCCGCCAACTCGCCCAGGGTGTGAATGCCGAGGCGATTCAGACCCGCCGTCGTCGCTTCGCCGATGCCGTGCATCTTGCTCACGGGCATGGGAGCCAGGACTTCGTGGGCCTTGGCGAGCGGCAGTTCAAAAATGCCGGCGGGCTTGCGCATCTTCGAGGCCATCTTGGCCAGCAGCCTGTTGGAGCCGATGCCGATGGAGCAGGTGAGCCCCAGTTCCCTTTCCATGGTGGCCTGGATCTCTTCCGCGATGCAGCGCGAACTGCCCTGCACCCGGTGGCAGCGTGTCACATTGAGGAAGGCTTCGTCGATGCTGACCGGTTCAAGTTCCGGGCTGAAGCGTCGCAGCAATGCCATCACCTCCATGGAGGCCGAACCGTATTTGCCGCGCGATCCCTTGATGAAAGTGCCGTGGGGACAAAGGGTCCAGGCCCGGCTGAGGGGCATGCCGGCATGAATGCCGTAGGGGCGGGCTTCGTAGGAGCAGGTGGTCACCACGCCGCGCGCGCCCTTCTCGTCTACAATGCCGCCGATAATCAGTGGCAGACCGCGCAGGCTGGGATTGTCCCTTTGTTCCACGGCAGCGAAGAAGGCGTCCATGTCGATGTGCAGGATGGAAGGTTCGTCATCATCCGGTCGCCTGTCGCTCTCCTTTTCCAGGCCCGCCAGCGAGTCCGCCCGCGAGAGTTCGGAGAACTTCCGTCGCAGCTTTTCATTCCAGTCTTCGGGAGCGAAAGCCATGGGTGCGCATCCTTCCCTGGCGGGTTCAGCCGATCAGGCAGACCCGCGAGAGTTCCCAGTCGAGGGTTTCCAGGTTGAAACACAGTTCATAGACATCCGGCCCTTCCGCGCAGACCGAATAGTGCAGCCGCTTCTGGCTGCCCAGGTCGCTGGTCCAGCCGCCGTTGACGCGCGAGACCACGTATACATTGTTCTTCCAGCGGAACTTGATCGGTTGCTGGCGCCCGTTGCGGAAGAGGCTGATCACTTCCACGTTGTCGCCGATCTCTTCGTAACGCATGCCGACTCCCGGAGCGCTTTCCGCCCGGTACTCCCGACGGGCAGAGCAAGCGCCCACCCTGGGACTTCCCCGATCGGGAAAGTCCCGGTTCTATCCAATTAGTACTGACGGGTCAACCCGATCACCTTGCCCAGCACCTTCAACTCCGGCGAGGCGCGGTCCACCAGGATCGGCTCGTAGCGCTCGTTGGCCGGCTGCAGCCGTACGCGCGGTCCTTCCGGGAAGAAGAACTTGACCGTGGCCTCCTCGCCGATCATCGCCACCACCATGTCGCCGCTCATGGCATTGTCCTGGATGCGGGCGATGACCGTGTCCCCTTCGAGGATGCCCGCGGAGATCATGCTGTCGCCGCGCACGCTGAGCGCGAAACACTCTTCCGGCCGCGCCAGGCTGCCGTCCACCTGGATATAGCCTTCCAGGTTGCCCGTGGCCAGGATCGGCTCGCCGGCGGCCACCCGCCCCAGCAGGGGCACGGTGACGCTCTCCGCGCCCTCGGTCAGCGCCAGGGCCGATGCGGTCAGCTCCAGGCTGCGCGCCCGGTTGGCCTCGCGCTTGAGGTAGCCCTTGTCCTCCAGGGCGTCGAGAATGGCCTTGACGCCATTGGTGGAACGGATGTCGAAGCGCTCGCCGATCTCTCTATAGGTAGGGGGCACGCCCCGCGCCTCCAGCTGATCGCGCAGAAACCAGAGCACATCCTCCTGCCGACTGGTCAGATTGCGGTTACGGGGACCGGGGGTCATGGCTGCCTCCTGGGCTGGGTGAACAATTGTTCAGTAGATAGTGAACATATGTTTTTGAAGCAAGGGGAAAGAGGCTGAAGGAGTGATCGCCTTCAAAAACATGCTTTCTACAGGTCATGGCCTATTTCAAGAGCAATATTTGTGTAGTGAAGCTTGTTTCAGTTGATGACAGCGTCAAGAAGTAGGAACCCGAAGGGTGGGCGCTCATGTCCAGTATCTCTATGAATCGCCCTTGGGAGTATTGTATACTTGGTTCTTCAAGCACTCTCTGTCCAAGCATATTGTATACAGTGAGTCGATACACCCCGGCTTGAAGTACCCTTGATCGAATCGTGACGGATGTATTTGTTGGATTCGGAAAGGCTTCAATTTGCCCAAGATTGTTCTTCAGAGTTCTTGTCGGAAGACCAGTATCAAAACTTGTTGTGTCGGTGTACTCCCATATGATACTTCCATTCGCCAGGACCAATGTAGGTGGTGATGATGTGCTGAGAGAACCGAATGTATATGTTGGCGGTTGAGAGTCGAAAAGGACTTCCCATGTATTCCCACCGTCAGTGCTCCTGAGAACATTAGAGTTTGGGTACTCCCTTAACCAGTACATGATTTCAGGAATTGTAGGGTGAAAATAGAACCTAGTTCTTCTGCCAAACTCATTAACTGAAAAATCGGATAGATCAATATTGGTCCAGGATTGGCCATTATCTACAGATTTATAAAGCCTTCCATTTTGCCCATCCCACATGTCTTCTGCTGCCAGGAATACAAGTGAGTCCTGCAAATGAGAGAAATAAATGCCTATTGGGTTATAGAGAGATCGCTCACCCTCATTGGGAAAAGCGGGTGTTGTAACACGCCAATTATTTCCCCCATCATCTGATCGGCAAATAAAGTAACCATTGGCATCATATCCACCGCTAAGGAGTATGTTGGGATGTATTGGGCTTTGGCCAATGCTAAACATTTCAGCATGAAATGACAAGCTATCCGAACATAGCTCCCAATCTATGCCATAATTATTACTAACGAATATGCCAACTTGGCCGAATCCATATCCTACCGACCACACTCTTGAAGGAACCAGTAGATCGAAATTATACTGATTATGACCAGGGATACCACCATCAGATACTAACCACGTGTTACCAAAATCAGCCGTAGTAATAAGCGCAAGTTCTGGTGGAAAGTACCCGATTTTTGGAATGGTTTCGTGACTGAATCGCCATGGGAGGAGGACTTCATCTAATTCTTCTGGTTGAGTGTATGGCACCCAAGTTTCACCTCGATCGAAGGAATAGTGCCATCTGGTAATAAGGGTGTCCTCTCCTCCCGGATAGATCATACAGTCATATGCAGGTGGATCACTGCTAAGCACTGACCATTCATTGAGGTCGGCTATTGAGATCCGACAACAGAATAGAATCAACAGGAGCTTAATCATCTCCTGGTACTTCACAAATAGGGCCAGGCTGAGCCTGGCTGCTATGCGGCTTCGGACATTGGGTCATCCACCGCGGGGCACATCCAGTATCGGGAAATGCCATCTGCGGTTCCACATTTCGATTGCGAGTTCACCAAAAAGTCAGCGTCTCGTCTGGCGGGCAAGACACTTCATGGAATTGAATTGCATGTAGTGGTTCCTGGACATTCCACGCCAAAAAGAACGCCCCTTCAGCCCACAGCTTTAAGGAGCCGGAACCATTTCCCCGATTCTGCTTTCTTCCCCGGGCGGGAGCTGATGCATCCCCACAAATAGCGTGTCATTGTAGCGCCTCGATCCGACAGTGCATGGCCCTAACTGCGGCTTTGATCTCGGACCAGCTCGGATCGAGCCAGCTTCTGGCG
>JAUIFJ010000033.1 GCA_030429345.1 bacterium | reverse complement strand
AATTGGCTTCATGCTGCTGGGTCATGGTTTTCCTCCTTATTGATTTGGTTATGCACCACTAAAGAAGGCCATGGCCCTTCCTTTTTCAAGGGCTTAGCTGCTTTTGCACAAATCTACGGACTCAACCATTTCGAACAACGATAGTGCGTGGTACAGCTACTTGTTTTACATGGGTGTGTTGGCATTCCTAGCCTAAGAAAATCCATCTGAATCGGATTGGCTAGTACCAGCTCCAAGCAGCAATTATATACGCCAGTTGCAATTGACGGCTTTTGAGGAGCTCCAGCCCAACTCTCCCACCTTAATTCATAATGGGCTTAATGCTGCATGGCGACGACCGCGTGCAGTTCATGTTCAACTAGGCTATCAGCTATGCCAGGGGCAGCCACTCAATGCTCTGCCTCTGCCACCAAATGCCTCTACAGCCCGTGCTACATCTGCTACTACGCCTACCCGCCTTCTGCCACGGCGGCCGTGCTGCTCAAGACCATTGAGCGCGATCCCACGATCATCAAGTACAGGCTGGGATTGGAAGACTAGGCCGAAAGTCAGTTCGTGTAGCGAGCCGGCCCTGGGGATTGCATCCTGTATTACATTGTGCAAGTGGCTATCAGGCACTTCGTGCTCGCAATGCGGATCACTGATGTTTGCCGCGACTGGACTTTCACCGGCAAGCCATCAGACACACGGGGTCTCGGTCAGTATTCTTTCACCGCAGAGGATTACCTAGTCAAAAGAGGATTCAATATCCAGATGCCCGGCCTAGCATGAGAAGCGTGGTTGCAGTTAAATGCATTGTGTATTCTGCCATAAACTCAGGAATAACTCTCATTTGAGAACCTTGGCCATGACCCGCAAGCTTGTTTCGAGTCGTAGGTATACCTGATTCTAGAATTGATTGCAAAGCATTGAGCTGATTATGAAGAAACTTGGGAATAAGATGATTACTTATACATACTTCAATTAGTTTTTTTGCAGTATCATTATCATCGAATTTCCAGCCTCTTTTCTCGGCTATTACTTTAAGCATTGTTTCTAGACTTTTATTGGCTTCAACCAAACATGTTTCAAATTTACCATGACGATAGCTCTCATGTGCTTCCAAAAATTCTTGATTAACAGTTGAAATAACAGAACTTCGCAATAACACTAGAAGTGGTTTTACCGCCGCTGAATGAAGGAACTCAGAGTCAATTCTGATGATTTCTCCCGATTCAAATTGGTATCCGATACCTGACTCTTTGAATCTTGCATTTAACTCCTCCAAAGCGTCGTCCATGCTTATGGATCTGTTGAAATAAAAGCAATTTTCTCTGATTTGAGAATCCGCATATCGAAACACTAACTCTACTGCATCTAGAACTCTCTCTGGATCTGCTTCATTAAGTATAAACTCACTAAGTGATTCGAAACCTTCTTTGTGGCCACTTGATAATTTGAATTGTCCATACTCCCTACTTAGCGCTTGTTCGATTTCATGAAAGACCGTTCTTGCACTATCCGTAAATCTGTTACCCTGCGAATAGATTTCACCGATCAAGTGTAGTATCTGGATTCTCAGAGTTTTAGGAATACTGTCGTACTCATACACGTCAGGGAACTCACCCCGTTCGCGCATTCTACGCTTGGAGAACAACTCAATTATCGCCATATAATTCTCTCCTACTAAAGTTCAAACACCTTTTGTTCAGCTTGGCTGGGATTCGCCATTGCAATACGCAACACCGCAATTTTATGATCTATTACTTGGGTGTATTTGCTCCAAAAGGATCGCAGTCAATTGGTCAACACCAAGATCCCTAGAAACTAATGTGCTCCGAATAGGTTCAAAAGCCGACAACATCCTACGATAACTTTCAATTGATGGTCTATGTGAATTCATACTACGCCCTTTGAACTCTTCAAACCGTTCAAGATCATTAATCAAAAATCTAGCAACGCTCATGTATTCTGTCTCATAGTTTCCATCAAATCCAGTGAACCTTGGATTATCTCCAAACGGATGCGCCTGTTCTTTCAGAGTCTCCTTTTCAGAGTCGGATAACTGATCAAAAGCCAGTTCAATAAAACTCCACATGTCAAGTATGTCAACAACATCTTTGACTATCTCGGGTGTTTCATCGTCAGAAAACTGAATTCCCGTATACTTCCAAGAAATTGCCCATAACTGGTCCTTGAAGATCACGGACCTGACAAATTCAGGATCTATTCCTCCTTCCAATCCAAGCTTCTCATACACATCTGACAACATTAGCAAAATGAGCTTTTCACCATTTGAGAGTTTCATTCTAAGCTCCGTTCCGATTAACTCAGCTTTTCATCATAAAGCGTCTTTACAAGCGGAAGAAAATCTTCAATCTTATAGTAAACTCTAGTTCCCGCGCTCTTAAGGAGTGTCGGATCTATCTCTTCTGCAAGCAGCGCAATGTCTTTCTTTACATCATTGCACAACCTTTTAGCATGATTACCTAGCTCAGTATCAAAATGCTGACTCTGCTGCATTAATGATCTTGAATACTCTTCAATTTCCCTTGCAATGTTTTGTGTGTTAACAGACTTGATCGATGCCTCATTACTGGACGAACCAACATTGGACACAATGCGTAGGATTCTCAGCGTATCAGAATATAAGCTCGAAACCTCCATCGACTCCCGTTTGTCAACTAACTCATCTCTTACCTTTGTTGCCGCATCAGCACTTTCCTTCGAACGTCTTGCATGCACTGCGGAAAGAATCGCACTAAAGATCGACGCAATAGAACCCAGTACTGCAATCCAGCGGTCCATTAGTTTCTCACAGTTGAAACTTGTTGATGAACGAACCGCAGTAGCGATCAAAATCGCGTGCTGGTTCAATTTTCTGCGAAACTAGTTCAGAAGATTTAAAAATGTCAGAAAGTTGAACCCAAAATGTTTAGCCAACCCCCACGTGCGGGAAGAGACCCCTTTCCGCAGCGGAGACCACCTGCCCACTCGAGCTTTCCCAGCAACCACCCCCCCTGTCCCCAGGGCGCGCGGCGCGCGCATCCCAGCTGCATCTGCTAGGTGAGAAGCCAGGGCCTACAAGCTTCTCAACCATGGAGCCAAGGGCCGAGAATGCGTATTCCCGGACTCGATTAGCTTCAAAATATTGAGTCAGGTTTGGCAACTGCCATATAAACAGCGTTGCAAAATTCTGAAATGCCTCGATTTCTCGGACACGATTCCCGGAAAATCAGCGGATCTCAGTCGAACAGGTCGTCTTCATCGTCTGGCTCAGCCCGGCGAGGCGCCGGGAACTCCGGGTCTTCTACCTCGACTTCGCCTGGTTCAGGCGCCTGGGCCTGGGAGCCTGTTCCGCCGGCCAGGGCCTGCAGCTGACTGGCAGACAGGCTGACCCGTACGCGCTCCAGGATCGCTGCGGCCTGCAGGCCCGCGGGTCCGGGCAGGCTACTGTCCCGATCTCCCGTCGACCTGGCTTCCTGCTGCTCCTTCGGCGTGGCCCGCAGGTTTCGCAAGTGGCGGTCGACGACGCGGCTCAGGTGCTCCAGGTCCTTGGGTTCGAGGATAGGGCCGTCGAAGACCAGGCGGACGTAGGCAATGCCGGACAGCAAGACATTCCGATGGCCTGTGTGATGCTCCCGGTTACATCTTTTCCGACGTGCCGCCTCCCCCTACTGCACTCCCGTCCGCTCGTAATAGGCCTCGAGGTCCTTGCGGCTGATCCTTTCCAGTTCGTCCGCTTTCATCTCGAGCAGGGAGATGACCCAGCCCTCTTCGACGACTTCGTTGTACTTCAGCACACCGCGCAGGAGTACGGGGACATTCTTGTAATAGCGAAGCTTCTGCTCCGGACGGGCCTCGACCATGATCCATTCGGTCACTTTCGGTGCGACACCGTAGCAGCAGATCGCCATGCTGCGCACCAGGGCGAAACTGGTCATCGCATCCGGCCGTCCGTCAAGGGGCATCAGGAAGCCTGGAATGGCGATCCGCTGGCCGTCAAGGTCCCGTATACGCCCGGGAAAGCGCTCCTTGAAGGGAAGGCCCCCGTCCTCCGGCACGGGCGGAGTCAGGTAGTCGACCCTGGCGCCGCCCGGCGGGATGTACTCGAAATCGTTGAGATGCTCGAAGCTCATTTCGCGGTAGTAATAGGCGTCCATCTTCTCCCAGCGCAGTTCCGGATTGCCCTGTTGTGTGTTGAGTGACACAGCCAGGGAATCGGCGCATGCCGCAGGCGGCTGCGGAGCCAACAGCAGCGCTCCGGCAACCAGGAAGGCCTGGAACAGGATCGCAAGGAAGGCCGGCTTCCGTCGGGAGCTTCCGCGTGATACCTGCATTCGAGGATCAGTGATCATGCCCTGCTTCCTTTGCCTGCCCGATTTCAGCATCCTGGGCAACAGCCTCGACAGCGACATTCTCGAAGGCGATCCCTTTCAGATGAATGGCCTGCAGGCGACCGCTGAAGCTCGTCTTCCCGAGAAGGGCCGCGTGTGTACCCGTGAACTCGGAACTGTCCCCGACCTTCTCCCCGGTCAACGGGCTGGCCACGGCCTGCAGTTCCAGCAGCTCGGCATCGACCGCCTTGTGCTCAATGCTCAGCAGAGCGACCTGGAGCATCGGATCGCCGATCCGGATCGCCTTCTCCGCATGCGCGTCCAGCACGAAGAGCCGCAGGCGCCCTTTGGTTGGATCCAGCAGCAGTTCCGCATGGCCGAAGTGGTCGCCCAGGGGGATCAGCGTCCCGCCGTGGGGCGCGGAATGCACGTGATCGCAGCCCGTATGCCCGGCCTGAATCGCCGGATCGAAGTCGTCGGCCACCAGTCGCCCGGCCGCAAGCAGGACACAGGTCGCCAGGAAGGCCCGCAAGAGGATGTGTATCACGTTCCGGTTCTCCTCAGGTTCTGTCGGTCAATTCTCCGACTACATCGGTCGTATATGCGCGCAGGGCCGGCACGACGGCTGCCAGCACACCGAGAGCCACCATCACCAGCGGGGCGAGCACCAGGGTCCAGAGACTGCCTTCCAGCGAGAGCACGACTCCCACCTGGTGGCGCAGGACGGAGGAGGCGACGAGGGCCAGGCAGATGTAGACCAGGTAGCCGATCACCGCGCCCGCAGTGGCCAGAAGAACCGCTTCGGCCAGGAGCAGCGCGACGATCCGTCGCCGCCGCATGCCGAGCGCGCGCAGGATGGCGAAGGTCCGCCGCCGCTGCCCTAGCGAGGAGGCGATGCCGGCGAAGATCGTGGCGGCCGCGACCACCATCACCATGGCGGCAACCACCGCCAGCAAGCGCCCAACCCAGCTGACCTTGTCGAGGAAGTCGACCACGATCGTGCCGATGGGCCAGGCGAAGGTCGCAACGGTGCCCTGCCGGTTGACGGTCTGGTCCAGGGAGAACCCGGCCTGCGGGCTCTTCAGCTTCAGCAGGACAGCGCTGACCTCCTTGTGCGCATCGGGGATCGCCTGCCCCTCGCTGGGTTCGTAGACCTCCCCGCTGCCGCGCAGCACATGCCCTTCCATGCGGAAGACCGCATCCAGTGAGACCCAGATCACCCGGTCTCCCGGGGTGCCGCTCGGCTCCAGAACACCGACAACCGGATAGAGTTCCTGGTGCTGTTGTCCCGGATCGAAGACAAGGCCGTGATAGGGCTGGATCGTGTCCCCGACCGCCAGCCCCAACCTGTCCGCGACGATGCTTCCCAGGACGGCCTCGCGTTTGCCTGCATCGAATCGGCGACCGGCGGCGAAGTCGAATCGGGGCTCGCCCTCTTTGCCGTTCCCGTCCAGATGCTCCGTCGAGGTGCCAATGATGCGGTAGCCGAAATAATTGTCGCCGAGAACCAGCGGGACCGCCTCCTTGACCCGCCCATCGGCCTCGATCGCCTTGTATACGGACCAGGGCAGGTTGCCCTGCGAGTTCTCGATGTGATACACCGCGTTCAGCACCAGCTGCAGCGGGCTGCCGCGCGTGCCGAGCACGGCGTCGAAGCCGCCATGGCTCTGCTCCATGGCCCGGCGGGACTGGTCCTGCAGCGCGAAGACCGCCATCACCAGGCCCGTGGCCATCGCCACCGAGAGCAGGGTCACGACTGTCGTCAGGCGGTGATGCAGGATGCTTCGCCGGGCCAGCCCGAAGACGCCGATAGGACGAGGCCGCTTCATGCCCTTTCCTTTCCGGAGTGCCCTGCCGCCTCCAGGCGCTGCAGTCGCGCGATGCCGTCCTGCAGCCCCAGGCGGTACTGTTCCGCGAAGCTTCCGGCAATGCCGGCGTCATGGGTGATCATGAGCAGGGCGGCACCCTGGTCCCGGCAGAGGTCCTTCAAGGTCCCGATGACGAGGGCCGCCGTGTCGGGATCCAGGTTACCCGTGGGTTCGTCGGCCAGGACGATGCGCGGTCGATTGGCAAGCGCACGGGCCAGCGCCAGGCGCTGCTGCTGCCCCGCCGAGAGGCGGTGCGGAGGCTGATTCCGATGGGAGGAAAGCCCCAGCCGCTCGAGCAGTTCGCCCGCGAAATCGGGATCATGGCTGCCCGCGCAGTTCTGGGCGATCAGCAGGTTCTCGAAGGCGCTGAAGCCCGTCAGCAGGTGGAAGCGCTGGAAGACCAGGCCGATATGCCGTCCGCGTATACGATCCCGCGCCGCCTCGCCCGCCTCGCTGAGCGCCTCCCCGGCAATCGACAGCCTGCCGCCCTGTACCGGGAGCAGCCCGGCCAACAGGTTCATGAAGGTGGTCTTGCCCACGCCGCTGGCCCCGGACACGGCACACTGGGCCGCCGCCGGCAGCTCGAAGGCCTCGACCCGCAGATCGAGCAGCAGCTGGCCGCGCGCATCCTGGTAGCGGTGCTGCAGGGTTTCGACCTGGATCACGGGAGGGCTCATCGGCTCTGTCTCACAATTAATAGTACTGTGCAGTTGTTCGAATGCCTCTGTCCCCCTACCACCAGCTGCGCCAGGTGATGCGCAGGCTGCGGCCGCCTTCGGGCATCACGCTGCGGATGCGGCTCAGGTGCTGGCGGTACTCTCGGTCGAAGACATTCTCGACCTCGAACTGCAGTTGTTGGTAGGCCCCGAAAGCCCGGTAGCGCCAGAGCACCTTCGCGTCCAGGCGCACCCAGCCGGCGGTGTTCGCCTCGGGAACCGCCGCGGGATCCTCGGCCTTGTATACGCGGTCCTGCCGATCCGCCCAGACCAGGGACAGGCCATAGCGCCAGGCATCCATCTGGCGGGCCAGCGAGAAAAGGCCTTGCAGGGGCGGGATCTCGGGCAGGTGTCCGCCGCTCTTCAGGTCGCCGCGGGTCAGGCTCAGGCGGGATTCCTGCTCCCACCGGCCCAGCTTCTGCTGTTGCGACCACTCCAGGCCCCGGAAGCGGGCGTCCCGACCGACCGTGCGGTACTCGTAGAGGTCCGCGCGCCGGCTCGAGAACTGCCCGGTGAAGGAGGGGAAAATGAATCCTTCGAAGTCGGTCGCGTAGGCGCTCAGACGCAGCTCGCCTCCGTGCCAATGAAAAGTCACCGGCAGTTCCAGGCCCAGGGAGCTTTCCGCCTCCAGTTCCGGATTGCCGATCTCGTAGGAATAAGCGGCCAGGTGCGGTCCGCCGCTGAAGAGTTCCTCCACGGAAGGGGCGCGCCAGCCGCGGATCACTTCGAGGCTGGTCTGGATTCGAAAGGGTCCTGCCTCGGCAAGGGGCGCGTCCAGCTGCAGCGCGAGGCCCGCACCCTGGATGCTCCGTTCGCGAATGTGCCCCACGACGACGCTGTTCCGCTCCTCGTCGGGCGTGATCCGCTGGTGCTCCATGCGCAGGGCGAAGCTCGCGTGCCACTCCTTCAGCTGGATGTGTTCCAACAGGCCGGCCGCCAGGAAGAGCTCGTCCGTGTCCGGGGCGTGGCTGATCCCGCCGGTGGCGAAATCGCGCAGCTTCATCTCCAGCCGCAGGCGTCCCTGGTGAAAGCCCAGATGCGGCCGCAGTCCGAACTCGAGGGAATGTTCGGCGGAGAGCACGCCGAAGTCGATGCCCAGCCGGCCGGAGCTTTCATATTCCGCGTGGTAGTAGCGCGCCAGCCTCGACTGCAGCTGCAGGTGGTGGACCGGACCCGCGGCCAGGCGGCGCTGCGCCTGCAGCTCCAGGCGCGAGGTGCGCATCTCGAGATCCACGCCTTCGGGATGCCCGCCGACGAAGCCGCCGGGAATGCCGTAGTCGCTGCGATAGTGGTTGAGGGCCAGGCCGGCACTCCAGTGGTCCCGGTTCAGCGCCAGGCCGCCCCCCAACCCCAGGGATTGCAGGCTGCTGTTGTCCAGGGTTTCGACGGGCGTGCGCTGGTTTCCCGTGTTGCGCATCGTGGCGTCGAGCACCAGGTCCAGGCTGCGCAGGGGCGTTTCCAGGCGCAGGGCGCTCCCCAGTCCTTCTGTTCCGCTGTCCCCGTTCAGGCTGGCGACCCAGGAGGGCTTGTCCTTGTGCTGAGCGGCGATCAGTCCGCGCTCCACGTTGACGACTCCCGCCACGCTGCCCGAGCCGAGGAGCATGCTTTCCGGTCCCCGCAACAGCTCGAGGCTGCGAGCGCCGATCGGATCGATGGCCACCGCGTGATCCGAACTGGTCGCCGAGAGATCGCCGGTGGCGGCTCCGTCCTCCAGCAGGACCAGGCGGTTGCCGGAAAGGCCGCGCAACACGGGACGGGCCGGCGCGGGGCCCATGGTCCGGCTGCTGATGCCGACTTCCTCCTGCAGGGTCTCGGCCAGGGTCAGGCCCAGCTCCTGCTGGATCTCCGCGGAGCGGCGCTTGAGATCCGGTTCGTGCAGGCTCTCGAGCCGGTGGTCCCCGTGTACATGGATATCTTCCAGGCGCACGGCCTCGTGATGCAACTCCAACTCAAGGCGGGTCGTATCACCGACGGCGACCTCCACCTCCCGCACTTCCGTGTGGTAGCCCACGTGGCTGATCACCAGCCTGTGGCTTCCGGCGATCACGTGCAGCAGGCGGACTTCCCCGCGCGCATCCGTGTAGCCGCCCTGCCTGAGTTCCGGCAGCTCGACCTGGACCAGGGGCAGGGCACGGCCCGCGTCGTCGCGGATCACGCCTTCGATCACGCCGCAGGGATGCGGCCCGGAGCCCTGCGCCGCCGCCTGCGATAGCAGCAGAAAAAACAGACCCGGCCCGAGGAGAACCCCGGGCCGGATGCAGCAAAAAAATCTAGTCCACGTCGACATGAACTTCCGGACTGGTGAAATGGGAATGCCCGCCGTGGAGCACATCGAAGACCAGGTGCTCGTGCCCTGCCGACAGCCCTTCCAGGTCGAGGTTCCAGCCAGTGACCGTGATCCCCAGGATGCCGCCGGTCTCTTCGGTGACGCCCAGGCTGTGGTCGTCCTCGGGCTGGAAGACGACGCCCTCGTCGTCGACGAACCAGGCTTCGAGCATCACGGTCGTGCCCAGGGGGACTTCCAGCTCGCCGGAGACCGACTGGTCGGCGAAGGTCTCGAGCACGATCGTCGAATCGGCATCCAGCAGGCGCATGCCAACAGGCTCGCCGTGCGCGCCTTCCGTGTGATGCACATGCAGCGGCAGCTCGGGACTGGTGTAGTCCGCGTGGTCCTCGTGCAGGATGTGGATCACCAGCACGGTTTCCGCCTCTTCCTCGCCCTCGACCGTGAAGGACCAGTCGGCCGCATTCACGTCCACATGGACGACCAGGCCATTGGCGTCGACATCCAGGCTGTACTCGCTGCCCGCGTCCGCGTCGGGACGGAACCATTCGCCCTCGTCGCTCAGGAAATGCACCAGCAGCGGCCCAAGGGTCTCGCCTTCGTGCACCTCGAGCTCGCCGGATACCGTCGTGCCCTCGGCCTTGACCAGGGTGTCCCCCGCCATCACCAGGGCCACACCGATGGCGTCCAGGTGCTCGCCATGTTCGGAGGCGGGATTGTCGTCATCGTCGCAGGAGACAAACAGGGCTCCCGCCAGAAGAAGGGTCAGCGGCAGAAGCCTGCCGCGAAAAAAGCGATTCATTCCAAGAGTCCTCATTCGATTCAGAAACCACGCAGCACGCGCTGCCTTCCCGATTTCCTGCCTTCCAGGAGGAAATGCGGGACTCACCCAACCTCTAATGGAAGGTAGGGGCAGGTGGCGCTCTGCCGGAATGGAGAATCGGCGCGGTGGAATGAGGTGCCGGGATTCGGCGCGGGTGCGACACGACGACGAGTTCCGGCAGGAGCGGTTGCGGTCGAAGCAGGGCTTCGTCTCCCAGGCCCGCCTGCAGGAGCAGGACCGGACAGGGATCCTCAGTACCCGCCAGTTCCTGGGCATCGGCGCAGCAGGCATCCACTCCATGGGTGTGGTGCAGATCGAGCGTCCCCACCAGGCCCATGTAGTAGAACAGCAGCAGCAGGTGCCATTTCTTGTCCAGCCTCAGTCGCATGACTTAGATGATAAGCCCATATCATCTAAGATGCCAGGGCACAACAGCCCCGCACAGCTGAAATCGCATCGGGGGGGGAGCAGGAGCCCTACCTGAGCTTCCGCGCCCCGGGCTGCCGCCTGTCAGCGCCCCGCCACCGGGTCCAGCGAGGCGGTCACACGGAAGAAGCCCCGCGCCTGCTCCTCGTCCAGCTGCAGGCTCAGCGCTTCCGTGCTCAGGAAGGTCGCCGGCCAGCTCGAGGGATCCATCGTCTGCTCGACGCGGTAGCTGCGCGCCGCGGGCACCGCGGTCCAGCTCAGCTGCAGGCCTTCTTCCGTCCGCTCGATGGCCAGCTGCGGGGCGGGCAGCTCGGGAACGATCTCTCCGAGGAACCACCACAGGGACTCTTCCGTGATCTCCACGTGCTCCTGGTTGAGGCCTGTCGGGTAATACAGCGAGTCGAAGGGCGTCAGCGTATACACATCCGTTGCTCCCTCGATGGGGCGGAAGGGCTCGCCGGAATCGAGGCCCAGCGCGCTGGTGGTGGGAATGAAACAGTGGTTCTCGTGCAGGGCGATCACATCGCCGTAGGGCACGGCGCTGGCGTCCAGGTCGCCCATCGAGCCGCGCAGGCCGCCGGGAGCATTGTCCCAGGGCGGCGCGCCGTTGATGCTGACGGTCTGGTCCGTATCCGGCAGGGGCCAGATCAGGTTGATCTCGCCGCGGAAAATCGTCTGCGACGCGTTGTCCGCCAGGCTCCAGGCATTGCCGTCAATGTCAATGAAGAGGCTGCGGTACTCCCAGCGGATGATCTGCGCGCCGGCGGCGAAGCCCTGGTCCAGGCCGCTGCCGCTGCCGTTGGCCACGGCCACGAGGCGCGGAAGGGCAGGATAGCCGCCCAGCGCGTCCAGTTCGCCGAGCAGTGTAGCACGCAGGGGGTGCGCCCCGGGATTCGGGTTCGGCGGATTCCCGGCCAGGGCCAGCAGCATCTGCCGGGCCGCCGGCGTCTGCAGGCGGGAAATGAAATAGGCCGCCTCCTCCGCCTCGGAAGCGAAGAAGCCCAGCCAGTACTGCATGCCCAGGGGAATGTTTGCCCCGGTCTGCGGCGAATCGAAGGAGACAAAGGTGCGCACGCGGTGATCCATTCCCTGCTGCTCCATCCAGGCCAGGGCATAGCGTGAGACAAGCCCGCCCATGCTGGCCCCGATCAGGGGATAGTCCTCCCCGGCGGGAATCACGGCGTCGATCTGCTGCAGCAGGGTGGCCAGCAGCAGGCCGTTGCGCTGGATGTAGTCGGTGGATTCGTCGAAGTTGAGCACCACCGAATCGAAGCCCAGCTGGCGCAGGATCTCGACCAGGTCCTGCTGGTTGCCCAGCTCGTAGAGCTCTTCCCAGTCCATGGTGTTGTCCATGTCGAAGCCTTCACAGAGCACGACCGGGCGGGTCAGCTGCGTGTGACCGGGCGCCAGGTAGAGGTAGGCGTTTCCCGCGGCGACGGCGCCGGCATAGGATTCTTCCGCCACCAGGTCCCAGACCGCGGTCGGCGAGGGCGTATCCATGCGCTGCACCGTGAAACGGAGGCGCGTCACACGCACATCGCCGTCGGCCCAGGTGGTGCGCAGGCGAAGGATCTTCTCGCCCGTTTCCCGGTAGCGCACACGGACTTTTTCGCCGGCCTGGTGTGACACGAAGCCGCTGCCGTCGTCGAAATCCCATTCCAGCTTCAGGGGCGGCTCGGGGCGGTTCGTGATCCAGCCTTCCCCTTCGGGCAGGGCGAAGTCGACGGCGGACCCCCGATAGGTCTCCTCCAGCAGAGCCGCGGCGGCAAACAGCCGCTGCTTCTCCAGAGCGGAAGGATCCTCGATCTGCAGGCGCTGCTCCTCGAGCAGGACCGTGCCCTCCTGCAGCGCCGACTCCCGCACGCGCTGGACTTCGAGATCCAGCAGGGCCAGGGGAATCACTCCCCGGTCCTTGCCCTCGCGCGCCAATTCGCGCAAGCGGGCCGCCCGGGGAAAGGCGGGTCCGTCCACGCGTGCGTGATTCACCTGGAAAAGCAGCTGCCGGAAAGCCGATGCGCTCAAAGGCACCGCCTCCTGCAGCCCGTCATAGTGCCCGGCGCCGGCAAGATCCGTGGCCAGGTCCAGGAGAATGCCGCTTGCAACAGCCTCCCGGCTCTTATCGTCCAGGGACAGGCGCTGGGCGCTCGCGGCAGAGGCCGCCGCTAGCAGCACGAGCAGGAACAGGCCAAGGCTCTGTCGGCAGGGGCGAAAGGGGATCTGGGAAGACATGCGGAATCCTGGCTGTTCGAGTGGCGGCGTTTCAGCCAAAGCTAGGGTAGCACGAGGCGCGGGACAAGAACCGAAAGGGGAGCGCGATTTCTCTCAGGTCCGGGACTCTTTCCTCCTCAGGCAATCGGAGTGCGCCTGAAGCAGGTCTTCGCATTCCTCCAGGCTCCTCGAGTGCAGCCAGGCGAAGTGCTCCTGGATGGGCTGCTTCTTTCAGATCATGCAAGGGGCGGTCTGCCGGATTCGCTTCCATGGGACAGTCGACGAGCAAGCAGATAACCGTGCTGAACACTATATGCATCGCTCTTCCTGCTCCCCGGGATTCAGCTGTCGTTCACCAGCACTTCCAGGAATTCGGTGGCGTTGGTCTCCGCGTTGGTCAGCACGGTATTCAGCTCGTCGCCCGGCAGGTTCAGCTCGCTCCAGGCTTCGCCCTCGAAGGGGGGCACACGGGGCTCGCCGCTGTTGCCGACTTCCAGGGCGTGGGCCATCGCATCCGCCAGGTGCACCAGCCAGACCAGGCGGTTCTTGTTCCCGTGAATGCGCGGAGCGTGGTGATACTCGGCCACCTGGACCAGGTCCAGGGGCAGGCCCCACGACTGCAGCAGGATCGCGCCGACGCGGCAATGGGTGAAGCCGAGGTGCTGGTTCTCGAGCCTGGTCAGCCAGGCGCCCGAGCTGCGCGCGAAGAGCAAGAGCTTGTGGTACTCGACAGGTTCCAGGACCACGATCGCCAGGCGGCCGATATCGTGCAGCAGTCCCGCCGTGTGCGCCTCGTCCGGATGCGGCATGTGCAGCAGGATCGCCAGGTCTTTGGCAATGAAGCCCGTCAGCGCCGAATGGAACCAGAACGCCTTCATGTTGAGCAGGTCCTGCGGCAGCTTGTCGAAGGCGGCAAGAATGCCTGTCGACACGACAATGCTGCGCACCTGGATCACGCCGAGCATCTTGAGGGCGTCGACCACGGTCGTGATACGCCCCGAACGCCCGTAGAAGCTGCTGTTGCTGACCCTCAGCAGCCTCGCCGCCAACGAGGTGTCCGTGTTGATCAGGGGCGCCAGGTCGATCAGGCTTGTTCCCGGATCGGACAGCAGGTTGAGCAGTTTCGCATGCAGCGCTGGAAGGCTTGCCAGCTCCTGGATGCCGTGGGCCACGCTTTCCGCCGTGCTATGCTTCAGCATCCCCTGCTCTATCAAAAGCGTAGATGTATCACAAACATTATTCGCCCTGGCTTAGCCGCGGGGTGGGTCTCTAACTTGCAGATCACGCCGTTCTCACGCAATCGAAACGCCTCTGCCACATGTTTTCCTGCCAGTTGATCCCAAGGTGAACCACAACAATACAGGCGGAGGTTTTGATGAAGCGATGGACAGGAGTTTGCGCCCTGGGCGCCATGCTGGCCCTGGATGCCCTGGCCGGCGGACTGCGCGGCACGGTCAGCGGCGAGAACGGTCGCCTGCTGGCGGGCAGCAACCTGGTGCTCGAAGGCACCGGGTTGGGCGCCGCCACGGGGCTGGACGGAGAATACACCCTGACGGGCGTGCCCGGCGGCACGTACAGCCTGAAGGCCAGCTACCTGGGCTACCGCGACAAGGAGATCGAGATCACCCTTCCCGACCGCGGCATTGTCGAGCTCAGCCTGGAACTGGAAGCGGCCCGAGTGGCCGGCGAGGAGCTGGTGGTCGTCGGCGACCAGCTGAAGGGCCAGGCCCGCTCCCTGAGCGTGCAGCGCCACAAGGCCAACATCAGCAACATCGTCAGCTCGGACCAGGTGGGCCGCTTCCCGGACGCCAACGTGGGCGACGCGCTGAAGCGCATTCCGGCGATCACCGTCAACTACGACCAGGGCGAGGCCCGTTTCGCCAACGTGCGCGGCACGGAGCCCAGGCTCAACAGCGTGATGATCAACGGCCAGCGCATCCCCTCCGCCGAGGGCGAAGTTCGCGCCGTGCAGCTGGACCTGGTGCCCTCGGACATGGTGCAGACCATCGAGGTCAACAAGGCGGTCACGCCGGACATGGAGGGCGACGCCATTGGCGGAGCGATCAACCTTGTCACACGCTCGGCTCCCGCCGGCCGACGCATCACGGGCACCCTGGGCAGCGGCTACAACTTCCTTTCCGAAAAGGCCATGCTCAACGGCAGCTTCGTCGCCGCCGACCGTTTCAATGACGGCCGGCTGGGCGTCGTGCTCTCGGGCAGCTACTTCGACCACCACATGGGCTCGCACAACAGCGAGGGCGCCTGGGACACCGCCGACGATGGCAGTCATTTCATCGAGGAATGGGATGTGCGCACCTATGACGTGCAGCGCATCCGCCGCAGCATCGCCGCGGCCTTCGACTATCGCCTGGCGCCGGGTCACACGCTCTTCGCCCAGACCATGTACAACCACCGCGACGACTGGGAGAACCGTTTCCGCCTGCGCTATAAGCTGGATGATCAGCCGGACGGCAGCGGAGTGGTGCAGGAGGCGGAGATCCGCCGCCAGACCAAGGGCGGCAGCAACGACGACCGCATTGACAACCGCCGCCTGGAAGACCAGCGTGTGACAACCATCGGCCTGGGCGGCGACCACCTCTTCGAGAACGCCTGGGAAGTGGACTGGGGCATCTCGATGGCCGAGGCCTCCGAAGAGCGTCCCGATGAGCGCTACATCGAATGGCGCCTTGAGGACATCCCGGTCACGGTCAACACCTCCGACCTGGAGGAGCCGCATTTCACCGTCTACAACGACCGCAGCGCCTATGAGCTGCGCGAGATCACCGAAGAGAACCAGTTCACCGAAGAACGCGACATGAACCTGCACGCCGACCTGCGCCTGCCCTTCGAGAGCGGCGCGCGGCCCAGCCACCTCAAGTTCGGCCTGCGCTACAAGACCAAGGACAAGGAGCGCGACAACGACTTCACCGAGTACGAGTTCATCAACGAGCCTAACAGCCTGCAGGATGTGTCCACGGAGGACATGAGCGACAGCGATTTCCTGGCCGGCGACTACGCCGCGGGCTACTTCGCCACTCCCGAATACCTGGGCGGCCTGAACCTGCGCAACTCGAGCCTCTTCGATGCGACGGACCTGAAAGAGGAATACGCCGCGGCCAACTACGAGGCCACGGAAACCGTGACCGCCTTCTACGGCCAGTACGAGAAGGCGCTGAACGACCGCCTTTCGATGATCGCCGGCTTGCGCGTGGAAATGACCGACGTGGACTACACGGGCAACGAGTACTTCGTCGAGGCCGACTCGGTGGCCGCGCGCGAAGGCACGGACAGCTATCTCAATGTCCTGCCCGGCCTGCACCTGCGCATGGACTACGACGAGCGCACCGTGCTGCGTTTCGCCTTCACCAACACCCTGGCCCGCCCCAACTACTACGACCTGGTGCCCTACCGCGCCTTCAACGAGGAGGACCTGGAAGTCGAGATCGGCAACGAGGCCCTCGAGCCGACCACCTCGATGAACATCGACCTGATGGCCGTGCGCTACTACAGCAACGTGGGAATCGTCAGCTTCGGCGTATTCTCGAAGTTCATCCGGGACTTCATCTACGTGCAGAGCACGGAAGAGTCCTTCACCATCAGCGGTGAGACAAACGACTACGAGGTGATCCAGCCTCTCAACGGGGCCGAGGCGACACTCTTCGGTTTCGAGTTCGCCATTCAGCGTCGCCTGGACATGCTGCCCGGCCTTTTCGAGCGCCTCAACGCCTACGCCAACTACACCTTCACCACCAGCAGCGTCGACAATCCGGCCTTCGACGAGGCGGGCCTCGACCCGGACGGACTGCCCGGCGCGGCGCCTCACAGCCTCAACACCTCGCTGACCTACCAGGACGAGCGCCTGGTGCTGGGACTGTCCTACAATTTCAACGCCGCCTATCTTGATCCGGACGATGTCGACCTGACGCCGGGTCTCGAGCGCTACTACGACGCGACACACTACCTGGACTTCAACGGCTCCTGGGCCTTCAGTCCGAAGCTGCGCTTCTTCCTGGAGGCCAACAACCTGCTGGACCAGCCGCTGCGCTACTATGCCGGCGACTCGGATCGCACAACCCAGGTGGAGCACTACGACCGCCGCATGAGCCTGGGCATGAAGTTCGACCTGTAGCCATTCGATCTGCAACACAAAGGGGCGGGGCCTTCCGGGGCCCCGCCATTTGCCAATCCAGGAATCCTGTATGAAACTCCTCTGCCTTCTGCCGATCCTCTTTCTCCTGCAAGGCTGCCTGCCTTCCGGCGAAGAGGTGCCCGCGGTCCCCGAGGCCTTCCAGACCGGGCGCATCGAGGCCGACAACATTGATTCCCCGGCCGTGTGGCACGGGCCGCAGGGCGAGCACTGGCTGATCGCGACGGCCAAGGGCACGCACCAGCTGGTGGTCTGCGACGCCGCCGATGGCCGTTTCCTGCGTCGCGTCGGCAGCGAAGGCGCCGCACCGGGACAGTTCAACCGCCCCAACGGGATCAGCGTGCATCGCAACCTCGTCTTCGTCGTCGAGCGCGACAACCGGCGGGTGCAGGTGCTGGGCCTGCCCGGCTTCGAGCCTCTGGGCAGCCTGGGCGAGGAGCGGCTGCGCAAGCCCTACGGCCTCTGGGTCACCGGCGATGCGCACGAGGGCCAGGTCTACGTGAGCGACAACCATGATCCCGCGCCGGATCACGGCCTCGACCAGCGCATCCAGGTATACGGCTGGCGGATCGAGGACCGGGCCTTCCGCGGGAAGCATCTCCGGGCGATCGGCGAAAGCGAAGGCCCCGGCGCCCTGCAGGTGGCCGAGTCCGTCTTCGGCGACCCCGTATACGACCGGCTGCTGCTCTCCGAAGAGGACACGCAGCAGAGTTCGCTGAAGGTATTCGACCTTCAGGGCCGCTTCAGCGGAGAGGTGATCGGCCTGGGCATCTTCCGCAACCAGGTGGAGGGCATCGCCCTCTGGGACCAGGGGGAAGGGGAAGGGCTGTGGCTCGTCTCCGACCAGCACCGGGGCCGCAATGTCTTCCGCGCCTTCGACCGGCGCAGCCTGTCCTACCGCGGCGCCTTCCGCGGGCCGGCGACACAGAACACGGACGGCGTCTGGCTCACGACAAAGGCCTACGGCCCCTTTCCGCAGGGCGCCTTCTTCGCCGTGCACGACGACGGGAACGTGAGCGCCTTCGATCTGCGGGCCATTGCGGATGTGCTCCGGCTTCCATGAGATTCGACAATACGGCTGGCAGGAGTGGGGAATCTTTCCCTATTTGATTGCGCACACGAAACCAAGCACAGCCAGCCGGAGCTTTGACCCATGCGAGCAATCCTGTGTGAGCAGTACGGGCCGCCGGAGGTCCTCCATGCCGCCGACCTGCCGGACCCCCTTCCCGGACCGCAGGAGGTCCGCGTCCAGGTCCACGCGACCACCGTCAATTACGGTGATCGCCTGGCGCGCAATTTCTCCGCCCTCAAGGCCTCGGAATTCAACATGCCCTGGCCCCTGTTCCTGGTGTCGAAACTCCTCTTCGGCGCGCGGAAGCCGAAAGTCCGGGTGCTGGGCAGCGAATTCTCGGGCATCGTCGACCAGGTCGGCTCCGCCGTGACACGTTTCCGGCCGGGCGACGCCGTCTTCGGTTACAAGGGCATGGACATGGGCGCCTACGCCGAACTGCTCTGCATCAAGGAAACCGGCTGCCTGACCGCGAAACCGGAAGGGCTGACCCACGTGCAGGCCGCTTCCCTGCCCTACGGCGCCGTGATCGCCTGGCACATCCTGCACAAGGGAGGCCTGCGCGCGGGACAGCGCCTGCTGGTGATCGGCGCCAGCGGGAGCATGGGTGCCGCTGCGGTCCAGATCGGCCAATACCTTGGCGCGGAGGTCGACGGTGTTTGCGGCCCCGACGGCATCGACTATGTGCGCTCGCTGGGCGCGCAACGCGTATACAATTACCGCGAGGAGGATTTCAGCCGCGGCGACGCGGCCTGGGACCGGGTTTTCGACATCCTTGGGCGCACGCCCTGGGAAGCCTGCCGCCGGGTGCTGCCCGCCGACGGGCGCGCGCTGAGCGCGAGCTTCAAGTCCGGCAAGCTGCTGCGCATGCTGGCCACCCGCCTGGGCAGCGGGCCGAAACTGGACTGCATTCTCGCCCCCGGATCCCGGCAGGACCTGGAGGCGGTCAGCGTTCCGATCCGCGAAGGCGCGTTCCGCTCGCGGCCCCACGCGGTCTTTCCGCTGGAGGAGGCCGCGGCCGCCCACCGCGAGGCGGAAGCCGCCGGCAACCGCGGCCCCATCGTGCTCCAGGTGCGGGAGGAGCCTTCCCATGCCTGAGCGAGCGCAGCCACCGCTCTTCACGTCCCGTCACACGGGCCTGCTCTACCTGTTGCTGATTGCCGGCGGCCTGACGGCGGAGTTCTTCGTGCGCCAGAGCCTGCTGGTTCCCGGAGACCCCTCCGCCACCGCCGAGGCGCTGCTGGCCGCACCGGGCCTCTTCCGCCTGGGCCTGGGCGCGGACCTGGTGATGCTCCTGTGTGACACCGCTCTCGCCATCGCCTTCTACCAGCTCCTGCGTCCGGTCCATTCGGGCCTCGCCCTGTTGGCCGCCGCCTTCCGCCTGGTGCACGCGGCGGTCCTTGCCGCCAACCTCATGCATCACGCCGCGCCCCTGCAGATCCTCCTGGAAGGGGCGGCCCTCGGGAATTCCCTGGAGACCCTGGCCTACCTGCGCCTCAGCGAACACGCCACGGGCTACCTGCTGGCCCAGGTCTTCTTCGGCGTGCATTGCCTGCTTCTTGGCCGTCTTCTGTCTCACGGCACGCTTGTCCGGCCGCTCTTCGGATGGCTGCTGCTGGCCGGCGGCGCGGGCTACCTGCTGGAAAGCGCGCAGCGACTCCTGCTGCCCGGCTTCGAGAGCTTCAGCGCGCCCGGAGTGGCGCTGGCGGGGATCTCGGAAATCCTGTTGGCCTTCGCGCTGCTTCTTCGGAAGGCGGATCCCTCGCCTTGAGGGGGAGGAAGAGACGCGTCCTTCGCCCTGCACCCGGTTCCTTATACTCGGCGCATCCGATACGGAAAACCGAAAGGCCCTGTCATGCGACGATCCGCTGTTGGCCTCCTGGCCCTGAGCCTCTTGCTCTTTGCCGGCAGTCTGCTCTATTCCAGCAACAGGATGGGCGCCCTGCGGGAAGCCGAGTCCTCACTCATCATGGCCCGCGAGCAGAAAGACCTGCGCCTGCAGCAGGACATCGAGCAGGTGCGCGGCAGATTGCAGGCCCTTGCCCAGGAAGGGAATCCGCCGCTTGTGAGCACACGGCGGACGATCCTGCAACAGAGCCTGGCCCTGCTCGAGCAGCAGCAGCTGGGACGCCGCTACGGGGACGCCATTCCCTACCCGGAAGGCTGGGTGAGGAGGAGCGACCCACAAAGGAAGCTGGCCGAGCTGCAGAACCTGGCCGAGGAACAGCGCCGGCTGGAAAGCGAACTGGAGAACATGCAGCAGGACTCCGCTTCGGGAACGCGAGTGGACCGTCTGCTGGATCTGGGCAAAGCACTGGCCCGTACGCGCCTGGAAGTCCTGCGCCTGCGCGAGCTCGCCCTGCGGCACGATCTGCCGCTCTTCGCACGCGAGACACCCGCCATGGCCCGCGAATGGGACCAGGTGAACGAAGGAGTGGCCAGCGAAGGGCACTCCCTGGTCGACCTGCAGTCGCTCTATGTCCGCCAGGAGTACGCATCCCTGCGTGAAGGGCCGGGTGGCGACACGCCGCAGGCCGCCCGGCTGGATCGCGGCGAGCCCGTCTGGACCAGCGACAGCGAGGCGGACTGGGTCCCGGTGCGCCTTTCCCCGCTGGAACAGACCGCCGGCTTCGTGCGGCGCGAGGCGCTCAGCAGCGAGGTGCCGCCGATCCAGCCGCTCGTGGACATCCTCGACATGGATTTCACGATTGTCACACGAACCAACAGGTGGTGGAAGGTCGCCTGGCTCGTGAGAGTCAAGAACCGGGGAGGAAACGGGCACGACCTCACGGCCGTGATCCACTACCTGGGCGAAGAGGGTTTCGTGCTCGACCAGCACCGCGAGTACGATTTTCACCTGGGACCCCATGGACTGAAGGACTTCAGCGGCACGCACCTGGTCGACCCGGAAATCGGACAACGCATTGCCGGCATGCGCGCATCCTTGCAGCCGGCACAAAAGAACCGATGACCGAACGACTGACCCGCGTGGCCGCCTATGCCCTCGTCACACGAGAGGACGCCCTGCTGCTCTGCCGCGTCAGCGCGCGCGTGCCAAGGCTGGCCGGCTGCTGGACCCTGCCCGGCGGCGGCATCGACTTCGGCGAGAGCCCGGAAGAGGCGATGATCCGCGAAGTGGACGAAGAGACCGGGCTCCGGGTCGAGCCAGCGGGGCTGGTCGCGGTGAGCTCCTTCGTGGGTCCGGTCGAGGAAGGCGTGATGCATCGACTGCGCATCCTCTTCCGGGCCCGTGTGACAGGCGGGGTGCTGCGTCCGGAGGTCGACGGCAGCACGGACGCCTGCCGCTGGGTCCCGCGCGATGAGTTGTGCCGGCTGCCGCTCCATGAACTGGTCACCGCCTCGCTGCCGCATGCCTTTGCACCTGGAGGCTGAAGAGTCGTGCCCGGAGAACTTGATCTGTCGCAGGCAGTCCCATACTTTGTCCGGTTGTAGCACAAAGCGCCAAGTCGCACGCATGCCGCTCCCGCAAGCGGGGCGCCCCACGTTCCCCACTCCGGGAGGAGTCATGGCCTTCGCAGAAGCCGGACAGCAGACCCTGGCACCCAGTTTTCCTACCGGGGACCAGGCCTCCTCCAAGGGCAGGCGGTCGGAAGCACGCCCTCTGGCTCCCGCCATCCTGAGATTGATCTGGGAAGAGCGGCACATTTCGCGCGCCGAGATCGCCCGGCGCACCGGTCTTTCCCGCTCGACCGTTTCCGAAGCCGTCAACGATCTGTTGACGACGGGCCTGGTAAGGGAAACGGGCACCGGGGAAACCAGCGGCGGCCGCAGGCCGATCGTACTCAGCTTCGAGGACAAGGCCTGCCTGCTCCTCGGCCTGGACATCGGCGCTTCCCATGTGGGAACGGTGCTCTGTGACCTGCGGGGCCGGATCCAGACCTGGGAAAGCCGCAGCTTCCCCTCCCTCGAGGATCCGCAGGGCGCGCTCGAGCTGGCGAGAACCCTGTGCCTGGAGCACCTGACGCAAGGTCGAAGCGCGGGCCGCTCCGTGATCGGTCTGGGCGTCAGCCTGCCCGCTCCCGTCGACCCGGTTCACCCCTTCAAGGTCTCTCCCGTCGTTCTTCCCGCCTGGGAAGGCCGCAATCATCTGGACGAATTGCGGGATTTCCTGCACTTGCCTTTGCTGGTGGACAACGACGCCAACCTGGGCGCGCTCGCCGAACAGTGGTGGGGTTGCGGCCAGGGCGTGGCGGATTTCGCCTACATCAAGCTCTCGAAGGGCATCGGCCTTGGACAGGTACTGGGTGGACAGATCTACCGCGGCGCAAACGGCGTTGCCGGTGAAATCGGGCACCTGACCGTGGATCCCCGGGGCCGTCCCTGCATCTGCGGCCTGCGTGGCTGCCTGGCCACCTACGTGGGCAGCTCGGCGCTGGAGCAGAAGGCCCGTGAAGGATTATCGGAGCAGCCGGACAGTGTCCTGGCCGACGGCGCCCTGGACATGCAGGCCATCGAGCGCGCCGCGCTGGCCGGCGATCCGCTGGCCTTGCGCGTCGTCGAGGATGCCGCCGAATACCTGGGCGTGATGGTGGCGGGCCTGGTCAGTCTCAACAATCCGCGTCTGGTGGTGCTGGGAGGCGGACTGAGCCGGGTCGGCGATCTCCTGCTGAAACCTCTGCAGGAAACGGTGCGGCGTCGCACGCTGGTCGAAACTGTGCAGCCGGTCGAGATCCGCCTGGGCGCTCTGGGAGAGCGGGCCGTGGCCGTCGGCGCCGCCACCCTGATCCTCCAGGCCGCCTTCCAGGATCCGACCCTCTTTCACCAGTGGCCCAGCATCCCCAAAGGCTGAGCGTTGCCACGAGCGGCATTTTTCCTTCGCGGAGCCGCATGGGACTATGTATACTGGGTTCGTGCCTCTTCGCGTCCGCTGTGTGAAGAGAGCACCGATGCCTTCACTGGCATTTGGGCGACAGCCCCGGCCTTCGGGTCGGGGCTGTTCTACTCCAGCCTGTTCGAATTCTTGTATGCCGGCGGTCGACCGGCCATTCCCCGCGCCTTGTCCTGACCCTATTTAAGCAGCAGGATCTTTTCCGCACGGCCCTCGCCCCCGGAACGCAGGAGGACGACGTAGACACCGCTGGCCAATCCGCTTCCATCCAGCAGGAGCTCGCCGCTGCCGGCGGGAAAAGGCCCCTGGGCCAGGGTGCGCAGCAGCCGGCCCCGCAGGTCATGCAGTGTTACACGGATCTCCGCGGGGCGGGGAAGCTCGAAACGGACACGGGTTGCCGGATTGAAGGGATTGGGGCGGCAAGGGTGAAGAACGAAGGAGGGCGGCAAGGCCGCGCCCTCCCGGACAGCGGTTCCCTGGCAGTTCTCCTGCAGCGCTCCCTGGATGCCGCACTCGCCCTGCCAACAGGGAGAGCCCGTTTCCAGGCGCAGGTCCGCGGCCTCTGCATCACAGAAGAGCGGATCCCCGTAGAGCATGCCGCCCAGGTCGCTGCCGCAGGGCGTCTCGTCTTCCCCGTTGGCGAAAAAGGTGTTGCACTGCAGGGCAGGTGCGCAGCGGTTGCACTCCAGGGCCGCCGCCGGCTCCGAGTAGGCCAGGATCGAATTGCGGATCAGCGCGTCGCACTGCCAGAGGTAGATCGCCCCGCCGCCCGCGGCGCGGTTGTAGACAAGACTCAGCGACTCAAAACTGCTTGCGCCGGCCGGACCTTCCCCCCGGCAGCTGACGCCTCCGCCCAGGAAGGCCAGGTTCGAATGGAAGATTTCCCCCTGCAGGCTCGCGCTGGCGTGTTCCAGGGCCAGTCCTCCTCCATAGCCGCCGCTGTCGCACTGGTTGGCCCGATAGCGGTTGTCCCGCAGCTCCAGTTCGCCGCCGCGCAGGTAGAGTCCTCCTCCCATGTGCGCAAGGTTCGCCAGGAAGAGGTTGTCCTGCAGCAGGCCCTCGCAGTGGATCAGCGCGGCCCCGCCCCCCAGAAAGGCCTGGTTGAGCTGGAAGACGCACTCTGTCACATGCAGTTCCGCGGAGCGCGCGTAGAGGCCGCCGCCGGCTTTCCCGTCCTGCAGACCGGCTCTTCCGCCGCTGAAGGTGAATCCGCGGATCACGGCGCGCTGCCCTGAAGGCAGAGCATCGATGCGCAGCACTCCTGCCTGCAGGTTCCCCTGCAACACGGTGGACTCCGGACCGCTTTCGGAAAGGAGCGAGAGGCCGTAGGCAGGCCAGGCGAGAGGAGCGTCGTGAAGTCCGGACGCCACCAGCACCGTGTCCCCCGGCTGAGCCGCCGAGAAGGCCTGGGCAATGTCCGTGTGCTCCGCGGGCACATGCAGCACCGCCGCCTGAAGCGAGAAGCGGGAACCCAGGAACAGACAGCACAGGAGTAGACGCATGGCCGAAGGTAATACTGCTTCCATCGGGCGCAAATTCCGGCCGGAGGAACACAGACAAATTTTATTTCGAACGAAGATTCTTTGGAGTTTGCAAGTGTTCACTTTGTTCAAAATCCTCCCCCGTGGACAAAGGATGTACCGCACGATAACGGAAAGCTGAATCAGCTTGCATTCCATAGGCTAACGACACTAGGAAAGTCGATAGTTCGCTATAGCAAACGACCGGATTCGGCCATTCCCGCTCCCGCCAGCCTGCAATACGCTTTCCTTCAAGCGATCGTAAGCCATTGTAAATGGGCAGCCTACTCTTCCTCAGCACCTTCGACATCAGCTTGGCACCAGCTTTGCTTCATGAGGCAATTGTCCTTTTGCAGATCCCACGAGCCTCAAGGCACTCGTATGGTCGCCAAATCCTCAGATGGGCCTACAAAGCGAACCTGACCGAAGATCCCACGCACAGCCTGCGTTCGCTTCTGCCCAGTTGCAAGTCCCTCATCTACTCGAAGGAGCACGCATGACCGGATGCCGTCGTTTTCTACTGATCCCCACACTCCTGCTGCTCTCCAGCCTCCCCTTGCACGCCGAATCGATCCTGAGACTGCTGATCCCCGAGTGCGAAGACCCCGGATCGACAGTGCTGCTGCAGGTGGAAGCCCTGCTGGACACGGGCGAGAACCTGAAATCCTACGACGTGCGCATCGCCTATGACCCGGAACAGATCACGCTGCTGACGGGGCAGATGAGCCAGGGCGCCTGGCTGCAAAGCGGGGGGCCGACCTTCTTCTGGCACGACATCATCGGGGACCAGCTCTTCGTCAACGCGGCCATTCTGGGTCCGGGACTCAACGTCAGCGGCAGTGGAATCCTCTTCCAGCTCCCTGTGATGCTTGGTGACGCCGGAATCGCCGACCTGGACCTGGCGCTCTACAACTTGTACGACGTGGATGCCCAGTTGCTGGACACGCTGCCGGTTCCCGCCGCAGTCCAGGCCCCCTGCACCGACTACCAGCTGCAGATCGAATACCTGCCCGGCAGCGCTTCCGCCCGTTTGAGTTGGCAGGCGCAGCCCCTGCTGGATTTCTACGAGATCCACGTCAGCTCGCAGCCCTGGGGCGGCTACAGCCTCTACGACACCACTACCGACACCGAATACACCGATCCGGTCACGGTCCCCGCGCGCCACTACCGCCTGCAGGCAGGCTTCCTGCCGAGCCGCTGATTCACCCGCAACCCAAGCCTGGAGACTCCATGCGAACCCTGTCCTCTTTCCTCCTGGCCGCCTGCCTTCTGGCCGCGGGCCTCTGCGGACCGAGCGCGCGCGCCGCGGACTATACGCTCAGCCTGGGACCGGATGCCACGCTGGGCCTCTGGGCCACCTGGAATGTCCCGGCCAATACCTACGAACTGCTGGTCCAGCTGGAACCGGACTCGCCCATGCCAGACTCGATCCGCCTCTTCGATCTGGAACTGAGCTGGGATCCGAGCCGTCTGAGCGCCATCGGCGCACCGGCGCCGGGCACGATCTTCGCCGGGGGCGGGGATCCCTGGTTCGGCCACTACGACGGCAGCGGCACCCGCACGGTGACCGGCGTGCTCCTGGGGCAGGACCAGGGGACGGTGCCTGCGGGCAGCGTGACCCTGTTCAGCCAGCTCTTCCATGCCATTGATCCCGCCGGGGGCCCGGCGCTGATCGAGGTCGGCGAAGTCAGCCTGCGCGATCCGGACAACGCCCCGATTTCCGTCAACGCCGCGGACGAGGTCCTGCTGACGGTCGATGTGACACCGCCGCAGAGCTACAGCTTCGACATTGTCGCCCTCGTGCCCGCCGGCAACCAGGCCGTCAGCGCCCAGCTGGAGGTCGCCAGCAGCCTGCTGCCGGGAGACGGCAGCCTGGCCCGGCTCGTGCTGGATGGAACTCCAGCGGCTCCTGCCAATGCCTCCCCCCTGTGGCAGGCGCCGCCCGCTCCCTCCAGCTACTTCCTCAGCCCGCCCGATGGCCCGAAGAGCGTATACATCCATCTGCGGGACGAGTACGGCAACCGGATCACGCTCTCGGACGGGATCACGCTGAACCAGGCTCCGCCCGCCTATCACGTGCTCGATCTCGAGGCCCGTCCGCGGCACGAGGGGGTCCTGCTGACCTGGCAGAATCCCCTCGCCCCGGATTTCGACCACGTGCGCATCTACAGAAGAGGCTGGCTGGATTCCGGCCTGAGCGGCTACCCGGAATACGACGACCTGGCTCCCATGGATCCCTACCCGACGGACGAAAGCTCGGCCCTCTCGGCGGGATTCACGCTCGTATACAGCGGCACGGACGAGTCGCAGCTTGATCCGGTCCTTCCCCGGGACGTCTACCGCTATGTAGCCTTTGCCGTCAACACGTCGCTGCTGACGGGTCCCGGGCATGCCGATGCCCGCGATCGCAGCACCAACTACCTGCTGGGGGATTTCTTCTCGCCCTTCGACGGCCTGGTCTTCGCAACGGACCTGGTCCGCCTGTCCAATCGCTACAGCACAAGCGAGGGCGACCTGCTCTATGACAACCAGATCGACATCGGCCCCACGGACGACGACTCGCGCGAGGGCATTCCGCTGACAGACAATCAGGTCGATTTCGAGGACCTGATGATCTTCGCCATGAACTACGGGCCTTTCGGACCTGCCTCCTCCTCCGCGCCGCCGAATGCCAAGGAACTGTACCACACGGCCTCGCGCCCCGTGATCCGGCTGGTCCGCGACGGCACAAGACTGGGGGTCGAACTGGAGGACGCAGGGGAGACGCTCGGCCTGCACCTGCGACTGGCCTGGGACGGATCTTCCGAGCCTGTGGTGGTCGACTGCCCGGGCCGGGCCGTGATACGCCAGCAGGACGATGGCGGCCTGCTGCTCGACCGCGTCTTCCTGCCCGGCGAGTCCGCGAAGGGCACCCTGCTGAGTCTGGACTTCCCCGGGGGACTGCCCGCCGGGCTCGAGGCCCGCGAGATCGAACTGCGTGATACAGGCAACCGTCGCCTGTCCCACAGTCTCGAAGGGGCCGTGTCCCTTCCGGAAGCCTTCCAGGTCGAGCCGGCCCGTCCCAATCCCTTCAATCCGATGACGCGGATCCCACTGCTGCTGCCTGAGGCGCGGCCCGTGGAAATCGCTCTCTACAACTGCCTTGGCGAACGTGTGCGCCAGGAATCGCTGGGTTCGATGTCCGCGGGCCGGCACCTCCTGCCGCTTGACGGAGCCGGTCTCGCCAGCGGCGTGTACATCCTTCACTTGCAGGCTGGAAGGGAATCGCAGCACCAGCGACTCCTTCTCATGCGCTGATCAAATAGATCCCGGGGTTTTCCCCCTTGCACTCTGTGACGGCCGGCGGACTGCCCCGACGGCGAAAAAAGGACTGAATCATGCAACACAAACCGATTCTACTGAGCGCCGCGCTGTGCCTCTGCGTCACCGGCACCTGGGCCGCGGCTCCGATCGCCACTCCCTACGGCGCGGAGATGCCCACCGGCTGGGATCGTCCCGTCCAGTTCCCCGCCGACCGCGCTTTCGGGGATCCGGGGGACTTCAACGCCGCCCTGATCGCCGCTGCCGACTACCTGGTCGCCATGCAGGCGGATATCAGCGAGGACAACGCGGGCAACGGCTTCGACGGCTCAGGCGAAAGCCCGGACGACCCGGATGACGGCGGATGGGACTGGGTCACCAGCACCTTCAGCCACAGCACCTCCCCCAGCCCCGCGAACATCTATGGTGCCACGGCCGAAGGCCTGTACCAGGCCTATCTGGCGGTCAACGATCCGACCTGGTTCACGGCGCTGGAGGACGCGGCGGACTTCATCGTCGCCGACGCCGCCGCCAACATCCACACGGCTTCCGACATCACCTTCCTGCTCAATTTCGCCACCCTGCCCGGCGTGAGTTCTCCCGCCACCTACCAGGCGGGGGCGGTGGCCATCTGGAACTGGCGCATCACGAACAGCGGAGGCGGCACGGCGACCGGACTGGCCGAGTACATTCGCGACGCCCGCTTCGGCCAGAGCTGCAGCAACGGCATCATTGCCTGGGATGTCGGCAAGTACGCCCAGGCCGCCGCGGCCCTGGATGCGGCCTTCCCCGCCTCCGGCTATGACGACGCCGCGGACGACATCGCGGCGGTCCTCTGGCAGGACAGCTTCAATGCCACGCCCGGCTACTTCGACCCCTTCGGCGTCGACCAGGGCTATGATCCCACCTATTCGAACACGGACTACTACTGGTACAGTCTGGGTCTCACAGGGCTGATCGACGCCTTCTGTGTCTCCAGCGACGACTATTCCTCGGAACTGGCCCTGCTGGAGACGACGCTGCTGGACTGCCAGTGCCCCAGCGGATCCTTCAGCTTCTCCTACGGCGGCAATGCCGGCGACGAGGATTGGCAGTCCTCCGGCTACGCCATCGCCACCCTGGCCACAGGTTGCCTCACGGGGCACCAGGACGCGATCAACGCGGCCTGCGCATTCATCGGGGCGACCCAGGATCCCTCTGGAGGGTTCCTCTACACCAGCGGTGACCACTACCCCGAGATCGCCGGCGAGAACCTGGCGGGCCTGAGCTTCGGCACCAGCGACTACACGGTGACACAAAGCCCCGCCTGGCAGCACATCGCGGAGAACGACGGCGCGGCCTATGTGGATCGCGCCAGCGTGAACTACAGCCTCAGCGCGGGAACCGAGGCCTATCGCAGCATCACGGTCTTCGTCGACTATGATCCCTCCGTGCTGACCCCCACCGCGATCACGCAGAACCACACCCCGGCAAACTCGACCTTCGCCGACAACCTGGGCATCGCCGCGGGACAGCTCGAGATCACGATCGCCATTCTCGGGCTCACCAGCGGCATCAGCGGCGCGGCGAACCTCTTCGACATCGAGTTCGACGGCATCAGCGACACCATTCCGACCTCGCTAACCAGCGTGCATATCGCCCAGGTCGTGATGCGTGATCCGGTCAACCAGGACATCTTCGCCCATGGCAATGACGATGTAGACATCGTCGTCGACGACGAGGCGCCGACGCTCGGCATCACCTGGCCCGGCGCTTCCATGCTCTGCATCAACGGCGATTTCGATATCGTCATCGACGCCGACGACAACGTGGACCTGGACCGCGTGGAGTACGAGTTCAACGCCAGCGGCACCTGGATTCCTGCCGCCTCGGGAATCGCCGGAGCCAGCTACGACGATGGCGCTTTCAGCGTGGACGTCTCGCTGCTGGGCGACGGGGACCACGACATTGTCGTACGCTGCTTCGACGACGTGGGCTACGAAAGCCTGCACTCCAGCTGGTCCTTCCACCTGGACACCGCGGCGCCGGTCGCCGCCACCGACCTGGACGCCGCCCCGCGCGATGCCGCCGTCTACCTGAGCTGGACCGCCGGCAGCGGCCTGGACGACTACAAGCTCTACCGCGCCAAGCGCGCCAGCGCCTACCCCTACCCCGGCGGCCTGCCTGCGCAGATCGCCTGGCCTGACATGGTCAACTACAGCCTGGTTGCCACGATCGCTGCCGGCGACACCGACTACACGGACACCTTTGCCGGGGATACCTATGCCACTCGCGGCATCTACGACTATGTCCTGGTGAGCACGGACTGCGTCAATGCGGACGCGGCCACGGCCCCGGCCTCGGCGACCAACTACTTCCTGGGCGACTGGGCCGACGCCGGCGGCAGCTACGGCGAGCCCTACGACGGCGTGATCTGCTTCGACGACCTGAATGTGCTCGCCGGCCAGTACGGCGAGGCCTCCAACGCAGGCAACGAGGAGATGGACGTCGCTCCCACCGACGACATGTCCCGCTTCGGCCTGCCGGATCCCGACGCCGTGCTCAACTTCGAGGACCTGATCATCCTGGCGATGAACTACCGCATCGCCTGTACGACACCCTTGATGCAGGCCATCGAGAACCAGTGGGCCAAGGACGAGGCGACGGACGCCTCCGCGGGCGTGTCGCTCAGCGGTTCCGGCAGCCAGTGGCAGCTGCAGGTGGAACGCAGCCTGCTCGGCCTCAGTGTCACGCTGAAGGGTGGCGAGCTGCTCTCGGCCAGCTGCGGAGAGGGCTTCCTTGCCTGGCACGCGGGAGACGGGGAAGCGACCGTCGACCTGGTCGGCCTGGGCGAGCTGCTGCAGCCGGGCGCCGTGATCCAGCTGCAGTTCTCCGGCGATGCCGCTCCCGTGATCCGCGAGCTGAAGGGCCGCGACGCCGAGAACGGCGAGGTCCTGCTTTCGCATGCGGGCACTCCGCTCGATCGTCCGCAGAGCTTCGGCCTCGAGCAGAACCACCCCAATCCCTTCAACCCGGCGACCGTGATCCGTTACAGCCTCGCCGAGGCCGCCCCGACGCAGATCAGCGTCTACAACACCACGGGGCAGCTGGTGCGGCGCATCGACTGCGGCACTCCCGCGGCAGGGTCCCATGAGCTGCGTTTCGACGGCAGCGGCCTGGCCAGCGGCGTATACATCTACCGCCTGGAGGCCGGCTCCTTCAGCGCGCAGAAGAAAATGGTCCTGGTCAAGTAGATCCGGATCCGGGCCGGGGCGCTCAGTGGACGTCCCGGCCCTTTTCACCTCCCAAGCAAAGAGGTCCCCCCCATGAAGAAGTCCCATGTCTTCCTGACCGCGGCAGCGCTCCTGCTGTCCAGTCAGGCCTTTGCCCTCGACACGGTCGGCTCGCCCGAGGAGGGCGGCAGCTGGAAACAGCGTTTCCAGGAGGCCGGCGTAGGGAGCTACGATCACATCCAGATGAAGATCCTTTCCGGAAATCCTTTCCGGACGCCGGTCGGCATCAGCAATTTCAGCGAAAGCGGCTGGAATCAGCTCTACAACGACGGCACGCTGCTGATCGCCGATGGCGACGGCAAGACCAGCATGCAGTTCGACGTCTGGTTCTCAGGCGCAAGCTCGGACAATTTCAGCTTCGTGTTCCAGGCATATCTCGGCGACGATCTGGTCGAGAGTGCCTATGTCGAGCGTAGCGGAGGCTGGAACATCTCCGACGAGACGGGTTCGCCGAGTATTCCGTTGACCAGCATCCATACCGTGACACCGCCGGCATCGATCCAGGCCGCCATCGACGCGGCCTCTCCCGGTGACATCGTGCTGCTCGATGCGGGCCTGCACACCATTACTTCCACGGTCAATGTCAACAAGGCGCTCACGCTTTCCGGCGACATGATGGGCAATACGACCATCGACGTCAACTGCGGATCCGGCTACGGCCTGCATCCCTCTGTGGGCGGCGCGACCCTGCGCGAGTTCACGCTGAACCTGATCACGCCCTCCGGCGAGTACGGCGGCTACGTGATCCATGCCAGCGGAACGCCTGCTGTGCTCGATGGACTGACCGTGCAGAATGTGCGCATCCAGGGAGCCGGCGGCGTGACCAAGCGCCGCGCCGGACTCGACATCCACGGTTTCGACAACGTGGTCCTCGATGGCGTACAGTCGGATGACGCGACCTGGGGCAATGGCATCCAGCTGACGGGCTGCGCCAATGTGACCGTCGACAACTGCACAACGGCCAACAACGCCTGGGGCAGCCTCGCGATCTATTGCTCCCAGTACACGGCCCCCAACCGGGCATGCAGCAATGTGCTGATCGACGGATCGAACAACACCTTCGGCGAAGGCAATGTCTTCAGCGAGGACCAGTTCGGCCTGGAGAGCACAGGGATCACCGTCAGCGGCTACCAGTACCTGCTGCGCAACCAGACCTTCCGCGCGGGAGCCGAAGCCTTCACCTTCTACAAGGCCAACAGCGCGGATGTGACCGCTTTCGCCCTGGCCGCATTCGCCGGCTTCGAGAACACGACCTCCCTGGAAGTGATCGCCGACGGCAGCTGGCTGGTGGATGATGGACTGGGCATCGGCATGACGATCCAGGCCGCCATCGACATCGCGGATGCCGGGGACACGATCAACGTGACCGCCGGCAGCTACACGGAACAGCTGCACATCACCACCGACGACCTGACCATCGCCGGAGCCGGCGCGGGATCGACGATTGTCCTTTCCCCGGCCAGCCTGCCCCTGTTCTACACCACGGGCTCGAACGACAACTACCCGATCATCTTCGTGGACACCTGCACCGGCCTGGCGCTGAGCGGCCTGACCGTCGACGGCGACGGCAAGGGCAACGCCAACTACCGTTTCCAGGGCATCGGCTTCTGGAACAGCGGCGGCTCGGTCAGCAACGTGGATGTCACGCGCGTGCGTGATGCGCCCTTCAGCGGCGCGCAGCACGGTGTTTCCGTATACGCCTACAACGACACGGGCGGCCCCTACAGCCTGGTGCTGGACAACGTACACGTGACCGACTTCCAGAAGAACGCCTTCGCGCTTTCCGGAACCGGCCTCACTGTGGACCTGGACCAGGTCTCGGCCGCGGGCGCAGGTTCCACGACCGTGACGGCGCAGAACGGCATCCAGATCGGCTTTGGCGCCGGCGGCACGATCGACGACTGCACGATCACCGGCATCCACTATTCCCCGACCAGCTATACCGCCAGCGGCATCCTGATCTATGACGGCACGACGATCGACATCGACGGTGCCGTCCTCGATGCCTGCGAAACGAATGTCTACGTCTACAACAGCGACGGCAGCCTCAACGAGGCCGAGATCAGCAATCCGGCGGCCGACGCGGTTTACTGCTACTCGACCGGCGCCCGCTCCGAGCCGCGCGTCCGCCCCTCGGCAATGGAAGAAGACTATGCCCGACCCCTGCGCCGTACGCCCTACGCCTTCTCCGTGACGAACTCCGACCTGATCGGCCAGGGCCTGGCCGGCAGCTGGGGCATTGGCGGCTACTCCGCCGGCGATGTGCTGACCATGACCGTGACCGGCAATCGCATCGAGAACTGGGACTACGGCTACGTGCACTACGAAAACGGCGGCACGGTCGTGAGCAGTGTCAACGACAACCGCTTCGGTAACTGCCTCTTCAGCCTGGGCACCACCGCCGGGGTCGCCGTGCAGGATGGCGAGTTCAACGAACACGGCACCACGGATCCCGTGGCCGTCGCCGCCCTGATCGACGGCAATTTCGACTACAGCCCCTGGCTGGGAAGCGGCACGAACAACAATCCCGGATTCAGCGGGGACTACAGTGACCTCTATGTAGACGACGACAGCCCGCAGCTTGTCGTCGGCAACCCGATCCAGGAGGCCATCGACAACGTGGTCGGCAGCACGGTCAACGTGGGCGCCGGAGTGTATACGGGCAGCCTGACCCTGCCGGCCAACCTGCAGCTGCTCGGCGCGGGCGCCGCCGTGACCACGGTCAACGGCAACACCTCCGCGGCGATGACGGTCACCGGCGACGGTGTGACGGTGGATGGCTTCACCATCACCAACGCGGCGGGCAACAACGCCATCGTCAGCGACGATCACAGCGACCTGACCGTGAGCAACAACATCCTCACCGACGTGGGCACGAGCAGCACAAGCGGCAATGTACACGCGCTCATCGTCGAGAGCAGCGCGGCCGCCGTGGACAACATGCTCATCGAGGACAACACGATCCACAACATCGGCAACACGGCCACCGGCGGCAGCGTGAGCGCTGTCGTGCTGGGCTTCTCCAACAATGACGAAGACATCACCAACGCGGTCGTGCAGAACAACGACATCTATAATATCCGCGCCAATCCCAACCCCTGGGTCAGCGGCGGCAAGGGCGCCTACGGCATCCTGCTGAATCACACGACCGGCAGCGACCTGGGTGAAACCGTGGCGCCGCAGATTCTCGGCAACAGCATCGATGATCTCGACGGACTTTGGGCACACGCAATCGGCCTGGAAGGCAAGACCCCCAATGCCGTCGTCAGTGGCAACACCATCAGCAACATCGTCGATCACAAGTCGCCCAGCGACGCCATCGGCGTTTTCGTGGAAGACAATCCCTACGCAGGCACCTTGAGCATCAACAACAATTGCTTCAGCAATGTGTCCTGGGGCGTGGCCAGCATCATGAGTTCCTATGTCGTCGATGCCGAGGACAACTGGTGGGGCGCTCCCAGCGGTCCTTCCGGCGAAGGTTCCGGTAGCGGCGTCGGCGTCGGCCCCTACGTGGATTTCGATCCCTGGGACGCGAGCCACTACCTGGTGTCTCACACCGCCGGCCCGGGCCTGATCTCCGTCGCCGACGGCCCGGCCTACCTGGATTCGAGCACCGTGACGATCGCCATCGAGCCGATCAGCGCCTGCGCCGAACCCTGGCGCCAGGTCACCGCCATGCTCAGCTGGGATGCCGGATACCTGAGCCCGAAGAACGTAGGCACGCTCTTCTCGCACGCCGACGGCACGGTCTGGAGCTACAACATCACCGGCAACACCATGGAGATCAGCACCGCGATCACCGGCTTGACCGCGGGACAGCTGGATGCCACGGACCTCTTCTGGATCAGCTTCGACGGTCTGGCGGAGAACGAGAGCGGCACTCCGGTGCAGATCACGAGCCTCTTCGTGCGCGACGTGGTCAATGCCCCGCTGCTCGCGGAAGCGGCCGTCGACCCGCTGATCACCATCGACGGCACCGTCCCCACCATGGCGATCACGCCTCCTACGGCCACCTGCGTCAATGCCGACTTCAATGTCTTGCTCGACGCCGACGACAACCTGGCCCTCGAGACCGTGGAGTACCGCCTGAACGGCGGCGGCTGGGCCACCGTGGCCACGACGATTGCCGGCA
>JAUIFJ010000067.1 GCA_030429345.1 bacterium | reverse complement strand
AAAGCAGGGTCGCATCCGTGTGGATGCGGGCGCTGAAGCCCTTCAGGCTGCCTTCGAGCACCAGCGAATAGCCCTCGTCGGCGTTCTCCAGTGTCAGCGAGGCCAGGTTGTCGGCACCGCTTTCCGCCTTCGGGGCGATCGGGGCTTCCGAATTCGTGATCGGAAGCTCGGGACCGGCGGGGCCGAAGTTGATGGCGAAAATGATCAGGTCCTCGAAGTTGACCAGCGCGGTCGATTCGTGGGACGCGGGAAGGCCATAGCTGCTGTAGTCGTCCGTGGGCCCGATGTTCATTTCCATCTCGGGCATCGTCGCCGGCGTGGTGCCGTAGATGTTGCTGATCAGCTGCAAGTCGCCCGTGCCGGTGCCCCAGACAATGCCGTCTGCGGGCTGAGTGCCTGCTGCGGAAAGCACATCACCAAGGAAATAGTTGGTCGCGCTGGCCACGCCGCTGGCGGCGGGGCTGTTGACGCAGTCCTCGGCCACCAGCACGAAGTCGTAGACACCGCGATCGGCGACGTTCGGGGTGGTCCCGAAGGCGTAGTGCGTCGAATCGGCATCGATGCTCACGCTGCCGTCGGCGCCCGTCGTATCACCATCCCAGACGGCGGTCAAACCACCGGGATAGGGATAGCCGGTACGCTTCTTCCAGTAGAGGGTGTAGTTGTCCAGGCCGCTGCCGGCGTCCCACCAGAGGTCGACCTGCGCGTGTTCCGGCGTGGCGTCCAGGTTGGCCGCGGCTGCAGGTGCGACCGTATCCAGGTGGAAGGTCCAGGAGGCGTAGCTGCTCTCGTAGCCCACGTCGTCCAGGGAACGGAACTCGACCGTGTTGCTTCCCTCGGGCAGGCCGGCGACGGGGACGCTATAGGCCGCGTTGTCGTAGGCCGTGCCGGCAATCGTCGTGGCCACGGTGGCCCAGCCGCCGCCGTTCAGGCGGTACTCCACGGTCTCGAGGGCCAGGTTGTCGTCGGCGTCGAGCAAGACATTGAAGTCGGCATTGACGCAGGTGGCCGTGGGAGGCGTGATCGCCATGGTGGGGACGGTGCCGTCGATGAGCTCTGCCAGGGGGCCCTGCCATCCGGCAGTGATCGGCTGATTAATCACATTTCTCAGGACCACATTGGTGATCGTGATCGCTGAACCCGTCTCGTTCTGGGCCAGGCCATCGAGCGGAATCTTGAACAGGGGAATCGCGTCTTCCTGGCCGCTCGTCATGCCCGTGATCGCCACGCTGACTTCCAGGGTGCCGCTGCCGACATTGGCGGAAATGATCTGCCCGTCGGGATGGCTGAAGAGGTTCGTCACGTTGCCGAAGCCGAGTTCGCTGTCGTTCCAGCTCATGAAGACGGTGACCTGGCGCCAGGCGTCGGCACCGGGTGCACCTCCGCTGATCGAAACGCGCAGCGTGTCCGAATCGACATAGCCGGCGCCGTCGGCCACGGAGATCAGGCCTTCGTCCAGCGCGTGTTCGACGGTATACATTCCGCCGAGCCAGGGGTCATAGAGTACGCCGTCGCTGACTTCGTTTCCCAATCCGCCGGGGTTGTACAGGCCGCCCGAGAGTGTGTCGTCACTGTTGTCCAGGGGTCCGGTGGCGTCGCCCCACCAGTTGCCCGTCGCGGAGACGAGCGGAGCCGTAGAGGTTACTCCATAGTCGTTGCCGGAAATATCACACGCGGAGATCGTCGTCGTGCTTGTGTCCGTGGCATCGTATCCGACGGCGACTCCGACATGGTTTCCTGTCATCAGGCAATTGCTGAAAACGGCTGACGTGCCCGGTCCGAAAAAGGTCGACACAAGGTATCCGGCCGAGGTGGAGCCGTCAGAGCTCGCGACACCCTGGCAGGCGGTGACGGTGCAGCCGTCAATGGTCACTTCCGCTCCGTTGCTGATATCAAGCGCATAGTCCAGCCAGTCACCGACCCCCTTGCCCGTGTAGGTGCATCCGCTGTAGACGGATCCATTGACGCCGCTGCCAAAGTAGAGCACACCGACGCGACCGATCTCCTCGAAATCGCAATTGGTGAAATGGACCGGATTGCCGGGTCCGCCAAAGGCCGCCACAGCTGTGCCCGCATAGCCGGGGTACTTGATCTCGCGGAAGCTGCAGTTCGTGAAGCTCCCGCCGCCCTTGTGTCGGAAGCCCTGGTAGACCTGCTGGCCGCTGCCGTCGAAGATCAGGTCCGCGACGGTCACCGTGTAATCGGGATGCACGAGGAACCAGCCGCGAGAGTCACCACCGGATCCCGTGTCCGTGTCCGTCATGATGATCGGCCGGTCGCTTGGATCCCCCAGGAGATTCAGATTCACGCTGATCTCGATCTGCCCCGATTCCACATAGGTGCCCGGTGCGACATTCACTGTGCTTCCCGTTACCGCGTCGATGCCGGCCTGGATGCTGTTGAAGGCGTCGAAGCCCCAGGTGTGGCCGTCATTGGGACAGGTATCACAGTAGTCGTCGTCGACCCAGACTTCCGTGACTTCGGGAGAATCGAGATCGTTCTCGTAGGCGCCGAGGTCTGGCGGCGTGCCTCGTGCGGCACCACCGTCCTGGTCCTCCGTGACGCCCAGCGCCGCGCCGGCTCCGATGGCCATGCTGGTATTGTCCAGATGGAAGTCTTCGCTGCCCGGCGTCAGGTCAGCAAAAGATGGGTCGACGCCGCTCAGCGTGTTCGCGCCAAGGGTGAAGCTGCCAAGGTCCGTGTTGTAGACCAGATTGTAGTCCTCGCCCGGCAGGCTGGAGGCCGTGGTCTCGAAAGCCGGATTGCTGCCGTTTCCATAGATGATGTTGTTCTGGATCACGCAATCCGCCGTCAGCAGCTTCGTGCGGATCTCCCCGTTGTCGCCGGGGTCCGCGCCGTTGTTGTAGAAGGTGTTGTGGCGGATGGTGATGTTGCTGCAGCCGTTGTCTACATAGACGCCCTGCTGCGTGCTGTTCATGATCACATTGTTTTCGAGCAGGATGTCGATGGCGCCGATCAGCCGGATCGATTCCTGGCTGCTGGTGCCGTTGAAAATATTGCGACGGATCACGAAATCGGTATCGTTGGCGCCGCCATCGTCGCGGAGCAGCATGTTGCGGTAGTTGTTCTCGAAGAGATTGTCCTGGATCGTCACGTTGGTGACGGCATCGTCGGAGCAGTCGATGACGTCGTCGCCGCTGCCCGTGTTGATGTCTCGGAAGGTGCAGCCTTCGATCAGCAGGCCGGTCAGGTCGGTGTTGATGTCGAGGCCGTCCTCGCCGCCTTCGATCAGGCAATTGCGGATCGTCAGATCATCGGCATCGCTGATGTGCCAGTTGTCGAACTGGGCCACCGTTGCGTCGCAGTCGATGTTGTCGACGATCAGGTGCTCACAGTTCTCGACGGAGAAGACGACGATGTTCCCCGGCGTCGAGGGCTTGACGACCGGCTCATGTCCGGCAACTGCCTGGATGGTCAGGTAGTCCAGGTCCGCGACCACGACCGCCGAGGAGTAGCCGTCGATATTGACCTGCCCGGTGGTCTCGTAGGTGCCGTCCATTACATGGATCACGCTGCGGTCGCCGGGCCCCGTGCCGCTGTTGGAGTTGCTGATCGCGTGCTGCAGGGTGGCGTAGGCCGTGCCCATGCTGTTGCCGTCATTGGCGTCGGAGCCGCCGGCAGCGTCGACCCATTTCTCGCTAGCCGGTTGCGGAGAGGCATTGTCGATGAGGACATCGTCAAAATAGAGGCCACCCCCGCTCAGTGCGGGCTGGGCGGTACCGCCGACGCGAAACATGAGGGCATCCACCGCGTAGGGACTGTTGGGGTGTGGGCCCGGATTCAGGGCGTAGTAGGTCTCCCAGGTTGTGCCAGTATGGACCTGGCTCCCATTCAGCAAGACTGTGACCGCATCGTTGCCGGACCCGTCGCCATTGAGGCCGTTTGCGAAAGTGATGTAGAGTTCAAGTTCGTGCCAGGCCGAGTAGGACAGGTCCGTAGCCAGGGGCGTGCCGATGAAATCGCCGATCGCATCCGTATCGTAGAAGCCGACATCGAGACCCGTTGCTCCATTGTCGCTGATCGAGATATAGGACTGGCGGATTGTCCCCTGACGCGGGCCTGCGCTCAAGCTGATTGCCAGGTCGGACTGAGGCGAACCTGTCGCCGACTTGAAGCGCAAACTGGCGTGAAATGTCGTGCTGCCGGCGGAAGCCCGGGCGAGGGGAGGATTTACTGGGGCTGTATGATCGTCCCCACGGTCGTTCCACAGCGCGGAAGTGGACTCTCCGGCGGGCAGGGGCGATGAGAGCGAGTACGGAAGATTGCTGAATCCATTCTGTGTGACAGCGTTGGACAATCTCCATACATTATTCCCGCTGCCGTCGTCTACAACTTCTTCGTCCAGGGGAGTAGCCGGTGTGAATCCCCATTCGTCTGCCACAGTCCACAAGCTGCCATAGGGATCGGGAACCGTGTAGCCACCCGATGTGACAGTTGTAGAGCCTCCGCCTTGATAGTTGACTGTTCCGGCGGAAAAGCTCTCGAAGTCCGTGACCTGTGCAGTGGCTGAGCTGGCCAACAGCCCGGCAGTCAACAAGCCCATCCAGGGTCGAAGCAGTAAACTTCCTTGTCTGGAATTTGTAGCAGTTTCTTTCATCGTACTGATTCCTTGTTTTCGAATCATGGAGCGCTTCTTGCCTCCGGTCCGCTACCGGGCTGCAGAGGCAACACGACTCCTGCAATCTTCCCTGGCATTGGCAATACCATCGTGTACAAGCAGCAACGGGGCCGGGGAACCTTGCGCGGTTCCCCGACCCGGTTTGCTGTGTCCTACTTGATCAGCACCATCTTCTTCAGGTCGCTGTGCTCGCCGGCCTGGATCCGATAGACGTATACACCGCTGGCCAGACCCGAGGCGTCGAAACGCAGATCATAGCTGCCTGCGTCCTGGGCCTCGTCGACCAGCACCTGAACCTGCTGGCCCAGCATGTTGTAGACAGCCAGCCGCACGTGCTCCGCACTCGGCAGGTCGTAGCGCAGCGTGGTCGTCGGGTTGAAGGGATTGGGGTAGTTCTGCGAAAGCGCGAAGCGCTCCGGCAGCACCGTCGATTCCGTGCTGACCTGGATCGCGCCGTTGGTCGCGTCGCGGCCGTCCACGCCCGCCAGCTGCGGCGCTTCGCCGTCGCTGAAGCGCAGCTGCACCGTGGCGCCGTCTTCCAGCAGGCCGTCGATGCTGACCGCGTCGATCAGCCACTGATCGCCGCTGCGGTAGAAGAAGACCGGGAAGGGGGCCGTGGCGGAAAGCAGGGTCGCATCCGTGTGGATGCGGGCGCTGAAGCCCTTCAGGCTGCCTTCGAGCACCAGCGAATAGCCCTCGTCGGCGTTCTCCAGTGTCAGCGAGGCCAGGTTGTCGGCACCGCTTTCCGC
>JAUIFJ010000032.1 GCA_030429345.1 bacterium | reverse complement strand
CGGCTGGCCGTCTACAACATGCTGGGCCAGCAGGTCCAGGTGCTGGTCGACGAGGCCCAGGACGCGGGACGCTATGATCTGCGTTTCGACGCTTCCGGTCTGGCCAGCGGCGTATACGTCTATCGGATCCAGGCCGGCGAGCACAGCGACCTGAAGAAGATGGTGCTGATCAAGTAGATTCACTTCCCGGGGGTCCCCGAGCGGGGCCCCCGGTTCCTGTTATCCTGCTCCGCGACGAGTGAAGGAGTCCCGATGAGAAGCATGCAACACATCCTCGCCGCCCTGCTTGCGCTGCCCCTGTTCTGCGGGGCGCAGAACCTGAGCATGAACCTGAGCCCCCTGGTGGCCGAACCGGGCGAGCTGATCTCGCTCAACCTGATGATCGACGCGCCGGTCAGCGACCTGAGGGGCTACACCCTGGACCTGTACTACGACCCGGACCAGGTCAGCCTGTTCTCGATCAGCGAGGGCGAGGTGCTGCTCTCCCATCCGCCGACCTTCCTCTACTGGGAGGACTTCAACGAGGGAGGCACGCGGCGCATCCATGTGGATCACGCGATTCTCGGCGGAACGACCGGAGGCACAGGGCCGGGCAACCTGCTCTATGTCTTCTTCCTGGCCGAGAACTGCGGCATCGAGACGATCACTGTGGACAATGTCGAGCTGCGCGACCTGCAGAACAGCCCCCTGCCGATCACCGTCGGACCGGGCTTCGAGCACCAGATCTGCCAGGCCCCGATGCTGGAGATCGACTACCTGGGCGCCAGCAGCGCGCAGCTGCGCTGGAACCGCGTGCTCAACGCGAACTTCTTCAATGTATACCGCGGACCGGAGACGGACGGTCCCTGGACCATCGTGGCGACGACGACCGACACGAGCTGGGTCGACACCCCGATCCCCGCCGCCGATTCCCGTCGTTTCTACTATGTGCTGGCCGACCACGACTAGCACGCAGAGCGAGTACTACATAACCTGCGACGGCCCCCGGAGCGAAGGCTTCGGGGGCCGTTTCCCTCTGATCCAGCGGGAATGCACGAGCACCTGTCCGGGCCTGTGCCGCCCTAGCCCACGCGGCTTGCCTTGCGCAGGGCGTCCAGCTCCTCCAGCGGCCAGAGCAGCTCGTCGAACCAGCGCCCGCCCACCTCTCTCGCCAGCGGAAAGGCCTGGTTAGCCACGCCGCCGAAGAAGATCTCGCGGTTTCTCAGGAGGATCTCGTCTCCCAGGGCATCGAGTGCGCGCGCACGTTCGCGCGGATTCTTCAGGCAGTCCGCCTCGTGCACCAGCGGCTGGAATCGCAGTGCGTCGTCGATGCGGCCCGTGACACGGCGGCCCATGCTCGCCGAATACTGTCCCGCCGCGACCTTCATTTCCGTCAGCCGCCTCACGGCGCCGAATCCGACGCGCACCAGGTCCTCGCGGTCCAGCCAGCGGGTGCCGTAGTTGATGCGGTTGACGATCGACGCCGACTCCATGCCCCTGCGGTGCTCCTCGACGCTTCGGTGATACACCGTATAACCGTGTTTCTCCGGCTGCTCGAAGAGCGTCGAGGCGGGATCCAGAAAGGGGATCATCGGGCAGAGGAAGGGGTAGACATTCTGCCCCTGGAACTTCTTGAGCAGGTGCTCGCAATACCGCAGGGTACCCTCCACAGAGGCCTCGTCCTGTCCCGGCATGCCGATGAAGTACCAGATGTCCACCTGGTGGATCCCCAGGTCGAGGGCCTTGCCGATCCACTTTTCCATTTCGCGGTTGCTGTAGACGCCGCGGCCGGCTCGGCGGGCGATCTCGGGATCATGGGATTCGGGCGAGAGCGTGATGCTGGTCCGCGGACAGGCGGCAGCCATCTGGCGCAGCACCGGTTCCGGGGTCAGGTGATACTGCTCGTAGCTGATCGAGGCCGGCGGAGTCCGCGCCACCTGCGCGATGAAATGCTTCAACCTGGAGGGCGGCTCGTTGTAGGTGCCGACCGTATAGAAGTGGTGGCGGTTCAGGTCATTCAGCTCGCGCATGCTGGCGAACTCGCGCTCGACCTCCTCCAGGGGCTTGCGCGCCATGGCCTTGCGCCGCCCCATGATCCGGCGAAAGGCCTCCCGGCTGCCACCGCACCAGGGGCAGTTGTAGGAGCAGCCCGCGTTCTGGGTCGAGAGCAGCTCCTTGACCGGCAGGCCCCTGCGGTCGGGCGACTCCGGCATCTGCGACCAGTCGATGCCGCAGGAGTAGCTGTCCGGCGTGTAGACGAATCCGTTGTCACACACCTCGCCGCGCGTGTCCTTCCAGAGCAGGTTCGGCACGTTTCGCGGCTCCTGCCCCAGCTTGCGGCTTTCGAGCAGAAGACGCATGGGTTCGTGGGTCTCGTAGCCGCGCATCACCATGTCGACGAAAGGGTAGCGGATCAGTTCATCGGCATAGTAGGTCGAGGAGATGCCGCCGAAGATCACCTGGATCTCCGGGCGCAGGCGCTTGATCTCCTCTGCCACCGCCAGAGCGCCCTGCACATGGACCATCCAATGGAGGTCGATGCCGATCAGTTCCGTGTCGAGAGCCGACAGCAGCTGCCCGAGTTCCACTTCCGGGTAGCGCAGCAGAAGGGTCGCCAGGTTCAGGATGCGCACTTCGTGCCCCGCCTCGCCGAGATGGCCGCGCAGGGTCTTGAAGCCGACGGGGAAGTACTCATAGAGCGGAGTAATCGGCACATCGCCCGATGTGCTCAGGTAGGGGAAGTAGATGTCGCGCCGTTCGCGGAAATCGAAAACGGCGGGGGCGTGCAGCAGCAGCAGATCCGCGCGGACGCGGCTCAGGGGGGTTGTGGACATGGGGAGGCTCCAAGGCTGAGTGTTCCCATCTAGGAAGGAAAGGCCCGGAAACCCTGCAAGCCCTGAACAACGCTATCAGAAACTATTGGCAGAATCTTCTTCTTGCAGACGCATGGCCTCCAGTTCGGATACGGGCCAGAGCAGCTCGTCGAACCAGCGCCCGCCCACCTCTCTCGCCAGCGGAAAGGCCTGGTTGGCCACGCCGCCGAAGAAGATCTCGCGGTTGCGCTGAAGGATCCCCCTTTCCAGCGAGGCCAGGGCGGCCTTGCGTTCGGCGGGATCCGGCAGGCTGTCCGCCTCGTGTACCACCGGCAGGAATTCCAGGGTATCCGCAATCCGGCCCTGCAGCCTGCGCAGCAGGCTTCCGGGGAAAAGGCCTGCCGCCCGTTTCATCTGCGCCAGGCCGGAAACGCATTCCAGCCCCAGCCGGACGATGTCCAGGCGGCTCAGCCAGTGCGTCTCGTAGTTCATCCGGTTGGGCAGGGAGGCGCGGAGCATCAGGCGGCGGTGCTCCTCGGCCGTGCGGGCGAAGAGTCGGTAGCCGTGTGCCGACGGCGCCATGAAGAAGGTGCTCGCCGGATCCAGGAAGGGCTGCATCGGGCAGATGTAGGGCAGGACCCGCCGCCCCTCGAAGCGCTGCAGCAGTTGTCCGCAATAGGCCAGGGTGCCGGCGACGGAGGCCTCGTCCTGCCCCGGCATGCCGATGAAGAACCAGATGTCCACCTGGTGAATGCCCAGGTCGAGGGCCCGCGTGATCCAGGCTTCCATCTCCTCCATGCTGTAGACGCCGCGACCGGCGCGGCGGGCGACCTCCCGGTCGTGCGACTCGGGACTCAGGGTGATACAGGTGCGCGGGTTGGCGGCGGCCATCGCCTTGAGGGTCGGTTCCGGAGTCAGGTGGAACTGCTCGAAATTGACCGCCGCGGGTCCGGCGCTGCCCAGGGCGCGCGCCTGTTCCCGCAGGCCCTCGGGGCTCTCGTTGTAGGCGCTGATCGCGTAGCACAGCGCATGTTCCCCGCCGCGCATGCGCTTCAGGCTTTCCAGCTCCCTGCGGGTCTCGGCGGCGGATTTGTATACCACGGAGCCGCCCTCCCCGTGGATGCGGCGGAAGGCGCTGCGGCTTCCCCCGCACCAGTGGCAATCGTAGGCGCAGCCCGTGTTCTGGATCGAGAGGACCTCCCGGAAGGGCAGGCCGTCTCCCGGCGGAGCGGCGGGCATCTCGCTCCAGTCCATCGCCCGGCCCCAGGCCGCGGGCTTGTGTGACATGCCGTTGTCCAGCACCTGTCCTTCGCCGGTCTTCCACAAGAGGTTGGGCACCTCGTCCGGCCTCCGGCCCGCCTGCAGGACCTCCATCAGCAGGCGCAGGGGCTCGTGCGTGTCGTAGCCGCGCAGGACGAAATCGATTTCCGGGCGTCTCACGAGTTCCTCGGCGTACCAGGTGGCGGAAATGCCTCCCAGAAGGATGCGGCACTCCGGCTTGCGGCGCCGAATCCGCCGCGCCAGTTCGAGCACTCCCTGGACATGGACCATCCAGTGCAGGTCCATGCCGATCAGCGGGGTCTCCAGCCGATCGAGCAGTGGGTCCAGGTCCAGGAAGGGATACCGCAGCAACAGGGTCGCCAGGTTGAGAATCCGCACCTCGTGCCCCGCCTCGCGCAGGCTCGATCGCAGGCTGCGGAAGCCCATGGGAAAGTACTCGTAGAGCGGAGTGATCGGCACATCCCCCGCCGTCGAGAGGAAGGGAAACCAGAGGTCTCCCCGCTCGCGGAAATCGAAGACCGCCGGAGCATGCAGCAGAAGCAGATCCACCTTGATGGACGAGAGCGCGGACATGAAATGGGTATCGACCTGCAGGGTCATGGCATAGAGGTCTCCGGAACCGGCAGCTTCGCGCCTCGGCAGCGTATGCTTGCGCAATCTGGCCCCATTCCCGGGGAGCGCCATTGACCGGCATCAACCGCTTCCGTCTTCTGGATCTTTCCTTTGGTTCGCCCTTCCGAAGTCTGCAGTCGTCCGTACAGAACGTCGATAGGATTCCATACCGCCCCGCCGTCTTCAAGCATGTGGAGTTTGTCATGACTCAAACGCACTTCGCCTCTCCTGAACGCACCAGCATGGAAGAACTCAAGCGCGAAATCCAGCTGATCAGCGGAAACCCCTTCGTGATCGGCGTGCTGAACACGGTCCATGGCCTGCTGGCGGTCGTCAACGAGAACCGGCAGATCGTCGCGCTCAACGATTCGCTGGCCGACATGCTGGGGCTCCGGAGTGCGGCGGAGGTGCTCGGCATGCGTCCCGGAGAAGCCATGCACTGCATCTACGCCGCCGACGCGCCTTCGGGCTGCGGCACCGGATGCGCCTGCGCCAACTGCGGCGCCGTTCTTGCCGTTCTGGAAGCCATGCAGTGCGATGAACTGGTGGAAAAGACCTGCGCCCTGAGTGTCCAGGCGGAAGGGCGGCGCGTGGACAGGACCCTCAAGGTGCGCGCGCGCCCGATCCGCATTGGCGGCAGGCTCTTCGCCCTGGTCTTCCTGGAGGACGCCGGCAAGGAGTACCAGCGGGCAGCCCTGGAGCGGACCTTCTTCCATGATATCAACAACATGATCACGGCCCTGGTCGGACTGGGCGACATGCTGGTCGACGAAACCGACAACGAGCTCGCCGTCGACATGCAGAAAGTGGCCCGGCGCCTGATGCGCGAGGTGTCGATCCAGCAATGCCTGAGTCGCAGCAAGGAACACTCCTACTCACCGCAGGTCTCCGAGCTTCTGGTCGGGGAGCTCGCGCGGGATCTGCAGGCAGTCCTCTCGCGTCACCCGGCATCCCGGGACAGGCGGCTGGAGCTGGAACTGGAAAACCCCGGCTTCCGCTTCCGCAGCGATCCGGAGGTGCTCTCCCGCATTCTGTTCAACATGGTGCTCAATGCTCTGGAAGCCTCCGCCAGGGGGGACGTGGTCCGGCTGCGCATCGAGGACCAGGACAAGGAAGTCTCCTTCCACGTCTGGAATCGCCAGGTGATTCCGGCCTCGATCTCCGAACGGATTTTCCAGAAGAGCTTCAGCACCAAGTGCCAGGATGGTCGCGGCATCGGCACCTTCTCGATGAAGCTCTTCGGCGAGGAGGTCCTGGGCGGCAAGGTGAGTTTCGACAGCCGGGTGGGCCAGGGCACCTGGTTTCACTTCCGGCTTCCGTTGCGGGATGCGCGCACATCGAGCTGAGCTGGCCCGTTGAGCTTCCACTTGCTACTTTCCGGGGATGCAGGGCGACTTGACTTCGCTCAAGCCGATTCCTTGCAAAAGCGGCTAGCTTCATTCATTACTGTAATACCCGCCGGCGTCGCTGACGCATGCGCGAATCCGCACCCCGGTGCCACCGGGGCTTTTTTCCGGAAGGAGAAACACAATGGCAGGCACACTGGACCTGACGAAGTACGGCATTGAGAACACGACCGAAATCGTGCACAACCCCAGTTACGATTTCCTGTACAAGGAAGAGACCGACGACAGGCTGGAGGGCTTCGAAAGAGGCCAGGTCTCCGAGCTCGGCGCGGTCAACGTGATGACCGGCAAGTTCACCGGCCGCTCGCCCAAGGACAAGTACATCGTCAAGGACTCGATCACCGAGGACACGGTCTGGTGGGCCCAGCCGGGCGTCAAGAGCGACAACAAGCCCCTTTCCCAGGAAACCTGGACCCATTTGCGCAAGCTGGTGGCGAAGCAGCTCAGCGGCAAGCGGCTTTTCGTCGTCGACACTTTCTGCGGCGCCAACCCGGCCTCGCGGCTCAAGGTGCGCTTCATCATGGAAGTGGCCTGGCAGGCGCATTTCGTCAAGAACATGTTCATCCGCCCCACGGACGAGGAGCTGGAAAGCTACGGCGAGCCCGACTTCGTGGTGATGAACGGCTCCAAGTGCAACAACCCCGACTGGGAGTCCCAGGGCCTGAACTCGGAGAACTTCGCGGCCTTCAACCTGACGGAGAAGATGCAGGTCATCGGCGGCACCTGGTACGGTGGCGAGATGAAAAAAGGCATGTTCACGATGATGAACTACTACCTGCCGCTCAAGGGCATGGCGAGCATGCACTGCAGCGCCAACGTGGGCCAGGCGGGGGACACGGCGATCTTCTTCGGCCTTAGCGGCACGGGCAAGACCACCCTTTCGACGGACCCCAAGCGCAAGCTGATCGGCGACGACGAGCACGGCTGGGACGACGAGGGCGTTTTCAACTTCGAGGGCGGCTGCTACGCCAAGACGATCAACCTGGACAAGGATGCCGAGCCCGACATCTTCAAGGCCATCAAGCGCGACGCGCTGCTGGAGAACGTGACACTGGACGCCGCGGGCAGGATCGACTTCGACGACGCCAGCGTGACACAGAACACGCGCGTCAGCTATCCCATCCATCACATCCAGAACATCGTCGAGCCCGTCTCGCGCGCCGGTCACGCGAAGAAGGTGATCTTCCTGACCGCCGACGCCTTCGGTGTCCTGCCGCCGGTGAGCAAGCTGACGCCGGAACAGACCCAGTACCACTTCCTTTCCGGCTTCACCGCCAAGCTGGCCGGCACGGAAATCGGTGTCACAAAGCCCACCCCGACCTTCTCGGCCTGCTTCGGCGCGGCCTTCCTGGCCCTGCATCCGACCAAGTACGGCGTCGAGCTGGTCAAGCGCATGGAAGCCGCCGGCGCGACAGCCTACCTGGTCAACACGGGCTGGAACGGCAGCGGAAAGCGCATCTCGATCAAGGACACGCGAGGAATCATCGACACGATCCTCAATGGCGACATCGAGAACGCGCCGACCAGGACGATCCCCGTCTTCAACCTGGAAGTCCCGACGGAACTGCCGGGCGTCGACCCGAAGATCCTCGATCCCCGTGATACCTACGCCGATGCCGCCGAATGGCAGAAGAAGGCCGAGGAACTGGCCGGGCTCTTCATCAAGAATTTCGCCCAGTACACGGACAACGAGAAGGGCAAGGCCCTGGTCGCCGCGGGACCGCAGCTCTAGATTGTACGACAAGACCGCCCAAACGCCCCCGTGCCGCATCCCGGTGCGGGGGCGTTTTCTAGGAAGGGCGGAATAGTGGATCACGCATGGACACGCATCACGGCCTGTTGAGCCTCGCGCCGCCCCTGCTCGCCATCGGCCTGGCCCTGGCGACGCGGCGGCTCCTGCCGGCCCTCGGCCTGGCCGTGCTTTCCGGCGGCCTGATCGCCGAATGGAACACGCGCGCCCCCCTCGGCTCGCTGGGCGAGGGGCTGTTCGCCGGCGCGGGCTATGCGTGGGCCGCGCTGACGGATGTCTTCAACAGCCAGATCCTGCTTTTCGTGGTGCTGATCCTGGCCGCCATCTCCGTGATCCTTCGCGCCGGCGGCTTCCAGGCGCTTGTGCTCCACCTGGCCCGCGGAGCCGCCGATGCCCGCCGGGCCCAGCTGAGCACCCTGGCCATGGGCCTGCTGCTCTTCATTGACGACTACGCCAACACCATGGTCATCGGCAGCGCCATGCGGCCCCTGTGCGACAAGTTGCGGGTCAGCCGGGAGAAGCTGGCCTTCATCATCGATGCCACCAGCGCGCCGGTGGCCGGCCTGGCCCTGGTCAGCACCTGGATCGGCTACGAGGTCGGCCTCTTCGGAGAGCTGAACAGCAGCCTCTCGCTGGGCAGCGACGGCTACAGCCTTTTCCTGGACGCCCTGCCCTACCGCTTCTACTGCTGGGGCATGCTGGCCTTCCTCTTCTCCCTGCTCTGGTGGCGGATCGATTTTGGCCCCATGGCCCGCGCCGAAAGGCGCGCCCGCGAGGAGGGCCGGCCTTTCGCCGAAGACGCCCGTCCCCTGGACAGCGCGGCCTTCCGATCCGTGGAACCCGCACCGGGCCTGCGGTTGAGCGCCTGGACCGCGCTGCTCCCGATCGGCAGCCTGTTGCTCGTGCTGTTCGGCGGGCTGTGGATCGACGGCGGCGGCCTGGCCCGCGGCCCGGCGGCCCTCTTCCGCCCCTCGGCCTGGTTCGAGACCCTGCGCGCCTCGCAGAACAGCATCAGCCTGCTGGCGCTCGGGGCGGGGCTGGCGCTGCTGCTGGCCTTGCTGCTGGCGGTCGGCCTGGCCCGCCTGCCGCTGGGCGAAGGCCTGCGCGCCATGGGTCGCGGCCTGAAAGGCGGCCTGCTGCCCACCGGCATCCTGGTGCTGGCCTGGGCGCTGAAATCGGCCTGCGAGGCCGTCGGCACCGGTCCCTGGCTGGCCGAAAGCGTGACACAGTTCCTCTCGCCGCTCTGGTTTCCGGCTCTGCTCTTCCTGCTCTCGGGCGCCTGCGCCTTCGCCACCGGCACCAGCTGGGGCACCCTGGCGATCCTGTTGCCGACGGCAATTCCGCTGGCCTGGCAGCTGGACGGCCAAGTCTATGGTCTGTGCACAATGATCAGCCTGGGCGCTGTGCTCGACGGTTCGATTCTCGGCGACCATTGCAGCCCCATTTCGGACACGACGATTCTCAGTTCCATCTCCAGCGGTTGCGACCACCTGCACCATGTGCGCACTCAGCTTCCCTACAGCCTGTTCGTGGGCCTGTGCGCGCTGGCGGCGGGGTATCTGCCGGCGGCCCTCGACGCCTCTCCCCTGCTGTCTCTTGTCGGCATGGGCCTCTGCTTCTTCCTGCTGCTGGCCGGGCTTTCACGCAAGGCGCCCCGCGGAGTGCATGTGGGTTGAAACCCGGGGGACCGGGATCTGTCCAAGTCTGCAAATCCATCGCGCACAGGTTCCAGTATGCCCTTCCTGATTCTTCTTCTCCTGGCCGGCACCCTGCAGGCCTCCAGCGACTTCCAGCGCCGCAGCTATCAAGCGGGCAAGCTGAAGGGAAGTGTCCCCCTGATCGACGGCTCCCTCGAAGACTCCGCCTGGGAGGCGGTGCCCTGGACCGGAGACTTCCTGGTGCACTCGCCCGAACGCGGCGCCCCGCCCACCCGGGAGACCAAGGTCCGCATGCTCTACGACGACGAGGCGATCTACTTCGCCTTTCGGGCCTACGATGATCCGGAGCTGATCGAAAGCCGCCTGGGACGCCGCGACCAGTTTCCCGGCGACTGGGTGGAAGTCAACATCGACTCGCGCAACGACAAGCGGACCGCCTTCTCCTTCACCCTCAGCGTATCCGGCGTCCAGGGCGACGAGGCGATCAGCGAGGACGGCGACAACTGGGACGGCAACTGGAACCCGATCTGGTTCTCCGGCACCCGCGTGGATGAGGAAGGCTGGACCGCGGAAATGAAGATCCCCTACAGCCAACTGCGCTTTCCGGAACAGCGCGAGCACACCTGGGGCATCCAGATCACGCGGCGCATCCAGCGCGCCGAGGAGCGCAGCACCTGGCAGCCGATGCCGCTCAACGCTCCCGGCTGGGTCAGCTATTTCGGCGAGATCCGCGGCATCCGCGACATTCCCGCCGGCGGAGACGCAGAACTGGTTCCCTATACGGTGGCCCGCAACCAGTACGAGGATGTGGCCTCCGGCCGCTACGGGGGCCCGGACCAGGACCTGCGGGTGGGCATGGACGGCAAGTGGCTGCTGGGGCGGGATTTCGTCGCCAACTTCACGCTGAACCCGGACTTCGGCCAGGTCGAGGCCGACCCGGCGCAGATCAACCTGAGCGCCTTCGAGACCTTCTTTTCCGAGAAGCGCCCCTTCTTCATCGAGGGCCGCGAGGCCTTCGCCTTCGGCTTGAGCCAGGCGGTCACCGGCGGCGGCTTCAACTCGGACAACCTCTTCTATTCGAGGCGCATCGGTCGGCGGCCTCAGGGTGCCTGGCAGGAAGCGGCCGCGGATGAGGAAGACCTGGTCGAAGCGCCCGTCAACTCGACGATTCTCGGAGCGCTCAAGCTGAACGGCAAGACGCCCGGCGGCTGGACCATCGGACTGATCGAAAGTGTCACGGCCGAGGAAACGGGCCTGCTGGAACACGAGGACACGGGAGCGCAGCGCGAGGTGATCGTCGAGCCGATGACCCACTACGGCGTGCTGCGCCTGCGGCGGGAAATGAACGGGGGCAACACGGTGATCGGCGGCCTGCTGACGAGCGCCAATCGCCGCCTGGAAGCGGCGCACATCGAGGAGCGCATGCATCGCAACGCGCTCAGCGGCGGTCTCGATTTGTCACACAACCTGGACGGGGAGCGCCGCTACTACCTGGGCGCGCGCCTGGCGGGCAGCCGGGTCAGCGGCAGCGCCGAGGCGATCCGTCGCACGCAGGAATCCAGCGCGCACTACTTCCAGCGCCCGGACGCCGCGCACCTGGAACTGGACACGACGGCCACCGTCCTTTCGGGCGCGTCCGTATACGCGCACCTGGGACGCAACCGGCAGGGCGGACTGCTGGCCTGGCAGACCGGCTTCAGCCTGCGCACGCCGGGCTTCGAAAGCAACGACCTGGGCTACCTGCGCCAGGCCGACCAGCTGGTGCAGTTCGGCTGGGCCGGGCTCAACCAGCGCACGCCCTCCGACTGGTACCTGGACTGGCAGCTCAACGGCAACGAGTGGATCGAGATGAACAGCGATCGCGAGTTGCTGGGCACGGCGCTGAATTTCAACGGCAGCCTGCGCTTCAAGAGCCGGCACCAGGTGGGCGGCAGCCTGAGTTGGGATTCGGACTACAAGAATCCGACCCTGCTGCGGGGCGGACCGTCCTTCCAGACGCCGGCGGTGCTGAACATGGACGCCTGGCACAACCTGCCGGACCTGGGGCGCGTCGGTGCCGGCTATGGCGCCAGCTACCGCATCGGGGCGGAGGGGCTGAACGAAGGCGGCAGCGCCTGGTGCGAAGTCTGGGCCCGGCCCTGGCCCTTCCTGGCCCTGTCTCTCAATCCGAGCATCAGTCGCCAGACCTATGGCTTCCAGTTCCTCCCTGTCGACGACGACGAGGGAGCGGCAAGCACGCCCTGGCTGCTGGCCAGCCTGAAGCGGGACACCTACGTGCTTACCGGCCGGGTCAGCTACTACCCGCGTCCCGGCATGAGCCTGCAGTTCTACTCGGAACTCTATGTCACACAGGGAAAGTACTCGGACTGGCGGCGCGTCGCGGATCCCCTCGCCTCCTCCCTGGAGGCGCGCACGCGCTCCCTGTCGGACAACGAGCGCACCTGGGACGAGGACGACGAGATCTGGCGTGTGCAGGAAAGCGGCGGCGACCACTACACCGTGGAAGAACCGGACTTCGACGACCTGGGCCTCAATACCAACCTGGTCTACCGCTGGGAGTACAGCCCAGGCAGCGAACTCTACCTGGTCTGGACCCGCAGCGGCTGGAGCGACCTGGATCCACACGGCTACAAGCCCCTGCGCAACACCTTCGACCACGGCGAGGTGCCGAGCCGGCAGATCTTCCTGGTGAAAGTGAGTCGGTGGTTCGATTTGTAAGGGTCGATCGCGATCGACCCCTGCGCAGCTTACCGAAAAGGAGACCTTGCAGAATGACCGATCCCTGGATTTTCCTCGCCGGGTGCGAAGGCCGGGGCGGGCTGGCGGCGGCTGCTGAAGCCGCTTCTGCCGGGCGGGATCCGCTTTCTGTCATCGAGGCAGGGATCCGGCCCGTGGAGGCGGATCCCGCGATTGCCACCGTGGGCATGGGCGGGGCGCCCAACCTGCTCGGCGAACTGGAGTTCGACGCCGCCCTGATGAGGGGCAGCGACCGGCGCAGCGGAGCCGTCGCCGCGGTCCGCCAGGTGCCGCACCCGATCACGCTTGCCCGCCGCGTGCTCGAGGACCTGCCCCACGAGATCCTTGCCGGGGAAGGCGCCACTCGCTTTGCAATGGAGTGCGGCCTGCAGGCGGAAATGCGGCCCCTGGAGCACGTCCGCAGGAAGTGGAAAGCCTGGCTGGGCAGACACGGCCTGCCCGAGAGTCCGGAGGCTCTTCGTGATACAGCTCTCTCGCCGGCCTGCAGGAAGAGCGCGCACCCGGACATCGCCAGGGGCACAACGGTGCTGATTGTTCGTGATCCACGGGGAGGGATGGCTGTCGGCACCAGCACCTCCGGCTGGGCCTGGAAGTACCCGGGCCGTCTGGGAGACAGCCCGATCTGCGGAGCCGGTTTCTTTGCGGATGACCGCCACGGCGCCTGCGCCTGCACGCACACGGGGGAAATGAGCATTCGTGCCGGCAGCGCGCGCCTGCTGGTGTCCCTGCTGGCCAGGGGCCTGGAGCTGGAAGAGGCCTGCCGTGAGACATTGCGCGACCTGGGCGCCCTGCAGGGCGGCTACCTGGGTCCGTTGATCCTGCACGCCATGGACCGGGAAGGAAGGACCTGCGTGATGGCCAATACCCTGGAGGGAACGGATCGCCGCTATTGGCTGCAGACGGGGGAAGGTGTTCCGGAAGACAGGGTACCGCTGGTCCCCGCGCAAGGGCACTAGCGTCTCGTACTCAGTCCCAGGATCACTCCCAGCACCACCGACCACAGCGCGGCCAGGCCGATCTGCGCATCCTTCGGCAGCAGGAAGGTCAGCGTGTGCGCCGGAATCCAGAACCAGGCCAGGGTCGCCCAGGCCTTTTCGATTCCCGCGAAACCTTTCTCCCCCTGGAGCCAGTTGTCCTCCAGGCGGTGAAAGGCCATCATCTGGGGTCCGAAGAAGAGGTTGGTCAACACGCTCAGGGTGAATGCGCCGGCCAGGCCGGTCCCGCATGCGGCAGGCAGCAATCCATGGAGTACAAGTCCTTCCTGCGCGCCGCGCATCATCGTGAAGCCGAACTTGATCAGCAGGCCCAGCAGGGCCCAGGCCAGCAGCTTGCCCGCCAGGAGCCGCGTCTTCCACGGCATCCATCTCCGGCCGCCTCCCTTTGCGCCCAGCCACCAGGGCAGCAGTTCGCCCAGGGTTCCGAGGAGCATGAACTGAAGGGCGGCGGAGAGCAGGGGCTGCTCGCGCACCCAGGACAGGTAGAGGTCCATTCACCCTTTCCGCCGGAATCCGCGACCGGCGATTCTCTCATGCGCGCGACAGCGGAAACCCGCAAAGGCGCGTGCATCACGAAAAAGGGCTCACCCCGCGGGATGAGCCCTGTGCCCGTCATGGGTCGGCATTGATCAGGCCTCGCCGAGGCCTTCCTTGAGCAGGTTCTCGATGCCCGCGGCAGTGGCGACCGCCAGACGCACCTCGGCAATGCCCTTGGCGTGTCCGGCAGCCTGGATGGCCTGCAGTTGCGCGGCGAGCTTCTTCTCCAGCTTGCTGTACTGCCCCTGCCCGACTCCGCGGCCGGAGGTGGCAATGGCCACAACCAGGCGCGTGTTCTTGAAACTGAAACTGCGCCCGTCGACGCGCAGCTTGTCGGACAGCAGGACGCTGGAAACCACGCCCAGCACTTCGCTGATCTCCGTGTCCACGCCCTCGAAGACGCGGGCCAGGGCCAGGCAGTCCTTGTTGCGCAGGACCGCCACATCGAAACAGCTAAGGACGGCGTTTTCATCAAAACGCGCGCCGCTGTAGACTCGGGGAATGCGCTCCATGCGCTTCCGCTTCTGCTTGGGATCATTGAATACTTCCAGGCTGCCATCCTTGCGGAAGGCGTGGCGCAGCGCATCTGCGATCGCCGATGTAACTGTACCGAACTTGCGTGCCATAATTCCTCCGGGTTCATATTGAGCGAATGGAAACGAGTGGATCGACGAATGCGCTGCGAATCGCAATGGCATCCCCGGCAGCCGGAGAATGACAATTCATCGATAGCCTACAACCGGGTCTTCAAGTAATTCAGTCAGGATTGCACAAGGCATGTTTACCGAAGTCATCCTGCAGAGCGCCGTTTCTCCGGGTGCAAGATTTTAAAGCAAAATCCGGAAGAACGGGCCAGTACCTGAAACCGCAAGGCATAATAGGAAAGATGGTTTAAAAGCCACAATCCTGGCTCGATCCATTGAGGACAACCTGTCCGAAATCGATTCTTGTCGCCTGCCGGTATCCGACTGTTCGCCCCTGCTCACCTTCAATCAGCGTGCCTGCCAGGTTCGGCATCAAGCTGGCCGGAGCGCAGAATTCCATTATTCCGGGCCAGACGCAGCCGAGATCTCGCCGGAAACGGGTGCCCCCTGGCCGCTTTCTGCAGAATGGCAGAGTCTTATCCCACGCAGGAACAGACTCTTGGAGTCTATTACTTCGGCAATCAAAACTTTTTTTAAGAAAACTCTGTTCTTTGCTTGCCATTTTCGGCAATTCGGTTTACCTAGGGGGCGATTCGGACACGAGTCCGACCCTCAGCCCTAAGACTTTGCACAACAGTTCAATGCCCTAACCTGTAGGAAAGGAGTGTTCCACATGAACATTCGCACCCTTTCGTCCGGTCTGCGCTGGCTGCCCGCCCTGGCGGTCGCCGCAGGCGCCAGTCTTTTCGCCCTTCCGGCCCAGGCCGTCACCACGGTCTCGACCAGCAGCAGCTACACCAATGTGGAGCTCGAACCCTACCAGCTGCCTGCCGGCGAGGATGCGGTCGATGTCTACAACTATCTGACCAGCAACAGCAGTTCCAATTCCATGTTTCCCGCCCGGAACGAGATCGTCATTGTCTGGGGCATCGACGACCAGGGCGACTACAGCCTGCTGGTGATCATCGACAAGCGGAACGACGGCAGCGGTGGCAGCGCCACCATGGATCTGACCGGCGCCCTCGGCTGGAGCCTTGTCGTCGAGGACGATGACAATGATGTCTATAACTTCAATGGCGGTACCGGCGTCGGCTTCTTCAGCTGGAACTGGCTTGAGTGCTGCACCGACGGCATGGCCCTGCAGGGCGGCGACGAGATGCCCGAAGACATCTGCCTGGACTTCAGCAATGTCACCGGCATCAACAAGATGCGCTTCTGCGCCTGGGCCCCCGGCACCAGCAGCTGGCAGGAACTGACCAACCTGCAGACCAGCGAGACAATCTGCATCCACACCGAAGGCACCCGCACCAGCGACACCGTCGAACTGGCCACGGCCTTCGAGCTGGGCGCCGCCTTCCCCAATCCCTTCAACCCGACGACCCAGATCAATTTCACCATGAACGAGACCGCCTCGGCCACGCTGAGCGTCTTCGACATGCGCGGTGCCCTGGTGAGCACCCTGGTGGACGGCCTGGTGAGCCGCGGCGAGCACAGCGTCACCTTCGACGCCAAGGGCCTGGCCAGCGGCAGCTACATCTACCGTCTGCAGAGCGAGGGCGAGGCCGCCACCGGCCGCATGCTGCTGATCAAGTAGCACAGGCTCCCGCTTGACCCCTTCGGTTGCACAAGCCCCTGTCTCACGGTGAGGCAGGGGCTTTCTCCAAGTGTGAAGTGGGACTCGTGGTTGGGTTGGGGGTTTCGGTGGGTTGGAATTTTTCGTGATACAGCTTCGGCTACGGTAGAATTCCTGCTCCATCCTACCTAGAAGAACCACAGCTTCACCAACATCGCACCCACCACCGTCAGGAAGACCGGTCTCACGAAGCGCGAACCCTTTTTCACTACCAGGCCGGCGCCCAGGCGGGCTCCCGTATACTGCCCCAGGGCCATGGCCAGGCCGCCGGCGAACCAGATCTTGCCGAAGGCCAGGAAGGTCAGCAGGCTGACCAGGTTGCTGGTGGCGTTGACCAGCTTGGTGCGGGCGGTGGCCTCCTTCAGTTCCCGGCCGCCCAGGGCCACCAGGCCAAGGGTCCAGAAGGCTCCCGTGCCGGGACCGAAGAAGCCGTCGTAGAATCCCAGGGGAAGACCCATGCCCGGGTAGAGGCGTCTCACGGGAATCCGCTCCGGCCCGGGCTTCAGCCCCATGCGGGGCCGCAACAGGAAGAAGAGGAAGACTGCCAGCAGCAGCCAGGGCAGAAGGTGCTCCAGGTTGCGGGTGCTGATCCGTGTGACACAAAAGGTGCCCGTCGCGGCGCCCAGGGCCGTCAGGGCGATGGCGGGCAGGGCTTCCCGCAGGGAAACCAGGCCCGAACGCAGGTAGATGCGCGAGGCGCTCAGGCTGCCGGCGGTCGATTGCAGCTTGTTGGTGCCCAGGGCCAGGCTTGGCGGCAGTCCGGCGGCCAGCAGGGCCGGCACACTCAACAGGCCGCCGCCGCCGGCGATCGAGTCGGTGAACCCGGCCACCAGGCCCGCAAGGCCCAGGAGGACCAGCAAGAGCGCTTCTGATTCCATTTGTGCGATCCCTGCAATTGCCTGACCTTCAAGGCGCCTCTCCCAAACAAGGAGCACACGTGTTCGAACACACCGCACGGGTCGAGATGGCCCATACGGACGCCGCCGGCGTCGTCTTCTTCGCGCGCTACTTCGACCTGCTGCACCGGGCCTACGAGGACCTGATGCGCCAGCTGGGCTTCCCGCTCGAGGACCTGCTGGCCCGGGGCGGACAGGCCCTTCCTGTGATCCACGCCAGCGCCGACTACCGCCTGCCGCTTTTCTATGGGGAATGCTACCGCGTCGAGATCCGCGTTCTCAAGGTCGGTCGCCGCCATTTTGAACTCGGCCACCGCCTGCTGAAGGAGCACGACAGTCTGTGCTGCGAGGCGACGACCGCCCATACCCTGGTCCAGCTGGAGCAGAAGAAAGCAATTCCGCTTCCAGATGCGCTGCGCAGCGCGCTACTCGCCCTGGAATAGTCGTGCCGGCCAGCCCGCTTCCTGCTGCTGCAGCACCCAGCCGCGCAGTTCGCCGCGCGGCACCTTCAGGCCTTCCTGCAGATCTTCCGGCCAGTCAAGCCAGATCTTCGGCAGCTCGTAGCTTGCCAGCCGGACAGCCGCGTGATCCAGGATCTTCGGGGCAAGTGCCTGCTCCGCCAGCTGGATCACGGCAACGGGGCGCTGGCCCCAGCGCTTGTCGGGAACGCCGACCACCAGGGCCTGTCGCACGCCGGGACAGCCTCTCAGCACTTCCTCGACTCGTTCGCACTGCACGTTCTCGCCGCCGCTTTGAATCCGCTGGTCCACGCGCCCCAGAACGCGCAGCCGCCCGGCGGCATCCACTACGCCCCGATCCCCCGTATCCAGCCAGCCTTCGGCATCGCGGGGATCGACGTCCCTGCCGTCGACCCGGCAGTGACGTGTCACACAGGTTCCGCGCACCTGGATCCTCTGCTGCCCGTCAAGGGAGAGCTCGCGCCGCGGCAACACGCGGCCCGCTCCGGGACCGTCGGGCAGGCGCCCTTCCGCCGGATCGCTCAGGCAGACCGCGGCAGTGGCCTCGCTGAGTCCGTAGCTCAGCCGCAGGGGCAGCCCCAGAGACATGGCGCGCCGATAGAGGCCATCGTCGAGAGGGGCGCCGCCCATCAATACGATGCGACAGGCGCGCAGGGCATGCGCATGCCCTTCCTCCAGCAACTGCTGCAACTGGGCCGGCACAAGACTGATCACCGTCGGCTCACATTCCGTGATACTCCGCGCCAAGCCATCCCGCATGTGCAACAGGGTCGCCCCGGCCAGCCGACAGCGCCAGAGGATCCCCAGCCCGCCCACGTGATACAGCGGCAGGCTGAGCAGCCAGCGATCGGCCGCGTCCAGCCCCAGGCGCCGATTGATACCCCTCGCCGCGTCCTCCAGCTGTTCCGCATCCAGCGCTACCAGGCGACTGCGTCCGCTGCTGCCGCCGGTGGCGACCCAGAGGCGCGCTCCGTGTGCGGGACGAGTCGCTGGCGGGTCCAGCTCTTCCAAGCCATCTGGTGTCGCCATGCGGCTGCAGCCGAGGTCCCGCGCCAGCTCGATCCGCCGTTCCCGTGGCAGGCGCCCGTTGAGCAGGAAGAGGTCCTGCCCTTTCGACAGGCCCTGCTCGATCCTCTCGCGATCTGCGAGCGTGTTCCCCTGCGAGCTCAGCTCGATGGCCAGGGTTCGCTTCCGGGCGCGGGAAGTCGCCGGCTCGATCCGGCAACGCCCCCAGTCCAGCAACTCGCCTTCTCCGCTTCCGGCAGGCAGCGAGGGACACAGGGGCCACAGCTCTTGCGCCTGGCCGCGAACGGCAGTGCCTTCGAACCAGCCGGCAGTCCCCAGTCCCTGCGGGCCGCCAAGGCCAAGTCGCCTTGCGAGCCAGGCCAGCTGGCGCAGTCCGAAGGGACTCTCGAAGGAGGAAGAGAACACGGGAAGTTTTCCTGCCTGCCGCGCAAGTGTGACCCCTTTGCCCAGGATGGCCAACCCGCCGGACAGCGAGGGCTTGAGCACGAGAGCCGCCACCTCGGGCCGGGCCAGCCGCTTGGCCAGTTCCCCATCGTCCATGTGCTCCACGCCCTCATCGAGCGCCAGGGGAAGGCCGGATTCCCTGGAAAAGGCGAGGCTCTCCTCCCATGTGGCACAGGGATCCTCGATCCACTGCAGGCGCAGGCCTTTCTCCCGGGACCCGCGGAGCGCGTCGGCGTGCTCCACGCGCAGCCGGCCGTTTCCATCCAGGCGCAGCACGGGAGTCCCCGTCACGGAGCCCAGGTCCTGCAGGACGGGCAGACTGCTTGGATCCACCTTCAGTTTGGCGTGAGACACGCCTGCGGCTTCCGGCGAATGCAGCTGCTCCAGTCCCAGCAGGGGCGCACAGGGCACAGGGAGGAAATGCGCGGGGGATGCCGGTGGCAGAAAGCCTTCAGCGAGGAGGTCCAGCGCCAGGCCCAGGGACGGCGGACGCCTCGCCTGTTGCGGTACGGATCCGCCTCTCAGCTCCCGCAGCAAGGAGCTTCCTTCCGCCCGGAGAAGGGCAAGCAGCTGGTCCATGGATTCCGAATGCAGGCCGGGCAGGGGCGCGGCCTCGCTCCAGGCCTGGCGGCCCGAGGCGTCCCGCAGGTGGAGGCGCAGCACCATACGTTCGTGACACAGGGTCCCGCGAACCGGCAGCGGACGGCGAAGGGGCAGGCGCAGCAGGCGCCAGCCCAGTTCCAACGGGGGGATCACAACAGGGCGCCCGCCGCGAAGAGCAGGCCGAAGAGCAGCATCGACAGCCCGACGCGGGCCAGGGCGTCGTTGAGAGTGCGCCCCTCCTCCTCGAGCACGATGCGCAGCGCGGGCACGGCCGGAGCGAGGCCCAGGCTGGCCAGCAGGAGTGCCGGACTATGCTCGCCGAAAAGCACCAGACCGACCGGAACCAGCCCTGCGCCGACGAGGCAGCACAGGATCTGCGTCTTCGCGAAGCGTGGACCGAAGCGTACGGCGGTCGTACGCTTGCCGGAACGGGCGTCGCCACGGCGATCCCGCAGGTTGTTGATCGCCAGCAATGCCATCGACAAGAGGCCCGGCCCGATGCCGGCAAGCCAGGCTTCCGTGCTCCACTGCAGCCCGAGCAGATAGTGTGTTCCGGCAACCGCCACCGGACCGAAGAAGAGAAAGGCGAAGGGATCCGCCAGGCCGATGTAGGCCAGCGGCCAGGGGCCTCCCGTATACAGTACGCCGAAAAGCAGGCTCAAGCTGCCAATGACGAAAATCGGCCAGCCGCCGCGGGCGAGCAGCACGGCACCAATGCCCAGCGCGACAAGGAAAGCCAGCAGAAAGGCCCGTCGGACCTTATGCGGCTCGACCAGGCCGGCCTGTGTGATACGCTGCGGGCCGAGCCGCTCCCCGTCGTCCGCCCCCTTGCGGAAATCGAAGTAGTCGTTGGCCAGGTTGGTGCCGATCTGGATCGCCAGGGTACAGGCCAGGATCAGGCCAAGCACCCACATGGGAGCCTGGGGCCAGGCCAGGGCCGCGCCCATGAAGACCGGCGCCAGCGCCGCCCCAAGAGTCTTGGGGCGGCTGGCCTGCCACCAGATGGACAAGGAAGTGTGATTCACGGATGGCGCGTGAACTGGCTGAAGTCCGGAGCGCGCTTCTCGTTGAAGGCGTTGCGCCCCTCCTGCCCTTCCTCGGACATGTAGAAGAGCATTGTCGCACAGCCGGCCAGTTCCTGCAGACCGGCCTGGCCGTCGCAGTCGGCATTGAAGGCCGCCTTCAGGCAGCGCAGGGCCGTCGGCGAGTTGCGCAGCATCTCGCTGCACCACTGGAGCGTCTCCTGCTCCAGCTTCTCATAGGGCACGACCGCGTTGACCAGGCCCCAGGCCAACGCCTGCTGAGCGTCGTACTGCCGGCAGAGGTACCAGATCTCCCGCGCCCGCTTCTGCCCGATGCAGCGGGCCATGTAGCTCGCGCCGTAGCCGCCGTCGAAGGAGCCGACCTTGGGGCCGGTCTGTCCGAAACGGGAGTTCTCCGCGGCAATGGTCAGGTCGCACACCAGGTGCAGCACATGGCCGCCGCCGATGGCGTAGCCGGCCACCATGGCGACGACCGGCTTGGGGCAGCTGCGGATCTCGCGCTGCAGGTCGAGCACGTTCAGGCGCAGGGTGCCGGTGCCGTCGTTGTAGCCGGCATCCCCGCGGATCTTCTGGTCTCCCCCCGAGCAGAAGGCCTTCTCGCCCTGGCCGCAAAGGATCACCACGCCGATGTTCGTGTCCTCGCGGGCGTCGTTGAGGGCCTCGCGCATCTGCATCACGGTCTGCGGACGGAAGGCGTTGCGCACTTCCGGACGGTTGATGGTGATCTTCGCCACACCGGGCAGCTTGTCGTACAGAATGTCGCTGTACTCGCCGGCGGATGTCCACTTGTGTTCGCTCATGCTCTCCTCTGTGCATTGATGGCGGCCTGCCGCCTTTCCAGGTTGTTGATGAAGTTCCTCAGCTGGCCGGCAAGGGCAAGGGGCTGCTGCTCGAGCAGGGCGTGTCCCGCCCCCTCGAGGACCTGCACCCGCATGTCCGGACTGGCGCGCCGCAGGCCGGGCGCCAGGGCCGAGTAGACGGGATCCTGGCTTCCGTACAGGTACAGCACGGGCAAGGGCAGACCTGCCAGCGCGCTTGTGCGACAGGGCACGCGCCCCGGACTGTAAATCTCCAGGGCGTGGGCCAGTTCTTCCGGGTCGTGTTCCAGGCGGCGGCGCAGCAGGTTCCCGAACCCGGGGGAAGCTGCCAGGTCGCCGAAGAGCGGCATGCGGTACCAGGCCTTCAGGAAGGCCGTCGGATCCTCACGCAGCCGCAGCGCCCGCTCCCGGTCCAGCACACGGCGTTCTATGCGACGCTCTTCGTCAGCTATGCCGGGAGAAGCGCCCAGCAGGACGAGGCCTGAAAAGGCCTGCGGCTCGGCGATTGCCATCTCGAGGGCGAAGCGCCCTCCGAGCGAATAGCCGGCCAGCAAAGGTTTTGCATCACAGGGATCCAGCCAGTCGGACAGGAAGCGAGCCGCATCCGTCGGCAGCGAGTCGCCGACAGGTCCGCCGCCGTGTCCCGGAAGAGGCGGCGTGAAGGCCGGTTCCGCCAGGGCCTCCAGGCAGGGCGCCCAGTCCTCAGGCGACCCCATGAATCCATGCAGGCAGAGCAGCTTCACCGCTGGTCCTCGCAAAGTCTGCGCAGCTCGGCGCCGATCCTCTGCTCGATCTCCGCGCTTTCAGCAAAGGGCACGCGGAACTCGGCCAGGCTGGCCCTGCCTGGATCACGCAGAAGCCAGTCTTTCAGCTGCGCTGCACGTTCCAGGCGGATCGCCGGCAGGCCGAAGGCACCGGCCAGGGCGAGCACATCCAGGGCGAGGGGAGCGCGGAACCAGTCCTGGAACTCCGCGTGTTCGCGCACGGGCAGCCGATCGAAGATCGCGCCGCCCCCGTTGTTGAGTACGACAATGCGCAGGCTGCGACCGCAGCGCGCCGCGAGCTGCAGCGAATTCAGGTCATGCAGCAGGCTGGTGTCCCCGATCAGCAGCGGGAAGGGCTGGTCGACGGGAAGGGTGCGCGCCACGCCGACGGCGGTGGCCAGCAGTCCGTCGATCCCGCTAGCCCCGCGGTTGCTGTACACACGGGGGAAGTGCTCCCCGCGTGGACGCACACGCTGCAGATGGCGGATCGGCAGGCTGTTGCCGGCAAAGAGAGCCGGCTGGCCGGAACCTGCCAGGGTGCGGGACACGGCGGCTTCGCTGCCCGGGTGCCGCGCAAGCTCTTCCCCGATCAGCGCATCACAGCGCTGGTCCTGCCGAAGCAGTTCCGCGCACTCCGCGGCCCACTCCGGGCCGACATGCAGCTCCTTCTCCGAGCGATCCAGCAGCTGCCGAATGAAGACGCGTGGCGCGGCCTCGACGCGCTGCAGCATGCTGTGAGTCTCGTCCCAGCGCTGCGGGCGGTGATCAACATGTATACGTTCGTGCCCGGATTCCCCGAAGAAGCGGATCAGGGACTTCGACAGCAGGCGACCACCGAAGCGCAACACGCCATCCGCCTTCCGCAGGGCCGTGGTCGGGTCCTCTTCCAGCAACCAGTCCCCGTGCAGCAGGAAGGATCCCTCCGCGCCTCCCTCGAGCCCGGAAGACATGTCGCACAACACCGGCCAGCCGGTCCGGCGGGCCAAGAGGCGAAGCGCTGCACGGTCGGCCTCGCTGCTCATTTCGCCGGCGAGAAGCAGCGGACGCTGCCAGCCATTCAGCCGGATAGATGTGTCTTCCACCTGCAACTGCTCCTGCGGCTCCTGCTTCACCTGGCTGCCTGTCCAGGGCTCCTCCGCCTCCAGCCACTGCTGCAGGCCCGCCAGGCGCCCGGTGGCAACAGGGCGGGGTGTCGGTTCCAGCGGGGCGCGGAACATCAGGTTCAGCCAGGCCGGGCCGGGATCCGGCCCCAGGGAGCGTCGCCAGCATTCGTCGATGGTGCTGAGCCACCAGGGCAGGGCCAGTTCCGGCCCCGGACAGGGCATGTCCTGGCGAAAGCGTGTGACAGACTGCAGCAGCGGCGGCTGGTCGATGGTCTGGTTGGCCCCGCTGGCCCGCAGCTCGGGAGGCCGGTCAGCGCTTAGCAGAAGCAGGGGAACACGGTCCTGGCAGGCCTCGACAGCAGCGGGAAGGAGATTGGCCAGCGCGGTGCCCGAGGTGCAGACGACCGCCGCAGGCTGTCCGCTCCCTTTTGCAATGCCCAGGGCCCGGAAGCCTGCGGCGCGTTCGTCGTGACACAGCGTGCAGTCCAGGCCGGGTTGGCGCGCGAAGGCGATGGTCAGTGGAGTCGAACGACTACCCGGACAAAGCATCACATGCCGCAGGCCCAGCCGGTAGAATTCTTCCGCCAGCAGCTGCGTCGCCAACAGGTTCTCGTTCTCCGAAAGATGAAGACCTTTTGAGCTCATCCTTTCTCCCGGGGAAACAGACGGGCAAGGCCCTGGAGCTTGGCTTCCGTTTCCAGCCATTCGGCCATCGGGTCGGATTCTGCCAGGATGCCTGCTCCGGCAAACTGGATCACGCTGCGATGCAGTACGCGTATGCTTCGAATGCAGACGGCCACATGGGCGCGTTCCGCTTCCAGCAGCCCGACGATGCCGCCGAAAAGCCCCCGCGGCCGCTTTTCGACCCGGGCAATCCAGGACAGGGAGGCGGCGCGGGGATCTCCGCAGAGAGCCGGAGTGGGATGCAGATCGGCCAGCAGGCGCCAGAAGCGCTCCGCATCGGGCAGCTGTCCCTGGACACGGCTGTACAGGTGCAGCAACTGCCCGGCCCGTCTCACAGTCGGCCCTTCGGTTTCCGGGCACACGCAGCCCGCGTTGCGGAAGTGCCACAGCAGGGAATCGCTGACAATGGCCTGTTCCCGGCGATCCTTGTCGCTGGCGAGCAGTTCCTGCTCCAGCTCCCCGCGCGACTTCGCGCCGTCCAGCGAGCGCGTCCCTGCCAGGCTGTCGCTGCGAAGCCGCAGTCCCCGCCTTTCGAGCAGCACTTCCGGGCTGGCGCCGGCCAGCAAGCTCCCGTCGGCCAGACGCACGCAATAGACCGTACTACCGGGGTGCCGCGCGGCCAGATGGAGCACGAGATTCAGCGGGCAGGGTTCGGCCTCCAGCGTGAGCCTTCTTTGCCGGCCCAGCACGACCTTGCTTGCATCCCCCCGCCGCATGGCCCGGATGCAGGCCGCAACACCTGTTCTCCAGGACTCGTCGCGATCCAGGTCCAGCGATTTCCGCAGGCGCGGAAGACGGGGCAGCTCCGTATACATATCCACCAGAGAGCCCTGCAGCACCTTCGGACAGTGCAGCAGGAAGGCGCGCCGGGGAGCGGCATCCGTTTCGGGAAAGGGGGCCAGGAGAAGGGAGGCACGGCTGCCCTGATTCCGCAATCGGGCCAGGTCGGGGATGCTCGTCCAGTTCGGACTGCCGATTCCGGCACTCCAGCTTCCATCCGGACACAGCATCAGGAATCCCAGCGCGCGCAGATGGGGACGCAGGCTTTCCAGTCCATCCGCAACGGGGACCGTCACACCTTGTGTGACAGCTTCCTTCACCGGCCGCGGCTCGCGTAGAGGTCCTCTGCCGTCGGGGAGGCGGGCGTCCTTTTTCCCCGCAAGGGCGGGCGCCCCAGAGCGGGAAGGAGTAGCTCCAGGTCGTTCACCAGGGCGCGGAAGGCAGCGGGTTCCAGGCTCTGCGCGCCGTCGCTGAAGGCCTCCTCGGGATCCGCGTGGACTTCCACCATCAGGGCATCGGCGCCGGCGGCCACGGCCCCGCGGGCGACAGCGGGCACGAAACGTCGATCCCCGGTCGCGTGGGAAGGGTCGGCGACGACCGGCAGGTGGGTCAGGGATTTGAGGATCGGGATGGCGTTCAGGTCGAAGGTGAAGCGCGCGGCGTGTTCGAAGCTGCGGATTCCCCGTTCGCAGAGCATCACGCGGGGATTGCCGCTCGACAGGATGTGTTCCGCGGCCAGCAGCAGCTCGTCCAGCGTGCTTCCGAAACCGCGCTTCAGCAGCACCGGCTTGCCGATGCGGCCCAGTTCGTGCAGCAGGTCGAAATGCTGGCAGAGCCTCGCGCCGACCTGGATCACGTCACAATGCTCCGCCACGGCGTCCAGGTCCGCCACGCTCATCACTTCCGTGATGACCGGCAGTCCGCTTTCGCGCGATGTCTCACGCAGGTATTCCAGCCCCTTCTTCCGCAGGCCCTGGAAATCGTAAGGGTTGCTGCGCGGCTTGAAAGCGCCGGCGCGCAGGAAATCCGCGCCGGCCTCGCCGACGACATGGGCCATGTGGGACAGCTGCGTGGCGCTTTCAACGCTGCAGGGGCCGGCGATCAGGGACAGGCCTCCGCCGCCGATCCGTCTACCTCGCACCTCGATGCATGTGTCCTCTTCCTGCCAGTCGCGACCGGCGAGGATCCAGGGAACCTGCTGCACCCAGGCTCTCGCGATGGACGAATTGGCCTGCAGATCCTTGAGCAGCCCTGCGGCCGGAAAGGGCAGACGCGCGAAGGCCATGCCTGTACCCGGGGGCACCCTCAGGTCCAGGCCCTGTCCCCTGCTGCGTTCTCCCAGAACCGCGATCGCTTCCCGGGATACGTTCCTGGCGAATTGTAGTACGAGCAGTTCGGAGGACGTGGATCCGCGATTCCCTTGATTCATGGCGAAGCTTCCTCTCTGGCATGTGCCGGCGCGGGATGTCCAAGACCGCACAGGAGATGTGCGACAAGCGCATCCAGCGCGCCGTTCTTGACCGTCAGTTCGTCCAGGTGATCCATGAAGGCCCCGCGAAGAACCCGCTCGAAGACCGCGTTGAGCACGAAAGCGCCCAGTTCGCAGTCCACATGCGGTCCCAGTTCGCCCTGTTCGCGGGCTTCTTCCAGGATGCGCTGCAGGAAGCGGCGGCTGCGACGCTCCAGCCGTCCCAGACCTTCCCTTTCCACGGGAGATTCCGCGCCCTGCAGAAGCTGGAAATAGATGCGGGCCAGGCGCGGATGCTGCCGGACAAAAGCGATTCCGCTGGAAAGAATGGCGCGCAGACGATCCGGCAAAGGCTGCTGCCGGCTTTCGTCCCGGACAGCACGAAGGAGATCCCGCACCCTTCCTGTGGCCAGTTCGACCAATCCCAGGAAGAGCGCCTCCTTGCTGCCGAAGTACTGGAAAAGACTGCCTTTGCTGATGCCGGCCTGCTGCACCAGGCTGTTCATCGAGGCCGCCCGGAATCCCTTGCGACTGAATTCTTCCTCTGCCGCCTGCAGAATGGCGCTTTGCTTGGAGGCTTCCAGCTGTCGGTAGGCGATGGTTGCCGTGCTGAGTTCCACGGAATGTGTGCTCCGTATCCGGTCAGTAGATTGAAAATTCGGGGCTTGCACAAAAATGACCACCCGGTCAATGACCGGGTGGTCAATCTTGAAAAAAGCAGTGGAACAAACCACCACTGGGCTTGACTATTTCATAACCGTATGGTTATTTAAGCCAAAAAAGGAGGCCCCATGGCTACCGTAGAACTGAACAACTCCAATTTCCAGTCCACAGTGACACAGGACGGTGTCGTCCTGGTGGATTGCTGGGCGTCCTGGTGCGGCCCCTGCCGCATGTTCGCCCCGATTTTCGAGGCCGCCGCCGAGAAGCACGGCGACCATGTCTTCGCCAAGCTGGACACGGAAAACAATCCGGAGCTGGCGACCCAGTTGCAGATCCAGTCCATTCCGACCGTGATGGCCTTTCGCGACGGCATCATGGTCTTCCGCCAGTCCGGCGCCCTGCCCGAAGAGGCCATGGAAGACCTGATCGGCAAGATCGAAGCTCTGGACATGGACGAAGTCCGCCGCAAGGTGGAAGCCCAGAAGAACTAGGGCCTGAACGAATCACACCTCGCTTGAAGTCGCCGTGCCATGTGCGCGGCGATTTCTCTTTTTGCCGTCTCACGGCAGGACCAGCATCGGCTCTCTGGACAGAACCTGCCCCTGGCTGTCCAGTCGGACGGCCAGGTATCTTCCCCTTGCCAGTCCATCCGGGCGGAATCCTTCCGCAGCCCACTCTCCCAGGTGCCTGCCGAGCAGGTCATAGAGCCTCAGACGCTCGCCAGAGAATGTGCGCGCAAGTACCTGGGGTGAACGGAGGGCTCTTGCAGGAAACAGCTGAATCGCCGGGGCTGTCTCCATCGGCAGGGGCGGAAGATCCTGAACCAGCACCCCGCCGGAACCCAGCACCTGGAGTCCATCCTGCCTGAGACTAAGCCTTCCGGCCAGTTCCAGGCGGAGGTCCCACTCGACGCGACGCGGCAGGTTGTCCCGCAGGCGAAGTTGCCGCAAGCGGCCTTCATGGTCCAGGCTCAGCAATCGATCCGCTCCACGGCGGACCCATGAGCTGGCGGGAAATCGTACACAAGGCTCCGCGACCGGCGTGATTCCCTGGCTGGACAAGGTATAGGCCTGCAGCAAGCCGATGCCTCCCACAAGAAGCCGGTCCTCCAGCACGGTGAAGGGCTTCTCTGCGGCAAGCGGCAAGAGGTCCAGGCGACGCGGCTGCCAGGGAAGCTCCAGGTCCCACAATTCCAGGAAGGACTCCCTTCGCAGCACGCACCAGCGCGCGGAGGCTTCGATGCCTGTAATCGCCCCGCTGTTCTCGCGGTACTCCAGGCGCGGCTCTTCCTCATTGGTCCAGTAGACGCGCAGCCCCTCTGCGCTGCCCACAAGAAGCCAGTCTTCCAGCGCCGCGGCACAGGTGCCTCCTTCGTCGATCCAGCCGCCTGTCGTCCCGCTCCACAGAAAGGACTGCAATCCTCCTTCGCAGAGCAGCACCGGCCCCGGTCCCGCAGGGTGCAGACTGCGCGCCGCGGTCCATTGGCCCAGTTCCAACTCATCCCCGCCTGCGCCGCGTCGCAGCGTGCCGTTCCGTTCCAGCATCCAGTCCACGTTTCCCCAGGGCAACCGCTGCAGCAGCTTTCCTCCGTGATACATTCTTGCAAGGGGGCTCGAAAGGGCGCTCCGCTGGTGCACGCGCCGGGTTCGCGCCCCGTTGAAAACGGCCAGCCTGGAACCGACCCAGTCCGGACTCTCGCCCGGGTAGGGAACGAGCGGCGATTCCTCGCGCAGCTCTCCTTCCCCGAAATGGAATACCCGGTTCGAACGACATAGAACACGAACTCCATCGGCTTCCCGGAAGAGTTGCCGGACACGCTCCCTGTCGGGCAAAAGGATCCGGCCATCCGGATTCCGCAGATGGTCCGCCTGATCCCGAAGCAGCACCCTTCCGCGGTATACGCTCCAGTCGGCTACGGGAAAAGGAAGTGCGGTTTCGGCTTCGATGCTCCCCTCCCGTACCTGGTAGAGGCTCGCGCCGGCACGAAACCAGATCCCTCCCGAGACCGGATCCAGGCGCAGCTGATCGACAACCAGACCGGGAACCGGGAGTTCCCACTGCAGGAAGGGCCGTTCCGCTAGACCGTAGACGGCGATACTGTGTCCATTGTATACGACTACACGGGGTGGATTCGTACCTGCAACACATTGGCGCGGCAGGCGACCGTCACTCCAGACCGCCTGCCAGGTTCCATTCCGCAGCTGTCTCCAGGCGCCTTCGCCATCCAGGATCCAGGCACTGGCAGGTTCCTCGACCATGCAGGCAAGCGCCCCTGCCGGCAGGCCGTGTTCCTGCCGGTGACCCTCCCGATCCACCCAGCACAGATGGGTCTCCCCCAGTGCCAACAGGCCCTGCTCCAGTTCCCGGAGTGTGTGCCAGGACTCCCACCAGCCCGCCCGGCAGACCTGCATCCAGCACAGGACGGCCAGCAATACGATTCGATTCATTCCCCTTTCCTCCAGTTCAGCAGTTTCCATTGATGACCTGTCGAGCGATACCAGAGCGCGCCCTCGTGATCCGTCCCATGCACGGGAATCGATTGGCGATCACAGCGTTGCAGGGCTTCCGCGGCGGGGTGCCCGTAGCGATTCCTTCGATCACAGCTGTAGAAAGCCTGCCTCGCGTCGACCGCATCCAGAAAGGATGTGGATGAGCTGTGGGCGCTGCCATGGTGCCCCAGCTTGAGCAGATCCGCACGCAGCCAGTCTCCCCAGTTCTCCAGCCAGGCCTCGGCGGGAAAGCCGGCGTCACCGCAGAGCAGGGCCACCGCGCTTTCGTGTTGCAGGCGAAGGATCACGCTCCGCTCGTTTCCGGAAGGAAGCCCTTCCTCGGGAGGGCCCAGGACCTGAAGACGCAGCCCTGCGTCCTTCCAGAGAAGCTCCCCCGCGTAGAGCGGCCGGACCGGAAGTGCCAAGGAATCACAGAGCTGTTTCAGCTCACGATTCAGCTGATTGTCCCGCCATTCTCCGTTGTTGTAGACCGCGCGAACGGGGAGGCCCCGCAGGAGCGCCGGCGCACCCCCCAGATGGTCCGCATCCGGGTGTGTCAGGACCAGAGCGTCCAGCCCCCTCGGGCAGAGTCGACGCAGAAGCGGCAGCATGTCCCGCCCGGCGTCCCTGCCGAAGCCGCGCGCCCCCGCGTCAATGAGGAGCGCGGCCCCCTTCAGGCGTAGAAGGGTCGCATCCCCCTGTCCCACATCCAGGGCCAGGATCTCGACCTGCCCCCTGGATCTCAGTCGTTGCCCGGCTTCGAGGGCGACGGGAACCAGGACCAGCAGGGCAAGCAGCAGCGGGGGTCTTACGGCCGGCAGGATACGCTTGCGCGCCAGCCAGAGCAGTGCCAGCGGAGTGAGGGAAAGGGCGATCCCCGGTGACAGGGACGGTGTAATACGCCCGCCGAAGGTGGATCCTGCCAGGGCCATGGCGTCCAGCAGGAAACTGCCCGCATCCAGCAGGGCGGCCAGCGGATCCATGGGAAGCGGCACCAACAGTCGCAGCAGGGCAGTACAGAGCACGAGCGCGCACAGTGGAATGGCCGCCAGGTTGAGCAGAATGCCTCCCAGTGCCAGGAAGTGGAAGTGATGCAGCAGCAGTCCGGCGGTGGCGAAGCTGACCAGCAGGCTGGTCCTGAGACTGAGTGCGAGCCAGCCAAGGGCACCTGCAGTCCGATTCCCCGAAGCTCCGAGCAAGAGCGAGGCCACGGCGGCGTAAGACAATTGGAACCCTGGTTGCAGCAGGGAATGGGGAGCCAGCAGGAGATTCAGCGAGAAGACCAGCAACAGGCTGTGCATGGCGTCGGTCGGTCGCTCCAGGCTTCGACCCAGCAACAGCAGCCAGGCCATCGCCACGGCCCTCAAGGCCGAAGCCGGCGCGCCGACCAGCAGCAGCCAGGCCCCCAGAAGCATCATCAGTAGAAGCGATCGTGTCAGATGCGGGAGAGGAAAAAGATCCAGCACGCTGCGGGCCACGAGAACCAGCAGCGCTACATGCAGGCCGCTGAGGGCCAGCAGGTGCGCCAGTCCACCCTCTTGCCAGACCAGGCGACGCTCCCCGTCGCCCTCCGCGCGCTGTCCCAGGAGCGTCGCTCCCAGGAATGCCGCGGTGGCCGGATGCAGCCCCCGCCCCAGATGCTCGCCCGCTTTTCGCAGCAGGCCTTGGCGCCAGCTCCAGATCCGGTCCTGCAGGAGCAGCGGGACCCTGCGCCCGCTTGTCTCACAGACAGTTCTGCCTGAAGGGATCCGCGCGACACAGGACAGGGACTCGAGCCATCGCTGCTCGGAGAATCCCGCGGGATTGTTCCGTGCCTTGGGTGCAAAAAACAGGGCCTGCCCGTCGGCGCGTCGGCATCGGAGCAGTTCTCCAGCTGTTGCTGGGAGCAGCTCCCGCCCCAACAGGCGTCCCCCGGGCCGCAAGCTGTTGCCGCCCGCAGGCAGCCATCGCCTGTAGAACACCCGCCCTCGGGAATCCGCTCCCAGGACCTGCAGGAATTCCACCACGCCCGCAGGCGGCAACTGCTGGCGGGCGGGCGAAGAAGTCAGCATCAGAAGAGCCAGGAGTCCCAGGATCCCGGCTCCTGCCGGAAAACGCAACCCCAGGCATAGCCACAAAAGGAGTACGCATGCGGCAGGCAAGGCCCGGTTCCCGAATTGTGTGGGAAAGAGTGCCTGCAGTCCCCAGGCCGCCAGCAGCAGGGGAAGAAAGCGTCGCATGAAGGGTGTGTCGCCGATGGGATGCATGCCCGCTGTAGGGCAAAGGGGATGCCGTCCCGAAACGCCCTGGCATCGACTCTTGCGCGCCGGGGAATGCGGATTTGTGCAGGATCAGAATCGAGTTCTAGAATCCGGGAAGACCGATCTCCGGCGGCAGGACGTTTTCGAAGTGACGAATCCGCGGCGGACGGTGACGCTGGTCCACTGTCACGACATCAATGGACAAACCACTCCACTCTGGTAGTGCGGCCAGCACTCCGCAGCGGGCAAACCAGAGGTCGAGCACGCGCAGCATGCGCTTCAGCTGGGACTGGCTTATATATAGAAGAGGGTCGGCCTTGCGATTCCGTACATTGGGACCAATGGATTTGACTTCCACGACGTGCAGCAAGTCTTTCCTGAGCAGAACCAGATCCACTTCCCCGATTCGAGGCTGCCTCAGATTACGTTTGAGAAGCTGATAACCTTGGGCGATCAGCCATTCCAGAGCCAGATCTTCCGCATACAAACCCTGGACCCGGCGCCCCAGAATCCGTCGATCTCTCTCTTCATTTGCCATTCCTGACATTATTCTGCCTTTTCCCGTTCCGACAAGCAAAATTATTGCCAGAAATCTTCATCAGACAACCCATATGCCTCGACAAAGTCTTGAGATTGTCTTCAGAATGTCGATAACTTATGGAGTGACGGATGGTGCCAGTGGATTGCCTGAGCTGTCAGAAGAGTCCCGAACACGATTCGCACATCGCGCCCTGCCAGACTTCCGGATTGATGTACGACAAAAAAGAGATATTTCGTCGACAAAGGCCGAAAGTTGACACAGGTCATGCGCAAAGCTGAAAACAATTGTAACCTAAATGTCAGACGGGCCTCAGTGGCCTGCTGAACGACTCGCATGCCACAGGGCATGGAATTTTAAGAGGTGTGTACGATGAAGCGACTGAAACTGATCGGACTTCTCGCCTGTGCCGTTCCCATGCTGATGGTGGGCTGCGCGGACGACGGTGCGGACGGTGCAAACGGTCTCGACGGCTCTGACGGCGCGGTCGGACCCGCCGGTCCCGAAGGCCCCCAGGGTCCCGAAGGTCCCCAGGGACCTGCCGGCGAAGGCTATCCCGCCTTCACCTATGTGGGCGACAATGCCGTCAGCTGCGGCGGTTGCCACGAAGAAACGGTGCACGAGTGGATGGAAACGGGTCACGCCCATGCCCTGCAGTCACTGGTGGATGCCGGCAGCGCCGACGACCCCTACTGCCTGCAGTGCCACACCACGGGCTGGGACGCCCCGGTCAACTTCGGCGACACCGAAGTCACGACCCCTGGTCCCAACCTGGACGGCTATGACGACTACTTCGGCGATGACTCCGAGGAAGCCATGGCCCGCATGGCGGCTCTGGAAGGCGTGCAGTGCGAAGCCTGCCACGGCAACATGGGCCCCACCATCTACAATCACTACCCGGAACTGTCCTTCTCGACCCGCGAAGTGGACGGCGAGTACACCGCGATCTGCGGCAGCTGCCACCACGACCAGATCGAGGAATGGACCGAATCCGGTCACGGCTCCTACCTGGAGACCCACAACCAGGTCATCGAGGAGTTCACGGACTACTTTGACCGCACCTACTGCTGGCAGTGCCACACTTCGGAAGGCTTCATTGCCGCCAACGATCCCGACTGGGCCGGCATGACCGACCCGGGTTCGCTTGAAAACCTGAGCCTGATCGGATGCGTAACCTGTCACGATCCTCACAACAATACCCATCCGGCACAGCTTCGCACTCTGGCGGACTACACGGTGCTCTATGATGCGAACGAGGGCCGCACTTACACGGGCAATGGCAATTCCCAGCTTTGCGCCCAGTGCCACCACGCTCGCCGCGATGTGGACAATGTGCTGGGACAGATCGAGAACGGTTCCAACCATTTCGGTCCGCATCACAGCAACCAGGCAGACATGAACCTGGGCGACGGCAGCTATGAGATCGAAGGCTACACCTACGAGCGTGACCATGGTCATTTCACCACCTTCGGCCTGAACTGCATCAGCTGCCACATGGCCGTGACGGATGACAATGGCGATGGTCACCGTCTGCACAACAACGAAGTTACTGTGGCCGCCTGCACGGGCTGCCATGCCGGCGCGACGGACTTCAACATTGGCGGATTCTCCGACACCATGGACGGCCTGATTGCAGACCTCTATGCCGCGCTGGATGCCCAGGGCGTACCCGCGGACAGCGTCTATTCGGCGACTGCAACCACGCCTGATCAGCGCAAGGCCATCTACGCGCTTGCATTCGTCGAAAATGATGGAAGCCACGGCATCCACAATCCGACCTATGCCACGGATCTGCTCGAGAACGCGATCGACTACCTGAACAACCTTCCCTAGGCTTCAGGAGACAGAGTGTACCGGCGGGCGCTGCCTTCGGGCAGCGCCCGTTTTCTTTTCCTTAGACACACGACACAATCCGCTGACACTTCTCCAGTGGGCCGGGCAGAACTTTCTGCGGTCAACTGGAGAACCCCATGAAATCCCTTCTGCCCCTGGCCGCCCTGTCGGCCCTGCTACTGCTGACCGCCTGTGAAGAAGATTCCGAGGATACCGTCGACAGCCTGGGCCGCCTTTCCGGCACCCTGGAACTGGAAGGCCCCTGGCCCCTGGAAGGCGAGATCCAGATTTCGCTCTTTTCCCATTGGAACACGGACGTGGCCATGTCCCTGGCTCCGGGCGGCCCGCCGGACTTCCATACGGAGGCCCTGCTCAGCGAGACGCCGACGGCCCTGTCTCACAGCATCGACTGGAGCATCGAGGCGATCAGTCCCGGCGACTACTCCAGCCTGGTGGTCGGCTGGCGCAATGGCGGAACCCTGGGGCTGGATGAACCGGTGCTCGGCATGCACGGCGCCGCCATCGCCCAGGGGGACACACTGCCGGAGACGATCACGATCCAGGCCGGACAAGACCTGCAACTGGACCTGCAGGCGGACCTGGGCCTGATTCCGGTGGGCGAGATCGATCCCTGGACCGTGCATGTCACCGGCAGCGTCGAGTTCCCCGGCGACTGGCCGACCGGCTACGCCAGCGGTGTCTACGTCCTGCTGATGAGCTCCGGCGACCCGGCCCTGCCCAGCATGCCGCAGCGTTTTGTCGCTGTCACGGAAGAAGAGCCGGGCTTCGTCCTGGAAGTCGAAAGCGAAGAGCTCCACTACAACGCCTTCATTGCCGTCTACGGCTATCCCTATGACTTCGCCGACCCTGCCGCCGACTTCTACGGCGGATATGGCTGGAACTGGTCGGAAGGCGAGCCCATGCTGCAGGGCGTCTCACGCACACCGGCCTACCCGGACCTGGAAGGAATCGTGATTTCCTGCCGCCCGCAGGAATAAGTCCCCATGATCCGTCTGATCGCTCTGTGCTGCCTGTTGGGCCTGGTACGGATCCTTCCCGCATGGGTGCTGGAGGGCAGGATCGTCCATGCGGAATCGGGTCTGCCGATCCAGGGCGCGAACCTGCAGGTCCTGGAAAGCCCATTGGGCACCAGCAGCGATGCGCGGGGCCATTTCCGGCTGGATGTCGAGGATCACGCACTTCTGCGGCTGCGTGTAACACATCTGGGTTTCGGGGAGCGGACCCTGCCCTGCCGGCCGGACACGCCCCCTCTGGAAATCCGTCTGCATCCCCTGGCCCTGGACGCGGGCGAGCTCGTCTACAGCGCCGAGCTGCGCGAACAGACCGCCCGCCACGCCAGCACTCGCGTCAATGTGAGACGCATGGCGGAAGTCCCCCGGCACCGCGGCCGGGAACTCACGAAACTGCTGGAGACCGTGCCGGGCGTGGGAGTGCAGCGCAGCGACGGCGCGACGGCGAATTCGCTGTCGATCCGTGGCAGCAGCAATCTTCTGGGAGGCGGCGTCGGCAACCGGGTGCTGCTGCTGGTCGATGGACGTCCCGCCTTGAGTGCGGACACCGGGGGGGCCGACTGGTCTTCCCTGCCGATGGCGCTGGTCGAGCGGGTCGAGGTCGTCAAGGGCAGCGCCAGCGCGCTCTACGGATCGGCGGCCATGGGAGGCGTGATCCACCTGGTGACACAGCGCAGGCTTCCGGAGCGCAGGCTCAGTCTTTCCCTGGGCGGCTCCTTCGAGGCCGCCCCGGTGGAAAGCCGACGTTTCCGCGAAGGGCCGCACCTGTCGGAAGACCTGCAGCTGACCCTGAGTGACAGCGGGCAAAAACTGGGCTGGTATGCCAGCGCGGGACAGCGGGCCAGCAACGGACACCGCCAGAACAGCGACTTTCGCGGCCAGAACCTGCTCCTGGGGCTTCGTGTGACAGATCCGAAATCGGCCTCGCGACTGGACCTGGGCCTGCGTGTCGGGAACCTGGATCGCGCCTTCCCCCACCGCTGGGACAACCGGGCACGGCCCCTGCACATCAGCAGCCAGCACCCGGAATGGCTCAATGACCGCCAACTCAAGCGCAGCCTGGCCCTGGACCTGGCGTGGAGGAAGACGGGGCAGGCCTATCGCCTGCAGCTCAACGCCTGGCAGGAAGGCCTGCTCAGCGAAAGCGTCTACCATGACCCGCACATCCGTGATACACGTAGCCTGGCGCTGAGGAGCGGGCTGCGCGCCGTGGCCTCCCGCCGCTGGGGCCGTTCGCACGACCTGAGCCTGGGCATGGACCTGCTGGCGGATCGCGTGGACGGCAGACCTCTGGACATCTTCTACGGGGAGCACACGGCGACCACGGCGGCGCTTTTCGCGCAGGACGAATGGAGCCTGCCCAGTCCTCTCCCAGCCTTTCTGCAGGGACCCGTAGTAACGAGTGGCGCACGCCTGGACCGCAATCAGGTCAGCGGTCGCGATGAGGAGTGGCAGGGTTCGCCGCGCCTGGGCCTCAGCCTGCCGGGCACCGGCCCATTGCGGGACTGGGTCCTGCGCCTGACCGCCGGCCGCGCTTTCCGCTTTCCGACGATTGCCGACCTCTACCTGAAATCGGTTCCCGGCAATGACTACAGTTTCGTGGCCAATCCGCATCTGCGCGCCGAACGCAGCACGAGTCTCGAGACGGGGGTCCACTGGACACCCCTGGACGGTCTCTCGGCGGATCTGGCCCTTTTCCGCTACCAGTACACGGACATGATCCATTATCGGGATACAGACGATGTCAGCGTCTTCGAGATCGTCAACCTGCAGCGGGCGCGCATTCGAGGATGCGAGCTGGAAGCGGATGCCAGGCTGGGTGCCTTTCGCTGGCAGCTGTCCTACACCTGGGTCGAGAGCCGGAACGAGGACACGGGTCTTCCCCTGCCCTACCAGCCGGAGCACCGCTTCTATGCCAGGGGAAGCTGGTCGAAGGGTCCCTGGAAAGCGGGCGTCGACTGGCGGCGCGTATCACGAACCGATGTGGTACGCTTCTATGCCAGCGACGCCCCGAAAGGCTACGGGCTCGTCGGCATTGAACTGGCCCGCAGGCTGGGCGACTGGCAGCTCAGCCTGGCAGTGGAGAACCTGGCCAACACGGCCTACGAGGAAATGGAGCGCTACCGCCTGCCCGGGCGCGTCTTTCGCCTGGGACTGCAGGGTGGATTCCAGTTCGTGAGAGAGTAAGCGCGCGAGTTGCGTATGGTGCCAAGGACGGTGCCAGGGACGGTGCCAAGGACGGTGCCAGGGACGGTGCCAGGGACGGTGCCACGGACGGTGCCAGGGACGGTGCCAGGGACGGTGCCAAGGACGGTGCCAGGCACGGTGCCAGGGACAGTGCCACGGACGGTGCCAGGGACAATGCCACGGACGGTGCCAGGGACGGTGCCAGGCACGGTGCCAAGGACGGTGCCAGGCACGGTGCCAAGGACGGTGCCAAGGACGGTGCCAAGGACGGTGCCAGGGACGGTGCCAAGGACGGTGCCAGGCACGG
>JAUIFJ010000031.1 GCA_030429345.1 bacterium | reverse complement strand
AAACATCCATGGCGACCTCATTCTTTGGTGAAGCTTGAATAGGTTCGTTCATGGATGTTTCTATTTATCAGCCCCTTAAAAAGTTTCCGCCTGGAATGCTTCAGCAAAATCGTGGGGAGGCATTAGGCGAAGGCGGGGGCCTATCTTTCCGCCGCATCAGTCCCGTATACACCAGGCCAGGAAGCCCTCTTCGCAGGATTCGATGTCCACCGGGGCTTTCAGGGGTTGTGCTCCCAGGCCGCGCGCGCTTGCCGTCCAGGCGCCAGGGGCCACTTCGTGGAACGCGAAGACCTCCACCTGGGAAGGCAGCAGGTGCTCTTCCCCCCAGCAGGCCTTGATCATGGCCTCCTTGGCGCAGAACAGCAGACAGGCCCTGGCGGCCGGATCCAGCCCGGACTCTTCGGCGAAGAGATCCTGGATCCCCTGTCCCGTGATCCAGCGGCGCTCGCCCTGGGTGAACCATCGATCGAGAAAGCCCGGACGCCGGGCGAGCAGATCCCGGAAACGCCGGCTTTCCTCCGTGTCGCACCCCAGGCGGGGCGCCGCGGGCGCTCCGCTCACCGGAGACTTCTCGGCTGTTTCGGTGCAGTTGCTTCCAGCGGGCGAGAGGCTTCGCGGCCAGCCACGGGATGATCCGCCGAAGGGATGCATGTTTCGGCGGCAGGGGGCATGGTCTCCGACACGACCCGGTAGGCCGTGAAGCCTACCTGCTGCAGGGCGCGCTCATCGGTATACGAGGTGCCGGACGTCATGGCCACTTCCCGGGACTCCCCGTCGCGCATGCGGAGGACGCGATAATTCTCCGCGGCGGGAATGTCGTCCCATTCCAGGAGGATGTCCGGTCCGTAGGTATCGATGCGCAGGCGGGGCGCTTCCATCTCTGTCCAGAACTCGAGCTCCAGATCGTCCACGAACCACTCGTTGGCGTCGCGCCCCACATACAACAGTCCGAATCCATGCAGACCGCTGTTCGGCGCGGGGCCCCAGTGAATCCAGGGAATCGTGTGCCAGGTGTTCTCCGGTCCCTGGTAGGGCAGGCTGTCAAGCTCCACGGCTTGCACATACCAGAAGCTGTCCAGCGGATTGCGCCAGACCAGGGCATGCAGGCCGCCGGCCGCCCGTCGCCGTTCCAGCTGTGCCCAGCGAAGGGAGACATGCTCGCCCGCCTGCAGCGGCAGCTCGCGCAGAGCAAGGATGCTGGCGCTGGAATCCGCGGGCTGGCTGGCTTCGTGCCCGATGAAGGTCGCCGGCCGGCCCAGGCCCTCGTAGAAGCCCCAGTTGGCGACCGTCGCTCCCGTATCGGCGAACTGGGAGAAGCTCAGACTCCAGTCGGCCCCGATCCACTCGTCCCAGTCGTTGAGCAGCAGATCGCTGCTGCTCAGGCTGGAATGCAGTCGCAGACTGAGCAGGCTGTCCATGGGCATGTTGGTCCGCATCTCGATCCGCGCGCTGAGCTGCGGATTGCCGACCCAGCTTTGAGGAGCGCGTGTCAGCACATCCAGGAAGAGAGTGTCCGGGTTCAGCAGGGAATCCGGTCCCTCCAGGCTGGCCACATGCCGCATGTGGCTGCTGCTGGGGGCGGAAGTGCCCAGGGGCGCCGTGCCGAGGTTGAGGATCGGAAGACGCAGTTCCTTCTGCTCGCCGGGGGCGAAGAGTCCCAGATCCAGTTCCTGCGCCGGCATCCAGGCATGGGCCTGAGCGCCGTTCATCCAGGTCACCTCCGCGCAGAAGTGCATGTCTCCGAAGGCTTCGCCCTCATGGTTGCCCCACCACTGGTACTCGTTGCCGCCCAGGAAGAAGCTGTGCCCCGTCCAGGTGCCGGCGCTGCCGGTGACAATGGCAATGGTGTCCTGCGGACTGGCGGGCAGGTAGTCCATGGAAAGCAGGAACTCCTCGCCCGTCTGGAAGGAAAATGGCGGTCCCGGCAGATCGAAATGGAACACCCCATTGCCCAGCGTATCGCTTTCGATCGCCCAGGAGACGCTGGCGGGCTGCGGCCACTGTCCGTCCACCCTGTGCAGGCCAAGCTGGATCTGGCCCTGGTGGGCATTGCCCTCCAGGTAGTCATTGTGCAGTCGCAGTTCGAGCTGCGTGACCTCGCCGGCATCCACCGGCAGGATGCGTTGGTAGATCCTTCCCACATGGCCCCAGGAAGGGTGCGGAATCTTGATGTAGTAGTAGGCCCAGTCGTGATAGCAAAGGGCGTCCCGGGTTTCCCGAGAAGGGTCCGGGTCGCCGGGCGGCAGAAGCAGGCCCTCGGATTCCAGTAGCACGCGGGCCTGCCCCGCAAGCAACGGCAGCAGCGCCAGCAGGCCGACCAGGCGGCGGAATGAAATGGGCAGAAGCGTCATCAGGTAAAAAGGTACAACCAGCAAAACAAATGCCATTGGCGCGCGAACGCAGGTTGAAGACTTAGCCGGCCAAAGCCGCGGCAAGCGGAAGAATCGCGTAAATCGGAGCTTCCTGCTGAGAGGTTTTCCAGACAGAAGCCAGCTTTCCTTCCCCGGCATCGCGCCCCTCGGGGAAGCTTTGCTGCCCGGACGCGGCAAAGCGCAAAGCCTTGAGCCACGCAAATCCGCCCTGGCATTGGTAATGCTGGATGATTTCCCGAATTTCCTCCTCCTGGGCCGGGGACGGGTCAAGCTGGCGTGAAAAATGCAAGTTCCAGCCACTTGTTCCCCGGTGGAACCAGGGTTCCGAAGTCTTTCGCATTCCGCAGTCCAACGACGGCCCGACCGTCCGCGAAGGGCATGCGTTCGCGGCGTTCGGTGGCCCGTGAACATCGCTTGTACCCGTGGTCCGGATCGGTCAATGATTGCCATCACCTTCCTGGTCGTTCTCTTCATCGTCCTGGGTGTGCTCGAACTGCAGAGGCACACCCGGAACGCTCTCTCGATCCCGGTCCGCATCCATGTGAACGGGACACGGGGCAAGTCCAGCGTCACCCGGCTGATCGCCGGCGCGCTGCGCGAGGGCGGGATCCGCACCGTGGCCAAGACCACCGGCAGCGCGCCCCGCGTGATCCTGGAGGACGGGCGGGAGGTGCCGATCATCCGGCCCCGCGGCGCCAACATCATCGAGCAGCTGAAGGTCTTCGCCTTCGTCGCCAGGCGGAAGCCGGAAGCCATTGTCATCGAGTGCATGGCCGTCCAGCCCGAGTACCAGTGGATCTGCGAGCACAAGATCGTCCATTCGACCATCGGCGTGATCACCAACGCCCGGCCGGATCACCTGAAGGAGATGGGGCCGACGGTGGAGAACGTGGCCCGCAGCCTGTGCAACACCCTGCCGGCCGGCAAGGTGGCCTTCACCTGCGAGAAGCGCCTGTTCAACCTGATGCGCACCGTGGCCGCCGACCGCTCGACGGCCCTCGAGCAGATCACCGACGAAGGGATCAGCGACGACGACATGGAAGGCTTCGACCACGTGGAGCACAAGGAGAACGTGGCCCTGGCGCTGCGCGTCGCCGCCGAGCTCGGCATCGATCGCGAAGCGGCCCTGCGGGGAATGTATCACCAGAACCCGGACGTCGGCGCGCTGAAGATGTACCGCCTTGATGAAGGCGAGCGCCGCATCACCTTCGTCAACGCGCTGGCGGCCAACGATCCGGAGAGCACGCTGGCCATCTGGGAAACGGTGATCCACCGCCACCCCGACGATGCGGTGACGGTCTTCGTGCTCAATACCCGGCAGGACCGCTACGAGCGCAGCGTGCAGCTGGTGGAGATGGTCCATCGGGATACGCGCTACGAGCGCCTGCTGCTCATCGGCCAGAGTTGCGACCGGCTGATGGGCGCGTGCTACAAAATGGGCCTGCCCGCAGAAAAGGTGCTGAACCTGGGCGGGTCGGACGCGGACAAGGTGCACGACGTGCTGCGCCAGCTGCCCTGGGAGGACCTGGTGGTGCTGGGCATCGGCAACGTGCACGGGGGCGGCCACGAAGTGGCCCACTACTTCCAGGAAAGGAGCCGCACGTGATCGAGATCGCGGTCGGCCTGGGCGTCATCCTGAGCATGATCTTCCAGGAGGTGGTCGGCGTGAGCGCGGGCGGCATCGTCGTGCCCGGCTACGTGGCCCTGCAGATGCACGAACCGCTGAGGCTGCTGGGCACCTTCGTCGTGTCCTTCCTGACCTTCGGCATTATCCGCTTCCTGGCGAGCTTCATGTTCATCTACGGCCGGCGGCGCCTGGTGCTGTCGATCCTGATCGGCTTCGTGCTCGGCTACGCCTCGCGGCAGGCCTTCGTCTACGACTTCCTGCAGATCGACCTGCAGATGCAGGCCGTCGGCTTCATTATTCCGGGCCTGATCGCCAACTGGATGGAGCGGCAGGGCGTGCTCAAGACCCTGCTCTGCCTGCTGCTGGTGGCGAGCAGCGTGCGCATCCTGCTGATGCTGGTCACCGGCGGGGAGGTGCTGCATGTTTAAGCCCAGTCTCAAGTCGACCTGGACGCTCCTGCTGCTGGCGGCGGTCAGCTACGCGCTCTATCTGTGGTCGTGGAACAGCCGGGTGGATCACAGGCAGGACCACTACGACGACAAGCTGGCCGCTGCGCGTCTCATGGAGCGCGCCCTGCGCACGCTGAAGGAGAGCCAGGCGCCGGGCGGCGTGCTGGTCGACGACATCAACGATCCCTGGAACACGCTGCTGATCGGCCAGAAGTATACGCAGATCACCACGACCGAGGGCGACCTGCGCAGCAAGCAGAACAGCCTCAATCCCAACATGGCGGCGCTGGTCGTCGCGCTGATGGCCGAGGCCGGAGTCAAGAACGGGGACCGGGTGGCGATCTGTCTCACGGGTTCCTTTCCCGGGCTGAACGTAGCCGTCTACTCGGCCTGCGCCGTGCTGGACCTGCAGCCGGTGATCATTTCAAGCGTCAGCAGCAGCTGGTTCGGCGCCAACGATCCTTCCTGGACCTGGCTGGACATGGAAGCCGCCCTGAAGGAGAAAGGGGTCTTTCCATGGACCTCGAGCTATGCCTCCATCGGCGGCGCGGACGACCGCGGCGAAAGCATGAGCCCCGAAGGAAGGGAGCTGGCGCGCGCGGCGATCACGCGGAACGCGGTGCCCTTCCTCAATCCGGCGGACCTGCGCAAGGCGGTCGACCTGCGCATCGAGGCCTTCCAGCAGGAGATCAGCAACTCCCCGCGCGGCTATGACCTCTTCCTCAATGTGGGCGGCGGCGTCGCCAGCCTGGGGCATGTGGACAACAAGGACCTGCTGCCTTCCGGCGTGGCCCGCAACGTGAGACTGATGGATTTCCCCGACCGCGGCGTGCTGCATTTCTTCGCCGACGGCGGTGTGCCGACGATCAACCTGCTCAAGCTCTCCGAAATCATGCGCGACTACGGCCTTCCGCTCTCCCCGAAGGAACGGCCGAAGATCGGCGAAGGCAGCATCTATGTCACCGAGCGGCACAACCTGAAGGTGGTGCTGGTCTCGACGGTGCTGCTGACGATCCTGGTGCTCTTCGTGATCCGCACGGACCTGCGGTCGCAGAAGCTCCGGGAGCCCGAAGTCGTCTCGGACGAAATACTCTAAGGAAGACGCATCATGCTGTCCCGATCGACATCCCGCACTACGGCCGGCCGATTCCTGGTGATCGGCCTGCTGTCTCTCGCCCTGGCCCTGCCGCTTCCGGCGCGCAGGCTCTGGTCCGCCTTCAGTCCCGAAGCCCACGACGGCAAGGTGCCCGTGCTGGTCAACAGCAAGGAGCGCACCTACTACCGCCTGAAGAAGGGGCAGGGAGAACAGATTCTCCGTGTCACAGGGCCGGGCACCCTGCGCGTGATCAGCCGGGTGCCCTACTCGAAGCGCAACAAGGACGAGGAGTACCGCATTTCCTGGACCATGGAGGACACGGACGGCGGCGACTTCGTCCATGCGGTCCGCCGGGCAAAGGACGCCGTGCGCAAGTCCGACAACCGCAAGGTCACACGGGGACGCAGCAACGAGATCGAGATTCCGGCCGGGCAGCACCTGGTGCGCCTGCAGCTGAAGGACTCCCCGACCACCGTGGCCTACATGCGCTACCACCTGCGGCAGATGGAACCGATGGACCGCAGCCGCAACGTGGACATCCAGGCGCTGGACAACCCGAAGACGCGCATGATCCAGGCCGGCGACGCCGTGGTGAGCTACAACGTGCTCCCCAGCGAACGGGAACTGAGCGTGGAAGTCGAGGGGCCGACCTTCCTCAAGGTGATCAGCCGCCTGGACTGGAACCAGACGATGACCGGCACGCAGAAGTATACGCTGCGCGTCTACGAGGACGGGCTCGAGAAGCAGAGCTACGTGCTCAAGGGACGCCCCAGCAACAGCAGCATCTACCTGGACAAGCCGGACAGCCTGCCCTCGCGGGGCGAGGTGATCTACATCGAGGTGCCCGAGGGACGGCACCGCTACACCTTCGCCTGCACCGGAGCGGGGCGTGAACTGAACCTGCGCTTCCTGGCCCCGCCGGAGGCCCTGGGAACCGAACACGGGATGGGTCGCTGATGCGCCTGCTGCTTCTTTCGACCCTGCTGCTGACGGCTTCCGGACTGGCGGCCCTTCCCCTCCGCTTCAGCGTGGACCTGGAGGAGAGCTGGGAGATCGACGACAACGTCTTCCGTCTTTCGGATCCGGATATCGATCGCCTGGACGGGACCCCCTCCTTCCAGCCGGATGCCGCCGGGCCCCAGGATCTCCGCATGGATCACCGTGTGCTCGCCTTCGCCTACCATGACCTGCCCGGAAAGCGCAGCGGACGCCTGCGCGCCGGCCTGGATGCCAAGGTGGTCACGCACGCCGACAACCGCATGAAGAACTACCACACGGCGCGCTTCAGCCTGGACTGGCAGCGCCGCCCCGGCTGGGGCATCGAGGCCAGCTGGTTCGCCCTGCGGAACTTCTACCTGCGCGAGTATACGGACGGCGACACGGGCCAGATTCGCGGCGCCGATTTCGACAGCGATGAGCTGCGCCTGCGCGCCCGCATGCGTTTCCCCGGGCTGGGGCTTGTCTCACGTCCCACGCTCTACCTGCACGTCCTGGGACAGAATACCTACTACAACGCCTGGTTCAGCGAGTACGACACGGAGGCGATTGAATGGGGCCTGCGCCTGAGCGCGACGCTGCCGCTGGGGCTGTCGGCCAGCGCGGGCTACAGCTTCGTCGACACGGACAACGTGGGCTACCGTTCTCCGGTCTTCACCCTGGCCGACGAGGACAGCGAAGTGGGCGACGGCACCAACCAGGAGGACCAGTGGCGCCTGTCCCTGGACTGGGAGGGCCGCCTGCTGGGCGAAGAGCTGGGCCTGGGCCTGTCCTTCACCTGGCGCCACCGCGAATACCAGACTGACCTGCCGTTGCTCGAGGATCCGGTCCACTCCGGACGCAGCGACGACCGCTATGTGCTACGCCTGGACAAGAGCTGGCAGATCACGAAGGCGCTCAGCCTGCGGCCCTATCTCGAGCGCGAATGGCGCAGCGTGGAATCGGCCTGGCCCAGCATGCGCCGGCTGAAGGAATTCGACGCCCGCCGCCTGGGCCTGGTCCTGCGCTGGTCCGTGCTCTAGTGGACACCCCGCCCCGGCGCTCCGCCGTGGACCGTCGCCGCTCTTCCCTGGTCGTCAAGGTGCTCTTCCTGGGCATGCTGGTGGTCTTCTGCGGCGGCCTCTTCGGCGTATACCTTCTCGGCGCCCTTGAACCCGCCGAGCATCATGCTCGTGTACGGGCGGAACTTCCGGTCCCCGCGGACAGCGTCTGGAAGATGCTCGCCGACCTGCGCGGCCGGCCCGCCTGGCGGCCGGAGATCACCCTGGTCCAGGTCATGAGCCGCGACAGCAGCGGCATCGTCTACCGCGAATTCCTGGACGACCGCGAGGGCATGCGTTTCCGCGTGGAGCAGCAGCAGCCCGGCCGCCTGTGGAAGGTGCGCAACATTACTCCCGACTTTCCCCTGGAAACGCTCTGGACCTGGGAGCTCGAATCCACCTCCCGCGGTTGCCGTGTCACCTTGAGCGAGGAAGGCCGCATTGGAAGCACCACCCTGCGCTTCTACTTCTCCCGCGTGGCCGGCTACGACTCGCAGATCCGCCTGCGCCTCGAGCAGCTGATCGCAGGACTGGGCCTGCAGGCGGAGGTGGTGGAGCTCCTGCCTTGAAGGGCCGCCGGCACGACCTGAGCCTGCCCCTGGACGCGAGGACCCCGCCCCTTCCCGGGGATCCGGCCCCCTCCCTCGAGGATGTATACACCCTGTCCGGCGACGGGGCGCGCGTCGGGACCCTGTCCTGCTCCCTGCACTGGGGCACCCATGTCGACGCTCCGGCGCACATGCTGCCCGCAGGGGCGTGCATGGAGGAGCTGGACGCTGAAAGGCTCCACGGGCCGGCCTGTGTGATCCAGCTTGGCGGCCGCAAGGTGATCCGTCCGGAAGATCTTCCGGAAAGCCTTCCGGCGCCCCGTGTCCTGCTGGCAACGGGCGCATCCATGGAGTACGGCAGCGAGGCCTACTGGAAGCGGCATCCCGTGCTCACCGTGGAGGCGGCGCGGCACCTGCTGGACAAGGGAATGCTCCTGCTCGGCATGGATACCTGCTCTCCGGACCGCGCCCCCTGGCCCGTGCATCACCTGCTGCTCGGCGCGGGGGTTCCGCTGGTGGAGAACCTGGTCGGGCTGAACGATCTGCCCGGGCTCGTCGAGCTGCTGGTGGCGCCTTTGCCCCTGCGGGGAGTGGAAGCCGCTCCGGCGCGCGTCTACGCCTGGGCCTGAGCGTCCACGGCCCGCAGGGCGCGAATGCGGTTCAGCGCGGCGGGATGATCGGCATGGAGCACTTCCGCCAGCGGGTGCAGGTCCAGCGTGGCCAGGTTCTCCCGGTAGAGGGTCTTCAGCGCCGAGACCAGCGTGTCCCCGTTGCGGATCAGCCCGGCGGCAAAGGCGTCGGCCTGGTACTCGTGACGCCGTGAGACGGCGTTCTGGATCACGCCGAGCAGCAGGTTCACCGGACCGAAGAGGATCATGCAGAAGGCGAAGCCGGCGTGCAGCTGGGCATCGTTCATGCCGAAGGCGGCGGCCAGCGTCGGGTGGCTCACGCCGAGTGAGAAGAGGTAGAGCAGCAGGCCCATGCTGCCCAGCGAGAGCAGCAGCCGCTGCCGGATGTGTCCCAGCCGGAAGTGCCCCAGTTCGTGGGCCAGCACGCTGCGGATCTCCTCGTGTCCCTGGCTGTCGAGCAGGGTGTCGTAGAGCACGATCCTGCGGCGCGCGCCGAAGCCGGCGAGATAGGCGTTGGACATGCGGCTGCGCCGGCTGCCGTCGGCGACCAGGATCTCCGAGACCGGAAAGCCGGCTTCGCGGGCCAGTTCGAGCAGCGAGCTGCGCAGCTCGCCATCGGGCAGGGGCTCGAAGCGGTTGAAAAGCGGCAGGATCCAGGTCGGAGCCACATAGGCCAGCAGCAAAGTGAAGCTGCCCAGCACCAGCCAGCCCCAGAGCCAGGCGGACTCTCCCAGCAGGCGGAAGCAGGCCAGCACGCCGCCCAGCACGGGCGCCCCGATGAGCAGCATCAGCAGCAGGCCTTTCAGCCGGTCGGAAAGGAAGGTTGCCGCCGTCGTGGTGTTCATGCCGAAACGCTGGTCGATGCGGAAGGTCTGAACCAGGTCGAAGGGCAGGTCGAGGACCTGCTGCCCCAGGCTGAGCAGGCCGAGAAAGAGCAGCCCCTGCCAAAGCCAGTGACTGCTGATGCCCGCAACGGTCTCCTGCAGCCAGGGAAAGCCGCCCCACTGCCAGAAGAGCAGAAGCGCCGCCAGGCTGACCACGGCGCGCAGGCGACCCAGGCCGTGGCGCGCGCTCCCGTAGCGACGCGACTTGTCGTACTCTTCCTCCGTGATCCGGTCGCGGAACTCTTCCGGCATGGGCCGGTGGCGGCGACGTTCGGTGAGCAGGGCCGCCAGGCGCTCGAGCAGGAACTCGGCGCAAAGCAGGACGAGGATCAGGCGGGCAAGGGTCTCGGCGGTCATGGGAACTCCCTGGACTGGTACACGACACGAACAGCATAACAAGCGGACGCCGGACACGAACCCGGCCGGCGGGTGTCCCGCGAAGAAAAGGAGATCGCATGAAGGTCCTGATACTGGGAGGAACGGTTTTTGTCGGACGGTGGATCCTGGATCGGCTGCACGAGGGCGGTCACGAGGTGACGCTCTTCAACCGCGGCAACAGTCCCGCGGAAGGGCTGCCGGAGGTCGAGCGTGTGACGGGCGACCGCAACGAGGGCTTTGCCGCGCTCGATGGCCGGAGCTTCGACGCCATCGTCGATACCTGCGCCTACTTCCCGCGCCAGGTGGAGGCGGCGGTCCGCGCCTTCAGCGGACGGGCGGGGATCTATCAGCTGATCTCGACGGTCAGCGTATACAGCGAGGGCGGGAAGGAGGGGATCCGCGAGGATGATCCGGTCCACGAGGGGACGGATCCCGACGCGGAGACCGTGGACGCCTCGAACTACGGCGGCCTGAAGGTGCTCTGCGAGCGCGCGCTCTCCGGGAGCTGGCCCGGCGTAACACAGATCCTCCGCCCGGGACTGATCTGCGGGCCCTGGGATCCTACGGGCCGTTTCACCTACTGGGTGCGCCGCATGCGCGAAGGCGGAGAGGTGCTCGCTCCGGGCGCGCCCGATCATCCGCTGCAGTTCCTCGATGTGCGCGACCTGGCCAATTTCTCCCGGCTGTGCCTGGAGGGCGGGCAGGACCTCCTGTGTCACACGGTCGGTCCGCAGGGGCGGCTTGGCTTCGGCGATTTCCTTGAACACTGCCGCGCGGCCTCCGGCAGCAAGGCGAGCCTGGCCTGGGCGCCGGAAGAGTTCCTGCAGGAGCACGAGGTCAGCGCCTATCACAACATGCCGCTCTGGGTGCCCGCCTCGATGAAGGGCTTCAGCACGGTGGACGCCGCCCGCGCCCATGGCCTGGGCCTGGAGCGCCGAGGCGTGGAGGACACGATTGCCGCGACACTGGAGTGGTCGCTGGCCCGTTCGGCCGCCTTCGAGCGGGGCAGCGATCCCCGCCAGCCGGGCCTGGGCCCGGAGCGGGAAGCGGAACTGCTGGCCGCTCTGGCCGATTTCCGGAGCGGCGATTGAGTCTTTTCCCGCGGGCCGGCCCTCACTAGATTTCCTCTCCACACAGCAGGAGTACCCCATGGTTTCCGTGCAGTTCACGGCGCATCTGAAACGCTGGTTTCCGGATCTGGTCCCGCAGGAGATCGACGCTCCCGACGTGGCCTCCCTCGTCCGCGAGCTCGAAGGCCGCTTTCCCGGCCTGGCCGGCTATATTGTCGACGAGCGCGGCTCCCTGCGGCAGCATGTCAACATTTTCGTCAACCGGGAAATGCTCCAGGACCGCGAGGCCCTGGGGGATCCCCTTTCTCCCGGCGATGAAGTACACGTATTCCAGGCTCTTTCCGGCGGCTGATCCGCCGGATGTCGTCTCCATGATTGCGTCACACACAGCCGGAGGAACCCCATGAAAGACTGCGCCGACCGCCTGCTGCTGGGCACACGGAAAGGACTGATGATCTATGGCCGCGATGGAGCCGGCTGGAAGCTGGTGAATCACAGCTTCACCGGAGTGGCCATTGCCTACGCCTGCCACGATCCTCGGACCGGGCTGCTCTGGGCGGCCCAGGATCACGGGCACTGGGGCCAGAAACTGTCCCGCAGCGCGGACTGGGGCCAGACCTGGGAGGAAGTGCCCGCGCCGACCTACCCGGAAGGCGAAATGATCAAGGAGGGCCAGCCGGCGACCCTGCGCTACCTCTGGGTGATCCAGCCGGGGCACGCCTCGCAGCCGGACACGCTCTATGTCGGCACGGAGCCCGGCGGCCTTTTCGTGAGCCATGATCGCGGCGACTCCTTCGAACTGGTGCGGGCGCTCTGGGACCATCCCAGCCGCAAGGAGGGGAAGTGGTTCGGCGGAGGGCGTGATACGGCGGGCATCCACTCGATCGTCGTCGATCCGCGGGACGCGCGGCACCTCTTCATTGCCGTCAGCTGCGCCGGCGTCTTCGAGAGCAGGGATGGCGGCGAGAGCTGGGCGCCGCGCAACAAGGGCATGAGCGCCGAGTTCCTCCCCGACGCCGACGCCGAAGTGGGCCAGGATCCGCATTTCATCGCCATGGCCGAAGGAGATCCGCAGACCTTCTGGCAGCAGAACCACTGCGGCATCTACTACAGCACCGACGGCTGCGCCAACTGGAAGCTGGTCAGCAAGGCCGGCCAGACGGCTCATTTCGGTTTCGCTGTCGCCGTCGATCCCCATTGCCCGGAAGTGGCCTGGGTCGTGCCGGCGAAGAGCGACATGGAGCGCATGGCGATCGACGGGGCCCTGGTCGTCTGCCGCACGGACGATGGCGGCCGCAGCTGGAAGGAACAGCGCAGCGGCCTGCCGCAGGAGAACTGCTACGACATCGCCTACCGCCATGCCCTGGATGTGGCGGACAGGAGCCTGGTCTTCGGGACGACCACCGGCAACGCCTTCACCAGCGACGATCGCGGCGAGAACTGGCAGGACCTGGGCCGCGGCCTGCCGCCGATCTACAGCTGCCGCTTCGCCAAGGCCTGACGAAAGACCTCGCGCAGAGACGCGGGGGCGCGGAGAGCGCGGAGGTTTGTGGGGTGTTCGTGTGACCGGGCTTTGCCGGTGATCAGCTAGGCTTGCCAGGATTTCGTATCATTCCTGAAGGCCGCTCTTCGCGTGCCTGTGTCTTTGCGCGAGCCTCTTTTTGAATCAGGACAATCCGTGACCCAACGCCGCCCGGATCCGGGCCTGCTGCTGATTGCCGCCTGGGCGGCCTATCATGTAGTACGCCATCTATTCGGCATCAGCGATCCCGTTCTCAGCGGCTCCCTGCTGCTGGAGGGCGCTCGGGCGACGCTGTATCATGCCTTGCAGGCCGTCTTCGCGCTGGCTGTCGTCGTCGCGCTGCTCAGACCGACGCCCCTGGCCTACCGCCTGACCCTGTGGTGGCAGGCCTTCTGTGTTACGCTGGCCCTCTGGAATTTCGCCGGCTTCCTCTTCGGCCGGGAACAGGCCATGCCCCATCACCAGGCCGTCCTGGGGCCGGAAGCGGACCTGGGCACGCTGAGCGGCATCTACCTGGTCCAGACCGCCTGGGCCTTCCTGGTCGCGGCCCTCATCCTCCTCTACCTCTGGCGCCGCCGACCGTTGTTCTATAAGAAATAAGAACTCGCACGGAGGGCACGGAGAAGACGGAGAGCTCGGAGAAGAGAATGATAAAAGGGGTGTGATTCAATGAATCACACCCCTTTGAGTTCTCTGTGGCCCCTGTCTTCTCCGTGCCCTCCGTGCGAGTTCTTCTACACCCCGGCCAGGCCTTGTTCGAGGTCTTCGAGCAGGTCGTCCAGGTCCTCGATGCCGATCGAGAGGCGCAGCAGGCTGTCCTTCAGGCCGTAGGCCTCGCGCTGCTCCTTCGGGACGCTGGCGTGAGTCATGCCGGCAGGATGGTTGACCAGGCTTTCGACACCGCCCAGGCTCTCCGCCAGGCGGATGTAGCGCATGTGCGTCGCCAGGGCCTGCGCCGCCTCGTAGTGCTCCATCTCGATGGAGATCATGCCGCCGAAACCGCGCATCTGCCGACTGCCCAGCTCGTGATGGGGATGAGAGGGCAGGCCCGGGTAGTGCACCTTCCGCACCTTCTTGTGCTCGTTCAGGTAGAGGGCGATCTGCATGGCGTTGGTGTAGTGCCGTTCCATGCGCACGCCCAGGGTCTTGGTGCTGCGCATGATGAGGAAGGAATCCATGGGGGAAGGCAGCGCGCCCGTGCACTTCTGCATGAAGGCCAGTTTCTCCGAGATCGCGGCGTCATTGGTCGCCAGGAAGCCGGCGATCATGTCGCTGTGTCCTAGGATGTACTTGGTGCAGCTGTGCATCACGATGTCCGCGCCCAGGTCGAGGGGATTCTGGAAGAAGGGCGACATAAAGGTGTTGTCGACCACCAGCACCAGGTCGTGCTCCTTCGCGATCTCCGCCATGGCCTGGATGTCGGTCAGGCTGAGCAGCGGGTTGGTCGGCGTCTCGACGAAGAGCAGCTTCGTTTCCGGGCGGATCGCCGCGCGGACCTTGTCCACGTGATGCGTCTCGACGAAGTCGAAGGACAGGCCGAAGGGCTCGAGCACTTTGCTGAAGAGGCGCCAGGTGCCGCCGTATACATCCCTCGTGCAGAGCACGTGGTCGCCGGTCTTGAGCAGCGCGGTCAGCGCGTGGATCGCCGACATGCCGCTGGAGAAGAGGTGGCCGTAGCGCGCGTTCTCCAGCGCCGCCAGGTTGAGCTGCGCCGCGTCCCGCGTAGGATTGCCGGCCCGGGTGTAGTCCCAGCCCTTGTGTTCACCAATGCCTTCCTGCACGAAGGTCGAGGTCTGGATGATCGGCACCGTGATCGATCCGGTGGCCGGGTCTGCAGGCTGTCCGGCATGGATGGCCTTGGTATTGAATCCCATGAGGGGCCTTTCCGCTTAGCGGGGGCGGGCCGGCGGGTCCTTCCGCAGGTCCGCCCCGATCCCGTCGAATGTCCTGAAGGGGCGGGCCTCCCGCCCCTGGCGTTTCATGTGTTCCATTAGGCTGTCGATGGCGTAGACGCGCTGCGCCCGGAGCGCGGGGCAGAAATCCGTGCTGCCGTCACCGATGTATACGGCGACCCGCTCCCGGTCTTCTTCCAGGTGATGGCTCTTGCAGTGATTGCAGAGGCCGCGAATGCGCGGAGTCCCTGCGGGAATCACGCGCCAGCGTTTCCCTTCGACCTGGATCGAGTTGGCGTGGATCCGGACGCGCTTCCGGCATTCCGCGGGCAGCAGGGCCTCGATGATCTCGACGAATCCACCGGAGAGAATCCGCATGGGCGCGCCGCTCTTCGCAAGCGAGCGAACAAATCTGTCAAAACCCGCTCGAATGCGCACCTTGTCGCGTAGAAAGGCCAGGGCTTCGGACCACTCGACCTGCAGCAGGTCCATTTCAGCCTGCAGCTTCTCGCGCTCCGGCATGTGCGGATCGTCCTCGATGACCCGCCAGCCGCGGCCGTCGGGCAGAGGCCGGCCGAAGCGATCGAGCAGCAGGACCAGGGTGTCCTCTTCGGTGATCGTGCCGTCGAAGTCGCAGTAGACCTGCGAGGTCGGGGCCGAAGCCACTATTCGCCGTCCGCCTTCGCCGAGGGCTGAAGCATGCTGCGGTAGTCGCCGCTCTGCGAGTCCAGCAAGTGGACCGCGCTTTCGTACTGGGGGTCGTGGCCCAGGTTGTAGGCCGTACGCTCGCCGGGACCGTCGCGCCGGGAGAGGATTTCCCCTTCCAGCAGGCGCTCGATCCATTCCCGGTTGGCCTCGAAGTGGCTTTCAGGGTCGCCTTCCAGGACCTGGCGCAGGGAGATCAGGGCTTCGGCGACTTCCGTGCTGTAGTTCTCGCCTTCGACGATCTCCTCCAGCTCGTCCATCTGGCTGCTGCCGCGGGGCTTGAAGCTGAAGTCCTTGTCCTCCAGGTAGTCGTGGAATTCCTCCAGCAGGCGCTTGTTGACCTTCTTCGGCAGGCCCCCGCCCTCGCGCTCGCGATCGGTGAGGAAATTGCCCAGGTGGCCGGCGCGCCAGATCTCGCTGACATAGTGCGGCCAGTTCTCCTGCTCGACCGCCAGGTCGGGGCCGATGCCGCGGCCGTTGACCACGACCCGGCCGGAGCCGGTGTGATACAGGGAATCCGCGTGGGCCGCGGTGCTGTCGTGCTGCAGGACGGGATTGTCCTGGAAGTACTCGATGCGCTGGATCAGGCGCCCGGAGGGGATGTAGTACTTGGCTGTTGTCAGCTTGACCTTGCTCTCCTCGTCCAGGTCGAGCACGCTCTGGACCAGGCCCTTGCCGTAGGAATTGTCTCCGACGATCACGCCGCGGTCATGGTCCTGGATGCAGCCGCTGACGATCTCGCTCGCCGAGGCCGAGCCCTTGTTGATCAGCACCACCAGGTCGCCCTCGAAGAGCGGATCGTTCTCGCTGTAATACTCGCGCAGCACCTGGTCGTTGCGGCCGCGGGTCTCGACGATCTTCGCGCCCTTCGGCAGCAGCAGGTCGGCGACGCCCACGGCCTCGCGCAGCAGCCCGCCGGGATTGCCGCGCAGGTCGAGCACCAGCTTCTCCAGGCCCTGCTCCTTCAGTTCGAGCAGCGCCTCGCGCATGCTCTCGGTCGCCTTGCCGCTGAATCCCGTGAGACGCAGGTAGCCCAGCCCCTGCTTCTCGTCCATGATCGCCGCGTACTGCAGGTCCTGGATCACGATCAGCTCGCGGGTCAGGGTGTACACCAGGTTGCTCTCGTAGCCGGGCCGGTCGATGGAGATCGTGACCTCCGTGCCCGGCTCGCCCTTCATCACCTTGACCACGTCGCTCAGGGGCTTGCCGTCGGTCGATTCGCCGTTGACCTCGGCGATCACGTCGCCGGGCTGCAGGCCGGCGCGCCAGGCGGGGGTGCCCTCGAAGGGACTGATGATCGTCAGGCGCTTGGTGCTGCCGCGCAGGCCGACCTGCATGCCCAGGCCGCCGTACTCGCCGCGGGACATCTCTTCCAGGTTGCGCGCGCCCTCTTCGATGAAGTAGTCGGTGTAGGGGTCCAGCTCGTCGAGCATGCCGCGGATCGCGGCCTCGATGGTCGCTTCGGGGTCGATGCGGTCCACATAGCGGAACACCAGGTGCTGGTAGACTTTCTGGAAGCGCTGCAGATTCTCGCGCATTTCGGCCATGTACTCGTCGCGGTCGGCGGGCTGGCTGCTGCCCATGAGCAGCATGGCGGCCAGCAGCAGCAGGATCTTCTTCGGCATGGGTGTCCTTCCGGCAGTGTGTCGTGGAGCCGCTGCGGGTTCTTCCCGAAGGCGGCCCTGTATAGAACCCGAAGCGGGGGGCGAGGTTTCAGCCTAAATGGCGAAGCGCATCTTCCAGGATCTTCCCGGCGATCTGCCCGACGCTTCCGCTCGCGTCCAGGCGCAGGATCCGTCCGGGTTCCTCATCGGCAAGTTGCGCGTATCCTTCGCCGACCCGTTCGAAAAAATCCTTCTGCTGCGCTTCCATGCGGTCCGGGGCATCGTTCCGGCCCCGGGCCCGCCGCAGCGACTCCTCCGGGGAAAGGTCCAGCCACCAGGTGCGCCGGGGCCAGGCCACTTCGCGGACCAACGCATTCAGCTGGCGCACGCTTTCCAGGGGCAGGCGCCGTCCGTGGCCCTGGTAGGCCGTTGTCGAGTCGGCGAAACGGTCCAGCAGCACCACATGGCCCGCGCGCAGGTCGGGCAGCACTTTTTCGTGCAGCAGCTGCATGCGGCTGGCGGTGTAGAGCAGCAGTTCCGTGTGCGGGCAAAGCTCGGACAGCTCCGGATCCAGCAGGGTCGCCCGAATCGCCTCCGAGACCCGCGAGCCCCCCGGTTCGCGGTAGACCTGGACGACATGGCCCTGTTCCTGAAGGCTTTCCGCCAGCAGGCGAATCTGGGTCGACTTGCCGCAGCCGTCGATGCCTTCGAAGCTGAACAGTCTGTCGCTAGCTCTGGAGCCCATGGCTTCCTTCGGGATTCTGCGTGTTTCCGTCCTCGCTTTGGCGCAGGCGTTTCCTGGCCCGGGAGGCGCCCTCGACCAGCAGCACGAACTCGCCGCGGGCTTCGTGCTGCTCGAAGTGGGCCAGCAGCTCCCCGGCGTTGCCGCGCAGGTACTGCTCGTGGACCTTGCTCAGTTCCCGCGCCAGCACCAGTTGCCTTTGCGGAGCGCTTTCCGCCAGGGCTTCCAGGGTCTTCCGCAGCCGGTGCGGCGATTCGAGGGCAATGCAGGTCTCTTCGCGCTCCACCAGTTCCTGCAGCGCGGTCTGGCGGCCCTTTTTGCGCGGCAGGAAGCCCAGGAAGGCGAAACGGTCCGTGGGCAGGCCGCTGGCCACCAGGGCCGGAATGATGCTGGTCGCGCCGGGCAGGGCCTCCACCGGAATGCCCTGTTCGATGGCCGCGTTGACCAGGCGATAGCTGGGGTCCGAAATGCCGGGAGTGCCGGCGTCGCTGATCAGCGCGATGTGCTTGCCCGCGCGCAACTCGCCGATCAGGCGCTCCGCCGTGCCCGGGCGGCTGAAATCGTGATACGAGGTCAGCGGAGTCGCAATGCCGTGATGCCCGAGCAGGCGACGGCTGGTGCGCGTGTCCTCGGCGGCGATCAGGTCCGCTTCCTGCAGCACGCGGATCGCGCGCAGCGTGATGTCCTCCAGGTTGCCGATCGGCGTCGGCACCAGGCTGAGTCTGCCGGCCACCCTAGCGCCCGGCGTCCCGCAGGTAGAGCCAGTCAAGGCCGATGGTGCGGCTGGAGAGCTTGGGGATCACGGGCAGGCTGCGCTTGAAGTGGTAGGTGCCGACACGCGAGAGGATGCCGGCCACTGTCTCACGGGAAAAGCCCTCCTCGACGATGCGGTCTTCCGTGAGACGCATGTCGACGGCGCGCACCAGCACGCGGTCGATGGTCTCGTAGTCCCAGCCCAGGTCGTCCTCGTCGGTCTGGCCGGCCTCCAGGTCGGCGCTGGGCGCCTTCTGGAGCACGCTTTCCGGCAGCTCCAGGTGCCTGGCCAGGGTGAAGACCTGCTGCTTGTAGAGGTCGCCCAGCGGATTGACCGCGCTGGCCAGGTCGCCGTACCAGGTGCCGTAGCCCAGCAGCAGTTCGGTCTTGTTGGAGGTGCCCAGGGGGATCGCCTTCCAGGCCGAGCAGAAGTCGAAGATGATCGTCATGCGGGCGCGGGCCATGATGTTGCCCAGGCGAAGGGGATCGGGGTCCCCCAGCGCCGCGGCGAAGGCCTTGACCATGGGGGTGATGTCGATGGTCTCCATGCGGATGCCGAGGGACTCGGCGACGGCTTCGGCGTCCTTGAGCGAGGCCGGATTGGCCCCTTCCCAGGGCATGCGGATGCCGAGCACCTTGTTCTTGCCCAGGGCGCGGGCCGCCAGCGCCGCGGCTAGCGCCGAGTCGACGCCGCCGGACAGGCCGAGGGCAACGCGCTCAAGGCCGGTGCAGCCGACGCTTTCCTGGATGAAATGCTCAAGGTGCGCGCAGACGGCGACCGGATCGATGGCCAGGTGATGCATGGGGCAGGTCCATTTCACTACTGAGTGGCCGGCATCTTTCCGCCGGCCGCGGGCGGCAAGGTATCAATTGAAGAGCGTGAAGCTACGCAGAAGGTGCGGGATCCGCGGATGCACTGCGGACTGGCACACTCATGGATGCATTGTTGGACCGGTGTGCCGGCGGGTCTGTCCGGTGAAGTGGACGGAAGGGGGAAAAGAGGGCCTTACACGCTCCTACTCACAGTGCACGGCTTTGTTCGCCAAAAAATGCATCCCGGAATCCGGACGGTTTGCGGATTCGGGAGAGGTGTCCAGACGGACAGACTAGGGCAGGAGCAGGAGTTTCTCCGTAACCTGGGCCTGGCGGCTCTCGAGCCGGCAGAGGTAGATCCCCGCGGCCAGGTCTCCCGCGTGGAAGGGGAAGGTGTGATTGCCGGCCTCAAGATAGCCCTCGTGCAGCGCGCGAACGCGCTGTCCCTGGAGATTGTATACCCGAAGCCGCACCGGCCCCGGGCGATCCTGTGTGACGCGGAGCAGGGTCGTCGGATTAAAGGGATTCGGCGCGGCCACGATCCGGATGCCGAAGGCGGCATCCGGTCGATTCGAGGTCACCCCGGTCGCCGCCAGCTCCCAGCGGCATACCTCGCCATTACCGTTCCAGATCCGGGAATCCCAGGAGACGCTCACGTATACGCTTGCAGCGTGGTCCGGAAGCGGGAAGTCCGGTTCGACATGGATTGTGTCACCCGGCTGAAGAGTGTGCTCGATCTCCTCGACGACCAGGTCATCGACCACGAAGCGGATCCGGCAGGTCTCTTCCAGCCCCATGTCGGGCGCCATCGGGTAGCGGATGCGGAGTCCGACTTGTCCCGCAATCCAGAGAGCGCGGAAGGCCTCCGGTTCCGCGAGCGTCCCGCAGAGATCCGCCGCTCGTTGCGAGATGAGAACTTCCAACGGGTCGGGATCCTCCCAGACCAGTTCCGGCCACAAGGGGGGCGGGTCTTCCAGGAAATTCGGGTCGTGGCGGAAGAAGTTGTCCCAATAGCCGATGGTGGCCATGCCCCATGGGCCGATTGGACTTCTCAACAGGTGGCCCTTGTACCGTGTGACCAGCGAGCCGCAGAACCAGATGCGTCCCCGCATGTCCAATGTGCCCGAATCGGTGCAGGATGGCAGAATGGCGTTGTGTTGGTTGTTCAAGCCTCCGCATGGGCTGTACAGGTTGTAGGCGGGAGGAATCGTCGATGCGGTCGTTTTCCAGAACTCGGTTTCGAAACTGCACCCTGCAGCCAGCACGGCGGCCGTGATCACGATGTCCCTGCCAGCGTGCAGGCTGTCCGGGAGCACGGCGGCATAGGGGCTTTGGCAGGCGCTGTTGTCCGCGAGGGCTCCATTGTCCAGCCCATTGGCCTTCGTCGCCGCCAGGATCACATTGCCCAGCCCGATGATACCGATGCGGTTCGGAGAGCCGAAGGGAACGGTGCCGTAGGACAGAATTTCTGCGGGATTCGACAAGTCGACATCCGCCGTGACCAGGTCGCCGGTCAGGAAGAGGCTGTCCTCGGCGGCCAGTGTCACTCGGCCATTGACGATTCCCTGTATTCGTGCGACGCCTTCGACGCGGATCAGGGCCGGGTCGCGTGGCAGCAGTTTCGTGCGCCAGGGCAGCGCGTAGAGCGTATCCGTTCCGACGACCTGTTCCTGGGCGAACTGTGCCACATGGTAGACACCCCGGTCGAACTGGATCCAGGTGGTCAAGAGGCGGGATTCCGAGTCCCATGCGGAATAACTGTGCTGGTTCGCCGCCAGCTCGAGGAGCGGCATCAGCTCCTCCGGCTCCGGAATGCGGGCCCGGTCATAATTGCATTGGATCACATCGCAGGCCCCCGGGGGAGAGGGGCTATCCCAGAATTCGGCGAACTGGCTTCGTGGACCGCTCAGGTCGAATCCTGTCATGTCTTGCCACACCTGGAAGGATCCATTCGTGTGCGCGGGGCCGGCGTACAGGCCCAGCAGGGAACGGATCGGATTGTTCTCCGGGCTCACCTCCCGGTGGGTCATGTAGAGCTGCTCCGCCAGGGAAGCCGCAGTGGCCGGCGCGGGCGCCAGAAGGGCAGTCGCAAGCAGGACGATTCCTGCCAGGGGCGTCGGGGATCTCATCTCAGCAATACCAGTTTCTGACGCCTGCTGCCGCTATCCGTCTGCAACTGCGCGATGTAGACGCCACTGGACAAGTCCGATCCATCGAAAACCACCGCATGCTCGCCCGCCGCCAGCTCGCCTTCCTGCAGCCGCCGGACAAGCTGCCCCTGCAGATTGTACACATCCAGTTGGACTTTCTCCGCGCGCGGAAGGGTGAAACGGATTCTTGTCGCCGGATTGAAGGGATTCGGCGCGGCGCTCAGGGCGAGGGCGGTGGGGCTGGCGCTATCCGGCTCTTCCACTTCCGTCAGAGGCAAGAGCCACTGGCAGAACACGCCGTTTTCATTCCAGGTGCTGTCCTGCCACTGTACGTCCATGTACACTTCTGAAATGTGATCAGGAATCTCTGTTCGGGGCCAATACTGCGCCGAGTTTCCATGATACAGGCTTGCAGATTGTGCATCCTCCAGGACTCCATTGAACCAGGTTCGTATCGTGAACTCCTGCCATGGGTGGTCAAGTTCGATGTCATGGTCGATCTCCACGTAGATCGAATCATTGTTCCATTGTGCACGAAACTCGATCGGGTCCTCGATCCGGCCGCAGTGCTCCATGGCGGCGGGCGAGAAGGAGAAACCAGGCCCAGGCAGTGGAAGCCACTCGACTTCCGGCCACAGCGGCGGTGCCAAGACCAGCAGGTTCGGATCGTGCCTGCGGTGATACTCGTCGTAGCCGATCAGGGCTGTGCCCCATGGACCCAGAGGCGCGCGTCTCGTGAACCCCGCGGTTTCCACTGCCAAGGATCCATACAGCCAGATGGTCCCTCTTCGGTCTTCCGTGGCAGAGTTCCCGCAGCTGAAGATTTCGACATGTGTATTGTTTTGTCCATTGCAATGGGATTGTGCCGACTGCGGCGGAATGGTGCATTCAAAAGCTGTTGTTTTCCAATACTCGGCTTCGAAAGTACAGCCCTGCGCCAGGATGGCGGCCGTGATGACGATGTCCTTGTACTCTTGTCCGCAAGCAGTAACTACGGCCTCGTAGGGCGTGTCGCAGGCATTGTCCTCCTGGCTGTTCCCCAATCCGTTGGGGACGGTTGCCGCGATGATCACATCCCGCAACCCGATCAGGCCAATGCGATTCGGGGAGCCCTCAGGCACGATTCCGAAGGAGTTCGGGTCCTCGCAGTCATCCAGGTTCACGTCGGCCGTGATTACATCGCCAACCAGAAAAAGGGAATCACTCGATGCCAGTGTGACCTGGCCGCTGACGATTCCCTGCACTCGAGTCACGCCTTCGACCCAGATCAATTTTGGATCTCTGGGGAGAAGCCTCGTTCTCCAGTCCATCGCATAGGTCGTATCCGTTCCCTGGACCTCCTCCTGTGCAAACTGTGATACATGGTATACGCCACGGTCAAACTGGATCCAGGTCGTCAGTTGGAGTCCGTCCACGGAAAGTGCCGGATAGCGATGCTCCGAATCCACGCTTTCCAAGCTTTCCAGAAGGAGTTGTGTATCGGGGAAGACCAGGCCAGTGTAGGGAAACTCGTGGCCCTCCGGAAAAACTTGAGGATAGAAGGCCTCCGGCAAGTTGATGACGGACTCTGCCGTTTGCGTGTAGAATCCGTGAAAGGACGGGTAGTTCCCGGGTGCCACAACTGCCTGGCCATTCAGGTGAACGCGCCCATGAAAACCCGTATGCCCCCGGAAGATGAGTGTGTTGTTCTCGGGTGTGGTAATGTGATTGATTGCCAGTGCGAAGTCGGCGAATGTGGCAGCTGCTCCTTGCATGGCAAGCAGCAGGACGCATCCAAGTGATTGTCGAATCGTCATGGGCTTCTTGTGTCCTCGTGATCTGTTCCCGATCAGGGCAGGTACAGGAGTTTGCTGCTTGCTACGCCTTCTCGAGTCGTCAAGCGACAGATGTGGATACCGCCTGCGAGCCCGCTCCCATCGAAAATCACCGCATGCTCCCCGGCCTCCAGCTCGCCTTCCTGCAGCCGTCGGACAAGCTGCCCCTGCAGGTTGTACACATCCAGCTGGACTCTCCCCGCGCGCGGAAGGGTGAAGCGGATTCTGGTCGCCGGATTGAAGGGGTTCGGCGCGGCCTGCAGTTCCAGGGTGTCCGGGCCGCCCTGTGCCGGTTCCTTGACTTCCGTCAGCGGAAGGATCCAGCGGCAGCGCTCGCCGCCTTCGTTCCAGGTGCCGTAGGCCCACTCGGCCTCGATCCGAAATTGTGTGACATACTCTTGGAACGGCACTTGCGGCGTGTAGCGATAGGATTCGTTCTCGATCAGGAGTGCGCTGGCTTCATCCACAACCAGGCCGTTCATCAGGGTTCTAAACGTCACCTGCCTTTCGAAGTCCTGGGTCGGCCAGGAGACGAGTGCGTCCAGGTGGATGCTTCCCCAATTCCACTGCGACCGGAACAGCTCCATGTCCTCCACGACGCCGCACTGGGTCGCCGCGGCGGAACTCCAGGTGAATCCAGGTTGACGGGGGCCGAGTACATCCTGCTGAGGCCAGAAAGGGGGCGGGAAGATGCCGAGGTTGGCATCGATTTTGTGTTCCAGGTAGTCATAGCCGATAATGGCGCCATCCCAGTGACTGCGGCGCTTTACCCCGTAGTACCTTGAAACCAGTGAACCGCAAAACCAGATTGTTCCGCGAGAGTCCGTCAAGGGTTCTGTATTACAATCGAAGAGTTCCACGTGAGTGTATGACATGCCTCCGCAGAATTGCTGGGGAATATCGGGTGGAAATGTCTCCTGTGTGGCCGTCGTCTTCCAGTACTCCACGCCGAAACTGCATCCCGGGGCCAGGATGGCGGCCGTCAGCACGATATCCTGGTTTCCTTGTCCGCAGGAGGTCAACACGGGCGGATAGGGACTCGGGCAGGAGAAAGCTCCCGGCCCGCCCAGGCCGTTGGCTCGAGTGGCAGCGATTAAAACCGACGTCATGCCGATGAGCCCGATGCGGTTCGGGGATCCGGGTGGAACCGATCCGAAAGTCTGGGTGTCGCTGCAGTCTTCGAGAAGCGCGTCTGCGACGACCAGATCTCCCGTGATGAAGAGCGTGTCCTCGGAGACCACGGTTGCCCGCCCTTCGACGATTCCCTGAAGCCGCGTGACACCCCGAATCCGGATCAGTCCTGTTTCCTGAGGGATCGAACGGGTCCGCCAATCCATTGTGTACATCGTGTCCAGGCCGTTGATCTGCGAAGGCGAGTACTGCGCAACGTGATAGACATCGTGATCGAACCGGATCGAGGTGGTCAATGGCTCCAGCTGATCTCCCAGGGAAGGATAGCTGTGGATCGGCGCCGTGTTGGACAGCTGCTTGAGCAGCGCATCCGGATCCGGGAAGTCGACCTCGGGGACGGGGAACTGGTAGCCGCCCCGGAACACCTGATCGTAGAGTTCTTCCGGCAGGTTGATCACGTATTCTGGCGTCTGCGTGAAATACCCATGAAAGGTCGGATAGCTGCCTGGAGTGACCTGCAGCTGGTCATTCAAGTGCACCCTGCCTGGAACCTCGTCAATTTCCCGCAAGCGGATGGGTACACCTTCCGGTGTGCGCATGCTATGGCGCATTAGCGAGTACTCTGCCAGAGACCCGGCGCATGCCATGAATGGCTGCAGCAGGAACAACCCGACCAGGAGCAAACGCATAGGTTCCCCTTGAGGAAGTAGTGGACAATTCGTCCGATCTGCGGGAGAGGAAGTGGGCTGGCAAGATGTCGCGCCCATGCGGTACGGGATTCCGCATGCGGGAAAGGAGGTGTTCGTTCTGCTGATTGTCAAGCCTTGCCTGCCTCAGCTGCGTGGAAGTCCGGATTCCGCGGGTGAAATCGCCGCACTGCGGTGCTTCGCTTGACGCCGCTCAAGGCATGATGCTTTGCCTTGAAGCACTCTCGCCCCCTGTCGGATTTGAGGGGCAATCGCCATTTTCTGGACTTGCCCGGGCGGGACAGCGGATGTGGCATCTGCCGCCCGGATCTGGAGTTCCATGTCGACCCTTCCCTCAACCGGCACCCCGGCACTGGGCCGGCAGGTCCTGGCGGACCTGCACGGCTGCGATCCGCGTCTGATCGACGATGTCAAGCGCGTGGAGAGCGTGCTGCGCATGGCGGCCGAAGTGGCGGGGGCGAAGGTGATCCAGGGACTCTTCCACCGCTTCAAGCCGCAAGGGGTTTCCGGCAGCCTGGTGCTGGCCGAGTCCCACCTGGCGATCCACACCTGGCCCGAACACGGCGTGGTCAGCCTGGATCTCTTCACCTGCGGCGGAGACGTGGACCCCAAGGCCGCGCTGGACCTGTGCCTGCGCGAGTTCTGTGCCCGTTCCTGTCACACAACCACTCTCGAGCGCGGCCGCCCCGCGCCGGAGGAGATCTGAGCACATTCCGAGCGGTCCCCGTGGGCCGTTCATCCTTCAATCCCGTTTAATGTAGGAGGGGGTGCCCCATGGATGCTCCCGCTACTCGCGCCGATTTCCTGAGTCGTTTCCATGAGTTGAACGACCGCTTCGAAGCCCTGGAACCGGAAATGGAGCTCACCGTCCGTGATCCGGAACTGGATGTCACCGGCCATCTTGTCGTCTGGAGCACGCTGGCCGCCCGCAAGGGCCCGCTGGGCCCCTGCGCCAAGGGCGGCACGCGGCTTACGCGGACGGTCGACATCGAGGAACTGCGGATGCTCTCGCGCATCCAGACCCTGAAGAACGCCGCCGCGGGCCTGGCCCTGGGCGGCGCCAAGTCGGGCCTGGCCGCCGACCCCACCGCGCCCGGCTTCGAGACCAAGTACCGCCGCTTCGTCGACCTGCTGAAGCCCGTGCTCCACGAGAACGGGGGCGTCTTCGGCGGCTTCGGCTACGACCTGGGCGGCAATCCGATCCACTGCCGCTGGGCCTGCGACCAGCTGGGCTCGACGCGCTCCTTCACCGGCAAGCCCGTCGAGCTGGGCGGAACGGACTACGATGCCGAGGGCATCGCCGGCCTGGGTGTCGCACGGGCCGCGGCGACGGCGACCCGCCTGCGCGGCGAGGAGCTGAAGGAGATGTGCTACGCCGTCCAGGGCGTGGGCGCCATGGGCGCGGGCGTGATCCGCTATTTCAATCCGACGGGCGCGCAGCTGACCTGGATCAGCGATCCGCGGCTGGGCGGCACCTGGCATCTGCCGAACGGCCCGGAACCGGCCCTGCTGAACGACCTGATCTCGATGCACTTCCAGTCGGCCATCGAGCGCCTGCAGGAGGGCGAGTATCACGAACACGGCCTGGAGGAGGTGCTCTTCGCACCCGTCGACATCCTCTTCCCCTGCGCGACACAGGAGGTCCTGCACAAGGACAACGAGATGCGCGTGCAGGCCAGGATCATCTCGGAGGGGGCCAACAACCCGCTCACGGAGATGGCCCGCACGGCCTTCCACGAGCGCGGAGTGCTGGTGCTTCCCGATTTCATCGCCAATGCCGGCGGGGTCATCGCGGCCTACGTGGAAATGACGAGCTCCGTCGGCAACGAGGAGAATGCCCGCACCCGCGCCAAGGTCGAGGAGGCCAAGCGCGTGACACGGGAGAAGGTCGCCGAGAACGTGACACAAATGCTCGACCTGGTCGAGCGCTACGAGGTCGAGCCCGTGGTCGCCGGCCGCTACATCGCCCTGAGCCGGATTTTCGAATAGCCCATGACGCAAGCCCTTCAGAACGCGATCCAATGGACGGAGGAGATGGTTTCCATCCCCTCCGTCACTCCCTCCGAAGAGCGCATTCTGCTCTGGCTGGAGGACTGGTGCCGGAAGCGCGGCCTGCTTACGCGCCGCCAGGAAGTCAGTGACACGCGCTGGAACCTGCTGGCCTGGAAAGGCGAGCCGCGGCTCTGGTTCAGCACGCATGTGGACACCGTGCCGCCCTTCCTTCCCTTCCGGCGTGTGGGCGAGCGGCTGATGGGCCGCGGCGCCTGTGATACGCACGGCGGGCTGGCCTGCATGCTGGCCGTACTCGAAGACCTGGCAGCCCGCGATGCCGACGCCGGCCTGCTGATCGTCGTCGGCGAGGAGGTCGACCATTCCGGGGCGATCCTCGCCGGCAGCAGCCCGCTGCCCGGGGCAAAGGAGCGCGTGATCGTTCTCTGCGAGCCGACGCACATGAAAATGGCCCGCGCGCAGAAGGGCGTGCTGAAGATCCTGCTGCGCAGCGAGGGCCGCGCCGCCCATTCCAGCCTGCCGCACCTGGGGGAGAGCGCGGTCCTGCCCCTGCTGGCCGCCTGCGAAACCCTGCTGAATCACGCCTGGCCGGCGGACGAGACCCTTGGCGAAACCCTGCTCAACCTGGGGCGCATCGAGGGCGGCGTCGCCTCGAACGTGATTCCCCCTGCGGCCAGCGCCGATTTCTGTTTCCGCACGGTGCGCGAGCAGGCCTGGTACCTGGACGAGTTCCGCCGCCTGCTGGCGGATCACGCCCTTCACTGGGAAACCGAGGGAGCCGGCGAGCCCCAGGTCTTCGACCCCCTGCCGGACTGGGAGACCTATGTCGCCCCCTACGGCACGGACGCAGCCTACCTGCGGCCACTTGGTCGCATACTGCTGGTGGGGCCCGGGCGCATCGAGGTGGCGCACAGTGTCGACGAGGAGATCACGGTGGACGAGTTGCGGCAGGGCATTGCCGGATACCGCAGCATCAGCGAGCACATCCTGGGGCCGATTACATGGAGCTGACCTTCCTCGGCACTTCGGCGGCCATTCCCACCGTGAGACGCAACGTGACCAGCGTCTGCGTGCAGACCGAGCGCGAGAGCCTGCTCGTCGACGTGGGCGAGGGGACGCAGATGCAGATCCTGCGCGGCGGCCTGCGGCGCGGGCGCATCCACCGCATCCTGATCACGCACCTGCACGGCGACCACTTCTTCGGCCTGATCGGCCTGTTGACGAGCTACCAGCTGGGCAAGCGCGAGGAGCCGCTGCAGCTGATCGGCCCTCCGGGACTGGCGGCCTACATCCGCTTCATGAAGGATCTTTGTCGCACGGATTTCGGCTTCAATCTGACGATCACCGAACTGCCGGATGTCCGCGAGCCGCGCACGGTGCTGGAAACGGAGCACTACACGGTGATCGCCGCGCCCCTAAAGCACCGTCTGTATACGCTGGGGTATCGCATCCAGGAGCGGGAGCGCCCCGGGGTCTTCGACGCGGAGAAGGCCGATCGCCTGGGAGTGCCCTTCGGCCCCGAACGCAAGGAGCTGATCCTGGGACGCCCGATCACCCTCTCCGACGGCAGCGTGGTCGCGGCCTCGGAAGTGGTCGGCGAGGCCCGCCCCGGGCGCTCGATCACCATCTGCACCGACACGGCGCCCTGCCCGATGGCAGTCCAGCTGGCCCGCGGCACGGATGTGCTGGTGCACGAAGCGACCTTCGAGCCCGCGGATCGCCGGCATGCCCGCCGCACCCTGCACAGCACCAGCCAGGACGCGGCCCGCGCCGCGCGGGAGGCGGGTGCCCGGCACCTTTTCCTGTCGCATATCAGCAGCCGCTACCTGGCGGACACGTCTCCCTTGTTGGCCGGGCTGGAGGAGATCCACGACAGCACTCGCCTGGCCAAGGATTTCATGCAGGTCCGGTTGGCGCTTCACGGAGGCGGCATCGACGTCGGCGATTGCCGGGATCGCCCCGCAAACGAAGTCGCGGGAAAGCCTGCGCAAAGCTGATCCCGCGCCCTCTTTCAGAATCCGAGGGAACTTGCAAGGCCTGGGCCCCCCGCGAAGGCACTTTCTCGTGGATAACTTGGGGGCCAGAGAATTTCCCTTGTGGATAACCTGAGGGCATCCGGCTAAGTGTCGTTTTCTTAAGTCCTTCGGCATTTGATTTATGTTTGGCAGGTCATGGATCCGCGGATCCGGCGGAGGAAGACTTGTGGATAAGTTGTGATGTGGAGGACGATTGGCTTCACCCCTCTATTTTCTTGACGCCTACAACCTGATGCACAAGGATCCCGGACTGAGTGCCCTGCTGTCCAGGGATGCCGGCGCGGCCCGTTCCCTGTTCTATCGCTGGCTGCTGGAAAGCGGTCGCCTGGGAACCGAGGATTTGCGCGTTGTGGTGGACGGAGCCCGTCTGCCAAGCGAGGAACCGCCCACGGGGCTGGCGGTTTCCTGGACCCGCTCTCCGGAAAAGGCCGATGAGCGGATCCTCAAACTGCTGCTGCGGGAGGCGCGGCGCGCCCGCAGCCATCGGCCGCTGGTCGTGGTCAGCGACGACCGCGAACTGCGCGAACAGGCCCGCTACCGGGGCGCTCAGCTGATGGCCTGCGCCCGCTTCCAGCAGGAGTTCCTTGGGACGGAAGCGCCGGCCTCGGCCGCCTCGCCCCCTCGCAAAGCCGGCATCGACAGCGAGGAGGACCGTCTGGCCAGGGAGCGCGGGGATAGCCTGCGAGTGCGCAAGGGCGGGTCCGGCCTGAGCGAAAAGGAAGCCGAGAAGTGGCTGGAGCTTTTCGGCGAGGAGGAAGACAGCGCGTCAAAGGATTTGGACAGGGAGCCGGACCTGAACCAGGAAGGCTGGCAGGGAGCCCCGCCGGCAGAAGAGCGACCGGCGCCTCCGCGCGAGGAGCGTTCCGCGGGAGAACCGGACCCGGGCCGAGCCCCGAAGAAGCTGCGCCGCACTCGGCCCCTTACTCCGGAGGAAGAAGAATATGCCCGCCTGCTGGGTGTGGATCCGGAGGATCCCGGGCTCTACGAGGGCGGGGAAGAGGACCCCTTCGACGATCCGCCGCGGGGCTGAGAGGCCCCGTTGGAAGTTCCTGCCGTGGGCATTAAGTTAGCCGCTTCCCCAAGGGGAAGGCTGGAGGTGTAGCTCAGTTGGTAGAGCATCGCCCTTTTAAGGCGCCGGTCGAAGGTTCGAGTCCTTCCACCTTCATCCCATAGAAAGCGGGTCCCGGAAGCGGGACCCGCTTTTTCTCTCCCGGAAACCCGCTCAGCGATCGCGGGGACTGCGGTCGCGGTTGCCGTTGGAGTACAATCCGACCAGCGCCGTGATCCGGCCCTCCTCGTCGCGCTCCACGCGCAGCCGGAAGGTGTCCATGCCTTCCAGGGCGAGGAGATCCTCTGCTATGCCGACCAGGCGGAACTCGGGGCGCTCGTCGCGCTGGTAATACAACTCTCCCTTGCGCCTCGTGATGTGTCTCGGCCCGTAGTCGCCTTCCAGCTCCTTCGCCGTTTTCCGGGAGATCTCCAGGGGATCCGACTGCGCGCGCAATCCGTCCAGGGCCCACTGGATCCCGTCCCGGTCTTCCCCGTCCCCTGCGGCGAGCAGGTCCTCGAGAGCCTTCCTGTGCGCCACCTGCAGCGCATCCGTCGAGGGGCATTCCACCTGCGGGATCACGCCCACTCCCTCCCAGTTGGTACCGGTGACCGGATTGATCGCCCGTCCATAGGGCATCGACAGCGTGAAGCGCCAGTGCTCGAAGTCGTAGAAGTAGCCTGTGACCGGATGCGCGCCGCCGCCGGTTGTCTCACCGACGAGGGTCGCCCGTTCCATGTGTTTCAGGTTGTAGCTGAACTCCTCGGCGGCGGAGAAGGTGCGGGAACTCGTGAGGACATATACGGGCTGATCCGTGAGACGCCGCCCCTGGACGCGGTTCTGTGTCCAGAACTGCTGCGTTGTGTCCGACTGGCGAATGTAGAAGGAATTCAGGTGCCGCGGGCCTTCAAAAAGGTAGGAGCAGAGCAGCTGGATCATGCTCGGGGAGCCACCGCCGTTCTGCCTCAGGTCGATGATCAATGCATCACAACCGGCCAGCCAGTTCATGCTCGCCACGGCGACCTCGCCCGCCTCCGGGAATCCGGAGAAGCCGCTGAGCTCCAGGTAGCCCACGTTGCCTTCCAGACGTTCCAGTTTCTGGAAGCCGAAATTGCTTTGCCGCGCCTGCTCCAGCGGATCAGGGCCCATCGGCCCCCGTGGCTCGTCGTCCAAGGGCAGGGGCTGCACGCCGACGCGCAGATGCAGATCCTCGCAGATTCCTCGAAGGTCCCGCGTCAGGGCTTCGACGAAGAGGTGGGGGTCGCTGTGATCCGCCCAGGCACCGGAGGCGGCGCCATCCTTCAGCATCCGCGCCATGGCCTCGGCCTTGTCCTCGAAGATGTAGACCTCGCGCAGGTCGCGGGCCAGGCTGTCCGCCAGGTCGGCCTGGACGGATGTATTCACGGTGGGCAGGTCCTGGGCGGAGCAGACGATCGGGGCCAGGCTGGCCAGGCAGGCAAGCAGGGTACGCATGGAAGGATCCTTTTGTTGGTGTATTGCCCTTTGACTGCCGAAATGCGCCTTCGTTTCCTGGGCACGGTCATTCGTGTCATGCCGCAAAGCCGGATCCGGTCTCGGCGAAAAAAGCCGGGGCGCCGGTCACGCTTTCCCTCCGGCAGCGACATCCTGTTCGAAAGCACACAACAAGGAACAGGAGAGACCCATGCTTGCACAACACAGTACACACACCGGCAGCAGTGAATCACATGTGGACCGGAACATCGACCAGGAAAACGGAAACAGCGTCTCGAGATTCGAGACCATGGAGGCGGCCGGCATGCGGGAGATCCGGGCCTGCCATCGGCGGATGATCGCCTCGATTGCCGCGCTGGGCCTCTTCACGGTGTGCTTGACGGCCTGCTCGAGCAGCCCCGTCCAGCCCGAAACGGAGGATGAGGGCGAGCGGATCGAGCTCATCCAGGGTGACAGTCCCTTTCCGCCCCCGAGTCACGTGGACAAGGTGAACAAGGTCCGCGACCTGGTGAAGCGGAGCGAAAAGCCCAAGGTGGGGGATGCCGGACTGGGGTCGAGCGAGAACCTGTCTGAGCTGCAGGGAGATCCCGGCAGGGTCGGAGTACGCAAGGATGCCGGTGAGGAGGAATCCGCCGGTGGCACAAGCTCGGCCGGGGACCCCCTGGCGCCGGGCAGGCTGTTGCAGAAGATTCCCTACAAGATGGAGAGGGGCCCGGGCTATTCCCGCGCGCTGCCGGTCGACCCGGCCATCGAGTACGATTCCGATCTGTGATCCACCCCTGGATCACGCCACTTCCCGGGAAGGGTCCGCTTCGGCGGGCCCTTCTTCGTTTTGTGGCAAGGCCTCTACCGGCCCAGGACGATGTCGATTCCCTGGAGCACCTGCGTGAAGAGGGCGGGGGAAATGCGTGTGAGGGGATCACCGAGCTGCTCGCGGTCCAGGGTCAAGAGTTGAGACACATTGACAACCGAGGATTTCGGAAGACGGGAACTGCGCCGCGACAAGTATACATTTCCCGGCGCGTCCCTCCATGCGGTGTTGGACGTGATCATCGCGCAGAGGACCGTCGCAATGCGGCTGCGGTTGAAGGCATTGCCCTGGATCACAAGCACCGGGCGCCGGAATCCCGGCCCGGATCCGGACGGGTCAGCCAGTTCCGCCCAGCGGATTTCCCCCTGGCTCAGCTCTACCATTCTTCTTTGCCCAGGATGTGATCGCCGGCCGCCTTCCGGAAGGGGTCCCTTTCGGGATCGAGCCTTGACAGGGTTTCATTCAGGCGCTGGGTCACTTCATCCGGAGAATGGCGCACCAGGTATTCGGCCATGGCCTCGGTGAAGAGTTGGCTGCGGGATCTGCGCGTCTGCTTTGCGTATCGTTCGGCGGCTTCGAAGACGGCATCCGGAATGGAGATGGCTGTTTTCATACCGGAAGTATAACCGGATCCCCGCTGAAGATGCAAGCAGAAACATCCATCCCGGCAATTCTGCCGCAGAGACTGTCCAGCCAGGAGTTCATTTTGCCTGGAATGCCCTATTGTCCGGCAGATAAACTCTTCCACGCTCCGGCTCGGGCTGCTTTTGACATGGGTTCCAAAGCACGAGTTGACCGCCGAAGTTCAGTCCTCCTCCGAGCGCGCTTCCAGGTGCTCGACTTCGCCTTGCCGGCAGAGCACCGTGATCACCATCGGCCGGCAGCAGACGCTGCAGTCCTCCGTGTACTCCTGGCTCTCGACGGAGGGGTCGATGATCACATCGATCATTTCCCAACAGCTGGGGCACTGGATGGTTCTCGAGAGCGCCTCATTCATGGCGAGTCTTCACGCTCAGCGGGCGCGGCCCGGGGCCTGCGGGTCGATAGGCCAGTTCGATGATGTGTCCCTCGGCAAGACCGATGCGCAAGAGCACCGTGGCCTGTGGCGTGCGCAGGAAGAGCCTCTCCGAGTGCTTGTCCACATGATGACAAGCGACCAGGGCGAGATTCCGCTCTATGTTCCAGACCCGCTGAAAGCGCTGGAGGCTTGTGATCAGACCCGGGGCAGCGCTGTGTTCACCGAATCGGGAGACGAACTCCCGCAGCCCATCCTCCCGTGACGCATTCAGAGCCTGCACCAGAAGCTCCACCCATTCGGCCGGCGGGTCTTCCTGCGGCAGTGAGAGCGCTGCATCCCGGTTTTCCCCCAGGTGCGCCAGGGCCAAGCCTGGCGCCGCGTTGTAGGAGGCCGGCAGGTCCGGCCGAATGCCGATTCCTTCCAGATCCTGCCCGCTGCGCGCGTGACACGAGTATTCCCAGGGCCAGTGGAGCAGGAAGATGTCGCACATCCGGTAGGTCATCGTACGGTGAGCCGCGCCGGAAGTCCCTTCGCCGGTGACCTGCGCCCGTCCGTGATCCTGCAGGCGCTGAGTGAAGATCTCGGCGGCGGAGAAGGTTGCGCGGCTGGTCAACACGACGAGGGGTGTCTGCGACAGGCTGGCCGAGCAGGGAAGAGGATCGGCGTAGAGTTCGACAGGATCGCTGTTCCAGCGATGACTGGTGGCCAGGTGTGTCCGCTTGGCGAAGAAGGCTCCCAACAGGAGATTCACGCAGTCGTCGGAGCCGCCGGCATTGTCCCGCAGGTCGATCACAAGGCCGGCGGCGGACCCGATGGAATCCAGAACGTCCTGCAGCCTTTTCCGGAAGGACTCGTCGGGCTCGGGAAACGAGTCGAGCTTGAGTTGGACGATATTGTCCCCGGTTCTGGCCAGGGTCGGGACCGACCGGGGCGAACCGGAATGTGGCTCCTCCTTGTCCTCGTGCAGAGAGACGGAGAGGTGCAGGTCGTGTGACAGGAGGTAGAGCTCGCGGTTGAGAAGCGCGACGAAGTCCTCGGCCCCGTCCTGGCGTGCATAGAACCCCGCCTGGACCTGGGCTGCCAGTTCCTCGGCGATGCGTCGGCCCTTGTCCGGCCAAAGATACTCGTCGCGAAAACCCTGGACCAGGTCGACCAGGAATTCATCGCGCTGTTCCGGGGACATCTTCATTCCGGAAGTCTCCTCGATGGCTTGTGTGCGCCTGCTTGTCCGAATGGCAAGAGGGCGTGCAGCGATCCCTGTTTGGACGGGCCAGGCCGGAGGGCGTTTCACTTGCCGCCGGAGCGGGCGTAGTTCCGCCTCGCCATGCCGGCCAGGCGGGTGAAGCCCAGGGATTCGTAGTACGCTTTCAAGCCCTCGTCGCAGACGATGTCGACCGAGTAGAGGTCGTTCAACTCGTCGAGCATGTGACGCACCAGCTGGCTGCCGATGCCGCGGCCCTGATATTCCGGCAGTACCTCGAGCAGGGGGATGAAGGCGCAGAGATGTCCATCGGACAAGGCGTTGATGAAGCCGATGCAGCGCTCTCCCTCCATGGCGAGCACGACACGATAGCTGTCGCGCAGGATTCGCAGGTGCGTTTGCGGGTCCGGGTGGGAGGGCCAGCCGACGAAGAAGCCTGTCAGCTGTTCCGGAGCAAGGTCCTTGCAGGACTTCCGGTAGCGGATGGAGCCGGTGCCAGCGGATTTCGTCATTCCTCGTTCTCCCTTTGCAGCATGGCCTGGCGCTGCATCACGCGTTCATCCGGAGTATCACGGAAGCGCTTGTCCATCGCCGTGTCGGCTTCCCGGAAGTCCAGCCGTTCCAGCAGTCTCAGCGATCGTTCGTTGGCGGCCTTCAATACGGCGACAAGCCTGCGGACTCCGAACTCCCGGGCGAGTTCCCCGATCATCGCCTGGACGGCCCGCCGGGCGATGCCCTTGCCCCAGTGCCGACTGTGGAGCACATAGGCGATCTGTGCCGTTCCATCGGCGTATACGGTTGCCTGCGTGAAGCCGGCAAGGCCTCCGTTCTTCAGGCGGATCACCCAGTTCAACCACTTCTCCCCGCCTTCCGGGGAACAGCGCTGCTCCAGGAAGGCATAGCGGGTGCGCAACCACTCTGGCGACTCGGGAGGCTTGTTCTCGAACGGGTAGATCGCGGGATCGGAGAGCACATGGAACATCTCGTCGGCATGCTCGCTTGTGAGCGGTTCCAGGGCGCCGATTTCAAGCTGTATGGATCTCATGAGGCGTCCATCCAGGCCGGCCGCTCGCGCAGGGTCCAGCGTGCGAAAGCGGCCTTCTCGCCCCGGTAGAAATTCCGGTAGGCGAGGACGGCGTTCCCGGGAACCTTGTACTCCTCCGGCATGGCCTGGGCGAACTCCGTCAGGCCCCGGTCCTCGAAATGGAGGTCGGCGAGCGCCGGCAGGACCTGCATTGATTTGTGATCCACGCCCTTGTCGAAGCGCAGGCAGTACTCGTCGTTCAGGGCGATGGCCAGCTCCCGCAGCCAGATGAAGTTCGACCAGGACTCCTCGACCCACAGGACGCAGGGGTGTTTGATATGAGTGGAGCGATAGGGTGTCTCGTAGCCCTTCTTGTTCAATGTCGTACACAAAAGCTGCACGCTCTCGAGAATCATCTTGACCACATGCTGGTCGCAGTGATAGCGGGCGCAGGCGGGAATCTCCTCGTCCAGGATGAAGATGTTCATGCGTTACTCTCCGGATCCGGTTCCGCTCCCATGATGAGGAGGGTCCGTTTGCGGCGACGATAATACAGCCAGAATCCCAGCGTGAGCAGTCCGTTGATTGTCCAATAGCTGATGTTGCCGATCTGCGGCATCCCCTGCCGGGCGTCCTCTTCCATGACCATGCGCAGGAAGCCTGTTTCCGCCCGGCTTCCCGTGATCCATCCCGCGAAGTTCCAGGCAGCGTGCAGGCCGATCGGCATGGCCAGGCCGCCGGTCGCAAGGGCACTCATGCCCCAGAGCATGCCGCAGGGCACCACGCCGAGCAGGATGGTTTCCAGGTCCCAGCCGTAGCTCAAGTGACTCAGGCCGAAGGCGATCGAACTTAGGAATACTGCTTTCCAGGGACCGAAGGCATCGAGGAGTTTTCGAAGCGCATAGCCGCGGAAGCCGATTTCCTCCATCGCGGAGGTCGCCAGGAAGCGGGCAAGAAAAAGCAGCACGGCCAGGACGCCCACTTCCTGCGCACGCTCGAAGCGAAGCGGCCCGCTGAAACGGCTCACGACAAGAAGATGTACTACGAAAGCGGCAGCTCCAAGCAGCAGACCCGCCAGGAGCAGCGCGGGTCCGGACCCGCTGTCGTGAGACTCTTTCTCGCTATTGCGCCCGGAGTCCGAGGGATCGATCCACCGGGGCAGCAGCAGAAGCAGGCCGCTGCTTGCGAAACCCCACACGGTGAGCTGCCAGACGGTAGAGGAGAGCAGCAGCGTGGTGATGAATCCCGCAGCCAGCGTGATGCAGAGATACCCGAGCCAGAAAAGGGCGACCATGAGCGACACGCCCTGCTTCATGTTCCTGCTTCTTTCTGCTCCTCGGCCAAACGGGCCTTCTGCATTGCCTTGATCTCTGCCCTCGACTTGCCGGAGACAATGCCTTCGACGCGCTCACGGTACTTGAATACCCCTCGACGGAACACGGGCTCGGCAGAGATCCCCTGTTCGCGCTCCAGGGCGCTGACCGTGTTCAGATAGTCCCAGAGCACACCGGCCAGTTCGTCCCCCAGGCAGCACAGGCGCTTCAGATGAAGCTCCTCGAGATAGGTGGGGCTGCCTTCGGTCCAGCCATGCTCAGGATCCAGCCGGGTCTTGCGGTCTGAGGCGAGGACGTCGTACAGCGGCTGCTGATGGATTTCTACTGGCGTGACACAATCCTCGAAACCGGCGAAAAGCAGAACAGGGAGCGAGATCCCGGATGCAGCCTCGATGGCCGACGGATTCGTCTCCGCCGCCGCGATGCTGAAGAGAGCCCGAATGTACTCCAGTTGGTTCTCGTGCAGGAAACTTGCTCCACCGCCCATGGAGTGTCCCCCGATCGCTGCCGCGGGGGTGATCCGTTCATGGAAGGGGGTCCCGGAGTTCGTGTTCAGGTCCTGAAAGGCCTGCAGCACGAAAGCGAGATCCTGCCCGAAGGCGGCGTAATCCAGCGTCAGCTCCCATCCGGTCGTCGGCAATGCGACGATGTATCCTTCCGGCACAAGAGCCGTCCGGATGTTCGCATAGGCTTCGTCAGGCATCAGAAAGCCGTGCCCATAGGCGATCACGGGGAATCCGGCATCCGGGGATTCGTCGACGGGAACCTCTTCCCCGGCGTTCTCGGCAGGGTAGTAGACCTCGACTGGTACTTGCCGGTCCCGGCTTTCGTTCAGGAGTGCCAGTATGCGATGACCAAGCTCAAAGGCCTCCAGGCTCTTGATCGGGCCCAGCAGCGCGAGGGCCAGGGAGAGGACCGGTATCGCCCGGGCTGCTGCCCTTGGAAGATGTGCGGTTAATTGCATGCGAATGCGTCCGATAGGGATTTGAAGCGTGGGCGCCGCTGGATGTCGCCTACTGTTTGCAGCCTGCCATTCCATTGTAGAACAGCAGGGCAACAACAGCAAGGTTGATGTAGCAGAGTCTGCCCGGTGATCTGGCGCAGCTGGCACGGGTTTCCTCGCCTTGGTCGAGAGGGAAGTCCAGCCCCTGGAGCACAAAGCCGTATACGTGTCTGGCCAGAAGGCCTCAGGCCTGGTCACACAGGAAGATCCGGAAGCCGATGCGGAGCAGTTAGCCGCAGGTCGTATCAACCAAGCCGAGCACGGTGGGAGATTTTTTATCGACCCATTATGCGTCCTTGGCACCGTCCCTGGCACCGTCCCTGGCACCGTCCCTGGCACCGTCCCTGGCACCGTCCCTGGCACCGTCCCTGGCACCGTCCCTGGCACCGTCCTTGGCACCGTCCT
>JAUIFJ010000092.1 GCA_030429345.1 bacterium | reverse complement strand
CCCGCCAGGACGGTCCGGATCTGGGTATCGATGTCAGACAGATCGTTGGTCAGGCTTTCCGCCCTGGACTCGTGCTCCGCCAGCTCCTCCTTCGCCTCTCGGTATTCCCGGGCCTGCCGGGCCTCCAGGTTCAGCTGGTCGACCTGGGCCAGCCGATCCTCGAGCTCCTGTGTATCCGGTTCGACGAGCGCAGCGATCACTTCCTTCTGGGCCTTCCCACTCTCCTTCACCTGCTGCTGGCGTGACCGCAGGTCCTCAAGGCGGGCCTGCAGCTCGGTCAGCTCTGCCTCTGCGTCCGTGATCTGCTGTCCAAGCTCCGCGTGCTCGGCGTACAGCTGCTGCAGCTTCTCCCGCTGCTCCTCGTTCTGCCGGCGCTGCTCCCGCCGCTGATCCAGCTGGGTCAGCAGTTCCTTCGTGTTGACCTCTTCCACCTGGCCGCCCGGCCGGGGCTGGGGCAACCGATCCACCGCAGCCTGGGCATTGCGAACCAGGGTGTTGGCCGCCGTGCGCTCGTCGTACACCTCCTGGCGCTTGTCCTTCAGCTTTTTGACCTGGTCCTCCACGCCGCCCAGCTGGATCACCACCTGCTGCTGCTTCTCTGGCTTCATCCGTAAAAACTCGCTAGGATCGAAGGCCAGGTGGTTGAAGAACTGGTCCAGCAGGGCCTGGGGACTGCGGAAGGGGTTGGTCCGGCCGTCGGCATAGATCTTCAGCGACCACTTCCCGCCCTGGCTGATGGACCGGCAAACCCGGATCCGGCCCGGACTTTCGAACTGCGGATCTTCCGCCGGCACCAGATCGACCACCAGCTCCGCGCGCTCCGCGTCATCGCGGACCACTTCTTTGGGCGCGATCTTCGGCCCTCCCAGCGCTACCCAGATGGCCTGCAGGAGGCTCGTCTTTCCCTGCTCATTCTTGCCACTCAGGATTACCATGCTGGAATCGGGGTCGAAACGCACGTTCGCAGTCTTCAGGCGCAGGAAGTTGTCGGCCTGCACGCCGTAGATGCGGTAGCTGTCCGCCAGCTGGGGCTCGGTCTTGTTCTGTTTCTTCGGGGGCATGGACACTCCTTCCGTGCTACAGCGCGGGATCCCGGTGCTGTAGCCTGTACATGATGGACCACACGCGGCTGAGTGCCCGGCCGTACAGGCCATCATGCCGGGGCTGTGCGTGCGCCGCGTTCTTGAAATTGAAATACTGAATGTCGTCACACAGCCGTGCCTGGACGATCTGCACCGTCTCCGGATCG
>JAUIFJ010000066.1 GCA_030429345.1 bacterium | reverse complement strand
GCCGCGCGCTTCCGCGAGACCAACCGGGTGCGGATCACGCGCCCGGGCTGCGCTGATCCGTCGGAGCTGCTGATGTGCGTGGACCAGGCGCGACGAGAGCTGCAGTCTGTGAAGAAGGGGGAGGATCCGGAGGGCAAGCGGTACAAGCAGCTGGAACGTCGGGAGGCCCAGTGCCGCGAAGCCTGCCGGAAGATCAAGTTCCTGGTCGACCAGGAGGATCCCGAGTGGGTGTACTGGGTGGAGACCTGGGCGCCGAAGGCGGGGCCCACGCTGGGCAAGCTGTGTGGCAAACCGGTGTCGGTGGCCAAGCACCTGGCGGCCAACCTGTTTCCCCAGCTGCAGGCCTTCGTGGGCACGAGCGCCACGTTGACTACGACACGAAACGACTTCAGCTTCATCCGCGATCGGTTGGGCCTGCCGGAAGGCCGGACTCGCCAGCTGATCCTTCCCAGCCCCTTCGACTTCCGATCCAGCGCCCTGGTCGTTGTGCCCGACCAGCTGCCGGAGCCTAATGCAGAAGACTTCCGGGACCGGATGATCGACACCTTGAGCCAAGCAGTGCCTGCCGCTGGTGGCCGGAGCCTCCTGCTCTTCACATCCAACGCGGCGATGCAGGAAGCTTGGAACGCACTGGAACTCGAGTTTGACCGTCTTGGATACCGGTGCTTCCGTCAGGGCAGCGCGCCCAGCACAGTGCTGATCCAGCGATTCAAAGAGGACGTGTCGAGCGTCCTGTTCGCCACACGGACCTTTTTCCAGGGCATCGATGTCCCGGGCGAAGCACTTTCGCTGGTGGCCCTGGATCGCCTGCCCTTTCCCTCGCCTGCGGACCCGGTCATGGACTGGATCGCGGAGCACGATCCCAAGGGCTGGTTCTTCCGCCACAGCCTGCCGCTTTCCCTGATCACCTTCAAGCAGATCTTCGGGCGGCTGATCCGCCGTGATACAGATCGCGGCGTCATGCTGCTGATGGACGGGCGCGTGAAGACCAAGCGCTATGGCCAGCAGTTCCTCAAATCCATTCCGGGCGGCATGCTGTCCACCGAAATCCAGGCCATCCAGTCCTTCCTGTCCGACGACGACGACCCCTTTTCCTGAGGAACCCATGATCACCGTCGATTCCGTGATCCGTGTGCCCAGTCGCCTGCTAAGCGCCCTGGCCCGCAAGCAGATTCAGAAGAACCTGAGCTACCCCAACCCCGAGTACCTGGGGGCCAAGCGGCGGGGGAAGCAGCGGCCGATGAAGAAGGTGGACGGGAAGTGGGTACAGATTCCGCCCAGGCTGGAAGGCTGGACGGAAGACCGGACCGAACTCACGGTGCCCCGCGGGGCCATCGAGCTGCTCAAGCGATCTATCCATCCCTGGCCGGGCGTGCGCGACCTGCGCATGTCACACGATCGTGTGGCCTTCAAGGCCGGGGGCTGGGCGCTCCGGCCCTATCAGCAGAAGGCCTGCAGCGCCATGGTCGACCGTGTCCAGGGTGTGGTAGTCATCCCCGCCGGCGGCGGCAAGACTTTCACCGCCTTGGCGGCCGTCGCGCAGATTGGCCAACCGACCCTGATTCTTGTCCACACAATCGATCTGTTGGACCAGTGGCGGGAAGCTGTTGAAGAAATGTTGGGGATCGAGGCAGGCACTGTTTCTTCACGTGCCAAATCCGGTGAATTGGTTGTCTCACCGGTTAGCTTCGAGAATCCAATTGCTCTGGGGACCGTGCAGACTCTTTCACGTAAGAGCAGTGATGAATTGAGATCGTTCTTTTATCGATTCGGCTGCATGATCCTGGATGAAGGGCATCACGCGCCGGCCACGACGTTTGACCGGATCATCGGCCTGTGCCCCGCCAAGTATCGCCTGGCCCTGACGGCCACGCCCGAGCGGGCGGACGGCCTGACCCAGAAGCTGACTGACACTTTTGGGCCCGTGATCCACGAGACGGATCAGCGGGCGCTGCTGGACCAGGGCTACCTGGTGCCGGCGCGGATCCATGAGATCCACACGGCCTTCACCTTCCCCTACGGCGGGGCAGCCGACTGGCAGGCTCTGGCTGACGCGCTGGCCGGGAGCGCCGCGCGCAACAGGCAGATCCTGGACCTGCTGGCCCAGCTGTACGACGACCCGGACCGCGTGATCCTCGTGCTTTCCGGCCGCGTGGAGGATCACTTGGTGCCGCTCTACGAGGCCGCTGCTGAACGCGGAATCCAGGGCGAGCTGCTGGTGGGGAAGGTCAAGAAGGACACCCGGCGGCTGATCCGGAAGAGCGTGCGCGCCGGGGCGGTTCGCGTGCTCTTCGCCAGCACCGTGGCCGACGAGGGGCTCAACATCCCCGAGCTGAACACCCTGCTGCTCACCTTCCCGGCCAAGAGCGAGAGCCGGGTCGAGCAGCGTGTGGGCCGCGTGATGCGCGCCTGTCCGGGCAAGGAGCGGGGCGAGGTCTTCGATTTCGTGGACAGCGGTGTGGTCCACGTGGGCGGGGACAGCAAGCCGCTGGTGCGCCAGTACAATCAGCGGAAGAAAGCGTATCACAAGCTGCGGGCGGAGATCGTCAAGGGTGAGCCCGTGGCGTCCCGCGCGCAGCTGAACATCGATACTGGCGCTCCGATTCTCAAACCCCCGCGGCTTGGCCCGCAGGTGGCGGGCACCACACGCTTCGCTGTCGGCATGGATCCCAGTTTTACCCACTTCGGCCTGGTGGCCATCGAACTTTCGTCCTGGTGGCCGGCGGGAATCCAGACCATCGTGACGGCCAAGTCGGACAAGAAGCTGGGTCTTCGGGTCTCAGACGATGACACACGCCGGTTGGAGCTGCTGCTGGCAGGGCTGCACTCGTTTCTCACCCGCTTTCCACCGGCCGTCATCTGCTGCGAGACCCCGTCTTCCGGCGCGCAGAGCGCGGACGCCCTGAAAGGCCTGGCCTACGCCAAGGCCCTGGCCTGTGCAGCCAAGGTCTTTCACGAAGTGCCGACGGTGTGGCTTTTGCCTGGGGAGGTGAAGCAGCGTGTGGGAGGCAGCCTCCTGGCCACCAAGGCCCACCTGGCGGATGTGGTGAAGGCAGGGGCTTCGCGTAAAGGACGCCCCTGGAAGGAAGCCCAGTGGGACCGGACGAAAGCACGCTCCGAGCACCAGTTCGACGCCGCGGCCGCCGTTCTGGCCGCCCGTGATACCGACCTGTTCCAGATGGCCCTGAAATAGAAAGCCACCATGGCGTACTACAGCGACCTGATCGAGCGAATCAAGCGGGACCTGCCCATCGAGTCCCTGCTACCCAAGGAGGCGGCAGGGAAGCGCAGCATCTGCTGTCCACTGCCTGACCATGAGGACACGGGTCCCAGCTTCACCATCTACCGCGAGACCAACAGCTGGATCTGCTGGTCCCACCCTGGCGGCCAATCCGCTGGCAGCGTGCTCGACTACCTGATGACCGAGCGAAAGGTGGACTTCCGTGCCGCCGTGGAGATCGGGGCCCAGATGCTGGGCCTCGAAGTGAAACCCCCGACGGAGGAAGAACGCCAGGAACTGGAGACCTGGCGCCGCCGGGAGGACATCCTGACCACCGTGGCCCGTGCGTGTGCCGGATGGCTGCAGGGGGAGACGGAAGCAGCGCAAGGCGCACGCGCCTACCTGGAAAAGCGGGGCTTTGGCCGGGACTTCCAGCGCCAGCATCTGCTGGGTCTGGTTGAGATCCGCAAGCTGTATGACATCCGGCCCAAGCATCCGGGACTGGCGGGCTACGAGCCCGAGGAGTACAACGAGTTGGGCCTGCGCCGGCTGAATGACGAGGGCGAGTGGAGGCGACTGTTCTACGACACGCGGGTCTCCATACCCCTGATGCGCCGCCAGCGCGTTGTTGGCATGACCTTTCGCTCCCTGGATCCGGATCAGCGAGCCAAGTACATCCACCTGCCGGGTCCTGCAGGCCTGTACAACGAGGACGACCTATATCACCGGGAAGTTGTGCTCACCGAAGGCGTCCCCGACTGCTGGACCCTCATGGACTGGGGAATCCCGGCCGTCGGGAACCTGGGCGTCCATGCCGTCAAGCATGCCAAGAAATTCAAGCGGATCGAGACCCTGACCCTCGTGTGGGACAACGACGAGGCGGGCCGGAAGAACGTGTTGAAGACCGCCCAGGCCATCCAGTCCGAGATGCAGGACGGGGAAGTGCGCATCCTGCACATCCCGGACGCCAATGACATCAACGACTGGGCGCGCGCCGGCCACACGGCCGAGGAGTTCCAGGCCCTGGTCGACCAAGCTCCGCCCCTGCTGGAGTACATGATCGACCAGCTGCCCGATGTGCAGGCGGGTGAGCGGCTGACCCGTGATCACAAGGAACTGCTGAATCAGCTGCTTTTGCGGCTTGCAGCAGAAACCGGTGTCGAACAGGCGCAGTGGTTGAAGCGTCTGCGCACCAAGCTGGATTGCCCAGTCTCCGAATTGCGCAAAGACATGCAGGAAGCTGTGCGCGTTCACAAGGATGCTCAAAAGGGCGGATCACAGGACAAAGCGGAGGGCACTTCTGCAGAGAGCCTGAAGTTTGTCTTTCGGGACAAGAAGTCTTTCAGTCCAGCACTGGATTTTGATTTCACTGGCCCTGAGCCCGTAGGGCACATCGGAGTGTGGCTTGAGCACGAATCCAATGATGAAATCGCAGGAGAGATGCCCTGCTTGATTGAAAGCAGAATTCTTGAGGGAAAGCCCAGTTCGAAGATCATCCTGTATCACGATCGAGACCCCGGCGATCCGAAGTGTCTGAACTTTCCTGAACGCATCCTGCCCAACTGGAGCAAGGAACCGGCAGAAGAATTTTCGCTTGCCCGGTTCCTCAATGATCCTGCATCCTGCACACCCAGCACACGGGACCTGTTTCGGGATATCAGGCATTTGTTCGAACAGTACATCTGGTATCCCGAGGAGCACCAGCACGATCTGATAGCGGTCTGGGTCATGATGACCTACGTGTATCCGCTCTTCAATGCGATCGGGTTCCTGCACTTCCATGGCAGGCATGAATCCGGCAAGTCCGCAGGCATGGACCTGATCAAGCTTCTGGCCTTCAACACATCAAAGTCGGACAGTACTTCGGAGGCCGCGATTTTCAGGGAGTCACACGCGAATCGTGGTACATCGATCTATGATGAAGCGGAGAACTTCACGAATCCTGAACCAGGCTCAACGTACTTCGCTCAGAAGCTGGTGCTCAATGGAAGCTACAAGAAGGGGGGGATGGTCAAGCGCGCCAGCGGGGAGGACAACCAGCTGCAGTCCTTCAGAACCTACAGCCCCAAGTGCCTGGGCGGTACAAAAGAGATCGACCGTGTGCTGGCTAGCCGGTGCATCCTGGTTCGCTGCTTGAAGTACGACAGGGATGGAGCGCGCAACTTTCTGGATTGGGCGAAAACCAGTACCGAGCTGGACATTCGTACACGCAAGCTGCGGAACAAGCTGCATTGCTGGGCGCTGACCAGGTTCGCCCACCTCAGAAACACCATGACCAGTGACCCGGAAGTGGAGTTTCCGGACCTGACGGGCCGCGAACGTGAGACCTGGCTGCCCCTGTTCACCATTGCCCGACTGATCGATCTGGAGTGCGCGGATGACCCACAATCCATTGTGCAGCGACTGCGGCAAACACAGCTGCAGAAGCGGAAGGACGAGGAAGAAAAGAACCGTCGCACGGACATGGACATTCTGATCCTGCAGACATTGCTGAACATCCTGGAGGGTGACAGTCGCGAAGGGTTGGAGGAGCTTCAGCATCCACACGAATATCAGACTGCCAAGATCAGAGATGTAGTACACGATGAGCTTGTAGATGCAGGACAATGGCCTTCCGATTCGAAGATTACGAGCCACAAGTTGACTTCTGCGCTTCGAAAGGTAAACGTAATCAGTGAGGAAGGTATACGCAGAAGACGGTTGGGTGCGAAACGCTACCAGACTTTGTACTTGAAGGCAGAAACAGTTCGAGAAGCATTGATTCGCGTGGGCGGGGAAGAGCCGGAAGATGCCGGTGATGCTTCTGGCCAAACATCAAATACTACATCTGCATCACAAACAAGAGTTGTCGAGAGCGCCGCGCCCGCCGAGGGAGTCGGAACCGATCCGCCCCAGAGCCAGGGGGACATTCCGTTCGACGACGACGTCCCATTCTAGAAAGGAACGACCATGTGGCTTTTCGCACGTCACGGGTTCTACAGCATCACCCGCAGTCGGGACGAGCCGGACAAGCTGCAGATCCGCGCACGGGACCGGCAGCACTTGGTGGAGCTGAAGCTGCTGCTTCGAACGGCGGAGGGGACGGACATGCTGGGCCCGATTCTCGAAACCCCGGCTGCCGACTACGGATACCGGATCATCG
>JAUIFJ010000030.1 GCA_030429345.1 bacterium | reverse complement strand
TGTGGCCAGGGCTGCGGGGCCCCGACTAGGGTTTGGGGCGCTGAATGTAGGGGAGGATGGGGTGAAATGCATCCTGTAATCTTGATTGTGGTGAAGAAAATACTACCAAGAGGAATGGATCTAGTTTTTAATCTGTCCTGCGTTAGATTATTCCGAACCCGTAAGATGGCAATCGCTATAGGCAGAGGCTGTCCAAGTATCAGAAGAGGTGAGTTGTGGCAGAGTTCAAATGCCCCAAGTGCATGGCTGTTCTTGGAAAGAGCCAACCAAAAGTTTGCACTGAATGCGGCTACAAATTCCCTATGGTGCTGATTAACATTTTTACTGGGCTGTCACTCATGCTAGTCGCAGGCTTATTGTTCTACACTGGTCGTGGAATTGTGCGATTTGTAGGACGAAGTACTGCTGAGTCGGTGCCGGCAATAGCTGAAACTGCGCCAGCAGAAAGTGGACTAATTGAAGCTGGTGAACAGGCTAAAGAATCCATTCCCAAGTGCATCAAATCAATTCAACTGATGGACCAGGGACGCGGTTCCAGGTCTATCCATGTCGTACTCAACCGCAGGCTATCTTCTGACGAACTAGGGAATGCGATCGACTATGCCCACAACTCAACAGCAAAGTTTAAAGGCACCAGCAGATACAGTATCTACTTAGACGGCTGCACGGATGATGTGAATGGCATGTGGGCCTGGGCAGAAATCGAAGGCGGAACGCTGAAGAATGTGATGCATGGCATCCTTCATGAAGATGTCCCGGCCTGGCAGTCCATGCCACAGGTGAAGGCGGATGCGATCCTTGGTCAATGGCTAGAAGACTGCCAAGCAGTCCAGCAAAGAAGGACGCTCGTTAGAGATGGAACGAACTACTTCCTGATCGCTGACTCTGCAAAGCATTCAGCTGTAGACAAAGTCCCGCTCAAAAGGCTATCCGACAAACGTTTTTTGTCGACACAGGATCCACTGGTCTATGAGATAGGCAAGACCGGGATGTTGCGCGTAGTCACATCGGATGGGCAGCCGTACTCCGAATGGTACTTGCCAATGAATGTAATCCTATGAATAGCGGCTCCATACCCAATCTCCTCTTACTGCAGGCTAACACCGTCTAAGCTGGATCGAAATCAGAAGCCGTGCTACAGAGATTAGCATAGAAACTCATGATTCTGTACGGCGACAATGTGCTTTGCCATCAACGTCACTGCTGCTTGACATTCGTCAAGTCGAACTTTATTGTTAGTTTTGTGTGCGAAGTGTTGCGCATATCCAACTATTGTCACTATCATTTCGCAGCGGGATGCAGTGGCAAGTCGAACACCTGCCATCAATGAACTTCAAACACCGAACAAGTGCCATCCCGCTAGAAAGTTGTGAAGTAGGATGACGTGCTCCTGCGATTGGCTACACTGCTTCAGCTTCATGTATCTCGTTGATTTGGTGATCTACGAATCTAGTCATCCTGCATTTTCATTGCCTATCCTACTTGTCGCATATCGACTATCGGTCTTCATGTCCAGGCCAATGAATAAGGCTGTCCTACAAATGCCACTGCACTAAGTGCAGTGGCGGATACCGAAGTTTGTATTACATCGAAGATCGCAACCTTCTGGAGAGACAATGAAAGCGACCCTGCTTTGCGCACTGGGTTTAGGGGTAACAGTGTCCCTGGCCAATGCTCAGATTACATTCGGACCAGGTCAAGATTTCACGGATCTGAATCAAGCGATTGCTGCTGCCGCCGCAAGCAATCCCGATGAAGACGTGGTTATGTACGACGACTGGACCGGCGCACTTAACTCGATCACATATACCGGAACCATCCGAGGATATGTGACGGGTTTTCCCGCAGTATCCATTCAGAGTCAACCAATCGATTTCTCTGGCGCTACATTCCAGGACATCTGGTTTACTCCACACTATTCACCTGGCCTTCATGTCTATTCGGATGCATCGTTTATTCGGTGCGATCTGAATGGAACCATTGAATGGGACTACCCGCCCTGCACCGAGCTGTCTTCGTATGCAGTTACGGTCGACAACTGCACAGTCAATCTTACAGACTGCTCTCTTGGCATGTCCGACTGGACTGATTTGACCCCGGAATGTTTTGGGCAAGAGACGCATGATGGAACCGACGCCTTGCTCAAGGTATCTGGAACGTACGGCGAACTGAATCTGATTGGATCCCTCGCCTACAGCTCGCCTGGCTTCGTCAGTGACGCTGCGATCATTGCATCGAGCGGTACAACAGTCACATTCGATGAGTGCGATATTGCAAGCTATGCCTTGCCGGCACTCAATACACAAAGTGGCGTAACCGTAGATATCGACGGTGGAGTGATTGAGTCTGACCTCGATTTCTATGCTACGGATGCTACCATTGATGACCTAACCATGAAGGGAACCCTTTCAACCCTACTTGGTGAGTGCACCATTACTGGTGGCAAGTTCGAAGACGCTGGTCTATACCAGGTACGCGGCATCAACTACTATGACTCCGTAACATTCGAGAGTACAACAGTTGATGCGCGCGCACAATCGGGAAGCGTTGCGGCAGTTTCAGTTGACTTGATCGACTGCATCTTCGATGACTCCAACTTCATCTACAAGAGTCGCACAGACAATTCCAATACAATGATCAACTGTCTGTTCGTGAACCAATCAGGCAATACGATCCTTCTGGATGGTGATGCTAATCTTGGAAATCCTTCTGGCAATGGAGTCGATTTCCGATTTGATAAGATCACCATTGCTGAATGCACTGGGATTCCCTTCCTGGTCACCGGTTATGCTGACTATGTTGAGATTGTGAACAGCGTTCTTTGGAATCCGTCCGCGGACAACGAAGTAAGCTGGAACTCAGCGACTGGTGGCACCTATGTCCTGGATGACATCACTGTCTATGATGGCGAAGATGGAATCGATGGCGGAGGAAACTACACGATCACGGATGTGTATGAAGAAGATCCTCTCTTCTGTGATCCGAGTGGATTGCATGCCAATCGCATTGATTTTGCCCTTCGCTGGGACAGTCCTTGCTATGACAAGGATGGGGACTCCATGGACTTCGACCTTACTGAGGGTGACCTTGGTTGGCGCCCAGTCTATGATACGGTCGAACTTACTTCCGTGACGAATAACACCATCGAAGCAGGTCACTACACAATCAGTTCCACCAGGTCTCTGGGAGGCACTTCACTGACGATCGAGCCCGGTGCCGTGATCGTTGTCGACGAAGGTTTGACGCTAGACCTCTACTCCACGTCGGGAGATCTCTCCATTGGCGATCCTTCAAGCCAGAGAACTGCCATTGTCAGCAATGATGCGTACAAGATCCAAATCGGTCACGTGAGCAATCTTGTCGATTCGGACATTGATGGCGTTCTGTTCAATCATGCCCCGGAGTACGGGCTTGTGTTCTCCCACTTGAATGAACTCCAGCTGAACGCGGATCCGGAATCGAATACAACTGTTCAAATCCAAAACATGGATGGTGGACAGCTCATGCTACTGGCATGTGAGGCATCAGAGGTGATCGGATTCACGTTTGATTTGTATAACGGCGATATTGACGAATCCCCCCATCGATTCGACAGGCTCTCGCTACCTCTTGGAGATAACAATTACATCAATGACTGCGCTTTTATTGCTGGTGGACAGTCCGACGCACTGTTTCCTTTGGCAATTGTATCGTCGACGGACGTCATCATCACAAGTTGCCTGTTCAAGACAACTGAAGACGTAAAGAGCTGTCTGGTTTCTGGCTATGCGACAGTCAGCTTTGGGGCAAACCAATTCCAGGATCTTGATAACACTGCAATCGATATCAGATACGGTGCAGTGGATTTGGAAACCTTCGCCCATAATGACTTCTATGGTGTTCTTAACGACGCAAACACACCTGCATTCATCACCATGGAAGCTGGCGATCTGCTTATGAAGTGCGGGTACAACAACCTTGTATACACCTACCTTGGAAGCTATTCTGGCTTCGATTTCATCCAATCCCAGAACCACTCTGGTCCGGACAGAAACTGGATGAAAAACTACTGGGGATCGAGTGAGTCCTCCGCTCTTGACTGCGAAGATGTCGCGGATCGGATTCCTTCCTGGGCAGATGGATCGAATTGCCTGGCTGACTTTGATCCGCCTGCCACGCCCTGCATTGATGACGATGAGGACGAAGGCCTCTACAGTGCTGGCCTGGGTGCAGAAGCAAACAACAACGAGCTCCTAGCGATTTGGTATTACAAGGAGGTCTGTCGGCTCTACCCGGAATCGGGAAAAGCACCTTACGCTGCAGCTCGTTTAAAGGAGCTCGGAAAGGATGACCCCGATTGGTCATCTCCGGCAAAGTCTGGCCTTCTTGTTGGAAGTGAAGAAGCGGATGAAGATGGCAACGACTGGCTGTCGATCACGGAGTACTGCCATGCACAGTGTGTTGAGGCATACTATGGCGATCGAGATGGCGCTCTTGATCTTCTTGACAGCCTGATTGTTCTGGGCGACTCCCTTTCCAAAGCCTTGGCTGAATTCGCAAAGCTGGAAATTGATACCTACCCAAAACAAGGTGGTGGGTCAGCACTCATGGGACTCGCTCATACAGAACAGTCTGCCAGGACGCTGCAATCTGTAGACGCATTGCTTAGCTTCGCGACGAATCCAGTCGTTGCACGCCAAGAGGAAAGCCGGCTCGAAACTCAGCCTGGCACGTTCAAGCTTGCATCTGTATGGCCTAATCCCTTTAATCCGACCACCACAATTGGTCTTTGGCTTGCTCAGGAAGATATGCTGAACCTGAGTGTTTACAATCTTCTTGGCCAACGTGTGGCGGAACTACACAATGGACAACTTGAAGCTGGTGAACATACCTTCCTTCTTGACGGGGCATCCCTGGCCTCAGGCGTCTATGTCGTAAGTGCCAAGACGGCACACGGATTCGACAGCAAGAAAGTGCTGCTTCTGAAGTAGTACGGCAACGACAAATAAAAGGAATACCTCCCCGCAACTGGCGGGGAGGTATTTTCATGAATGAAAAACTTCCTTCAACTTACACTGCTCTTTTACGCAACTTCTGTATTGGGTAGTGTTCTCCAAGTTCCAGCAGATTACCAAGTGATTCAATCAGCCCTGGATGCAACAGCTCCAGGTGATACAGTATTGGTATCACCTGGAACATACATTGAGCTTCTCCAGACTCCATCGCACAGTCTGACAATCTGCTCAGAAGACTACTTGACAGGCGACAGTCTGTTCGTGGATCAAACTATCCTGGATGGAGCATGGCAAGGGCCAGTGATCACAACTGGAACAACTGAAGGCAATCGACTGATTATTGCCGGACTTACAATTCAGCGTGGTGCTGGGGACGATGACGCCGCCGGAGCAATTCAGACGAGCCATAGAAGTTCACTCACCATGAGCAATGTTGTATTCAGGTTGAATAGAAGCACGTCAATGGGGTCAGTGTTTTATACTGGTCTAGAGTACAGACTAGAATCCGTGCTGATCAATAGTTGCAGACTACACCTATACTATGATACCGATTTGAACTCTTCATTCGAGTTCCACTTCAGTGTCAATGAAACTGATTTGATCCGCGTAGAAGACTTCACGATAATCACTGCCGATAGCCAAGTAAATGCAGTATTTTTAGGAGGGAATATAGTTCATATATCCCGATTTCAATCTGATAGCCTTAACTCTTTCCGTAATGGCATTGTCTTTTCTGCTGTAGACACTCTTCGCGCCGAACAGATTCGTGTAAGAAACGCAACTACCAATTATGGGATTATTCTAGCATTGGGCACTGGGAATGAAGATGATGATTCAAACTTACTAGCAACGGACATATTGGTTCAATCATGCTCTTTATTAGGTAGCTATTATACTTTAAACAGAATTATGGACATTGGCGGTGACCATGTTCTGTTAAATCAAGTTTCATTGCTAGACAATTTCTCCAATACACCGATAATGTTTGAAATGAGGGCGGGGGAAGTAGGAACCGTTAATAACCTACTCGTCGAAGGAAACACGTTTGGCGTCGAACCCCCGGTCCCGGCTGATTGTGTTGGCAATTGCTATGGTGCACTCTTCACTACGAGCAGACTAAACATTTCAGATGCAATTATTCAAAATAATATTTCTAATGTCTTTCCTTTCCAAGAGGGTAGCCAACTACATGCTGCTGGTGGAGGCGAAACTTTTCGCAGTTTACTTAACCTTTCAGTTGAGTATGGGCCACAGGTTTTCCGACGAATGATCTTCAGAAACAACATTCACATAGACCACGACGACTATGACAATCCTGAAACTGGCAGGGGGGCTCAGACCGGTAGAGTGGCACGCATTTCTACCTGGGAAACACTTACATGGCCTGCCGTGGTTCGCATGGAAGATTGTCTCTTCGTGGGAAACGTAGAAACGAATCCTGTGCCCGAGAATCCTCCAAGCGACCCGTTTGCAGGGAATCGGCAAATCGGCAGCACTTTGAGCTTTGTTAGATCCGGTGGTGACAACCCAGTTCGTCAACTGAGGTACGAAATCAGCAATGTGCACCTGCTGGACAACGATGATGGTGGCATCGACCTCATTGGCGCCGACAGGGCAAGCGTGAGGAATCTGGTCATCAAGGACACGCATCGAATGGGTGCCTACATTGAAGTGGACACGCTGGAAATGACGAATGTCTGGATCGAAGGGGTTGATGCTTGGGAGGCGAACATGAACTACCCCTTCTCCTACTGGTCTCCTCCCTTCCAGGTCGCCTTGGGGATCCATAAGATCGACCAGGCCCGAATCGGCAACCTGACCCTGGTTGACAATAGCACGCAGTTCCTGTTCTGGACCAATGACATCGACGATCCACGCTTGACCGTATACAATTCGATCCTCTATGGCAACGAATGCGAGTTCTTCACGCATCCTGTCCACAGCATTGCCGAGTACCCGCCGCCCTTGCTTCGATACACCCTGCTCGATGATGACTATACGGGTGAAGGAAATATCTACTACGAGGACCCGGCATTCGATCCGGTTCTTGGCAGTCCCTGGCTTTCCCCGCAGTCGCCGGCCGTGGATGCGGGGCATCCTGGAACGGAGTGGCAGGACCTTGAGAATCCCGAAATACCAGGAACAGCACACTGGCCAAGCCAGGGAGACCTTCGTGCGGACATGGGATTCACGGGCGGTCCCCATGCTCGACATCGATACCAGCTGGGTCGCATTGCAGCGCCCGCAGCAACCGCTGAGTCGACCGGCAGCCTTTCAACTTCGATCTGCCTACCCGAATCCGTTCAACTCACAGACGACCATTCGCTACGTACTTGCATTTCCACAATCTGTGGAGCTGAAAGTATACAACTTATTAGGTCAATTGGTGGCGCTATTGGATGAGGGGACTCGAGGGACCGGCGAGCACAAAGTCGCCTTCGATGGCAGTGAAGTTTCGAGTGGCGTCTACATGGTTGTTCTTAGCGTCAATGGAAGACAGCAAGTGAAGAAGATTCTCCAAATCAAGTAGTGATGGAAATGAATTTTGACGACCTAATACGGATCCGTCAGTCACAAGGTTGGATGCCACCCTCACGAGCAAATGTGACGACCTCAAGACCTTTTGTCACGATCGGCCTTTCGTCCTGAACGCCACTTCAGGAGACCAACATTCCTTTTCCCATCCTCTAGGCGTTTCCTCAGTCGGATATCAGTCGCTTGACAGTATCAGTGTGCGACTTCGCCATCCCATGCACAAGTCCATTGTTCAAGTACTGAGAGAATGGCAATATGAACTAGTTTTGCGGCTTTAGCGATCATCATTATCGCTTTTTCAATCGCGTTGACACTATATTGCGATCAGAGAGGGCATAGCTTACCCAAAACCTTGCTGCAAAGCTGCAGTACTGGGCCAAGCCAGTCCAATCAGCTCTTGCACGCATTGTCAACCACCATTCAATGCAGACATCTGCGCTGGTACCAGAAAGGAGAACAGTGTACTACATGAGACGGTGCATCAATTGGATAGCATACGCAATCCTTCCTTTCGGGTTTGCTCTTGCCAATGAAACCCCTGTGTTAGAAGTCGGCAAGGTGTATCGACTAGAGTGCGACTGGACCGACTTTCACACCCTGGGACGTAATGACAATGGAAGTGCGCTAACTGCCAGGAGATTCAGTCGATTCAGAGTCGTCTCCGCACCCGATGAAGAGGACTACTATGTGGTATTTGAATCCCTTACGAAATACCGCGCAAAACAATCGAAATCTAAGAGCTCACTGAAGACAGGTAAATCGACCTCCCCGAAGCCAAGTTCCACGGCAAATGGCTTAGCGGATGCAAGCGGTGCTGCCCAGATCCAGTGGGAAGAATCAACTGTCAAGTACAGACAGGCTTACAGATTGGGGAGGAAGTACGAAGGCAAATTGAACGTCGCTGAGTTTGTTTCAGAGTCTGTTTATGGGCCAATCTCGGGCACACTGGTTGTTCCTTTTAAATACAGACTAGACACTAAGACAATTTCTGGCGATGCTGGCCTTGGCTATTATGTGGGATGGTCTTGGGCATTAGGTCCAAGAAGACTGAGTGTATCACCAATCTTTTCCGCTGGGATTTCTCAGGTAAGCATCGAATCCACAAGCAAGGCAAAGTCTACAACAGCCGTTACAGTAGCAGGGGGCTTGCTTCTTCGCAATTGGAGTGGCGTCAACATCGGTTTCGTCGCAGGTTTCGACAAAACCGGCGAAGACGTGAGCGTCTTTCCCCATGAAGGTGAACCCTGGATCAGCTTTATGGTTGGTTGGGTCCTTTGACAGCGCATTCGTGTAAGCTCTCTTGTAAAAAGGCAATCTGATGACACAGCCTATATCTTCTGTTCACATGTTCAGATACGGTCATCGTTGGTCGATATACGACATGCGGGAACAGATCAATGAGCCGCTTAGTAAAGCTAAGTGCAAGGATTTACGGGCTGTTCCGGCAGCGGCACTCTGTTTGCAGGTAAGCTACTGCAATGGAGACGTGTTCCGCTTGCTACGCCTTGAGGCGCAATGGGTTAGCGATTGTCAGCATCTGGCACTAAATTGCACTAACTGCGCTGATTGTACGGCCCGAAGGAGCATGGCAAATGCTGAAGCGAAGGGCAAAGAAAGTAAGACGCAAGGTAAGAAGGAGGAAAGCCGTGGTCCGCGAAAAGGGTGGCTTGTTCACCACGGATTCGGAGCAATTCGAGAAAGATTCGAGGGTTCTCGTAGTACGCGAGTTGGTGCAGCAGCAGCAACCTCGTCAGGCAAGTGCGCCTGCTCCGAATGGAAGCCCCGGGCCGCAGGTTCCGCCAAACAATGGCTCGCCTCGTTAGGTGATTCCATTGAAAGGGGGCGGTAATGATTGCCCTCTTTCTAATCTTCCTTCTTACACCTGGTTACTTGGTAATCAGACTTTGGCCGATCGGCCGTGTTGCAAGCCGCGAAAATGCCGGCCAACACATCTATCTCCTCACTGCAACATTTTCATCCTTACTCTATCTCTTGTCTTACGGCATCGTACAGACTATGTGGGAGATGCCCACACCTGGCTGGCTTGTCGAGGCTCTTGAGTTCTGTAACGCTGCGGCCAGCTTCGCAAGCACTGGCTCCAAGTGGGAAATCCAGCAGGTCCAACGACAGGTATACATATTCCTTGACATGATTGGTATTGTCGTTCTTTTCTGGGTAGTTGGCGGCATTTTGTACTACATACAAATGTTGATTCTGCTCTTAGAGAAAGTATTCAGAAAGCGATTTCCAAAGCAGGCGCGCTTCATTCGATGGTGTATTAGAAGGAAGTTTCCAGAGTGGAAACCTCTGCAAAGTCTACCAATGAGGCCAGGTGCTTGGTTGGCAAGAACTCTATCCCCAATGCAAGACCCTCTAAATCGTTTTTTCCTAAAGTCAATGCAGGATGCAAAGCTAGTCAGATTCGACTTGTCTAATGATGTGGACATTTACGGCTGGGTCCGATCTACATTCGATCCGAATGAAGAAAACACATCGATCTCTGTTACCGTACTTCTAAGAGTGTGTTACAAGGATGACAGGTTGACACGACTTGAAGATTTTTCGGCGATCGACAACAAACTTATCCTGATCCCCGTAGATCGCATTGATTCAACAGAGTGGTGTGACATGGAGGAACTGATAGATGTATATAAAGAGGCAGCAACGGCCGATCTTGTCGAAATATCTGGCGAACAAAGTATTGAAGCGAACGACTAAATTCTATGGATTCTGAGTATGAGCGCCCAACAGAGCGCCTTTAACAAACTTCTGGCAGAGCGAGGCTCCCCAGGCTGGATGCCACCTTCACGTGTTCAGGAATTCATCCACAGCGTGATCCAGGGAGAGGAGCGCTCAGCCCGCGCCAGATGGACAGAAGATGACCTTCGAAAATGGTGGACCCAGCTGCTGAAGCACTGCCCAGGACTGGACAAGACCGAGGCAAGGAAGTTTCGCTGGGTGAAGACCATCGTCCGCGGGTCTTGGGGACCCAGCCTGTCCGAAGTCTGGCCCGCCTATGAAGAAGTGTCGCTGTCCGAGGATGAACCGAAGTATAGGAAGAAGCCACTGCCGAAGAGGAAGCGACTGCAGAAGTCTGATGCGCAGATGCTGCTGGCTGCGATTCAGCTGGAGCCTTTGGAAGAGCGGGCGCGATGGACACAGGCTGACTTCGAGGCCTGGCTGGATGGTGTGCTCCGGGCAGTCAAATTGAAAGCGGGCTATTGGAAGCAGTTGGAGTTTTCGCTGGAAGTCCTGGAGGGGCTCTGGGGACCAGACATGGCCACTAGCGAATGAGAAAGGCCATACCGATCCGGCAGGGCCCCCACTCGCAAAGAATCAGTACAAGGAAGCTTGGTGTTCGAAGATGGGGCCTCCTCAGCGGAAGGAAGCCCCTGGCTGAAAGTGCCCTAGTCCAGTGAAGGAGAAGGAATCGGAAATCCGGTTCAGCCGGCGCCAGGCTTTCCCCTTGGAAGCCCGGCAACTTTGTCAAGGTCGGGGTCTTGAAGCTGGTGGGCAAGTTAGAAACTAGTTCGGGTAAGTGGAATCAAGATTCAACAGAACAGTTGAAAATTTAACAGCATTCGTTTCCATTTGATTTATTGAACTCATATGCCGAAAATAGAACCGGGCGCTGTTGAAGCAGCGCCCGGCCTGAATGTCATCGGCGACTTTACCTTCCTACTCTAGGAAGGCATTCCGTTCAAATCGTCATCAACCCATCGCTCGTTCATTGCCGTGAACCGAGCGTTTACGGCTTCCGGGATCTCTTCCGGCGACACAGAAGCTGCTATCAAACGCAACTCTGTGATTGCCTCTCGCCAGAGTCCTTGTGAAGCCGTTTTCATGCAGGCCCCGGATCTCAGGCCCTTCTTCAGAAAGCAACCCACCTCCTCTCTTGCCGCCTTGCCCTGCGCGCCCGAAAGAAATTCGTGCACATAGGGCAGCCAAGCATTGTAATACATGTAGTGCTGTCCGTCTCTTGTCGCGTCTCCCAGGGGGTTGTGCGACTGAACTTCCAGATCAAGGCGGAGCTGAACCGCCTTCTGATCCGCTTTCCGAAAGTTGAACTTCTTCACTCGAAGTCCTCCGAATTATGCCGATGACAATTCTGTTGTCATTCCAATCCATGATGTGCTCCATTTCATCTCCCGTTTGAACGTTTTCCTGAACGGATTAAACCGCCAGTATTCATCCATTTCCCAGGCCAGCCTTCCGAATACAATGGACGGCTCAATTCCTACATCCTTCGCCCGTGCTGCAATGGACTTGACATTGAAGCTGTATCCGCGAAACTCTTCCAAATCAATGTCGCGGAGGAGCGCTTCAACAGCGAAGCTATTCGCTTCGTTTTCTACTTCACTTTCCTCAACAAGTGAAAAGCGTTCCCCTTCTGTTACGTGTACACGAGTCTGCTCCAGCACATCCCTATGCAATATGAGATGGCCGATCTCATGTGCCAAGGCAAACCAGACCGTATCCCAGTACTCCTTCTCAAAAAGGAGTATCACATACTGGTCGTTCCTCTTGTATGACACACCCCTTGCCCCCAGGTGGGGAAACTTGGGCAGCACGATCAAGTGCACACCAGCTTCGGCAAGATTTCTTGCCACAGCATCGAATCCTAGCCGCCCATTAGCAGGATACAGAATGAGATCACTGGCGAGCTTCTCAAGCTCTTCACTGTCAAAGGAGGGAAGTGAGACATTCTCCCGCTCGATCACCTTCTCAGCACAGGCCAACACCCAATTCAACCCCTTAGCGCTAGTTTTCCTCTGCTCAGAGGAAGCAAGACAATCCACTGTTCGGGTTGAGTCGATCTCTTCAGCTGACCCGATTCCAAGCGCTTCAAGGATCTCTGCGCAGGAATCAACCAAGCCCACTTTCTTGCGAAGAACCCCAACTTTCTGCAAATCCCGCCGTGGAAATGTCCTGGCGATTCTTCCGATTTGTTTGAGATGCTTGAGATGCTGTCGCCGGCTATCATCCTCGCCTTCCAGGTACTGGCGAATCAATTTGTCCGCTGGGATTCCGAACAGAGCCCCGACCTCTTCTAGGAATTCCCTGCTTGGTTTTTCGAGTAGGTCATACACAGAGCGTCGTGGGCGGTTCAGGCATTGTGCGATCTCGGTCATTGTCGCTTCGTGCAGATTCTGTTGAATTTCAAAGAACTCACGAAACGTCTTTGACCATGGTTTGACTACAGCCTCCATGGCGTCCTCCCGTGGTTTCTAGCAGAACATTGTCCATGTGTGTCCTTTCTTGCACACTTTTCTCTGCTGATCACAAATATAGTCGAGAATGTGGTGCGCCACAACCCAGATTTTCTATTTAATGGAGGAATGAAGGATTGTGCCCCGCTCGCTATCAACTCAAAACACTATCCGTGATCTTAAAGCGACTAAAGTCAGGCGCGAAACCTGTCTATAAGGTCTGGCGTCTGTCAATCCCGGTCCTGGAAGAGCTGGCCCAGCTGAGTCAGTCCAACCTACTGGCATGCCGCTGTATAGCCTGCACCGCCTTCTCCAAGCTCTGCCGAACGGGGTCCAGGGCCATCCGAGCATAGACTTCAGTAGTAGTCCTGTTCTCATGACCCAGAGTCTTCTGGATCACTTCCAGCGGGGCGCCAGTGTCCAACTGGTAGCTGGCCAGGCTGCGGCGCAGATCATGCATGCGTAGGTCCTGCAGCCCCGCCCGATTGCGAATCCGATCCCAGCCAATCTTCGGCTCTTTCAAGTGCCCTCTACCGTACCGGCCGGGGAAAACGAACTCATTCTGTGGCTGGGACTGCCTGGCCCTCAGGATCTCACAAACTGTGCCGGCCAGCGCGATCGGAATCTCCACACCAGACTTCGCCTGTTCAGCAGGCACGACCCAGGTCCCAACATTCAGATCCAGATCTTTCCACCTCATGGCCAACAGGTTCGACTTGCGTGCGCCCGTATACAAGAGCAGCAGGATGAAGTCCCGGATGTCCTGGTTGGCTTCTGCGGCAAGGGCTTCGAAGAAAGCACGGATCTCACCATGCTGCAGCCGCCGGGTTCTACTTCTTTCACGAAAGGCAGTGATGCTGATTGCAGGGTTCAACAATTCCAGCTCGTGCTCCCGGATCGTCCGGTTGTAGATCGCGCGAATCAGGGCAATTACCCTGTTGGCCGTGACCTGCCCGATGTCCGCGCCCAACTGCAGATGGAAGTTTCGGACATCCAGCCTCCGGAAGTCTGCCAAACGGCGCTTCCCAGCCCAGGGCGCGATGTAGCTCTTCCACTGACTGCGGTACTTGGCAACAGTGACAGGCCGCCTGTGCGCATCCGCATACTTGAAGTACTCCTCGGCCGCTTCAGCCAGAGTGATCTCCTCCTGGCGCACGGCTTCGCGTCGGGAAGCCGGCATCTTGCCCGCCAACAGCTGGCCCAGAATCTCGACTGCAATCTGCCTGGCCTTCAGGATTGGAATGTCTTCTACGGAACCAATACGGATCTGGTGCTTCTTTCCCCTGTAGAGCTTGGAAACATAAAAGGACTTGGCGCCAGCCTTGGTCACCATGCATGCCAGGGAATGGACCTGATCATCATAGAACCATTCACGGCTCTTCTCGGTCTTCAATTCCCTGAGCCCGGCCTTCGTGAATCGGAATCTCATCACCCGCTCCATAGAAAACACTGCAGAATCACCAGGTCAAGAATCTAGCTGTTTACACCCCTTCGGTCCCATGCCGGTCCCATACTTTTTATCAATCCTCGTCAATCGGCTGGAATCGAGAGCAGGGCATTGGCGAAATAATTCCGATTGTATGTTACACTATTTCAACCATCTAGGGAGTTTTCGTCAATTGTCGTCAATCGTGGTCAATTGTCGTCAATTGAACATGAGAAGTATCTCATAATCACTAGGTCGGGGGTTCGAGTCCCTCTGGGCCCATACATCGTTTTCAGATTGTATCAACGAATTCCATCGTCATTCGTATTGGCGATCAGGTTCTCATTGCAACTCTACCCCACCCTCCGTACCGTTCAAATGTCGTCTCGGCTATGTCCATCTCGAATTGTATTGCCAGCCCATGAGGTCTCTAAGATGAACTGTCTACGCGCGCTTGCTTCAGCTTATTGTGTCCTGGCAATGAGTGTACAGGTGTGGGCGGATTTTGTGCCGCTGGATCCGGAGTTCAAGCGGTGGCTAATCGATCATGGATATGACAGCAACTCAAACGATGTGCTAGAGTATTCTGAATCGCAATCAGTTACTTCCATTAATCTAGATGATGATTCATACACCATCTCAGATCTTGGTTCTATTTCGAGCTTCCCGAACCTAAACACAATAGAGATAGATTCTATGCCTACTCTGACAAATCTCCTCTTAGATGGAAGCAGCAGTATCACAACTGTTAACATCTGGGGCAGTTACATAGAACTATTGAGTATCTTACACATGAATCAGACGGTAAATGTAACGCTGAACGAAAATGAATCGCCAATAGCTTTACACTTGGAAAGCAACTCTGGCTACATGGATGTAATTAACATGCAGAGCACATACAGCAACATCCAGATTGCTGGATCAATTCCATTCACAGGTAGACTTTGGGGAGGAACATTCGCCTTCACTGAGTTACTATTCCCTAATAATTCGCATGTCACTATAGAATGCTATTCGAGTGATATAGCACATATAGACTTTGGCGAAGGGTCCTATTTAGCGTATTTGGACTTAATCGATACACCTATACAGTTCATTAGCGGATCGAATCTCACAGGCGGAACTGTACACATATGGAATCCAGCATTTGAATCCGCTAGTGATTTTGAACCACTCTTCTCCCTTGGGCCTGAGGCGAGTCTAACTTTAGGTGATGTGTCGTCAATTACCGGCTTGATTCTTCCTAGTGGCACAAGTACTGGTGAGCTCTCCTTAAGCGGCAGTAGCCTCCAGTGGGCCGATTTACGACACGCAGCTGATTTGTGCCAAACATCAAGTATCAACTTGACTGGAAATTCTTCGCTCACATTTATCTGTATCCCTGATTCTTCTTGTGAACTTGCAGAGTTGTTATTTCCAGACCCAGCTTACTTGAGTAGCTGCCAGAATAGCCTACGCTATGTAAGCTCACTTTCCTGGATCACAGAACTTGATTGCTCATATGAGCTGTCGCTAGCTCTAGAAACTGATGCAATCGCAATCACAGTGGATAGCATTAGAGTGCCTTCAGCACCATTCGAGTTACTCACAGAAGTTCCACAGCAGATTCTTGGTCAAAATCCTGCAGTATTGCAGATAGGCTTCAATCCTCCTTCAAACGGAGAGTTCAATGATACGATTGAGATTTTTGCTCAGACAGACATCTCCAACACAACCAACCCACAACACCATATCATCACTCTCGAAGGCAGCGTAGCCCCCAGGTACCCCACCATCGACGACCTCCAAGTCTCAACTGACCCTAGCGGCAACGTTTACCTGGACTGGTCCCCCGTTAACGTCACCCTCTGCGGCAGCCAAACCACGCCCGACTACTACCTAGTCTTCTACAGCGAGGGCAATCCCTACAACCCGAACTCCTACTACTTCCTGGCGGCACCGACGACGAATTCGCATGTGCATGCCTTGGCGGCCAGGTTCTCCGATCGGATTGCGTACAGGGTGGAGCCGTATGCGGATGTTGAGGCTAGGGGAGTGGATTGGATGACAGGAGAAGACATGCCATCCATATTCGAGCGAACTAAATCCCCTTAACCAGTTCAATCGCCTTACGGAACGCGGCGTAAAATCGAATCGTTGTGTGCAGCAGAATTTCCTGATCCTTTGGCCGGATCTTCTCATGCAGAGCGTAGCCGCTGGTGCAATCGTATGCTTCCCTGAAACTCATAAACTCCGCCCGCAGAGCAATTGAGACGCAACTCACATCTTCACTTCCCCTTCCCCGCCTGTCATAACTCTGGAATTCCGGCACAGCCAATACTACACTCCGAACAATCGACCGATTGCCCCCCGCCCTCCTCCACGGGAGGCAACCGGCGAAGCTCCCGTCGCGAGGCTGTGCATGCTTTCTCTTTCCGCGCTTGCCTGCCTGCTTCTTGCTGGCGCAGGCACAGCAGAGATGCAGATCGACATTGATCCAAAGACCTTTCCTCTCCACTGGGATTCGGAGGTCATGCCCGAAGTCCATGTGCGGCTGCGCCGCCTGTCTGACGATGTCGAATTCAACCTGATGGCCGCCGTGTCCGGTCCGAGCGGACTCCCGTCCTACATCCATGCCGTACACAATTTCGACGCCATCATCCCGACCACTGCCATGATTCTGGAGCATCGCCTTGTCCTTTCCTGCAATGGTGAGCCGCGCGAGTACATCAATGACTACCCGCTCTATGCCATGTTCTACTTGCCTGGTCCATGCCCACCACCGCCGTATCCAACCCCCTTCCCGATTCACCCTCTCGAGCTGTGTCCGCCCTATTCCATGGAGACGGAAGTCTCCGTATACGACGACCACAGCTACACGCTCTTCCGAAACCACGAGGCGAATACCTGGGACGAGATTCAGCGCATCGCCTACACCCTGGGTGCCGAGCTGGCATCCGTGGGCAGCGTGGAGGAAAACATCTACCTGCAGGGCCTTCTGGAGGACCTGCCCGCCTGGATCGGCGCGACGGACGAGGAGACGGAAGGAACCTGGCTGTGGCACAACGGCGACGAAGTGATCTACAGCGCCTGGGGACCCGGAGAGCCAAACGAGCAGGACACGACCGCCGACTATGCCCGCATGGAGCTTGACGGCAGCTGGTCCAGCATCGATTCCCTGGGCTTCCAGCTGCCGGCCCATGTGCTGCTGGAATGGCCCTTCGTCTGGCCGGCGGAAATCCACGATCTGCGTGCAGAGGTGTTCGGTCCGGAGCTCCGCCTGAGCTGGACCGTGCCAGCCCACCTGGAACCGAACACCCTCTTCGAGATCCACCATTCGCAGGAACCGTACTTCGAGACATGCCCGGAAACCCTGCTGGACACGGCAAGTGGCGGCGAGTACATGATCGCCCTGCGGGACCTGCCGGAGAGATCCGGCTGGTTCCAGCTGGAACTGCCCGAGGCGGCGGGGCAATGATGCTCACGCTGCAAGAGGCCGTGTTCCATCGCTTGGTCTCGTACCGGCTCCAGGCTCATTCGGCGTGCTACAGAGAAGAACCACTCCCGGCGAAAGCAGCATCATGATCGGATTCTGGATCCAGCAGCAGCTGCAACGCCACGCGCAGCCGGACGATGGCGACGAGTGGCTGCCTCCCGAGCGCACCCGCGCCCTGCTCCGCGCACTGTACCGCCAGGTGGATCCTGTCACACGACGGAACTGGAAGGAACCGGATCTTCACCACTGGTGGGTCGGGATCCTGGAGAAGTACCCCGAACTGATGAGGACGAAGGCCAGGGACCTCGACTGGGCCAGAGAGGCCATCCTGCAGGACGATACGGGCGCACGGGGCCCCAGGCTTCCCGCCTGGATCACAAGTGATCGCTGGCTGCGCGAAATGTCCTTCGGGGAGGCCGCCGCCATGCATGTAGCGATCACCTTCCTGGCCGGGATCGTGATCATTGTCGTACTTGCACTCAGCCTGTAGAGCACGCCAGGTTGGGATGCAAAGCCGAGGACACAGCATGAAGGAACCAGAAGTCCGGACCGACTTCCTCCCCACCGCGGGACGCTTCTTCCTGGGGGCCGCGGTCGGCACCCTGGCCCTGTGGCTGCTTTTCGACGAGCTGCCGCCATCTTTCTACGGGATTACGGCATTGTGCATGGGCATCGCCTCGGCCATCCTGGGACGGCCGCTCTATGAAGCGCTGTGGCGCGCATTCCGAACCTTGTGGAACATTACCTGATGAAGCCTTTCCTGTGTCTTGTCTTCGGCCTCCTCCTTGTGGGCTGTGATGACAATGATCCGCCCGACCCCCTGCGCGGCCTGATGACGGCTGCCAATACCTGGCAACTGGCCACAGCGACCGCGCCGGCGGACATGCCTCCGGCACGCGTCTCCTGGAGCGAATCCGGCCTTCCCCTGCGCAGCAACACGATCTGGCCCGACTCGGCCGCCGCGCAGTGGCTGGCCGGAACGCTGGTCATCGACCATATCCCGATGACCGTGCAAACGATGGAGGGGGCGCAAAGTTTTCCCGACAGCTGGAGCTCGATCGCCAACCGCATGGATGTCTCACAACTGGGCTGGGGCTTCAGCGGCATGCTGCTGACCGTCCGGCTCACGACAGAGGGTGTTCCAGGGCGAATCGTCGTAGACATCGGCGACTTCGACGAAGATGTACTTCGCAACGGCTATCTGGATACCGAAGACATCAACAACGACGGGATGCTTAGCGCGAGCGAAGATTTCGGCCTGGATGGCATGGCCGCCGGGGACCCGCCCTGGCCCCTGCCGGAAGAGTTCCTTGAATGGACAGGCAACAGCCTGGAGGCCCCCTATGACTTCATGGACCTGAACGGCAACGGATACCGCGACCTGGGCGAGCACTGGTCGTACGACGACTACCGCGAAAGTGCTTCGGAGGATTCTACATCCACCCGGCCCCTTGCCACGCCCAAAACGGCATGGAGGGAAACGGCAACAATCCTTCCCTGGCCTTTCCGGACAGCGAGGACCTGAACGACAACCGCAGCCTGGACACACACAACAACTTCTGGCGCTTCGTCTTCCCCGTCAACGGGGATGTCGCACAATCCTTCGGCGAAAGCAGCGACAGCGGCACGGAAGGCTGGATCATCCTGCACTGCACCCTGGGCCTGGCCGACGATTCCTGGCTGGATCGTGAAAGGCGCCTCGACGGCTACCGGCTGCGCATCGGCCTGACCGGCTTCGCTTCACCCGTCCGACTCGAGCTGGCGGCCGTGCATCCGCAGTTCTATGTGAACTATTGAATCACGGAAGTCCTGCAAAGGTTCATTGCTGGAGAGAGAACGGGGACGCAAAGCCTACGGAACCGCTGTATCCGTCCGCTTCGCGTCCCCGGGAGTTCTCGTGATACAATGAGCTAGGCCGCCTCGCCCTCGCTGAAGGGATTGCGTCCCTCGCGGATCTCCGCCAGGCAGGTGCGCCAGTCTTCCGGCAGCTCGTCCAGCGAGCCGATCCTCTCGGCCTGGCGGGCGATGGCCGAGCGCTCGTGCTTCGCCGCGATGGCGTGCGTATACCAGGCCAGCCAGAGCTGCGTATACCGGGCCAGGGTGCTGTCGCGGCGGGCGCTGGCGTAGTGGCTCAGGTTCTCCAGCAGGACGGGCAGCATTCGCATGCCCTCGCTGTCTTCCGGAGCCCGGAAGCGAATGTCGATGGTCGAGCGCGGAGCGTCCATCAGCTGCAGCTGCAGCAGGTGCTTGTCGTCCTCGCGACGGATGTCTCGGCAGCTGAATCCAAGCGGAATCAGCATCGACAGGTTGCGGGCATGAGTAGCGGTCATGAATCCCCCCTATTCCGAACTGCCTTTTCTCACACGGGAGCGTGATTGGGCTCACTCCCACCTGAAAGACGGGAGAAGCGGGCTGAGTCCGTGTGACGGGGAACACAGGCCCGGGTGAAGCGCCTCACAAGGCCGGGTGATTGCGCCCCGGTTTTCTGTCCGCTGGCGGACGGCCCTGTGCGCCAGGGGACGCCCCCGCCAAACGATTGCATTTTCAAGTCCCTGTTTCCTCGCGCGTTGCGTTCTGGCACGCTTCCTGCCAATTCCCGGGGTGTGTATCGATTGGACCGCAGCAACCCGGACATCCCATGAAACGCCTGCTCCACACTTTCCTTGCCTGCCTCCTGCTGGCGATTTCCGTCCCGGCCCTGGAGCCGCAGCCCCTCCCCGCCGCGGCCTTCCCCGGAAGTGGTCCGGCGGACATCGAGCCCCTCTGGAGAGAGTGCGCCCTGCTGCTGGCCGCGGGATCCCCGGCGGAGCTGCCGCTGCGCGTTGCCCGCTTCCAGGAGCTGCTGCGACAGATCTGCCGCAACGCGGAGGCCGCCCTGGATGCGCCGCCTCGGCCCGAGCGGGCTCCCCTGGTTCACTGACCTGTCCGCCAGCGGACACCCAGGTGCGCCAGCGGACAGGCTTGAGCAGAAGAAGCGACCGCATCTGATTGATTTCATGGTGCTTGCAAACTGGCCCGATCCCTGCCATGGCAGAGGTGGGATTCACCAAGACGAGAAGACAATGGACCGCATTCTATCCACAGCCGAACGCCGCCAGGGCCAGCGACGCCGGGTTCTGCTCCTGTCGGGGAGCCTGCTCCTGCTGGTCCTCCTCTGGCTCGGCCTGGGCCGCCTGCTGCGTCCCGGGCTTTCGGCGGGCGAGCTGCGTTTCTCGACGGCGACAATAGGCGGCCTGGAGGCCACGCTGAGCGCCGACGGCCTGGTCCGCCCCGCCTTCGAGGATGTGCGGACCAGCCCCGTCGAGGCGCGCATCGAGCGCCTGGTGGCGCCGGCGGGCGCTCTGCTCGCCGAAGGGGATACGATCCTCGTGCTCGATCGCCGCGAGATCCGCGAGCGCCTCGAGCGTGTGACAGACCGCATCGCCCTCAAGGAGGCCGAGCTGCGCAAGGCCCGCGCCGACCAGGTGCGCCAGCGCGAGGAACTGGCCAACGAGGTCGAGATCCTCGCCGAGCGCATCTCCTTCCTGGAGGCGAAGCGCGAGCAGGAGGCCCAGCTCTTCGAGCGCCGGCTGACCACGGTCTGGAACCTGCGCCAGGCCGAGCGGGACGAGAACATCGCGCGGCTGGAGCACAAGGGACTGCTCGAGCGCATCCGGCGCCTGGACGAGGGATCGGCCGCGGGCGACGAGGCCCTGCGCATCGAGCTGCGCCTGCTGGAAGGGGAACGCCGCCAGGTGGTACGCGAACTGGACGAGGCCGTGCTGCGCGCGCCGCGGCCCTGCGTGCTCAGCTGGGTTCCGGAGGAGGAGGGTCGCCTTGTCACACAGGGCGAGGTGCTGGCGCGCCTTGCCGACCGCGACGCCTGGAAGATCGAGGCCAGCCTGAGCGACATCCACGCCGCCCGCCTGCTGGAGGGCCTGCCCGCGCGCGTGCGCCTCGACGGAAAGAAGCTGACGGGGCGGGTCGAGCGCATCCATCCCCGCGTGGTCAGCGGGCGGATCACCTTCGACCTGCGCCTGGACGAGCCGCGCAACCCGGAACTGCGGAGCAACCGCCGCGTGGACGTGGAGGTCGTGCTCGAGGAGCGGACGAACACGCTGGTCGTCGAGCGGGGACCGGGCTTCGGCACGGCGGGCCTGCAGGAGGCCTTCGTCGTCGAGGGCAATCGACTTGTGAGACGCAGCCTGCGCTGCGGCCTGGGCAATCGCGACAAGGTCGAGGTGCTCGAGGGCCTGCAGCCCGGGGAGCGCGTCGTGATCAGCGCCATGGAGCGTTGGCATCACCTGGAAAAGATCACACTGAAAGGGAACTAGCCATGCTGACACTGGAAGGCATCGAGAAGGTCTACCGGACCGACCGCATCGAGACACAGGCCCTGGAAGGCATCGACCTGGAGGTCCGGGCCGGGGAGTTCCTTTCGATCATGGGGCCTTCGGGATCCGGCAAGAGCACGCTGCTCAACATTATCGGCCTGCTCGACGCGCCGAGCGCGGGGCGGATCACTTTCGACGGCGTGGACCTGCAGGACATCCGAGACCGGGAACGGGCGCGCCTGCGCAACCGCCGCATCGGCTTCATCTTCCAGAGCTTCCACCTGGTGCCCGACCTGAGTGTGCTCGACAACGTGGAAATCCCCCTGCTCTACCGGAAGATGGGCGGACGGGCGCGCCGCGAGGCCGCCGCCGCGGCGCTGGAGAGCGTCGGCCTGGGCGGCCGCATGCGCCACTTTCCGGGCCAGCTCTCCGGCGGGCAGCAGCAACGCGTGGCCATTGCGCGGGCCATCGTCGGCGAACCGGCCCTGCTGCTGGCCGACGAGCCGACGGGCAACCTGGACAGCGTGATGGGCGCCGAGATCATGGAGATCCTGCTGGGTCTCAACCGCGCAGGCACCACGGTGATCATGGTGACACACGACCAGAAGATGACGGACCGGGCACAGCGCTGCCTGCGCCTGCACGACGGCCGTCCCGTGCACCAGGAGGTGATGGCGTGATACGCAATACGGTCAAGACGGCGCTGGCCATCCTGCGCCGCAATCCCTTCTTTACCGGAGTGAGCCTTTTCGCCATCTCCTTCACGCTGGCCGTGCTGATGACCGCGGTCTCCCTGCTCGACGGCCTCTTCAATCCCGCCGGACCCCGCCAGGGAAACCACGGACTGGCAATGATCGGCTATGCCGAGATGTGGGGCGAGGGCAACCACTGGAACGGCAATCCGGGCTATCGCCTGCTGCGCGAGATCGTGCCCGACCTGCCCGGCGTATCACAGTCGACGCTCTACACGGACGACGGCAAGGCGATCACCTGGCAGGAAGGCGCTCGCCTGGAGCGCGCCCTGAAGCACACCGACGAGAGCTTCTGGCAGGTCCTGAACTTCGAGTTTCTCGAGGGACGCCCCTACACGGCCGAGGACCTGGAACGGGCCGAGCCCGTGCTCGTGATCAACGAGAGCACACGCGATCTGCTCTTTCCAGACGGGGCGCTCGGCAGGGTGCTCGAACTGGACAATGTGCATTTCCGCGTGATCGGGGTCGTGCGCGATGTCAGCCAGATGGACCGCTGGTCCTATGCCGAGGCCTGGGCGCCGTTGACGACGCTCAAGGACGCCTCCTACAAGGACAACTGGATGGGCAGTTTCCGCGGCGTGATCCAACTGGACGGGAGCCTGCCCTTCGAGGCCGTGAGACAGGAGCTCTACCGCCGCTGCGGGGAGATCGAGATCGGCGGAGACGGCAGCTACCAGCAGATCCTCGCCACGGTCTTCTCCTCCGAGCTGGAACGCATGGCGCACGAGATGTTCCGCACCAACGAACCCGGGGATACCAACAGCTACGGGGCACGCCTGTCCTCTGTCCTCCTCGGGGCGGCTCTGCTCTTCATGGCCCTGCCGGCGCTCAACCTGGTCAACCTGAACCTGAGCCGCGTGCTTGAGCGCGGATCCGAGATCGGCGTGAGGCGGGCCTTCGGCGCAACCTCCGGCGTGCTGATCCTGCAGCTGCTGGTGGAGAATCTGGTCCTGGTCGTGATCGGCGCGCTGATCGCGGTCGGCGGCCACGCCCTCCTGCTACGGATCATCGAGAACAGCGGTCTGCTCGCCTATATCGAACTGGGCTGGAACGGGCGCGTCTTCGGGATCGCCCTGGCGATGGTCCTGGTCTTCAGTGTTCTCTCCGGCATCCTGCCCGCCTGGCGCATCTCGCGCCTGCATCCCGTTCAGACCCTGAAAGGAGTCCGCTGATGGCCCGCCACATCCTGCGCATGATCTGGAACCGCAAGCGCGCCAACGGCCTGCTGCTGCTGGAGATGCTGGTCAGCTCGATCGTGCTCTACCTCGTGCTGGCACAGGGCCTGCATGCCTACGGGAAGTTCGTCAAGCCCCTGGGCTTCTCCTGGGGAAATGTATACATGATCCACGTCAATCCGGGGAATGCCGGCAATGCGGTAGACAACACGCGGCTCAACGAGGCCCTCGAGCAGCTCGAGGCGATCACGACGGTCGAATCGGCCTCGGCGATGATGCCCGGCCCCTTCCGCAACAGCACCTGGCGCACGACCTTCGGGCGGGAGCCCGGGGCCTTCGCCACCAACATCCACATGGCGCGCACGGATCTCGCCGAGACCCTGGGCATCCATGTCTCACAGGGGCGCTGGCCGGGCGAGGAGGACCTGGGAGGCGCTTACCGCCCGATCGTGGTCAGCGAGCAGTTCCTGCTGGACTATTTCCCCGGCGAGGAAGGCCGGGCCATGGTCGAGGGGCGCGTCGACCCCATCGGCCGCCGGGTCGACGAGGAGCGCGAGCACGACCCCCTCGAGATCATCGGCGTGGTGCCCATTTTCCGGCCGAAGGGCGACCTGATGCAGGAACGGGCGCTCTACTTCCACACCGTGTCCGAAAGCGACACCTCGCGCCTGCTCAGCTCGATCCTGCTGCGGGTCGCGCCCGGAACGAGTCCCGGCGCCTTCGAGGAGGAGGCCGTGCGGCGCATCCAGGCCATCGCCCCGGACTGGAGCCTGCGCATGGACAAGCTGGACGACCTGCGCATGGACATGCTGCGCGAACGCGCCCTGCCCCTGGGCATCGCCGGCCTGGTGGTCGTCTTCCTGCTGCTGATGACGGCGCTGGGCCTGATCGGCGTGCTCTGGCAGAATGTCACACGCCGCCGGCCGGAGATCGGCCTGCGTCGCGCGCTGGGCGCGGGCAGGCGCGAGATCTTCCTGCAACTACTCGGTGAAATTGCCATACTTTCCCTGCTGGCGCTGGCGGGCGCCTGGCTGATCGTGCTGCAGCTCCCCGTGCTGGGGCTGGAGGGCGGCATCGGCTGGAACACGCTGCTGACCGCGCTGGGAATGACCAGCGTGGCGATCCTCCTGCTGTCCCTGCTGGCGGGGCTCTATCCCGGCTGGCTCAGTTCGCGCATCCTGCCCTCGCAGGCCCTGCACTACGAATGAGAGGGAGCAAGACCATGGCGACAAGCACGAAACAGGCCACGATCCTGGTCGTCGACGACGACCCGGCCGTGCTCGCTTCCCTCGGCCTGCTGCTGCGCCAGGCGGGTCACGCCGTGCTGCGCGCCGAGACCCCGGAAGAGGCGCTCGCGCAGGCGCGTTTACGCAAAGTGGACTGCGTGATCCAGGACATGAACTTCAGCCGGCGCACGGACGGCGAAGAGGGTTTCCGCCTGCTGGCGGAACTGCGGGAGGAACAGCCGGGCCTGCCCGTGATCCTGATCACGGCCTGGGCCAGCGTGAGCCTGGCCGTCCAGGGCATTCGCGCCGGAGCGGCCGATTTCATCACCAAGCCCTGGTCCCACGAGCAGGTGCTGCAGAGCGTGGCCACGGCGCTGGAGCTGCGCGGCTTCCGCAGCGGGCCGGCCCCGGTCATCGACCGGGAAGGGCTGGACTCCCGCGGAGAGTATACGGCTGTCATCGGCGAGGACCCCGCCCTGCTGCGGCTGATGGATGTTGTCTCACGGACGGCCGCGACGGAGGCCTCCGTCCTGATCACCGGCGAGAGCGGCTGCGGCAAGGAGGTGATCGCCGAGGCGATCCAGCGCAACAGCGCCCGTCGCGACGGTCCCTTCGTCAAGGTCAACCTGGGCGGGATTTCCGGAAGCCTCTTCGACAGCGAACTCTTCGGCCACGTGAAGGGCGCGTATACGGATGCCAAGAGCGAGCGCGTCGGCCGCTTCGAGCTGGCCCAGGGCGGCACGATCTTCCTCGACGAGATCGGCGACCTGGATCCCGCCTGCCAGGTCAAGCTGCTGCGCGTGTTGCAGGACCGCAGCTTCGAGCGCCTCGGGTCCAGCCGCCCGATTCCGCTGGATGTGCGCGTGATCAGCGCCACCAACCGCGACCTGGGCGCGGCCATCGCCGAGGGCCGCTTTCGCGAAGACCTCTACTTCCGGCTCAACCTGATTCCCCTGCACCTGCCTCCGCTCAGGGAGCGCCCCGGAGACATCGAGCCCCTGGCCCGGCATTTCCTGGCGGAACTCGCCGCGCGCTATGGCCGCGGCATCCCGGAACTGGATCCGGAGGCCGCCGACTGGCTGCGACGCCAGCCCTGGCCAGGAAACGTGAGACAACTGCGCCAGGCCATCGAGCGGACCTTCCTGCTCGAAGGGGAGCAGGGAATCCGGGCCGATTCCCTGGCCCGTGCCGAATCGCTCTCGCCGGAGCGCTCGACCAGCGACTCCCTGCCCGCGGGGACCCTGGAGGAAATGGAGGAGCGCATGATCCGCGAGGCGATCCGGCGCCTTGACGGCAACCTGAGCCGCGTCTCGAGGGAACTGGGGATCACGCGCAGTTCGCTCTACCGCCGGCTCGAGAAATACGGGATTCCCCATTGAAGCTGCGCCGCCGCTTCTTCGTCTACATTCTCTTCCTGCACCTGTTGCTGGGCGTGCTCGGCGGCGCGCTGCTCTGGGAACTCGGCCGACCCTGGATCCTCCTGCTTGAGGGCCTGGTGCTGGCTTCCCTGCTGCTTTTCCAGCGCCTGGCGGCGGCCAGCGCGCGACCGGCGGAGCTGATCGCCGACGGCAGCCGCTTCATCCAGGACCAGGACTTCAGCCACACCTTCTCGCATTCGAGCTCGATCGAGGTCAACCAGCTGGTCCGGCTCTACAACGACCTGATCCGCCGCCTGCGTCGCGAGCGGACACGGCTGCAGGAGCAGCACTACTTCCTGGAGAAGGTGCTGGAGGTCTCGCCGGCGGGAGTGATCACCTTTCATCCCGGCGGCGAGCCGCAGTACGCCAATCCCGCGGCGCGCGGCATCCTGTCGCTGGACGGCGAGGAGGCCCCCCGCCTGCCCGCCGCCCTGCTGGAGGGCTGGAAGGACCTGGGGGCGGGAGGCGGCAGGGTCCTGCCGCTCGAGGGACGGAAACGGGTTCGTGTATCACGGGCCAGCATCCAGGTCGAGGGGCATCCCTGCGCCGTGATGATCCTCGAGGACCTGACCCGCGAACTGCTGCAGAGCGAGAAGGCCGCCTGGGAGAAGCTGATCCGCACCCTGTCTCACGAGATCAACAACAGCCTCGGAAGCAGCCAGTCGCTGCTGCGCAGCTGCCTGGAATGGGCCGACCTGCTGCCGGAAGGGGAGCGGGAGGAGTTTCGCCAGGCCATCGGCATCGTGCTCGACCGCAGCCGGCACCTGGGACAGTTCATGAACAGCTACGCGGATGTCGTACGCCTGCCGGAACCCAGCAGGCAGCCTCTGGACGCGATCGAGGTCCTGCGCGACCTGCTGGCGCTGCAGAAGCCGCAACTCGAGCAGGCCGGCGTGGGACTGAAGGTGCAGATCGACCCTTCAAGCTGGCCGATGAGCGCCGACCGCCCGCAGCTGGAACAGGTCCTGATCAATGTGATCCGCAACAGTCTCGACGCGCTGAAGGGGCGGGCCGATGCCTGCATCACGATCACGGCCCGCGTCGAAGGCGCTCAGCTGCGCATGGATTTCGCCGACAACGGACCCGGCCTGTCCGACGAGGCCACGCGCCAGCTCTTCACCCCCTTCTTCACCACGCGCCCGGAAGGCCAGGGCATCGGCCTGACCCTGGTCCACGAGATCCTGGGCCAGCACGGCTTCGACTTCGGGCTGGAGAACCGGCCCGAGGGCGGCGCGGTGTTCCGGGTGGTGTTGCCGGGAATCTGATTCCTTCAATACCTCTTCCCCATGGCGAATGGTTGACCCAGATCAACCTCGCGCTGCTCAAGGTTCAGCATAGTGCCTCGCCTACACTCCAATTCCGAGGCCGATCGTGCAGCGTTTCGTCCGAATCACCCTGCTGGCATGTCTGCTCCTGCTTCGTGTCCTGCCGGCCATGCAACTTCAGGTTCCTTCCGAATATTCAACGATCCAGGCGGCACTCTCCGCCCACAGTCCGGGTGATACCATCCGGGTCGCTCCAGGAGTCTACCTGGAACACGACCTGGCGCTTCCCGATCATTGCACGCTCCTTGGCGACCGCGAGAACCCGTCCTCAACGGTCATCGACGCCGAGCACCTCGGGCGCGTCCTTTATGTAGAGGATGCGGAGATCCTGGTCCAGGTCATCGGCTTTCGGCTCACGCGAGGGCGAGCGCTGCTTTCAGAGGAGGGCGTGGGCTTCTCCGGTTCCCTGCTCGCGGTCGCGGACGGCAACTGCTATGTCTGGGATTGCCAGCTGGACGGGGGGCTGGGCACGACAGCCGTATACTTCAGCGGAGAGGGCTTCTGCCGCCTGGTGGATTGCGCCGTGATGCACAACGAGGGCACCGGCGTCCGGGTGGCGGACCAGTGTCGCACGATCTACCTGAGAACACGCATCGCCTGGAACGGCAACGACGGATTCAGCACCTCGTCCGACGCCAATGCCCTGCTGCGCTACTGCCTGATCGACAACAATGGAAGCGACGGCATCTACTCCGGAAGCCACGACCTGGATGTGGAGAACACGACGATCGCCGCCAACAGGAGCAGAGGGATCTATGTGGGCTACCAGGCCGGGGCGAACGTGGTGCGGAGCCAGATCGTCTACAACTGGGGCATCGCCGGATCCTGTTCCGAGGGCAGCGGCATCGACCTGGCCTGCTGCAATGTATACGGGAACGAGGCAAACTACGTGAACTGCCTCTTCGCCGGCGGCCAGGAGCCGGACAACACGGAGATCGCGCCCCTCTTCTGCGATCCGGCGGCAGGCGACTGGAGCCTCAGCTCCGGCTCCCCCTGCCTGCCGGGGACTTCCGCCTGCGGCCTGCTTGTCGGCGCACAGGGAGATTCCTGTACCACCAGCCGTCCCTTCATGGCCCTTTCCGTCTCGGACACGCTCGTGCTCGTCGATGAGCCCCTGCATGTCGAGGCCCACGCTGTCGACGCCGACAGCGTGACCTGGGACATGGACTCGGACGGGACGCCGGACGCCTCCGGCCTGTCCGTGGACTGGGCCTATTCCCTGCCGGGCATCTACACGATCCGGCTGCTGCACTGGCTGGACGGCGATCCGGACACCCTCGCTTCGACGCAGGCCATCGGGGTTCTGCCGCAAGGCGTGATCCGGGTACCGGAGGACATCCCCAGCCTGGCCGACGCCGTGGCCTACGCCAGCGACGGCGACTCCATCCGCATCGCTCCCGGACACCATGCCGTGGCGAATGCCCGCTGCCGCAGAAACGTGGTCCTGATCGGCATGGGGGACCATCCCGGGGAGACCGTGCTCGATGCCGAAGGCCAGAGTACCGTGATCCAGACCTCCTACAACGAGGCGACTCTGGAGCTGAACAACCTGACCTTGACGGGAGCTGTCGGAACGGCACTGCAGGTCGAGACCACGGACAGCCTTGTGCTGCGTCGCTGCTGGATCCGAGGCAACGAAGGCCGCGCGCTGAGCCTGTCCGGCGGCTACAGTGTCGCCCCCTTCCTGAAGGCCGTGCAGTGCGCCATCCTGGACAACCATTTCGAGGGTCCACTGTTCTCCTGCAGCGCACTGGATTCGCTGGAGCTGGTCGCCTGCGTCCTCGCCTTCAATGACTCACCCACCCTGTTCAGCGCGGGCCTGCAGGTCAATGGTGCACGGATGAGCTGCAGCAGCCTCTTCGGCAACCGCTGGGGCTGGCCCGCCCAGCTGGATGCATGGCGTGATACGCTGGACAACCACGAGTTGAACCCGCTCTTCCTGGATCCGGCGAACGGGGACTGGCGCGTGGCGGAGGACTCGCCGCTTCTCGCGCAGCAGGGCGGTTGCGGGCTGGCGACGGGCGCCGTCGAGGAAGGGCCCGGAGACCCCGTCGCCCCGGCCTGGTTCTCCCGGGAGGTCTCCGGCCATGTGATCCCTGTCCAGCTGACGCTGCTCGCGCCGGACTACGGGGAAGGGCATACGCGGGAATGGGATGTATACGAAACCGGGACCTTCCAGGACCTGGGAACCGATCCCGTCGTCGAGTATACCGAACCCGGTCTGTACGACCTGCGCTGCCGGATCGAGTCCCCCGGCGGGGAGATCCGCGAGTATACAATGGCGGATGCCGTCCGCGTCGGCGGAGATACCCACCGGGTGCCCGCCGACCATGCCAGCATCGGCGCCGCCCTGGCCGCGGCCCTTCCCGGCGACACGGTTCTCGTCGCCTGTGGCACCTACCTGGAGCACGATCTCCAGCTGGGGCCGGGAGTATACCTGACGAGCGAGTCCCCGGAGTCCCGGTGTGCGACAATCGATGCCGAATCGCTCGGGCGGGTCGTCGACGGCAGCCTGGCGGACAGTTCCGCCATCGTGGGCTTCCGTCTCATCCACGGCTTCAGCGATTCACAGGGCGGCGCACTCTACGCCGGGCGTCTGCGCCTGCTCAGGAACTGCATTTTCGAGGGAAACCAGGCCAGCTCCGGGGGCGGCGCATACATGGATTTCAATTTCGCGCCGCTGCAGCTGGACAGCTGCGAGTTCAACGGCAACAGCGCAACCTATTCGGGAGGCGCGCTCTTCGTGCAGAATCCCTATGGGCCCTCGATCCGGAACTGCCGCTTCGAGGGCAACCAGGCGGAATCGGGAGGCGGCCTCTACCTCGATGTCGGGGAAGTGGAGAACAGCTCCTTCGTCGGCAACACGGCTGACGAGGGCGGCGCGCTGGCGGGCAGCTCGCCCGATGCCAGCGGCTGCTTCTTCCAGTCGAACACGAGCAGCTCGAAAGGCGGCGCCTGCTATTCCCAGTGGGCCGATTACACCTCCTGCGTCTTCATCGACAACAGCAGCCAGGGCTCCGGGGGCGCCATCTACGGCTACGACGACATCGGCGCGCGGAGATTGAACCTCCACAACTGCCTCCTGGCCGGAAACAGCGCCCAGGGCTTCGGCGGCGCCGTCTATGCGCAGGTCTACCTGCGCGTATACTCCTCGACCATCGTCGCCAACGAGGCGCAGAACGGGGCGGCCTTCTACGGCAATTCGCTCGAGGGCAATCCGCAGCTCTACCGATCGATCGTGGCCTACAACACGGGCAGCTTCCCGATCGTGGTGAACTTTCCTGAGGGACACGACGAGGACGATGTGCGCAACAACCTGCTCTGGGAAAACAGCCTGAGCTGGCCGGACTTCGCCGACTATGCAGGCATTCACTGCAACGCGGTCGCGGATCCCATGCTCTGTGACACTTCCCTGGCGGACTTCCACCTGCAGGAGCTGTCCATCGCAAGGCCCGGGCACAACGAGTGCGGAATGCTGGTCGGCTATTCGGCGGATCCCTGCGTGGAAGTCGGCATGGATGATCGGACGCGCCCACTGGATATACGGCTGTACCCCGCCCGTCCGAATCCCTTCAACTCGCGGACCCTGATCCACTTCGACCTGCCCTCGGCAGGCAAGGTCCGCCTGGCGCTCTACGATTTGCTGGGCCGGCAGATCCTGCTCCTGCACGAAGGCGAACTCGGGGCCGGAGGGCATCAGCATGCAGTGGACGGAGGCGGACTGGCCAGCGGTGTCTACTTCCTGCGCCTCGAGCACCCGGAAGGAACACGACACCGCAAGATCCTCCACCTCAAATAGGAGCGGCCATGAGACTTCTTCTGCTGGCATGTCTTGCCCTAATGCATCACACGGTCCGGGCGGAGTGGAGCGATTCCGCCTGCTGGATCCAGGTCCTCCGTGGAGCCGACACGACGCTGCGGGACTCCCTGCTCGTCTCCGTGCCCATGTCGGCCCAGACCACCTATCTCGCGACTTCACTCCTGCTGGACGGCGATCGCATCGAAGGGCTGGATTCGCGCTTCGTCTCCGGCGACTATGGCGGCTGGGTCGAGAGCGACGGCAGCAGCGCCTGGGTGCTGCTGGACCGGAGCTTCAGCAATACGACGATCGAGACCTACTCCCTTGCGGATCCCGAGGATATCCAGCACACGGGTTCGTTGTCCGTAGAGGGAAATGTGACCGACATGCGGCTGGTCGGCGACTGGCTCTGCGTTCTCTGGTCGAGCACCTTGCGCGTCTACGATGTTTCCGTGGACGGCCTGCCGCAGCTGCTGGCTGAACACGACGACCTGGGTTCCGGTCATCTCGACCTGAGCGAAGAGTATGTGCTCCACCATCCCGGAAGCGGCGGGAATGCCTCACGCATTCTGGATACCGGCGAGCTGGAGAACGTGGCCGATCTGCCGGCCGAGCTGACCATCGTCCGGGCGGCCTTCGACGGAATGCGCTACGCCTTCTACGCGAGCAACGGGCCTTCCGGATCCGGATTGTATGTATATGAAGAAGGACAACTCCTGGCTCACCAGGTGCTGCCTTCCACGCCCACTTCCCTGCAGCTGGACGGCGATGTCCTTGCCTACACGACTTCGGCGGGCCTGCATCTTTCCAGCCTTCATGGCGGCCAGCTGCATGACGGGGGCGTATCGCGGTTCTTCGAGGACACAGTGATCCTGCGTCGCATGCGCGACGGCTATCTCTTCGCCAGCTGGGAAAGCTTCTTCAACGACTACTGGACCTGCGTCGCACGCGTAGGCAATGGCAGCTGGCAGAGCCTTTCCGCGGATCCGCTGCTGGAGACCGGGGCCGATGCCCGCATGCTCCGCATTGGCGAAGCCTCGTTCGCGCTGGGTTCTTCCGAAGGCTCCCTGCAGCTGCTGCAGGCGGGCGAAGGGGATTCACTGCTGACCTTGGCCCAGATCGAGGAGACGGATTCCGGCATTCCCATCTGGGCGTCGGACACGCTGTTGGCCGTCTCACAGGGAACCTATGGCGGCCTCGACATGATCTCGATCTCCGAGCCGGAATTGCCCGTTGTCCTGTATCACCTGGATTCGCCGGACACACCGGCGGAGATGGCCCACTACGGCGGACAGCTCTTCCTCGCCGACGACGGCCCCGGCGCGAACTGGGCCAGCGGTCTGCACCACTTCGACGTCTCGGACCCCTCCGATCCCGGCTATGTGCAGAACCTGATCTCGGGCAACAGCTGCTCCATGGTCGCGCAGTGGGGCCACTGGCTGGCCGCGGAGTCGAAACCCCGCACCAATGGCCCCAACATCCGGCTCTACGACCTGAGCGACCCCGGCGAACCCGCGTATACATCGAACAGCGGCACGATCGTCTACTTCACGAAGGACCTGCTTTTCGAGGAGGGACTGCTCGCCGTGCTCGAGTACCGCTATCTGTCGATCTACAGCATTCCCGAAATGGACCGGCTGCATCGGGTCTGGGCCGCCCCGAACGCGCTTGCCCTGCAGCACTGGAGAGGGAAGCTGCTGGTTTCCGCCGAGGAGGACGATTCGGACGGCTGCCTTTATCTCTACGACCTGGCTTCCGACAGCTATCCCTACCTGGAAGGCATGGCCCGTGTTCCAGGGCTGCACCAGGCCATGGTGCTGGATGACTCACGGCTCCTGCTGCTGACCGGGGAGGGTCCCGCCCTGGAGCTTTCCATGCACGACGAGGGGAACTGGAACCGTGATCCGAGGCTCTCCTTGTCCCTGCAGGGCACGCGTGTCGCACTGACCCTGGAGGGCTGCTTCACCGGTGATGCCTATGTGCTGCTGTACTCGCCGATCGGTCAGGACAACTGGCAGGAGCTGGCCAGCGGCATCAGCGAGGGCTGGTTTCCCGTCGAACTCGATGTTCCCAGGAACAGCCTGCCTTCGAGAACGAGATTCAAGGCCCTGGTGACCGCGGGCCAACGCTAGCCGGAGCGTAAGTCGCTCAGGCTTGCTCGAGCCAGCCGCCCAGCCCGTCCCCGAAGAGCGCTTTCCAGCCATCTTCGGTGCCCTGGACGACCTTCTCGTCGATCCTGCCGGTCATCACGTCGCTGAGGGCCAGCGCGCAGCCCCCCTCGCGCTCTTTCAGCTGCAGCTTGAGCATCGAGAGAACCGGTCCTCCCCAGTCCGGAGCCGTGTGACCGATCAGGTAGAGCGCCTTGCCCGGCTGGACCATCTGCACCGTATACCAGGCCAGCTGTGTGCCATCCTCGTGGGCTTCCAGCAGCAGGCCGCCCGGACGGGGATCCAGGCTGAACCGGCTGCCCGTGCCACAGACGCGGAAATCCGCGAGCCACCACTGGTCGATCTCTTCGATCAGGGCCTTCCAGGCCTGTGCGACAGGCGCCTGCAGGGGGATCTCCAGCGCCAGGAAACGCATGTGGGCTGTATCGGTCTTCATGGCTGGTTCCTTCCTTCAAGAAGTAGACGGGGCGTGAACAGGCGGAAGACGACCGGTGTGACAATCAGGGTCAGCAGGGTGCTGCTGAACAGGCCGCCGACGATCACCACCGCCACCGGGTGAAGAATCTCCTTGCCCGGCTCCCCGGAGGCCAGGAAGAGCGGCAGCAGGGCCATGCCAGCCGTCAGGGCCGTCATCAGCACCGGCACCATGCGTTCCGCCGTGCCCTGCATCACGATGTCATCCGGCAAGCGGCCTTGTCCTTCGCGAGCAAGATGCATGTAGTGGCTCACGAGCATGATCGTATTGCGCGCGGCGATGCCCGCCAGCGTGATCAGTCCGACAAGGGTCGCCAGCGAAACCACGCCCGTCGTCCACCAGGTAAGAAGGATGCCGCCGGCAAAGGCGGTCGGCAGGCTGAGCAGGACCTGCAACGCCAGGTTCGCGCTGCGGAAGAACCCGTAGAGCATGGCTGTCATCGTCAGCAGGGCCAGCGCGCCCAGCAGCAGGATCCGGCGCGCCGCCTCCTGCTGGTTTCGAAACTGCCCTTCCCACTGAAGAAAGGAGCCAGCGGGCAGGACAAGCCCTTCACGGACACGCTCCTGCATCTCTTCGACCACGCTGCCCAGGTCTCTCCCGCTGACATTGGCGCTGACGACCATGCGGCGCCGCAGGTTCTCGCGATTGATCGTGTTCGGTCCCGTGCCGGGGCGCAAGTCCGCGACCAGCTCCAGGGGCACGGCTCCGCGGGGAGTGGTAACGAGTGTGTTGCGCAGCGCCTGCAGGCTGCCGCGCTCGTTCTCCGGATACCGCAGGACAATGTCCCACACGGCCTGGCCTTCGTAGACCTCGGCTACGACCCGCCCGGCAAGAGCCGTTTCCAGCTGCTCATTCAGGTCCTGCACGCGGACTCCGTAGAGGGCGGCCCTTTCGCGATCCACGCTGATCGAGATCTGCGGGATCGGCACCTGCTGCTCGAGGCGCAGGTCGACCACGCCCTCGATCTCCGAGCACAGAGCGCGGATCTCCTCCGCGCTGCGCCGCAGGGGTCCCAGTTCGTCGCCCATCACCTTGATCACGACCTGGGCCTCGACGCCCGTCAGCATGTGATCCAGCCTGTGGCTGATCGGCTGCCCAAGGCTCAGCGTCGTCCCGGGGATCGCTCCGATTCGTCGCCGGATCTCCGCCAGGACCTGCTCGCGCGGACGACCTTCCTCATGGAACTCCACGTCGATCTCGTTGAAAAAGACCCCTTCGGCGTGCTCGTCCTCTTCGGCGCGTCCCGTGCGACGCCCCACGGTCTTGATCTCGGGGATCTCCAGCAGCATTCGCACGGCTCGGCTGCCGATGCGGTTGCTCTGCTCCAGCGAGGTTCCCGGAGCGCTGATCACGCTGACGATGGCGCTGCCCTCGTTGAAGGGAGGCAGGAACTCCCGCCCCATCTCGAGGAAGGGCGAAAGAGCGGCAAGAACCGGCAGGGCGCAGAGGAAGAGCGCCGTGCGGGGCATCCGCAGGACCGGCCGCAGCGCGCGCCGGGTGAGGGCGTATACGGCCGTCGGCACAGGACTGCGTCGCCCCCGCTCCACGGAGGCCGGCAGCAGAAAGGAGCACAGCGCGGGGATCACGGTCAGGGCGACCAGGAAGGAAGCACTCATCGAGAGGATCGTGGCGACGGCCACCGGCCGGAAGAGACGGCCTTCCACCCCCTCGAGCCCGAGCAGCGGCAGGAAGACGAGCACAATCACGGCCGTGGCCAGGAAGATCGATCCGCGGATCTCCGCCGTGGCGCGGGCAATCACGCGAAAGACGGAATCGGGCCGGCCGCGGGCATGGTTCTCCCGCAGGCGGCGGTATACATTCTCCACATCGACAATGGCGTCGTCGACCACCATGCCGATCGCCACGGCGAGACCGCCGAGGGTCATTGTGTTGATGCCCAGGCCCAACAGTCGGAAGCAGAGGATCGTGACGAGAAAGGACAGGGGAATGGCGGTCATCGTGATGAAGGTCGTGCGCGCGCTGAAGAGGAACAGCAACAGCACGACGGCCACCATTACTCCTCCGAGCAGCACGGCTTCGCGGACATTGCCGATGGCGTGCTCAATGAAGCCTGCCTGCCGGAAGAGAACGTCCGTCCGGATCCCGTCCGGAAGCCCCGGGGCCAGCTCGGCCAGGGCGAGTTCGATGTCCCGGGTCAGCTTGACGGTGTCGGACTCGGGCTGCTTCTGCACGCCCAGGATCACGCCGTCGTGGCCGTTGACCTCCGCGTCGCCGCGCTTCGTCGCCGCCCCCTCGCGGATCTCGGCAACGTCGGCAACGCGAATCGGCACCCCGTTGACGGAGCGGATCACAGTCTGCGCCAGGTCCTCTAGGCGGCTGCTGCGGCCCGTGTTGCGCACAAGGAACTCCCGGTGCGCACCCTCCAGGAACCCGCCGCCCGTATTGCCCTGGGCCACGGCGATCGTCTGACCGAGCTCCTCCAGGCTGATGCCCATCGCGGCGAGACGCTTGGGGTCCGGGAGCACCTGGTACTGGCGCAGCCCGCCTCCGATGGCCAGCACCTGTGAGACGCCGGGAAGCGTCTGCAGTCGCCGGCCGATATCGAACTCGGCCAGGGTCCGCAGCTGAAGCGGGTCGAGCCTGCCTGTGCTGTCACTCACGCCGACCAGCATGATCTCCCCCATCAGCGAGTTGAGTGGTCCCATCACCGGCTGGATGCTCTCCGGCAGGTCGCCCAGCACGCTCTGCAGCCGTTCCTGCACCAGCTGGCGGGCCAGGTAGGGATCCATACTCCAGTCGAATTCGGCGAACACGAGGGAAAGACCGACTCCGGAGCTGGAGCGCACGCGTCTCACATCGGGTGTGCCCGAGAGCGCCGATTCAATGGGGAAAGTGACCAGGCTTTCCACCTCCTCGGGCGCCATGCCGTGCGCCTCGCTGAGGATGGTCACGGTGGGGCGGGTCAGCGAAGGCAGCACATCCACCGGCAGCTGCCGCGCGACCTGCAGGCCGGCCACGCAGAGCAGCAGGGACAGGGCAAGCACCGGCACTCGATTGCGCAGGGACCATTCGACAAGGAACTGGAACATCAGGAAGACTCCCGGCTCGAGTGGCGGTCCAGCCTCACGAGCAGGACCAGGTTCAGCAGGAGGCTCAGCAGCAGGCCGCTGCCCAGGAGCCAGGGTGTTCCTGCAGAGGATGCCGTTTCCGTGTGCACCGCAGCATCTTCCCCCCCCCCATGATCATGCCCTTCGTGATCCTGATCCGGAAGAGGATGATCCTCGTGCGCGTGGTCGTGATCACCCGCTTCGTGATCCATATGCGCGTGGCCGTGATCCTTGTCCTCGTGGTCTCCATGCGCGTGGTCATGATCCTCGTCCTCATGGTCTCCATGCGCGTGGTCGCCATCCCCGTGGTCGTGATCCCCGTGATCGTCCATCGCCTGCTCCGCGGCCTCCCGATGCGCGGGAACAAGCGCCATCGGCGGCTCCGCCTCTCCGGGAATGAACTGCATGCTGTAGTTCCCCTCGACGACGACCCGCTCCCCGGCTTGCAGGCCTTCCAGGACCTGCAGGCCCAGATCGTCGGTCAGGCCGAGGACGACGGGGACCTTCTCGTATACGCCTTCGCCGCGCACGACGAATACGAAGTATTCGCCCTGGTCCCCGAGCACGGCCCGTTCCGGCACGGTCAGCGCCTCCTCGGCCCGGCGTGTTACAATGCGGAAGTCGGCGCGCATGTTGGGACGAATCACGCGGGCCGGATTGGCCAGCTCGAACCAGGCGGGGAGCGTCCCGGAGGCCTCGTCGAGCTCGCCGCCCATGCGCAGCAGCCGACCATTCCAGAGTGAATCGGGCCAGGCCGCCAGCCGGATCCGCGCCTCCTGGCCGATACGCAGGTGGCGCAGCTGCCCTTCGTGGACCATGGCACGCGCGTGGAGCACGGTGGGGTCGACCACATCGAGCAGGTGCTCTTCCGGGGACACATGGCTGCCCTGGGCCACATGCAGTCGTGTCACAATTCCCGCATGGGGAGCCTCGAAGCGCACCACCGGCGCGGGATTCCCGGGAAGGCTGCTCTGGACCTCCAGCAGGAAGTCCCCCTTTCGCACCCACTCGCCTTCCGCCGTGGCCAGCCTCTTGACCTGTCCGCCAATGCGGCTGCTGAGTTCTGTGATCCGGTCCGGCGCCGGGTCGATGCTCCCGATCGCTGGCAAGGTTTCCTGCAGGGGGCGAATCCGCGCCGGCTCGCTGCGCAAGCCAAGGTTGCGCTGTGCTTCATGGCTCAATGTGATCCAATCCCCGCCTTCGACCCCCGCGGCCGACGGCGCCGTGCCGTGATCGTGTCCGGGTCCCGCAAGGGCCACCATGGCTGCTCCCAGAAGGCAGGCCAGGGCCATGCACTGCCGTGTTCTATTCGACATCGATGGGTTCTCCTTCTTTGCCGCAACGGCAAGTTTCCGCATCATGCACCGCGGGCACCTCCGCGCGCAGCAGAGCCAGGCGAAGGTGCTGGTCCTCGATCGCCAGCCGCAGATCGAGTTCGCGGCTTTCCTGTTGGATCCGGTGCAGACTCAGTTCAAGCAGCCCCGGTTCGGCCAGCATGCCTTCCCGCCAGGCCCCTTGGGCCAGGTTCCATTCCTCGTCAAGGGCTTCCCGCACCGGCGCTTCCCTCTCCAGCTGCTCTTCCAGGCTTCGCAGCCTTGCCTTCGCTTCCTGTGTTCGGCGCTGGAGTTCGCGGTCCCAGGTCTGAAGGGCCCTGGCCGCGGCGCGCTGTTTCGCCAGCAGGTAGGTCTTTCCATCCCGCGCCCGCCCTCGCATTGGCAGAGGCAACTCGAGGCTCAGGCTGATGCCGTGATTCCAGTCCGCCTCTTCCCGCTCACCCTCCAGGCCAATGCCCAAGTCGATGTCCCTCAGGCCGGAAGCCCTCCAGAGATCCATCCTTTCGTGCACCAGCTCCACCTCCGCCTGCAGGGCCGCACGCCCGGGATGCACCTGTTCCTTCGGTGCCGGTGCCGTATGGGGTTCGGGCAGCAGCGCCGGATCGAAGCCCAGACCTGCCAGCTTCGTCCGGGCCTGTCTTTCACTTCCGCTGCGGGAGGCGACAACCGCGCGCGCCTGCCTCGCCAGATGACGAAACTCGATGGCCTGCAGCAGGGAGAACTCGCCGCGACCCGCGAAAAGGCGCGCGCTCGCCTCGAGGCTGTCGGCGATCCCCGCCATGCGCGCCGCCAGGGCCTCCTGCCGCTCCGCCGCGCGCCATTCCTGCAGCGCTTCGAGGTACAGCGTGATCCGTTCCAGGCGCAACCGGCAAAGATCGATCGCCACAAGGCGGCTTGTCGCACGCGCCTCGAGGTTCTCGCGCTGCAGGCGGGCGTCCAGCGGCAGGGTTCGCAGCAGGTGCAGCTTGTAGCCGCGCCCCGTCTCGCCTCCCGGCAAGCGCTGGTCCGTCCACTCGGCCTCGATGCGGGGGGCTTCCAGCCGTCCGGCAAGGGCGGCTCGCCGATGTGTTGCCTGAAGCGACTCGCCAGCGGCGAGAATCACCGGATCCTGCTCCAGGCCCTGGTGAAGCCATTCTTCCAGAGGGGGCTGCGCACTGGCATGCCGCAGAGGCGACAGGCAGGCGAAAAACAGGCAGAATACACTGAGCACCAGCCGCTGTCGGCCGGTCGGGGAAAAGGTGTCGAACATGGGTTCTCCGCTGGGTATCCGTTGGCGTAGCGCGGCGGGCGGAGAGGATCAGATGCGCAGCACCAGGAGCGGTGTCCCCGGGAAGGGGGAGATCACGGAAGGCGGGGGCACAAGGGGCTCTTGGGCCATGTGTGGAAGGATCGCCTCGACCGGGGCCGGAGGCATGACCGGCGGAAGAGCCTGCAGGGCGCGCTGGGGCGGAACGGTCCGCGGCTGAGGACATTCGTGGACTTCCCCGCAGTGTTCGTGCGAGTCGTGTCCGCAGAAGACCGGCAGGCAGGTGCTGTCCTGCTCCTCGCAGCCATGCTCCTGGCAGACCGATTCCCCGGCCTCATGAGCGCAGGGCGCGGACAATCCCAGGAGAACCTGGAACAGCAGGAGAAGGGAGAGTATGGCGGTCACCGGTTTCTTCATCGGACCGAAGTAAAGAAATACGCATGTGGTACTCAAGTATCAACAGGCCCGGCTGATTTGCGACCTTGGGTCCATGAACTGGATTCTCCTCGCCCTTGCCGGAGCCGCCGGCACCCTGAGTCGCCATGGTCTGAACCGTGGGTTTCAGCAGCTCCTCGGCAGTCCGCTCTATGGCACCTGGGCCGCGAACCTGCTCGGCTGCCTGCTTTTCGGACTGGTCTGGCAATGGACGCGCGAACACGGCCCTCTGCCTGTGGAGTGGCAGCCCTGGTTGCTCACCGGCTTCATGGGGGCCTTCACCACCTTCTCGACCTGGATCAGCGAAGGCAGCGGACTGCTGGAACGGGGCCTCTGGATGGGAGCGGGAATCCACCTGGTGCTGCAGGTGGCGGCGGGGCTGGCCCTCTTCCGGGCCGGCATGGCGCTGGCGCGCTAGACCTCTACTTCAGGCGATCGCGGACGCGGTCCAGGTACTGGGGCGGAATCGGCCCGCGGCTTCGTTCCAGCAGCAGGTCCAGGCGCAGACGCGCTTTGCGCAGTTCGGAGCGCAGCCTTTCGCGTTCCTCGTCGTCGCTGCTGGCCTCGAAAAGGTCACGCAGGCGTCGCAGTTCCTTGTCGAGCTGCATCTCCTCGGGCACTACATTCGCGTTGCGCAGCACTCGGCAGGCCATGCGGATCTCATCGGGCAGGTTGGCGAACTCGTCGGGGGGCAGGGGCTTGCCGGAACCGGGCAGATTGTCCAGCTCGCCGCGGCGGACAGCTTCGGCCATGCGGCGTTCGGCCAGGAGATCGAAGAAGCCCATGGTTCCTCCAGTTGAATCACCGTTTGACGCGGGCAAAGACAGGAAGCGGAAACATGCCCCTTTCCATTGAAGAACTCAAGCGCTACAGCCGCCATCTCAATCTTCCCGAGTTCGGGAGCGAGGGACAGGAAGCCCTGCGGGATGCGTCGGTGCTCCTGGTCGGCGCGGGCGGGCTGGGCAGTCCGGTGGCGCTCTACCTGGCGGCCGCCGGAGTGGGACGCCTGACACTCGTCGACATGGACACGGTCGCTCTGAGCAACCTGCAGCGGCAGGTCCTGTATACGGAAGGGGATATCGGAAGCCTGAAGGTGGACTCCGCGCGCAGGCGCCTGGCCGGGCTGAATCCGCAGGTCCGGATCGATTGTATACCGGAAGCCCTGCACGGCGGGAACGCGCGCGAGCTGGTGCGGGAGCACGACCTGGTCATCGACGGCACCGACAACTTCCCCACCCGCTACCTGGTCAACGACGCCTGCGTGCTCGAGAACCGGCCCAACTGCTACGGCAGCGTATACCGCTTCGACGGCCAGGCCTCCGTGTTCCACTACCGGGGCGGCCCCTGCTACCGCTGCGTTTTTCCGGCCCCGCCGCCTCCCGAACAGGCGCCCTCCTGCGCCGAGGGGGGCGTGCTCGGCATCCTGCCGGGGCTGGTCGGCGTGATCCAGGCCAGCGAGGCGATCAAGATCCTCGCCGGCATCGGATCGACGCTCAGCGGTCGCCTGCAGTTGATCGATGTGCTCTCGATGAGCTTCCAGGAACTGACCATCCGGCGCCGTCCCGACTGCCCCGTCTGCGGCGACTCCCCGACCATCCGGGAACTGGTGGACTACCAGCAGTTCTGCAATCCGGACGTATCACAGGAGGACCTGCTCGAGCAGGAGGTTCCCGAGATCGGCGTGGAGGCCTGCGCCCGGCGGATGACGGGCGCCGAAGCGCCCTTCCTGCTGGATATCCGCGAGGCCTGGGAACGGGAGATCTGCCTCATCGAAGGCGCGACGTGGATACCGCAGCACGAGGTCAAGGCGCGACTGAAGGAACTGCCCCGTGACCGGGACATTGTGCTGCAGTGCCGCAGCGGCGTGCGCAGCCATCGACTCTGCGTCGAACTGCGCCGCATGGGCTTCGAGCGGTGCTACAACCTGGTCGGAGGCATTCTCGAGTGGGGCGCAAAGGTGGACAAAGGGATCACGCGATACTAGACTCCCCGCAGCACAGCGTCATCGCAACACCGACACTCCAGCCCACCCAAGTCGGTCGTCCCCGCGCAGGCGGGGGCGACGGAAAAAGAATTGCTGCCTTATGCCGATCGGCGCTAGACCTTATGGAACGACCGGGCCCCCTTCTTCGTGGGTTCAACGGAGTTGAGAGCCACATTGGTGTGTTGGTCAACAATCACCAAAACGAGAGGACCC